>NZ_CP131935.1:3771339-4399895 GCF_030704305.1 Massilia sp. R2A-15 | reverse complement strand
CATGGCTGCTGCATGCCTGCAGATCCCATTCGATCCACATGCCCTGTTTTTTAATTTTCTAAAAACAGGAGTAATCAAATGTCTCAACTTCCATTCGCAGCACCTCCCGCAGTCAAGGTCGACGCACGCATTGCGTTCATCCAGGCCGGCTGGCATCGCGACATCGTGCAGCAATGCCGATTGTCGTTCGTGGCCGAGATGTCCACGCTGGGCTACGTCGAATCGGACATCGATTTTTTCGATGTCGCCGGCGCCTTCGAGATCCCGCTGCATGCACAACGACTGGCCAATAGCGGCCGATATGGCGCAGTCGTCGCGGCTGCCCTTGTGGTCAACGGCGGAATCTATCGGCATGAATTCGTCGCCGACGCGGTCATTTCGGGAATGATGCAAGTGCAGCTCGCCACGGGCGTGCCGGTGCTCTCCGCTGTGCTCACTCCGCATCACTTCCACGCCGCCGAGGAACATCAGAAGTTCTTCTTCGACCACTTCAAGGTCAAGGGTGTGGAGGTGGCGCGAGCGTGTGCCGCGACGATGCACTCGTTGCGACAGTTGCCGCCAGCCGAGGGCATCCACGTTCGCGATCGCGTGCAGGAATTGCGCGCGTCGTAGTCGCTAACTTTTAGACCGTCGTTCCTGCGGAGGCAGGAACCCATGCTGAACATGAATCGCCTCAGTATGGGCTCCTGCCTCCGCAGGAGCGACAGGCGAGAGGTCAGCGTGGCTTGAGGTCTTCCGGCCGCAGTGCCCACAAGCCCGGCAGGTTGCGCCAGTAGCCTTCCGCGTCCATCCCGAATCCCACCACGAAGCGGTTCGGAATGCTGACGCCGACGATATCGGCCTTCACCGGCTTGCCGCGCTTGTGCGCCTTGTCGGCGAACACCGCGATCACCACTTCCTTCGCGCCCATCTCCAGCAGGCGCGCCTTGACCTGCGCCAGCGTCTCGCCTTCGTCCAGGATGTCGTCGAGCAGGACGATCGTGCGGCCGGTCACATTCGGCCGCGGCACAACCTTCCATTTGCCGTCGTAGCGGCTCACGTGGATGTAATCGAATTCCAGCGGAAAGCGCAGCTGCGGCAGCAGCTGGCCGGTGAACACCACCGCGCCGCCCATCACGCCGAGTACCAGCGGGAAGTGTTCTTCTTCCGCGTTGCCGAAGCGGTCGTTCAGCGCCGCCGCGACATCACGCACGGCCGCCCGGGCCGCTTCTTCATCGACGATTTCTTCCGCGTGGGCGAGGAGGGATTTGGCGCGGGCCAGGTTGAACTCTTGCATGGCGATCTACTCGAAAAAGTACATCGCCAATTATGCTGCATCTGGCGCAAAGCCATGGGCGCGCAGTTGGATTTACGCCACAGCCCGCCTTCAGCTGTAATCGCGCCGGTCCTCGATCACCTTGCCGTCGTCGGCCAACGCCCCCTGCGCTTCGCACACGACTTCGCCGCGCAGCTTCGTCACATCGCGGATGGAGGCGACGATCGCCGCGACCTGTTCGGCCGCCAGCGGCTGCGCCACCTCGCAATGCAGCGTCATCACGTCGTTGGCCATGCTGCCGGTGACGACCAGCCGCGCCTTGAGGATCTCGGGATGGCGCCGCACGATGTTGGCCACCTGCGCCGGATGCACGAACATGGCGCGCACCTTGGTGGTCTGGTCGGCCCGCCCCAGCCAGCCGCGGATGCGCACGTTGGTGCGGCCGCCCGGCGCTGGCGCATCGGTCAGCAGCGCCGACATGTCGCCGGTCGCAAAGCGGATCAGCGGATAGTCATGATTGAACAAGGTGACGACGATTTCGCCGATGTCGCCCGGCGCAACCGGCTCGCCGGTGCCGGGACGGACGATTTCGACGATCACGTCTTCATCGACCACCATGCCGGCATCGATCACGCCGCCGCTTGCGGTTTCGTACGCGATGCTGCCGATATCGGCCGAGGCATAGGTCTGCAGCACGTTGGGCACGCCGTTGGCGCGGAACCAGGCGCGCAGCGACTCGGGCAGGGCTTCGGCGCCCATCAGCGCATTTTTCACGCTGCTGATGTCGGCGCCCATCTCGCGCGCCTTTTCGATGATGATGCGCAGGAAGGAGGGCGTGCCGACGTAGGTGTCGGGCCGCAGGTCGGCCATCGCCTGCACCTGCATCTCGGTCTGGCCGGCGCCGGCGGGAATCACCGCGCACCCGATGCGCGCGGCGCCGCCTTCGACCATGAACGCAGCCGGCGTGAAGTGATACGAAAAGCAGTTCTGCAGCAGGCCGCCCGCGCGCACGCCGGCCGCGTGCATCGGCCGCGCGAAGCGCCACCAGTCGCGCCCTTTGCCCTCGGGGTCGTAGATCGGACCGGGCGACACATAGACGCGGCGCAGGTCGCTCGCCGGCGTCGCGGCCAAGCCGCCGAACGGCAAGGACGCCTGCTGCAAGGCCTTCAGCTCCGACTTGCGCGTGACGGGCAGCGCGGCCAGCGCGGCGCGGCTGGTGACGCTGGCGGCATCGACGCCGGCGAGTATGCGCGCCCAGCCGGGCGCCTGCTGGGCGCGCGCGACCAGCTGCGGCAGGCGCGCCATCAGGTCGCGTTCACGCGCCTGCGGATCGCGCGTTTCGAGCTCGTCGAGCGTATCGGCCATCAGGCTTCTCCAATTTCCCGCTGCAGTTTCTTGGTCAGTTTGGCGAACACCAGTTCGTACGAACGGCGCAGCAGTTCGGCCGCCTCCTTGTCGCCAAGCGCATCAGCGTGCTCGACCCGCACCCACTTGGCGCGGGCCAGGTAGGGCGCCGGGATGATCCCGGGCCGGTCGGTCAGTTCGAGAAATCGTTCGTCCTCGACCTTGAAGCTCATGCCTTGCGGGTTGTCGGCGCCGGTCACCATGAACATTTTCTCGCCGACCGAAAACACCACGTCCGCGCCCCATTTGATGTCCTCGGTCGCACCGGGAAAACTGCGGCACACGTCCTTCGCTTTTTCGAAATTCATTCCTGCTTCCTCAAGCCAGCCAGCGTTTGCGGCGGCGGTAAAATTTCATGTCCCTGAAGCTCTTGCGGCCCGCCCCGGACACGCCGAGGTAGAACTCTTTGACGTCTTCGTTGGCCGCCAGTTCCGCGGCGGCGCCTTCCATCACCACGCGGCCGTTTTCCAGGATGTAGCCGAAATCGGCGTAGCGCAGGGCGACGTTTGTATTCTGTTCGGCCAGCAGGAAGGACACGCCTTCCTTCTGGTTCAGGTCCCTGACGATGTCGAAGATCTCTTCGACGATCTGCGGCGCGATGCCCATCGACGGTTCGTCGAGCAGGATCATCGACGGCCTGGCCATCAGCGCGCGGCCGATCGCGCACATCTGCTGCTCGCCGCCGGAGGTGTAGCCGGCCTGGCTGGAGCGGCGCTCCTTCAGGCGCGGGAAGTATTGGTACACCGCTTCCAGCGACGCCTTCTGCTCGGCGCGCGAATCGGAGCGTGTGTAGGCGCCGGTGAGCAGGTTTTCTTCGATGGTCAGGTGGCCGAAGCAGTGGCGGCCTTCCATCACCTGCGACAGGCCGCGTCTGACCAGCGCGTTAGGCGTCAGCTGATCGACGCGCTCGCCGTTGAAGCGCACCTCGCCCTTGGTGACGTCGCCGCGCTCGCCGCGCAACAGCGTGGAGATGGTTTTCAGCGTGGTCGATTTGCCGGCGCCGTTCGCGCCCAGCAAAGCGACGATCTTCCCTTTCGGGACCTGCAGCGATACGCCTTTCAGGACCAGGATCACGTGGTCGTAGATGACTTCGATGTTGTTCACCGAAAGGTATGGCGCTTCTGCGTTTGTCATAGCTTCTCGAATATTCTGTCGTCCCTGCGGAGGCAGGGACCCATACTGAATTGGCTCAGCATGGGTTCCTGCCTGCGCAGGAACGACGATCAGGTCAGTTCATGCAGGCCGGGGTGATCTTCTTTTCGGCCGCATACGCCATTGACGATTCCTCCAGCAGCTTGCGGGTCAGCGCCTTGTCGCCCACGATCCAGTTTGGCGTGATGGCGACCCATTTGCTGCCGTTCCACTGCTGCACCTTGACGGCGCCCGAGCCTTCATGGTCGTCGCAGCTGGTCTTCACGGTCGGGAACATGCCGAACACGCCCAGCGCTTTCTGGCGCGCCGCATCGATGTTCAGGTTTTCCAGGCCCCAGCGAATCTGCTCGCCGGTCATCACTTTGCCCTTGCCGAATTTTTCCTGCGCGGTGCGGATCGCTTCGACCCACAGCACGCCCAGCGTCATGCCGCGCATGTGATACACCGATCCGATGCGGGCCTGGTCCGACAGGTTGCCCTTGCCGGCCGCGTATACCTTCTTGCGGATGTCGTCGATCAGCGGGTAGTTGCCCGGCGTGTTGAAGGTCATCGAGCTGTAGCCCTTGGCCGCTTCGCCCGACGGGATGGTGTCTTCCTCGGAACCGGCCCACCACACGCCCAGCATTTTCTCGCGCGGGAAGCCGTTGCGCTGCGCGGTCTTGATGGCGACCGAATTCATCACGCCCCAGCCCCACAGGATCACGTGGTCAGGCTTGGCCTGGCGGATCTGCAGCCACTGCGACTGCTGTTCGTTCCCCGGCGGCGCGACGGCGATCTTCAGCAGTTCGAAGCCATACTGTTTGGCCTGCGCCTCCAGCACCGGCAGCGGCTCCTTGCCGAACGGGGAGTCGTGATACAGGTAGGCGATCTTCTTGCCCTTCAGCTTGGCCATGCCGCCTTCCTTCTCGCCCAGGTACTTGATCATGCCGGCGGCCTGGTCCCAGTAGCTGGTAATGAGCGGGAAGACATACGGGAACACCTTGCCGTTGGCGGCGTCCGAGCGGCCGTAACCGAGCATCGTCATCGGGATTTTGTCATTGGCGACGCGGTCGAGGATGCCGTAGGCGATGCCGGTGGACAGCGGCTCGACCAGCGTGGCGCCGCCGTGCTGGGTCTTCAGACGCTCATAGCATTCGACGCCGCGCGACGGGTTGTACTCGGTCTCGCACTCTTCCCACAGGATCTTCACGCCATTGACGCCGCCGTTGGCGTTGACCAGGTTGAAGTAGTCGATGGCGCCGCCGTAGAATCCTGAGCCGCCGGCCGCATAGGCGCCGACACGGTACGACGGCAGCGCCACGAACTGGTCGGCCGCCTGCGCCGCCTGGGTGAATGCGCCGAACAACGCCGCGCACAGCATGATCGATTTGAAGCCTTTCATTCTCGTCTCCTCATTGTCACTGCATTGAATCGATTGCTACCTGCTGTTCCTAGTGCGGGAACGGCCACAGGCGCAACTTCTCTTTACCCACTTGCCACAAGCGCGCGAGGCCATGCGGCTCCACGATCAGGAAAAATATGATCAACGCGCCAAACACCATCAACTCGAGATTGGATGCGAAACTGGTCGGCAGGCCGAGGAAGTGGCCGAACATATTCAGCATCACCGGCAGCAGCACGATGAAGGCGGCGCCGAGGAAGGAGCCGAGCACCGAGCCGACCCCGCCGATGATAATCATGAACAGGATGCGGAACGACAGGTCCAGGTTGTACGCTTCCGGCTCCACCGTGCCCAGGTAGGCGAAGGCGTACAGCGCGCCGGCCACGCCGCAGTAGAACGAGCTGACCGCGAACGCCATCAGCTTGGTCGGCAGCGGGCGAAAGCCGATCACCTCGGCCGCCATGTCCATGTCGCGGATCGCCATCCAGGAGCGGCCGACGTTCGAGCGGATCATGTTCTTGGCCAGCAGCGCGAGGAAGGCGACGACCGCCAGCACGAGCAGGTATTTGCTGGCCGGCGTATTGAACTGGTAGCCGAAGATCTGCATGCGCTGCACCGTCACCACGCCCGACGCGCTGTAGTTGGTGAGGTAGGGGATCTTGGTCAGGCACCAGACCACGAAAAACTGCGTCGCCAGCGTGGACGCGGCCAGGTAGAAGCCGCGCACCCGCAACGACGGCAGACCGAACACGATGCCCACCAGCGCCGCGCACAGCCCCCCCAACACGAACGCCAGCAGCATCGGAATGCCGGGGACGCGGGCGATGAAGTTGAACGAGGCGTAGGCGCCGACCGCCATGAACGCCGCGGTTCCCAGCGAAAGCTGGCCGGCGTACCCGGTCAGGATGTTCAGGCCCAGCGCCGCCAGCGCGAAGATCAGGAACGGGATCAGGATCGCCGACAACAGGTAGGGCGTGGCGAACAGCGGCACGATCACCGCGGCAAGCACCAGCAGCGCGGCGAGGGCGATGCGATCCTGCCGGATCGGGAAGATCTGGCTGTCGGACTGGTAGCTGGTCTTGAACTGGCCGGCTTCGCGGTAGAACATCTAGATCCTCCGGATGATTTTTTCGCCGAACAGGCCTTCCGGCCGGACCAGCAGGAACAGCAGGGCGAGCACATAGGGGAACCAGCCTTCGATGCCGCCGCCCACCATCGGGCCGATATACACCTCGGCCAGCTTTTCGGAGGCGCCGATGATCAGGCCGCCCACGATAGCGCCGGGGACTGACGTGAAGCCGCCGAGGATCAGCACCGGTAGCGCCTTGAGCGCGAGGAAGGTGAGGGCGAACTGCACGCCGTTGCGGGCGCCCCACAGGAGGCCCGCGACCAGCGCCACCAGGCCGGCGACCGACCAGACGATGGCCCAGATCCGCTGCAGCGGGATGCCGACCGCCAGCGCCGCCTGGTGGTCGTCGGCCACCGCGCGCAGGGCCCGGCCCACCTTGGTCTTCGAGAACATCAACGCGAGGGCGATCACCAGCACGGCGCAGATGCCGGCGGCGGTCATGTCGAACTTCGACACCAGGATGTTGAAGTTGTCCATCAGCCAGGGGATCGGCACGTCCTCGATCGGCAGGTCCAGCTTGTGAACCTGCGAGCCCCACACCAGCTGCGCCAGGCCCTCGATGAAGAAGGCCAGGCCGATGGTGGCCATGAACAGCGTGATCTCGGGCTGGTTGACGAGGGGGCGCAGCACCACCTTCTCGATCGCCAGCCCCAGCGCGATCATCACCACGATCGTGGCGGGAATCGCGATCCACATCGGCACGTGGAACTTGTCGACCATGCCCACGCAGGTGAGCGCGGCGAAGAACACCATCGCGCCTTGCGCAAAGTTGAACACGCCGGAGGCCTTGTAGATCAGGACGAAGCCGATCGCCACCAGCGCGTACATCACGCCGGAAAGCAGGCCGCCGATCAGCACTTCGAAGAAAAAGCTCATGGATGCAGTCCTAATGGGCCGCGCCGAGGTAGGCGCGGATCACCTCCTCGTTGGCGCGCACTTCGTCGGGTGTGCCGTCGGCGATCTTGCGGCCGTAATCGAGCACCACCACGCGGTCCGAGATATCCATCACCACGCCCATGTCGTGCTCGATCAGGACGATGGTGGTGCCAAACTGGTCGTTCACGTCGAGGATGAAGCGGCACATGTCCTGCTTCTCTTCGACGTTCATGCCGGCCATCGGCTCGTCGAGCAGCAGGATGTCCGGCTCGGCCGCGAGCGCCCGTCCCAGCTCGACGCGCTTTTGCAGACCGTAGGGCAGGCGCCCCACCGGCGTCTTGCGGATCGCCTGGATCTCGAGGAAGTCGATGATCTCCTCGGCCTTTTCGCGGTGCGCCAGCTCCTCGCGCCGCGCCGGCCCCCAGTACAGCGCCTGCATCAGGAAGTTCGACTTCATCTTCAGGTTCCGGCCCGTCATGATGTTGTCCAACACCGTCATGCCCTTGAACAGCGCGATATTCTGGAAGGTGCGCGCGATGCCGGCCGTGGCGGCGCTGTGGCAGTCCATGTTGCGGCGCTGGACGCCGCGCAGCGAGATCGATCCCTGCTGCGGGCGGTACACTCCATTGATCACGTTGAGCATCGAGCTCTTTCCCGCGCCGTTCGGCCCGATGATGGCGCGGATCTCGTGCTGGCGCACGTCGAACGAAATGTCGGTCAGCGCCCTGACCCCGCCGAACGCCAGCGAGATGTTCGCCAGGTCGAGGATCACCGGGCCGACCTTGCGGGCGAGCGCTGGCTGGTTCATGTCCATCACGCGGCAGCCTCCATCGGCGGCCAGGTTTTGGCCTCGGCGATGCGCAGATCGGCGCTGGCGGTGCCGACGCGCCCGTCCTCGAACCGGACCTGGGTGCTGATGAACTGCGAGGCCTTGCCTTCGTACAGGGCGGATATCAGCACCGCGTATTTTTCGGCGATGAACTTGCGGCGCACCTTGCGGGTGCGGGTCAGCTCCTCGTCGTCGGGATCGAGCTCCTTGTGCAGCACCAGGAAGCGGTGAATCTGGGTGCCGGCCATGTTGGGCTCGGAGGCCAGGTCGGCGTTGACCTTCTCGACGCAGTCGCGCACCAGGTCATAGGTCTGTGGGTTGCCCGCCAGGTCGGTATAGCCGGAATAGGCGATGTTGCGCCGCTCGGCCCAGTTGCCGACGGCGTCCATGTCGATGTTGATGAAGGCGCAAACCTGGTCGCGGCCGTTGCCGAAGGCGACCGCCTCTTTGATAAACGGGAAGAACTTCAGCTTGTTCTCGATGTAGTTGGGCGCGAAGATGGCGCCGCCGTTCATCTTGCCCACGTCGGCGGCGCGGTCGATGATCTTCAGGTGGCCGTCGCGGTCGAACATGCCGGCGTCGCCCGTGTGGAAATAGCCGTCGGCGTCGATCACTTCGGCGGTGGCGTCCGGCCGCTTGAAGTAGCCGTCCATCGTCGCCGGCGACTTCACCAGCACTTCGCCGTTGTCGGCCAGCTTGACCTCCACGCCTGGCGCCGGCAGCCCGACGCTGTCGAACTTGATGTTCCCGTCCGGCTGCAGGCACACGTAGGCGCAGGTTTCGGTGGACCCGTACAGCTGTTTGAGGTTGACGCCGATCGAGCGGTAGAAGCGGAACAGGTCGGGGCCGATCGCCGCGCCGGCGGTGTAGGCCACGCGCACGCGCGAGAGCCCGAGCACGTTCTTCAGCGGGCCGTACACCAGCACGCGGCCGATGGCGTATTGCAGGCGGTCGCTTGCGGACACCGGCTTGCCATCCAAAATCGCGGAGCCGCAGCGGCGCGCCACGTCCATGAAGTGGTGGAACATGCGGCGCTTGATGGCGCCGGCGTCCTCCATGCGGATCATCACGGTGGTGAGCATGTTCTCGAACACGCGCGGCGGCGCAAAATAATACGTCGGGCCGATTTCGCGCAGGTCGGTCAGCACGGTGTCGCCCGACTCGGGGCAGTTGACGGTGAAGCCGGCCACCAGCGCCTGCGCCAGCGAGAACAGGCAGTCGCCCACCCACGCCATCGGCAGGTAGGACAGGATGTCTTCGTGGTCGGTCAGCTTGTCGAAGCCGACGCCGCCCATGCCGGCCGCGATCAGCGCGGCGTGCGACTGCACCACGCCCTTTGGCTTGCCGGTGGTGCCGGAGGTGTACAGGATGATGGCCGGGTCGCTGCCCTGGCCCGCCTCAACGGCGGCGTCGAACCTGCCGGGATTGGCCTGGTCCCATGCGCGGCCCAGTTCCTGCAGGGCGGCGAAGGCGACCACGCCGGCCTGGTGGTAGTGGCGCATGCCGCGCTCGTCCTCGTAGACGATGTGGCGCAGTTTGGGGCATAGTTCGGTCAGTTCGAGCAGCTTGTCGACCTGCTCCTGGTCTTCCGCCACGGCGAATGCGATGTCGGCGTCGCCCAGCACGTAGGCCATGTCGGCGGCGGGGGCGTCCTGGTACAGCGGCACCGGCACGCCGCCCAGGCACTGCGCGGCCAGCATCGCCCAGTACAGGCGCGGCCGGTTGTCGCCGATGATGGCAAGGTTCATGCCGCGGCCGAAGCCGAGCGAGGCCAGGCCGCAGGCCAGGTCGCGCACTTCGCGATTGACCTCGCTCCAGCTCCAGGTCTGCCAGATGCCGAGATGCTTTTCGCGGAAGGCCGGGCGCGCCGGCCGCTGCTGGCCGTGCGCGCGCAGGCGCCGCGGAAAAGTCTGCAGTTGCGAGCTGTCCGATGTATCCACCAGGTCCCCTGTTGTTGGCTGCGCCGTGCGCATTTTTTGTGTGATGATATTAGCTTGTGGTTGAGTCCGATGTTGTCTTTTGAGTGACAATTGGGGACACTTTCGATGCTGCACCGCACAAATGACATCACACACACAGACACTGACTGAACACCTGCGATCGACCATCTGGGCGCGCGGCCTCACGCCGGCCGAGATGGCGCGCGTGGAAGCCGACTGCTTCGAGCAGTTCGTGCCCAAGGGCGGCTTCGTGTGCCGCAAGGGCGAGGCGCTCGAATACTGGATCGGCATCATCGACGGGCTGGTCAAGATCAACAATTTTTCGCCGTCGGGGAAGAACGTGACCTTCGCGGGGGTGCCGGCCGGCGGCTGGTTCGGCGAAGGCTCGCTGCTCAAGGACGAAGCGCGCAAGTACGACGGCATGGCGCTGCGCGACACGCGGGTGGCGCGCATGCCGCGCGCGACCTTCGACTGGCTGCTCGAAACCAGCCTGCCGTTCAACCGCTTCCTGCTCATGCAGCTCAACGAGCGGCTCGGCCAGTTCATCGGGCTGGTGGAGAACGACCGCACGCTCGATGTCGACACGCGGGTAGCGCGCTGCTTGGCCGCGATGTTCAACTCGCACCTGTATCCGGGGCTCGAAGCGATGGTGCAGATCTCGCAGGAGGAGATCGGCTATCTGTCCGGCGCTTCGCGCCAGCGCGCCAACCAGGCCTTGCAGCTGCTGGAGAAGGAAGGGCTGGTCAGGCTTGATTACGGCGGCATCCGGGTGCTGGACCTCAATGGCCTGCGCCACTTTCAGGCTTAGATTGAGCGAAGAGGTGGCGCACGCTCAGCATAGGTTCCTGCCTCCGCAGGAACGACATTTTTATGCCAACTAGATAAATGCTTGTCGTTCCTGGGCTCGGCGCCCCCCTCGTCAGGAACCCATACTGAGCATGCCCGTGCCTCTCCGCTCGATTCAGCATGAGGTTCCTGCCTTCGCAGGAACGACAAACGGGGGCGCTGGTAGTATCATGGAGACATGCAAAATTCATCTTCCCTCTCCGAGCGCGCCGCCATGCTGGACAAGCTGCGCACCGTGATGCGCCGCGAGCGCATCGACGCCGTCCTGATTCCATCGGCCGATCCGCACCTGTCCGAATACCTGCCCGGCCGCTGGAAGGGCCGCGAGTGGCTGTCCGGCTTCACCGGCTCGGTCGGCGCCTTCATCGCCACGAGCGACTTCGCCGGCGTGTGGACCGACGCGCGCTACTGGGATCAGGCCGAGGTCGAACTGGCCGGCAGCGCGGTGTCGCTGATGAAGATCCCGTCGGGCGCCAGCCTGCTTTACATCGACTGGCTGGCCGCCAACCTGCAGAGCGGCCAGACGGTCGCCGTCGACGCCCGCGTGCTCGGCCTGTCCACCGCGCGCCTCCTGGCCGACGCCTTGGGCGCGCGCGGCATCAAGCTGCGCACCGATATCGACCTGCTCGACGAAGTCTGGGCCGACCGTCCCGCGCTGCCGGCCGAACCGGTGTTCGAGCACGCCGCGCCGCACGCCGTGGCCAGCCGGGCGGACAAGCTGGCGCAGGTGCGCGCCGAAATGGCCAGGCTTGGCGCCACCCGCCACTTCATTTCGACTCTCGACGACATCGCCTGGCTGTTCAACCTGCGCGGCGCCGACGTCAATTACAACCCGGTGTTCCTGGCGCACGCGCTGGTGGGCCTTGACCGCGCCACGCTGTTCGTCGGCGACAACAAGGTGCCGGCCGACGTCGAAGAGCGCCTGCGGCTTGATGGCGTCGAACTGGCCAGCTACACGCAGGCCGCAGCGGCGCTGGCCGCGCTGGGCGCCGGCGAAGTGCTGCTGATCGATCCGCGCCGCGTCACCGCCGGCATGCGCGCCGCGGTGCCGGCCGGCGTCAAGGTGGTCGAGTCGATCAATCCGAGCACCTTCGCCAAGTCGAAGAAGTCGGACGACGAAGCGGTCCACGTGCGCGCCACGATGGAGCAGGACGGCGCCGCGCTGTGCGAATTCTTTGCCTGGCTTGAAGTGCGCCTGGCCGACAAGCGCCGCGGACCGGCGACCGAAATCGACATCGACACCCATATCTGCGCCGCGCGCGCGCGCCGGCCCGGCTTCATCAGCCCGAGCTTCGGCACCATCGCCGGCTTCAACGCCAACGGCGCCGTCATGCACTACCGCGCCACGGAACAGGCCCATGCGATCATCGAAGGCGACGGCCTGTTGCTGATCGACTCCGGCGGCCAGTACCTCGGCGGCACCACCGACATCACCCGCGTGGTGCCGGTGGGGACGCCGTCCACCGAGCAAAAGCGCGACTTCACGCTGGTGCTCAAGGGCGTGATCGCGCTGTCGTCGGCGCAGTTCCCGCGCGGGACCAAATCGCCAATGCTCGACGCGCTGGCGCGCGCGCCGATCTGGGCCGCGGGCGTGGACTACGGCCACGGCACCGGCCACGGCGTGGGCTTCTTCCTGAACGTGCACGAAGGCCCACAATCGATTTCGCCGACCACCATGCCGGAGCCGCACACGGCGATGGAACCGGGCATGATCACCTCGGTCGAGCCGGGCATCTACCGGCCTGGCCGCTGGGGCATCCGGATCGAGAACCTGGTGCTCAACGTCGCCGCGGAATCCACCGAGTTCGGCGACTTCCTGCGCTTCGAGACGCTGACGCTGTGCCCGATCGACACCCGCTGCCTCGATCTGTCGCTGCTGCGCCCGGACGAAATCAAGTGGCTCAACGACTACCACGCGCAAGTGCGCGCGCGCCTGTCGCCGCACGTCGACGGCGCCGCGAAAGCCTGGCTCGACGAACGCACGCGGGAGGTCTGAATGGCCGGCCCACGCTCCACCCGCGCCAGCGCCGCGGTCGACCGCCTGAAGAACCGCAGCGGCAACCAGGGCTATTCGATGGCGCGCACCGGCGACGGGCTGTTCTTCCTCAGCGAGCGCCCCGGCGCGCCGCCGTTGTGCGAGCCGCTCGAACTGGACGCCTTCGTCGCTTTCGTCAACGGCCTCGGGCCGCAGGTGGCGCGTCGCGTCAGCAAGCTCGATGTCGCCTTCGAAAAGCAGCTGGTCAAAAAAAATGCCGACACCTGACATGCTGGCGGCCTACTGGACCGGTCCGGAGATGGCCGCCAACGGCATCATCCTGCTCAACCTGATCGGCGCGCTGCTGCTTGGCCTGCTGGTCGGCTACGAGCGCTCCTACCACGGCCGCGCCGCCGGCATGCGCACCTACGGCATGGTGTGCATGGCGTCGGCCGCGCTGACCATCATCGGCGGGTATCCGGGCCTGTGGTACGGCGCCCACGCCGGGCCGCTGATCGTGGCCGATCCGACCCGCATCATCCAGGGCGTGGTCACCGGCATCGGCTTCCTCGGCGCCGGCGTGATCATGCGCGAAGGCTTCAACATCAGCGGCCTGACCACGGCGGCGTCGATCTGGGCTTCGTCGGTGATCGGCATCCTGGTCGGCATCGGCTTCTACCTGGCGGCGATGGGGCTGGCGTTCCTGGCGTCGATGATCATGATCTACCTGCACCGCATCGAAGCGTGCCTGCCGTCGCGCCACGCCGTCGCCATCATGATGCGCTTCAAGAAGGACTTCACGCCGGTCGAGGCCACCCTGCGCCGCGTGGCGCTGGAGCGCGGCTACGAAATCGCCGGCGGCACGCTGGCCATCGGCGCTGTCGGCGGCGCGCAGGAATGGCGCTTCGTGGCGCTGGCGCTGTCGCGCAAGAGCGGCGCCACCTTGTCCGCTCTGGCCGACGAACTGGCCCGATTCGACGGCATCGACAGCTTCCAGCTGTCGCACGCCCGCAATTAAGGAAACCTCCAACAATGCATTCTCAAGAAGTACTCGATTTCTGGTTCCTGCCGCCGGCGGCGGAGGGCCATGGCAAGCCGCGCGACGAATGGTTTCGCAAGGACGCGCGCTTCGACGCCGCGATCGCCGAGCGTTTCGGCGGCGCCATCGCGCTGGCCAAGGCCGGCGGCCTGCGCGAATGGGACCAGCAGGGCGCAAAGGGCACGCTGGCGCGCATCCTGCTGCTCGACCAGTTCACCCGCAACGCCTTTCGCGGCACGCCGGAATCGTTCAGCGGCGACGCGCTGGCGCTGGCCGCCGCCATCGAGCTGGAGGCCTCCGGCGCCGACCGCACCCTGGCGCCGATCGAGCGTTGGTTTGCCTACATGCCGTTCGAGCATGCCGAGGACGCGCGCATGCAGGAAAAATCGGTCACGCTGTTTGCCGAACTGGCCAGGGACAGCCATGACTTCGACGGCGCGCTCGATTACGCGCACCGGCACCGCGGCGTGATCGCGCGCTTCGGCCGCTTCCCGCATCGCAATGCGATCCTGGGACGCGCCTCGACGCCGGAGGAACTGGCGTTCCTGAGCCAGCCCGGTTCCGGCTTCTGACGTGGCGCTCACGCTCAACATCGTCGGCGCGGGGCACTTGGGCCGAACGCTGGGCCGGCTGTTCGCCGCCGGCGGCGTCTTCGCCGTGCAGGATGTGCTGACCCGGTCGAAGGCCAGCGCGAACGACGCGGTGGCCTTCATCGGCGCCGGCCGCGCGGTGGATTCGGCCACGACGATGCGCCATGCCGACGTGGTGATGCTGGCGGTGAGCGACGACCAGATCGAGGCGGCGTGCGAAGCGCTGGACGGCGTCGACGGCGTGGTGGTATTTCACTGCAGCGGCGCGAAATCTTCGGCCGCGCTGCAATCGGCCGCCGCCAGGGGCGCGCTGACGGCCAGCGTGCATCCGGTGCGCAGCTTCGCCGATCCCGAGAACGTGGCGCGCGACTTTGCCGGCACCTGGTGCGGCATCGAGGGCGACGCGCGCGCGCTGGCGCTGCTGGAGCCGGCGTTTGCCGCGATCGGCGCGCGCCTGGTGGCGATCGACCCGGCGGCGAAGACCGTGTACCACGCGGCCTCGGTGTTTGCCTCCAATTACCTGGTGACTGTGCTCGATGCGGCCTTGCGCGCCTATCAGGCGGCGGGCATACCGGAATCGGTGGCGCGCGAACTGGCGCGGCCGCTGGCGAGCGAAACGCTGGAAAACGTGTTCCGGCTCGGCGCGCGCGCCGCGCTCTCGGGCCCGATCGCGCGCGGCGACTTTGCCACCGTCGCGCGCCAGCAGGCGGCGCTGGATGGCTGGCAGGACGAGGCCGGGCAGCTGTACCGCGCGCTGGCGGACGCCACCACGTCGCTGGCGAAGCGGGATAAACCATGATCCGCAAGGCGGTGGCGGGCGACCGCGCGCAGGTGCTGGCGCTGTACAAGCTGGTGGCGACGGTCCCGGACGGCATCGCGCGCACGCCGGAGGAAGTGACCGGCGAGTACATCGACGGCTTCATGCACAAGGCGGCGACGAACGGCGTCGAACTGGTGTGGGAAGAGGGTGGCCGCATCCTGGGCGAGATCCATGCGTCCAATCCGGGCATCGCTGCGCTGGCCCACCTGCTGACCGACCTGACGATCGCGGTCGCACCGGACGCGCAGGGACGCGGCGTGGGGCGCGCGCTGTTCCAGGCGCTGCTGGACGAAGTCCTCGCGCACATGCCGCACATTCACCGCGTCGAACTGTTTGCCCGCTCATCGAACCTGCGGGCGCGGGCCTTGTACCACTCGCTCGGCTTCGTCGACGAAGGACTGCTGCGGGCCCGGGTCAACAACTCGCGCGGGATTCCGGAAGACGACACCCTCATGGGGTGGCTGCGGCCGGCGTGAAGCGCAGCGACTGTTGCTCACATGCAAAAAAGATGCGATAAAGCATCGACTTTCGTGCCATTTCGCAATAAGCTCAACTCTCCAGATGTTTTAATTGAGCAACTCCCCGCGTCGGGCGGGCGCTGTTACCGAAGGAGAGCATGATGCTGTTTTTGAAGAGCACCGCCGTCACCAGAGCCCCTGGGATCTACGAGCTGGACATCGCCGCGAAGCCGCCCGGCAAGACCTTCGGCATTTTCCTCGCCACCGATCCGGACAATCCGCCCACCGAGGTGCTGACGGGACTGTCGCTGCTGGGGTTCCACAACACGCATCAGCAAGCCTATACCCACAAGGACAAGGGCAAGGTGCTCGACCTGCATTTCCAGAAAAACGGCACCGACCTGTTCAACGGCTGGAAAACCGAAGAGTGCGCCGCCAACATGGCCGCCATCGAAGCGTTGTTCGCCGGCATCGGCCTGAAAATCACGCCGCGGGTGATGACGCTGGCCGAAGCCTACGCCTGATATCAGCCCCTTACTGCACCTCGATGTGATACAGCGCCCACGGGCATTCGCCGAAGCGCTGCTCCACCGGTTTCGACGCCAGTTCCGCCACCCGGTCGGCGTCGATCACCGCCCATAAGGGACCGAGCCCGCCCAGCGGCATCGGCTTGCCGTCCAGCTGCAGCGCCACCATGAAGCGCTGGCGGCGCGCCTTTTCCACGCTGATCGTCACGGCGTAGCCGTCCACCGCGCGCAGCACCAGCCTGGCCGTATCGGGCAGCCTGGCGCCGGCGGCCGCAAGCACGTCGAGCAGCAACGGGCCGCGCAGGCTGTGGACCTTGCCGTCGTACTCGAGCGTGGGCCGGACCGTCGCCGCGGGCAGGCGCTCCAGCGCGGCATAATCAAAGGCGAACGCGCGCTCGAAGCTGATCTTCTGCTTGTGCATCATCTGGTCCAGCGCGGGATCGAACGGGCCGCGATTGGTCCTGTCGATGTTTCCGGTGACCGTGAGCAGGGCCGGGCCGCTGGGGGCGGCGCCGGGCGCCGCGAAGGCAGGGGCGGCGCCGGGCGCCGCGAAGGCAGGGGCGGCGCCGGCCAGTGCGGCGGCGCCGAGGAATTGGCGTTTGTTCATGGCGCTCCTATGGCATGATTGGCAGCTTCGGACATCATTCTGAGCGATGGACCTGTTCTCATCAAGCACAAAGCTGGAGCCGATTCCGGTGCGGGACGGCGAACTGGCGTTCCTGCCGCAGCTCCCGCTGAGCCTGCCCAACGAGCAGGTGCTGGCACGGCTCATCGACGAGACCGCCTGGCGCAGCGAGGTCATCACCGTGTGGGGCAAGCAGCACCCGCAGCCGCGCCTGACGGCCTGGCATGGCGAGGCTGCCTACAGGTACTCCGGCTTGCGGCTGGAACCGCTGCCGTTCACGCCCTTGCAGCAGGAAATCCGTGAAGCGGTCGAGGCGGCTACCGGCCGGCGTTTCAATAGCGTGCTGCTCAATTACTACCGCGACGGGCGCGACAGCATGGGCATGCACAGCGATAACGAGCCCGAACTCGGGCCGGAGCCGGCGATCGCATCGGTCAGTTTCGGGGCCGAACGGACCTTTATCCTGGCGCACAAGGCCAGCGGCGAGCGCCGCAAAATTGTCCTGACTGACGGCAGTCTGCTATTGATGGCCGGAAAACTGCAACAACACTGGGTTCACGGCATTCACAAAACCGCCCGGCCGGTCGGCTCAAGAGTGAACCTAACCTTTCGCATGATCGTCTAACGTCTGGCATCGTGGTCGAAACTCAGCGTCAAAATAATTGAACGGCGGGTCAGTAATCGGGCCTTTCGCTTACATCTCATTACATTTCTTACTTTATCAGCAAGGACGTGTCCGGTTTCCGATGCTATCTTGGAAATAACCGCGATTCAACGGAATTGCGGTCCAGACGATTAACAACATCAAAGGATTCCGCATGAAAAAGCTTATTTTTGCATTGATCGCTGCTGCGACTGCCATGGGCTCGGCCCAGGCCGCAGGTCCTTACGTCGGCGTGGGCGTCGCTTCGGCCGACCACAGCTACAGCCTGCCTGGCGCCACCAACGTCAACAGCGACGGCTGGAAGGCCTCGGGCAAGATTTTCGGCGGCTACGACATCGACCAGACCTGGGGCGTGGAAGCCGGCTATACGGATTTCCGCAAGTCGGACTATAGCCGCACCGTCGCTGGCGTGAACGGCACCGGCAACTCCGATGGCCACTCGTTCTACGTGGCCGGCAAGGCGACCGCGCCGATCAGCGACCAGTTCGCTATCTACGGCAAGCTGGGCGCGGCCAACAACAAGCGCACCCTGAGCGATCCGGTGTACGGCCGCAGCGACAGCAAGACTGAACTGTACGCCGGCGTCGGCGCGCAGTACAACCTGAACCAGAAGGTTGCGCTGACCCTGGAATACGAGCGTTATGGCAAGAAGAAGGATTTCGGTCCTAAGCCAGACGTGATCACCGCGGGCGTGAAATACGCCTTCTGATGACGGGGGCGGCTGCCGCTGGCCGCTTGCCCTCATGACAAATAGCCCGTCCGGTCCAGCCGGCGGGCTTTTTTCATTGGTGGAGGGAAAATGGGGTCAGGTCCGCGGGGCCAGACCCCCGGCATCGTCGCCGGCGCGGCCGGGAAGCGGGTGACGTCATGTTCGACGGTGATCAGATGCGGCGGACGCGGTCGCCCGACAAGCCGGCGGCGGCAAAGCGGTGCAGCGACGACCATTGCCATTCGGCGGCGTCGGCGCAGAGGCCGTGGCGCATCGGGTTGCTGTGCACGTAGTCCACCAGGCGCGCATAGTCTGCGTCGTTGTCGATGCGGTGATTGCGGTAGTGGCGCTCCCACACCATGCTGCCGGGGCCGGCGCCGGATTTGCGCAGCGCCTTCGAGAAGGCAATCTTGACGGCGCGCCAGCGGCTGGCGCAGTCGTGGTCGCCAGGCGGCAGGGTCCAGATCGCGTGCGCGTGGTCGGGCAGCACGACCCAGGCGTCGACGTGGAAGGGACGCCTGGCGCGCGCCTGGCGCATGGCGTCGCCGAATGCGGAGAAATGGTCGGTCAGCAGGGAGCTGCCGGGCTCGAGCAGGCGCACGGTGAAGAACCAGGTCGCGCCCGGAACGCGGTTGTGGCGATAGTCGGTCATGGATTTAGTGTGCCAACGCGGCCACCGGGTCGTGTCGATTGGCGCAAACGCGCGCGCGTTTCTGGCGAGTTCATCCGTGGGAATATACCGCGCGATGTGATTCGGTGCGGCACGATTGCACGCGTAACCCTCGCCAACAAAAAAGCTCCCCGGAGGGAGCTTTCGTCGAGCGTGCCGGCGGTCAGACCGTCAGCGGCTTGTAGCGGATGCGCTTCGGCTTGGCGCCTTCTTCGCCGAGGCGTTTCTTCTTGTCGGCTTCGTATTCCTGGTAGTTGCCGTCGAAGAAAGTGACCTGCGAGTTGCCTTCGAACGCCAGGATGTGGGTGGCAATGCGGTCGAGGAACCAGCGATCGTGCGAAATCACCATCACGCTGCCGGCGAACTCGAGCAGGGCGTCTTCCAGCGCGCGCAGGGTTTCCACGTCGAGGTCGTTGGACGGCTCGTCGAGCAGCAGCACGTTGCCGCCCTTGAGCAGGGTCTTGGCCAGGTGCAGGCGGCCGCGTTCGCCGCCGGACAGGTTGCCGACGATCTTCTGCTGGTCCGAGCCCTTGAAGTTGAAGCGGCCCAGGTAGGCGCGCGACGGCATGTCGAAGCGGCCGACGCTGAGGGTGTCGGCGCCGCCGGAGACGTCGTCGAACACGGTCTTGGCGTCGGACAGCGCGTCGCGGCTCTGGTCGACCAGCGAGATGCGCGCGGTCTGGCCGATCGTCACTTCGCCGCTGTCAGGCTTGTCGAGGCCGGCGATCATCTTGAACAAGGTCGACTTACCGGCGCCGTTCGGGCCGATGATGCCGACGATGGCGCCTGGCGGCACGATGAAGGACACGTTGTCCATCAGCAGGCGGTCGCCGAAAGCCTTCGAGACGTTCTTGAACTCGATGACGTCGTTGCCCAGGCGCTCGGCCACAGGGATGAAAATCTCCTGGGTCTCGTTGCGCTTCTGGTATTCGTATTCGGACAGCTCGTTGAAGCGGGCCAGGCGGGCCTTCGACTTGGCCTGGCGCGCCTTCGGATTCTGGCGCGACCATTCGAGTTCCTTGGCCAGCGCTTTCTGGCGCGCCGATTCGGTGGCTTCTTCCTGCTTCAGGCGCGCGGCCTTCTGGTCCAGCCAGGACGAGTAGTTGCCCTTCCACGGGATGCCGTGGCCGCGGTCCAGTTCCAGGATCCATTCGGCGGCGTTGTCGAGGAAGTAGCGGTCGTGGGTGATGCCGACGACGGTGCCGGGGAAGCGCACCAGGAACTGCTCGAGCCAGTCGACCGATTCGGCGTCGAGGTGGTTGGTCGGCTCGTCGAGCAGCAGCATGTCGGGCTTCGACAGCAGCAGGCGGCACAGCGCGACGCGGCGCTTCTCGCCGCCGGACAGGATGCCGATCTTGGCGTCCCACGGCGGCAGGCGCAGCGCGTCGGCGGCCATTTCCAGCTGCAGGTTCAGGTTGCCGCCGTCGGAGGTCGAGATGATCGCTTCCAGGCGCGCCTGCTCGGTGGCGAGGGCGTCGAAGTCGGCGTCTTCGTCGGCGTAGGCGGCGTACACGGCTTCCAGCTTGGCCTGCGCTTCGAACGCTTCGCCGAGGCCCGATTCGACCACCTGGCGCACGGTTTGTTCCGGATCGAGCTGGGGTTCCTGCGGCAGGTAGCCGATGTTCAGGCCTGGCATCGGCACGGCTTCGCCCTGGATATCGGTATCGATGCCGGCCATGATTTTCAGCAGGGTCGATTTACCGGAGCCGTTCAGGCCCAGCACGCCGATCTTGGCGCCCGGGAAGAACGACAGCGAAATGTCTTTCAGAATCTGGCGTTTGGGCGGGACGATTTTGCCCACGCGGTTCATGGTATAGACGTAATTTGCCATTGCAGTGATCTCAGGGTGTGACGGAAGGTGCACAGCATACCGGAAAAGCGTGCTCAAGGGTCTCATCCAGCGGCAAAACCGGGGACTCGGCGTCCCCGTCTGACCCCGCGGGGGCAGACCCCCGACGCGGCGGTAGCGAATCTACGTTCGGCTACGCCACAGGCCTTCGGCCGCATACAGCGCCAGCGCGGCCCAGATCAGCACGAAGCCGACCAGTCGCTCGGCCGTGAAGGCCTCGTGGAACAGCCAAACGCCCAGCAGGAACTGGATCGTCGGCGAGATGTATTGCAGCATGCCGAGCACCGCCAGCGGGATCTTGCGCGCTCCCGCGGCAAACAGCAGCAGCGGGATCGCGGTGATCGGCCCGGCCGCCGCCAGCAGCCAGCGCGTGCTGTCGGCCGGGCTGTTAATGAACGCATTTTCGCCATGCACCGTGAGCCAGATCACATACCCGAGCGCCAGCGGAAACAGCACCATCGTCTCGAACGCCAGCCCTTCGAGCGCGCCCAGCGCCGCGGTCTTGCGCATCAGCCCGTACGCGCCGAAGGTGGCCGCCAGGATCAGCGCGATCCACGGCACCGTGCCCGCCTGCCACGTCAGCCACGCCACGCCCAGCGCCGCCAGAGCGATCGCCGCCCACTGGCCGACCCGCAGCCGCTCCTTCAGCAGCAGGTAGCCGAACATGATGTTGACCAGGGGATTGATGAAGTAGCCCAGGCTGCCTTCGATCACGTGGCCGTTGTTGACCGCCCAGATGTACACCAGCCAGTTCCCGCTCAGCAGCAGGGCGCTGGCGACGAAGCTGCCGATCACGCGCGGCTGGCGCAGCACCGCAGGCAGCCATTTCCATTGGCGCCGCGCGGTCAGCACGATCACCAGGAACAGCAGCGACCACAGCACCCGGTGCGCCAGGATCTGGCCCGGCGGCACATTGTTCAGCGCATGGAAGTAGAGGGGGAAAGAACCCCAGCAGAGAAAGGCCAGGGTTGCATTGATGATGCCGGTGCGCATGGAGAAGCTCGGTGTTTTGCTGAGCCGGCATTATCCTCCAATTGCAGGAGTGCTGCTGAGCACTGCACCAGGGACTCGGCGTCCCCGTCTGACCCGGCGGGTCAGACCCTTGGCCGCCGCAACGCTTACTTCCCTACCGCGAACAGCACCGCGTTGTTGATCGCATACACCGTCCCGTCCGCGCCCACCGCGGTCGGCGTGTACGACTCGCCTCGCCCGCTGGTGAGCCGGACCTGCTGGCTCAGCGTGTTGGTCGCCAGGTCCCACCGGTACAAATAACCGTCCTCGCTGTTGACCAGGATGGATTTGGTGAACGGATCGACCGCCGCGGTGTTGATGCACCACTCAGTCACCCAGGCCTCGTTGGCCGGATCGCGCGTCGGCCCGAGGATCGACAGCACCTCCTTCATCACCGGCACGCTGGCCGTCACGCGGTCGGCCATCATCACGTTCGGATCGAGCACGGCGACCCGGTTTTGGCCTTCGCCGGTGCCGGAGCGGGCGTAGTTGTTATATTTGGTCATCAGCAGGTAGGCCGAGCCGCCGCTGTCGCCCGGCACCAGCGATGCCGGCACCAACGACGGCGTGTCGTCCCAGCCGAACGATCCCGGCGCCTTCGATTGCGCCAGCGTCGCGTCGAAATGCAGCAGCCAGCCGCGCGAGTTGTGCTGCCCCTGCACCGATTCGAGCACGCCGAAATACACGTCGCCGTCCGGCCCCACCATCGGCGACGCCGTGCTGTCCTCGCTCACCCGCGCCGCCGCCATCGTGGCCGGGTCGGTCAGCGCCGCCTTGCTCTTGCGCGCCAGGGTGGCGCTGTCCAGGGCCAGCAGCTGGCCGGCGATGCCGCTGCCCTTGACCACCACGTACACGGTCTTCTGGTCGGCCGACATCGCCGGCGCCGCGCCCATCGCCGGCTTGATCATGTTGATGTCGCCGGCCGCCGTGGCGGCGCTGACCCAGCTGCCCGCGCCGTCGGCGCCGATGCGCGCGATGCCGCTGACCAGCCCCGCCGGATTGGTGCCGGTGGTGACGAAGCCGAAGAACAGGTTGCCGGCATTGTCGACGGTGATCGGCGTGTTGATGAAGACCGATGCGTCGAACGCCGCCTGCCCCGAGCTGTACACAGCGCCGCCGTAGAACACCAGGCTGCCAGTCGCCGCGCCGGACGAATCGGCGTCGTCGCGGTAATACACCTTGCCGCCGGCGCCCGGCATCACCACGCGATTGGCCTTGGTCAGGGTGACGTTGTAGGGCGGCGTCCAGTTGTGCGGCGGGGTGACGTAATCGCTGTCGAAGCTCCAGGCCAGCTGACCGTTGCCGCCGTTGTGCGCCTCGACCCGGAAGGTGTTGGCGGCGCCGCGCTTGACCGGCACCAGCACCGTGTTCTTCGACGTAATCGCCGGCGATCCGTAATGCACCAGCAGGTAACCCTGGGTGCTGTACTGCGGCGCGACATCGACCGGCGTCTGCCAGACGATGCGCGACAGCGCCTGCGTCTGAACCTGCGCCAGCGCGGTATGCTGGGCGTCGCCGCCGTAGCCGAGCCACGCCGGCCCGTTCACCACGGGCGTCGGTGTCGGCGTCGGCGTTGGCGTCGGAGCCGGCGTGCTGCTTCCTCCGCTGCCGCCGCCGCCGCTGCACGCCACGACCGTCGCGCCGAGCATCAGGACGGAAATCGCCGCCACCGCCAGGCGGTTCTTGTTATTCGTATTCTGAAATCGCATGCAAGCTCCGTATCGGTCAGCGCCATCGGTGAAATTTTGAACGCAAGGTTGCACTGTTCCGGGAAAAAACTCAAGCACCACAATTGGCTGGGCTACACTAGCGCGTCGCCCGATTCCCGCTTCCCATGAGAATAGCCGTCCTGCGCTGCCTGCCCCTGGCCGGCGCCTTCCTGTTTACCGCGGTGGCTGCCGCCCCCGTCACGCCCTATCCGATCCTGTTCGTCACCCAGGTGCCGCTGCACACCGACGTCGCGGCGCGCTTGTCGGCCTTCGGCAATCACATGGGCGGCGTCACGCAGGCGCCGCGCGGCGGCGGCCTGATGCTGCGCTACCCGGACGGCACGCTGCGTAACCTGACCCGCGAAGCCGGCTTCGACGACGCCGCCGTGCGCGAGCCGGCCGTGCACCCCGGCGGCGAGCGCGCGGTGTTCAGCATGCTGGCCGGCGCCGCGCCCAACGCGGTGTGGCAGCTGTACGAGGTGCGCGGCCTGGCGAAGGGCCAGCGCGCTTCCATCGCCAGGGTCGCGCGCCAGCCGGCCGGCTACAACAACGTCGCGCCGCTGTACGCCAGCGGCGACGCGATGCTGTTTGCGTCCGACCGCCCGCGCGACGGCGCCGCCCACCTGTATCCGCAGCTTGACGAATACGAGGCCACGCCGACGGTGACGGGCATCTGGCGCCTCGACCCGGCCAGTGGCGCGCTGCGCATCCTGAACCACGCGCCCAGCGGCGCCTTCACGCCCATCCTGGACAGCTACGGCCGCGTGCTGTTCACGCGCTGGGACCACCTGCAGCAGGACCAGCTGGCCGAGCGCGATCGCGACGCGTCGCGCAATGGCGTCGCGCCGCCGTTCCGCTCCTTCAATTACGCCGCCGAGGACGCGCGCGCGCCGAAGCTCGACTCGCGCGCCGAGCCGTTCCCCGAATCGCGCAGCGGCAGCACCGGCCCTTACGGCGCCGTCAGCGGCTTCATCACCAACTTCTTCACGATCTGGTCGATGAACGAGGACGGCAGCAACGAGGAAACCCTGAACCACGTCGGCCAGCACGAGCTGGCGTTCGGCTTCCTGACGCCGAGCTTTCGCGACGATCCGAACCTGTCGAACCACACCGTCGATACCCACCACGCCAACCGCCTGGCGATCCGGCGCGAGGGCGGCCTGTTCCACCTGCGCGAAGACCCGCGCCGGCGCGGCAGCTACATCGCCACCGCGGCGCGCGAATCGGGCTCGTTTACCACCGGGCCGCTGGTGCGCCTGTCCGGCGCGCCGGCGCTGAACGGCGACCAGATGACCGTCACCGCGCTGACCGCGATGGACGCCGGCGACGCGATGGCGGGCGGCCGCTTCCGCAATCCGCTGCCCTTGTCGAACGGCGTGCTGGTGGCCAGCCACACCAGCGCCGAACGCGCGCCGGAGGAGGGCGCCGGGCTGCCCGACCTGCGCCTGCGCGTGCTGGCGCGCGGGTCCGACGGCAAGTACCGCGCCGGCGCGCCGCTCACGGCCGGCATCCGCGCCGATGGCACGGGGCCGCAGTCCTACCGCGGCGTGCTGTGGGAACTGGACGCGGTCGAAGTGCGCCCGCGCCTGTCGCCCCCGCGCCGCGCCGCCGCCTTCGAGGCGCCCGAGCGCGCGGTGCTGGCCGAAGAACGGGTCAGCGAGGCGGCCTTGCGCGACTGGCTGGTCCGGCGCGACCTGGCGCTTGTCGTTACGCGCGACCAGACCAGCCGAGATAGGGCAGACTTACAGCAACCGTTCAATTTGCGCGTACCCGGCGGCGTGAAAACGGTGTCGAAGGCTATGCCAGGCGGCAAGGTCTACGACATCGCGCATTTCCAGCTGTTCCAGGGCGACCAGTTGCGCGCCTATCCGGGCCGGGCCGGGCGCCGCGTGATCGCCCAGCCGCTGCACGACGGCGCCAACCCGCCCAATCCGCAGGGACCGGCGGGCAGCGTGCGCATCGCCGCGGATGGCTCGACGGCCGCGTTCGTGCCGGCGCGCCGCGCGCTGACCTGGCAGACCACCGACCGCGCCGGCACGCCGGTGGTACGGGAGCGCAACTGGATCACGTTCCAGGCCGGCGAAATGCGCACTTGCGCGTCTTGTCATGGAACCAATACCGCCAACCAGGCGGGCTTGGGAGCGCCGTCCAACAAGCCGCAGGCGCTGCGCGAATTACTGAAGTACTGGAAGACATTACCAAAATAAAAAGGTGTCGCTTTGAAACAAAAAGTCCTTGCAAATCGCACCACGAGCGCCTATTGTGCAACGCAACAAAACAAAAAAATGGTGCAATCTTGACCTCGGAACACAAAAAAGCCGGCCTGGCCACAATGACCTTGGCCGCCGTCGGAATCGTCTATGGCGATATCGGTACCAGCCCGCTCTACACCCTCAAAACCATCTTCGACCCGGAACATGGGCTCGCACTCAACACCTTCAACCTGCTCGGCGTCGTCTCCCTGATCTTCTGGGGCCTGACGATGATCGTCTCGCTCAAATACGTCACCCTGATGCTGCGCGCCGATAACCGTGGCGAGGGCGGCATCATGGCGCTGATGGCGCTCACGCTCAATTCGGTCACCAGGAATTCGCGCTGGTACGTGCCGCTGTTGATGCTCGGCGTGTTCGGCGCCACCATGTTCTACGGCGACAGCGTGATCACGCCGGCCATCTCGGTGCTCGGCGCGATCGAGGGCCTGGAAACGGCGGCGCCCGGATTGAAGCAATACGTGGTGCCGCTGACGATCATCGTGCTGGTGGCGCTGTACTGGGCGCAGAAGCACGGCACCGCCGGCATCGGCCGCTGGTTCGGACCGATCATGGTGGTCTGGTTCGCCGCGCTGGCGACGATGGGGGTGATCAACATCATCAAGGCGCCGGTGATCCTGTCGGCGCTCAATCCGCTGCACGCGTTCGCGTTCCTGCTGCAGAACCGCTACATCGCCTTCGTCGCGCTGGGCGCAGTGGTGCTGGCGTTCACCGGCGCTGAGGCGCTGTACGCCGACATGGGCCACTTCGGCAAGAAGCCGATCCGCGCCGCATGGTTCATGATCGTGTTCCCCGCGCTGGCGCTGAACTACCTGGGACAGGGCGGCCTGCTGATCACCCATCCCGAGGCGCTCGACAATCCCTTCTTCCAGCAGCTCGGCAGCTGGAGCGTCTACCCGCTGGTGGTGCTCTCGACGATGGCCGCGGTGATCGCCTCGCAGGCCACCATCTCCGGAACCTTCTCGATGACCAAGCAGGCGATCGCGCTCGGCCTGTTGCCGCGCATGCGCGTGATGCACACGTCCGAGAGCGAGATCGGCCAGATCTACATCCCTGCCGTGAACTGGCTCCAGCTGATCGTGGTGCTGATCGCGGTGGTCGGCTTCGGCTCGTCCGACAAGCTGGCCGGCGCCTACGGCATCGCCGTCACCGCCACCATGCTCGCCACCACCATCCTGACCTTCTTCCTGACACGCTACCGCTGGCACATGCCGCTGATAGTGTGCTTCGGCGCCACCGGCTTTTTCATCATCATGGACATATCGCTGTTCTCGGCCAGTACGCTAAAGCTGTTCCACGGCGGCTGGTTCCCGCTGCTGCTCGGCGCCATCCTGTTTACCGTCATGGTGACCTGGAAGCGCGGCCGCGAGCTGGTGTTCGAGAACCTGCAGAAGCACGCGATCCCGCTCGACGACTTCCTGCAGTCGCTGTTCGTGGCGCCGCCGGCGCGCGTGTACGGCACCGCCATTTTCCTGCGCGGCGAAAGCGACGGCGTGCCGCACGCTCTGCTGCACAACCTGTCGCACAACAAGGTGCTGCACGAGCGCGTCGTGTTCCTGACGGTGCACATGCGCGAGGTGCCTTACGTGCCGGCCAGCGAGCAGGTGACGGTGCAGGACCTCGGCCACAACTGCTTCCAGCTCAACGTGCAGTACGGCTTCAAGGACGAACCGGACATCCCGAACATCATGCACTTGTGCGCACTGAAAAACCTGCCGTTCGAGATGATGGAGACTTCATTCTTCATCGCGCGCCAGACCGTGATCTCTGCCCCGGGCGGCGGCATGGCGCCGTGGCGCGAGCATCTGTATGTGGCCATGTCGCGCAACGCGCGCGGCGCCGCCGACTACTACCAGATCCCGACCAACCGGGTCATCGAACTGGGCACCCAGGTCGAAATCTGATACAAATTAATACAAATGCAGGACAGCTTGGCGGAGGATGAGGCGCGGCATCCTCTGCTACACTCTCGGCACTCTTTCGACTGCCAAGGATCCCCATGAAATTCAAGCTTCCCCTGATCGCCGCGTTCGTGGCCATGCTTTCGCTGACCGCCTGCGGCGGCGGCTCAAGCGGCTCCTCCAGCTCACCCAGCTCCCCGGTCGCCGAAAGTCCGGCCACGCTGACCTACAGCGAGACCGTGGCCGGCACGGGCGCCACGGTCGCTACGACCAGCTACGCCACGATCAAGTACACCGGATGGCTGTATAGCGCCAGCGCGGCCGACCACAAGGGCACGCAGTTCGACACTGGCACGATCAACCCGAACGGCATGAGCTCGAATCCGCTGTACAAGGTCACCGACTTTGTCCCTGGCTTCACGCAAGGCATTACCGGTGCGAAGGCCGGCGCCAAGCGCACCATCTACGTTCCGGGCAGTCTCGGTTACGGCGCGGCCGGTATCCCCGGCAAGATCCCGGCGAACGCCGGCCTGGTGTTCGACGTGGAAATCGTCGCCGTGTTCTAAATCCTCAACCGCGCAGGCCGCGGCCCGTCATGCGGGCCAGCAGCCTGTCGCGATCGATGAACTGGTGCTTGATCACGCCGAGCAGGTGCAGGCCAAGCAGCCAGATGATCGCCCATGCGACGAAGCCATGGATGTCTTCCATGCGCTTGTGCCACAGCTCCGACTTCGCCAGCGGGCTGGCGAACTGCACCACGTCGAAGATGCCGAACGCCCGCCCGCCGAACCACTGGATCAGCGGCCCGGTGACGACCATCGTGACGATCCCGGCCAGCAGCAGCGCATGCACGATGTTCGACAGGCGCTGGAGCGCCGGCGCCTGCGGCGGCGGCAAGGGCGAGGTCGCGCGCACGCGCCAGAACACCCGGAACAGCAGGAACGGGATGGCGATGGTGCCGATGGCGATGTGCAGCGAGCGCCAGTAGGTTTTCTCGAGGCCGCGCGGCAGGTCCGAAAAATACAGGCCGATCCCCAGCAGCAGGATGACGAACAGCGCGCCGATCCAGTGATTGAGCCGTGAAACGGCGCCGTAGGCGGCGGGGGTATCGCGGGTCGTCATTGTTTCACTCCAGTGGCATCGATAGCAGCGATTATGCGCAATTGCGCATAATCGCACAATCGAAACCCCTTAGTCGCGCAGCACGTGCGCCGGCGCCATGCGCAGCGCGCCCAGCGTATGGCGCAGCGTCGACAGCATCGCCACCAGCGCCGCCACCATCAGCGCCGCGAGCAGCGGCCACACGCCCATCGGCGCGCGTTCGACGAAGCCGGCCAGGTAGCGCGCGTTGACCAGCGCCGCCAGCGGCAGCGCGATCGCCGCGCCGATCGCCAGCAGGCGCGCGAACTCGCGGCCGACCAGCGTGACGATGGCCGCATGTCCCGCGCCATACAGCTTGCGCAGCACGATCTGGCGCGCCATGCGCTGCACGCTGTAGGTCGCCAGCACGTAAATACCGAATGCCGCGATCGCGATCGCCACCACGCTGGCCAGGCCGAGCAGCTTGGCCAGGCGCAGGTCGTCGGCGTAGTTCTTGGCCAGATAGGTTTGTGCGCGCTCGATCCCGAATACCTGGTCCGGCGCCTGCCGGTTCAACATCGTCTCGATGGCGCCTTGCAGCGCGCCCAGGTCGCCGTCCCCGCGTATCAGTTGCACGACACCGCGTGGCCGGATGCGCCACACCACCGGCCTGACGGCTTCGTGCAGCGACTGGATGCGCAGCGGCGGCGCGATGCCGATCACTTGCGCCGGCTGCGAGTTGTTGGCGATGTTCGAAGTGATGATCTGCCCGACCGCCATCGCCGGATCGGAAAAGCCGAGCGATCGCGCCGCCGCCGCGTCGATCACCACCTTGTCGGTCGTGGTGTCGGTTTCGCGCGTGCTGTCGAACAGGCGGCCTGCCATCGCCTTCACGCCGACCACCTCGAAGAAGTTGGCGCTGATATCGCGCGTCAGCAGGCTCGCCTTGGCGCCCGGCTGCGTGGTGTAAGGGACGTAATTGCCGATGATTGGCTCGCCGATGGCGTTTTGCGCGATGGCCACGCCCTTCACGCCCGCCAGGTGCGAAAGCTGCGCGCGCAGGGCCTGCGCCGGTTCGCCGCGCATCGACTGCGGCAGCTCCAGCACCAGCATGCCGGCCGCGTCGAAGCCGGGATTGGCGTTGCTGGCGAAGCGCGCCTGCCAGGCGATCGCCAGCGTCACGGCGGTCAGGCAGATGGCGGTGGTGAACTGCGCCACCGTCAGCGCGCGGCGCAGCCACAGGCCGCCGCTGGTTTCGGCGCTGCCGCGGCCTGCCAGGGTGCGCTGCGGACGCACGCCCAGCGCCACCCACGCAGGGTAGATACCCGCCAGCAGGCCGGTCACGACGCCGAGCGCCAGCGCGGCGAGCAGGTTGGCCGCGCTGAACATGTCCTTGAGCTGGCGGTCGACCAGCTCCGAAAACACGGGCAGCAGCAGCCAGGCCAGCAGCAGGCCGAAACCGGTGGCGATCAGCGCGACCAGCATCGATTCGGCGATGAACTGGCCGGCCAGCCGCCTGGCCGGCGCGCCAAGCACCTTGCGCACGGCGATCTCGCGCTGGCGCCGCACGGTGCGCACGGTCGCCAGGTTGACGTAATTGGTGGCCGCGAGCAGCAGGATCACCAGTGCAATGGCGCCCAGGCCGCCGATCACGCGCAGGTCGCCGTGGTCGCTGCTGCCCGGCACGTTGGCGGTGTCGTCATCGAAATACATCGAGGGCAGGGCGCCCAGGCGGATGTCGATGGCCTTCTTTCCCGCCAGTTTCGCCATCGCCTCGGGGCCGGCTTCGGCCACCAGCGGCGAATGATCGCCCGCGTACTGCAAGGCCTGTTCGACCGCGGCGGCGGAGGCGCCCGGCTTGAGCTTCACATAGACCTTGCCGCCGATCCCGCCCCAGGCGTGCAGTATGTTCTTGCGATAGCCGTCCGGCCAGGCCGTGGTGCCCTGGCCGGCCAGCGCCTCGTAGAAGATGGTGCTGTTTGGCGCCGGATCGGGCAGGATCGCGCCTACCCGGAACGCGTCGCCCTCGATGGAGACGGTTTGTCCCAGCACGTTGGCCCGTCCGAACAGGCGTTGCGCCGTGCTGCTGGTCAGCGCCACGCTGCCGGCGTCCTTCAGCACGGAGCGCAGGTCGCCTTCCAGCGGGCGCACGCCGAACATTTCGCCGAAGCCCTCGTTGACCGCGGCCAGCCGGATCGGCTGCACCTGCGCGCCCGCTTTCATCGGCACGCCGAGCGGGAACAGCATGGTGGCGTCGGCCACCATCGGGTTGCGCTTCGCTTCCTCCAGGTAGGGCAGGGGGGCCAGCTCGAACCACTTGGTGTCGCCGATGATGTTGAAGCGGGTCTTGACCAGGTAGATCTGCTGCGCATCGGGCACCTGCGCGTCGTAGCTGAAAGAATGGCGCACGAAGCCGAGCAGCAGGAAGCAGGCGGCAAAACCGACCGACAGGCCAAGCACCACCACGGCGGAGTAAGCCGGCTCCTGGATCAGCAGGCGCCAGCCGATACGAAAATCGCGAAATTTCATCATGTTCTCCTCAAGCCGCTGCCTGCAGCGCGTCGACCACGATGCGCCCGTCGAGCAGGTGCAGCGTGCGCGAAGCCTGGGCCGCGTGCGCCGGCGAGTGGGTCACCATCACAACCGTGGTGCCTTCGGCGTTGATGTCGCGCAGCAGGCGCATCACCTCGTCGCCATGCGCGGTATCCAGGTTGCCGGTCGGTTCGTCGGCCAGCAGCATCGCGGGTCCCGCCACCAGCGCGCGCGCGATCGCCACGCGCTGCTGCTGGCCGCCCGACAGCTGCGACGGCCGGTGCGTGGCGCGGTGCGCGATGCCGAGCCGCTCGAGCATGGCGCCGACCCGCTTGCGCCGCTCGGCGGCCGGCGTGCCGGTGTATTCGAGCGCCAGTTCGACGTTCTCGAACACCGACAGCTCCTCGATCAGGTTGAAGCTCTGGAAGATGAAGCCGACACGCCCGCGCCGCAAGGTGTTCAGCTTCGCCTCGCTCCAGCCGGCCACGTTCTGGCCCTCGAACCAGTATTCGCCGCTGTTGGGCACATCGAGAAGGCCCAGCAGGCCCAGGAGAGTCGACTTTCCGCAGCCCGACGGGCCGGTGATGGCGACGTATTCGCCGCAGTCGATGTCGAGGTCGATGCGGTCGAGCGCGGTGGTCTGCACTTCGCCGGCCAGGTGGATCTTGCTGACGCCTACAAGTTTCAACATGCTGTTCTTCCTTTTCTTATTTGGTCAATTGCAGGCGCTCGGTTTTTTCGAACGCCGCGTAACTCGATACGATCACCTGCTCGCCGGGGGCCAGGCCCGCCAGCACTTCCACCTGCGTATTGCTGCGGCGCCCGCTGCGGATCGCCCGCCGCGTCACCGTTTCGCCGTCGCGCCCGACCACGAACACCCAAGCTCCGCCGGTCTCGTTCAGGTAGGCGCCGTTCGGCAGCAGCGTCGCCTTGCCCGGTTCGCCCAGTGTCACCTGCACATCGAGGCTCTGTCCAGGGCTCAGCACCGGCGGCTGCTCCTTGGTAAACACCAGCTCGATCGTGAAGCGGCCTTCCTTGATCTGCGGGTAGATCGTGCTGACGTCGGCCGCGTAGGTGCGCTCGCCCAGCCGGGCCGTCGCATGGCGCCCGACCGCGACGCGGTTCAGGTAAAACTCGTCGACCTGCGCCGACAGCTTGAAGCGGTTCGGATCGTCGATGCGGCCGATGTGCTGGTCGGTCTTGACGGTCTCGCCCACCTGCAGGCGAAAGCCGGTCAGCATGCCGTCCACCGGCGCGCGCACGGCCAGCGCGTCGACCGTGGCGTTCACCAGCTGCAGGCCCGATTGCAGGCCCTTGATCGCGGTCGACATCTGCGTCAGCGCGTCGCCGCGCACGCGATTTTCCGTGTCGGTGCTGTCGCGCTCCTGCTGGTACGCGCGCTGCTGCTGCGCCAGCTTGTCGGCCGACTCCTCCAGCGCCACGCCGGAGATGAAGCCCTGCGCCGCCAGCTTCACGTTGCGCGCGTGCTGCTTCTGCGCCTGTTCCAGCGCGAACGCCAGATCGGACAGGCGGCGCTGGTGGTCGGTGCGGCCGGCTTCCTGCGCCACCCGCAGGTTCGACAGGTTGGAGATCTGCTGCGCGTGTTCGGCCTGGCGTGCCAGCAGTTCCAGGTTGCGCTGCGGGTTCGACAGGCGGAACAGCAGCTGGCCCTTCTTGACCATCGCGCCGTCCTTCGCGAAGACTTCCTCGACGCGGCCCGACTCGACCGAGTCGAGGATCACGGAGTTCAGCGGCTCCGCGCTGGCGCGCACCACGATATCGTCGAGGAACATGCCCTGTTCGGCCCGCGCGATGCGCACGTCCTGGGCGGCGACCTGCAGGCCGCGCGGCATATAGTGCCATCCGATGAAGCCGCAGGCGGCCAGCGCCGCGGCGCCGGCGGCGATGCGTGCAATCAGGGGGCCGCGCCGCCTGGGCACGCGCACGTCCATCGCGGCGCCGGTTGCGGCTACATGTTCGGGAAGTCGATCCATCGCTGTCGTCCGTTAAAAGTGGGTTCACCCGTCACCATTGCAAGCGCCGTGCCAGCCCGTTTTGCGGGGTTTGCGGCTGCTTTTCGGACGGGTTTGTCCGGATCCGGACAGTCGCGGGTGTTCGGAAATGAACACTTCAAATTGGCGGTCGCCGCGCAAGAAACCTGCTGCTAGAATGCCGCATGACCGATCCCGCCGCCAGCATCCTGATCCTCGACGACGACCCCGATGTCGCCTGCGCCGCGCAGCTGCTGCTGCGGCGCCGCTACGGCAAGGTCGCCACCCTGAACGACCCGGCCGGCCTGGCCGCGCTGCTGGCCGGCGGCGTGCCCGACGTGGTGCTGCTGGACCTGAACTTCACGCCCGGCCGCATCGACGGCGCGCAAGGCCTCGCGGTGCTCGACCAGCTGCGCGCGCAAGCGCGTCCGCCCGCGGTGATCGCGCTGACCGCGTATGCCGACGTGCCGCTGGCGGTCGAGGCGCTCAAGCGCGGGGCCGGCGATTTCATCACCAAGCCGTGGGACAACGAGCGCCTGGTGGCCGCCGTCGACAACGCCCTGGCGCGCCACAAGCCGGCGCTTGGCGCCTCGTCGCTGATGGGCGAGTCTGACGCGATGCGCGAGCTGAAGGCGATGATCGCCCGCGTTGCGCCCACCGAGGCCAACGTGATGGTGCTGGGCGAGAACGGCGTCGGCAAGGAGCTGGTCGCGCGCGCGATCCACCAGGCGTCGCCGCGCGCCGCCGCCACCTTCCTCGCGGTGGACATGGGCGCGCTGCCGGAATCGACCTTCGAAAGCGAGTTGTTCGGCCATCGGCGCGGCGCCTTCACCGACGCCAAGGGCGACCGGCCGGGGCGCTTCCAGGCCGCGCGCGGCGGCTCGCTGTTCCTCGACGAGATCGGCAATATGCCGCTGGCGGGCCAGGCCAAGCTGCTGACCGCGCTGGAGCGGCGCGAGGTGACGCCGCTGGGCGCCGACCGCGCCGAAGCGATCGACGTGCGCATCGTCAGCGCCACCAACCTCGATGAAGCGCGCCTGTTCGATCCCGCCGTGTTCCGCCCCGACCTGCTGTTCCGCTTGAATACCATCGTGCTGCGCGTGCCGCCGCTGCGCGAACGCGCCGGCGACATCCCGGCTTTGCTGTCGCATTACGTCGCGCTGTACGAAAGCCAGTACCAGCGGCCGGCGCGCCAGATCGATGCCGGCGCGCTGGACCAGCTGTGCAGCTTCGACTGGCCAGGCAACGTGCGCGCGCTGCGCCATGCATGCGAACGCGCCGTCATCCTTGGCGGCGCGGACCAATACCGGTATGCCGACTTCGGGTTGGGCGCTGCTGCGGCGCCCGTCGCAGCGGCCGCGCTGGCCGCGCCGGCGCCGATGCGCCTTGGCGCGGTGGAGCGCGACACCATCGCCGCGGCGCTGGAGCAGGCCAAGGGCAATATCAGCCACGCCGCCAAGATGCTCGGCGTGAGCCGCGCCGCCCTGTACCGCAAGCTGGGCAAGCATGGCATCTGAACGCTCGCCCAAGGTTTCCATTGTGCTGGGCCTGTGCGGCGCGCTCGCGCTGGCGTGGGGCGCCGGCGCCGTACGCCAGGATCCTCGGCTGGCGGTGCTGTGCATGCTGGGGGCGCTGCCCGGCCTTGCCTTGCTGTGGCGCGGCCTGAACCGGCTGATTCCGCGCAGCGCCTTGCGCGCCGCCGCGCCTCCCGACCCGCTGCCGACCGACCGCCAGCACCTGCTCGACAACGCGCTGGCGGTCGAAGCGCGCCTCGAGCATGCGCCGATCGCGCTGTTCCGCGTCGATCCCGCGGGCGCCGTGGCGCCGCTCAATGCGAATGCGCGCCGGCTCGTCGCGCCGGGACGCGCCAGCGATCCGGCGGACCTGTACCGCCAGCTGGCGGCGCAAGGAGTCGACCAGCGCGGCATGATCGGTTTCGACACCGAGCGCGGGGCCGAGCGCGCGCTGGTATCGGTGTCCGCATTGACCCTGCAAGGCAGCGCCCACCGGCTGGCTGCGCTGATGCCGGTGGAAAGCGAGCTGGAAGCCGAAGCGCTGAACGCGTGGCGCCAGCTGGTGCACGTGCTGACCCACGAGATCATGAATTCGCTCACGCCCGTGGCCTCGCTGTCGCGCACGGCGCACGCGCTGCTCGACGAGTTTCGCGCCGGCCTGCCGGCGGACGTCAGCGCCGACCTGGTCACCGCGCTGGACGCGATCAGCCGGCGCGCCGACAGCCTGGTCGATTTCGTCGGCAGCTACCGCAGCCTGTCGAACGTGCCGGCGGCGCGGCCGGAACTGGTGCGCCTCGGCGAACTGTTCGAACGGCTGTCGGCGCTGGTGGACCCGGCCTGGCGCGCACGCGGCGGGCGCACCGCGTTCACCGTGGAGCCGGGCTCGCTGGAGCTGATGGTCGATCCGGGGCAGCTGGAACAGGCCTTGATCAACCTGCTGAAGAACGCGTTTGAGGCGACCGCCGAAACGCCGAATGCGGAGGCGCTGGTGACGGCGCGGCTGGGACGCGGCGGCAGGCTGCGGATCGAGGTGGCGGACAATGGGGCCGGCGTGCCCGATGCACTGGCGGCGCATATTTTCACGCCGTTTTTCACGACCAGGAAGCAGGGCGGCGGCATCGGCCTGGCGATGGTGCGCCAGCTCATTCATGGCAATGGCGGCACCGTGCGCCACGTCAAATCGGTCAGCGCGGGGGCGCGCTTCATCGTCAGCTTTTGAAACCGGGGGGCTGGTCCTGCGGACCTGACCCCATTTTGGTCCGACACCCGAATTCAAGATGGGGTCAGGTCCGCAGGACCAGACCCCGACGTGCTAGCGCAGCATGTCGACGTGCATGATGCCGTCTTCCTCGTACGGCGCGCTGATGGTGACGAAGCCGAAGCTGGCGTAGAACTTCTCGAGGTACATCTGCGCGCCGATCTTGATGCGATGTCCCGGATACAGGCGCTCGGCATGCGCGATCCCCAGAGCGACCAGCTCGCGTCCCACGCCCGAACCGCGCCCGGCCTTCGACGTCATTACGCGCCCCAGCGACATTTCGGTGTACTTCGCGCCCGGCGCAAGGCAGCGCAGGTAGGCCACCAGTTGCCGCTTGCCGTCGATGACCTGCCAGCCGAGCAAATGGTGCGCGTCCTGGTCGAGGCCGTCGAAGTCGTTCCACAGGCACTGCTGCTCGAGCACGAACACATGCTGGCGCTGAGCCATCACTTCGTACACATCGTAATTGGAGAGTTCGGCGAAGGTACGCCACTGCCATTCGGTCATGATCGGTCCTGGATTGCTTATGCCGCCGTCTCGAAGCCTTCGAGCACGTTGACCACGTTGATGCCGATTTCGGCCACCGCATAGCCGCCTTCGAGCACGAACACGGTGGGCAGGCCGAGATGCGCGATGCGCTCGCCGATGCGCAGGAAGTCGGCGCTGGTGAGGGAGAAGTGCGACAGCGGGTCGCCGGCGAAGGTGTCCACCCCGAGCGACACCACCAGCGCTTCGGCGCCGCTTGAAGTCAGCTTGATGCAGGCCGTCTCCAGCGCGGCGAACCAATGCGCGGAGCTCGATCCGGCCGGCAGCGGCAGGTTCATGTTGAAGCCGGCGCCAGCGCCATCTCCGGTTTCGTCGGCGTGGCCAAGGTAGAACGGATATTCGGCGCGCGGGTCGGCGTGGATCGAGGTGAACACCACGTCGTTGCGGCTGTAGAAGATGCTCTGGGTGCCGTTGCCGTGGTGGTAGTCGATGTCGAGGATGCCGACGCGCGCCGCGCCGTCGTCGAGCAGGTGCTGGGCCGCCAGCGCGGCGTTGTTCAGGAAGCAGTAGCCGCCGAAGAAATCGGCGCCGGCGTGGTGGCCGGGTGGCCGGGTCAGCGCGAAGGTGCCGCGCTCGCCGAGGCGCAGCGCATGGGCCGCGTTGACCGCGCAGTCGGCGCCGGTCTTGGCCGCGATCCAGGTGCCGGCGGTCAGCGGGGTTCCGCTGTCCATCGAGTACAGGCCCATGCGCGCGGCGAAGTTGTCCGGTTCGATGTCGAAGCGCATGCCGCGGATCGGCCACACCGACGGGAACGCGTCGCGGCCGGCATTGGCCGGATCGAGCGCGGTCCACTCGCTCCACGCCGTGCGCAGGAAGTGCAGGTAGCGCGGGGTGTGGATGCGTTCGAGCGACACCAGCGGCACGCCGTGCGGCGTGACGATCTTGCCCAGCCCGCGCCGCGCGAATTCGGCCACCACCATGTCGGCCCGCTCGGGCTTCTCGAAGCACGGCACCAGCTCGCCGCGGAACATCTCGTGCTGCCCGCGGTGCTGGGCGTGGTGCTCGTTATAGAAGGCCAGCATGGCTACTCACAGCACAGGGTGCTGCTGTTGTAGGCGGCGACGAAGTCGTCGAAGTTCGGGCCAGGCGCCGCTTCGATCGCGGCCTGCTCGGCCAGCGAGGAGGCGGTCAGCTCGTCGAACAGCATTTTCTCGGCCGGCATCAGCGCGCCGTCGCGGAAGTAGGCCGCGTGCAGCTCGCTCTGTTTCAGGCCGAACGCCGCCGACGAGCCAATCGCGCGCACTTCTTCGAGCACGCGCGCCGACGGCGTCAGCGCCACGTTGTCGATCTTGGCCTGCTGCGCCGCCAGCGAGGCCGCGTGCACGCCGCCTTCGTTGTGCTGGTCGTCGAGCAGCGCGGCGACCGGGCGGATACGCTCGATCAGTTCATTGGCCCAATCCTTCAACGCCACTTCCTCGCCGCCGCGCGTGAGCGTCAGGCCCGGGCGGCGGCCTTCCTTGACGGTGCGAGCGAAATTGCGGGCGTGGATGGCGCTCTCGCCGACGTTGATCAGCGGGCTTTCGTCGAGCGCGCAGAACAGCAGGAAGGCGTCGAGGAAGCGCCCGGTCTCGAGCGAGATGCCGACCGGCTCGAACGGATCGACGTCGAGGCAGCGCACTTCGATGTACTGCACGCCGCGCCGGCACAGCGCCTGCACCGGCCGCTCGCCGGTGCGGATCACGCGCTTGGGCCGGATCGTCGAATAGTATTCGTTCTCGATCTGCAGCACGTTGGTGGACAGCTGGATCCACTCGCCGTCCTTCTTGGTGCCCAGCTCCTGGTACGGCGGGTACGGGCGGCTGACCGCGTCCATCAGCGTCGTGACGTAGCTCTCCAGGCTGTTCTCGTGCGGCGTCAGGCCGGACTGCGCGTCGTTCTGGTAACCGAGGTCGCTCATGCGCAGGCTGGTCGCATACGGGAGGTACAGGGTGTCGTCGGACAGCGTCTCGAGCTTGTGCTGGCGCCCGCGCAGGAAGCCGGTGGACAGCGCCGGCGAGGCGCCGAACAAATACATCAGCAGCCAGCTGTAGCGGCGGAAGTTGCGGATCAGGGCGATGTAGCTCTCGGACTGGAAGTCGCGCAGCGCGGTGCGCCGTTCCTGCGGGATGCCGTCGCTGGCCAGCAGCACGCCCCATAGCTTCTCGGGCAGCGAATAGTTGTAGTGGATGCCGGCGATGCACTGCATGGCCTTCCCGTAGCGCAGCGCCAGGCCGCGCCGGTACACGTGCTTCAGCATGCCGATGTTCGAGCTGCCGTAGTTGGCGATCTCGATGTCGGCTTCGCCGGGCAGCTCGCACGGCATCGACTCGCTCCACAGCATCTCGTCGCCCAGTTTTGTGTAGGCGTAGCGGTGGATGGTGTCGAGCTGTTGCAGGGTCAGGCCGATGTCATGTTCGGCCGGGGTGATGAACTCGAGCAGGGCTTCGGCGTAGTCGGTGGTGATCTGCGGATGGGTCAGCGCCGAGCCGAGCGCGCGCGGATGCGGGGTGCGGGCGAGGTGGCCGTTGCGGTCGACGCGCAGCGTTTCGCGTTCGATGCCGCGCAGCCCCTGGCCCAGCAGGGCGCGGTGCGCATCGTCGTCCAGCAGTGCCAGGCGGCGGGTCAATTGGTTCGACACGTTGTGATCCTTTCTTGTACTGCTCGATGAATTGGTGCAGAGAGTAACCGAAAACCGCATTTTTCGCCGGAGCCGCCCCGAAAAAACCGCTAGCCGGGCGGCGCCGGCCTGGGCGCGGGCGCCGCCGCCTTGATCCAACGCTCGACCTGCTGTTCGAGCATCGCCAGCGGCATCGGCCCGTTGTCGAGCACCGCGCCGTGAAAGCGCCGGATGTCGAAGCGCTCGCCCAGCGCCGCCTGCGACCTTTCGCGCAGCGCCTTGATGCGCAACTGGCCGATCTTGTAAGCCGGCGCCTGGCCGGGCTGCGCGATGTAGCGGTCGACTTCGACCTCGTTGTCGGATGCGGCATTGGCGGTGTTCGCGGCCAGGTAGTCGAGCGCCTGCTGGCGGCTCCAGCCCATCGCATGGATGCCGGTGTCGGCCACCATGCGCGCCGCGCGCAGCAGTTCCGAGTTCAGGCGCCCGAAGGCCGAGAACGAATCGGCGAAGAAGCCCAGCTCCGGCCCCAGGCTTTCGGCATACAGCGCCCAGCCCTCGCCGAAGGCGCGGTTCCAGCCGAAGCGGCGGAAATCGGGCAGGTCGGCCAGTTCGTGGGCGCGCGCCACTTGCAGGTGGTGGCCCGGCACGCCTTCGTGCAGGGCCAGCGTTTCGGTTTCCCACAGCGCGCGGGTGGCCAGCAGCGAGGTGTTCACCACCAGCGCGGCGGGACGGCCGTTGGCGGCGGCCTCGTAATACGCCGCGCCCTGGTTCTCGCCCTGCACCTGGCGCACCGCCAGCGGCTCGGCCGGCACGCTGGAGAACAGGCGCGGCAAGCCGTCGGTCGCGCGCGCGACCAGCCGCCGGTAGCGATTGAGCAGCTTGTCCCCGCTGGCGTAGAACAGGCGCGGGTCGCTGTTGGCGAACGCGAAAAATTCCGTGACCGTGCCGCGAAAGCCGGTGCGGGCGATCGCGCCGCGCATCTCGGCGCGGATGCGCGCCACTTCCTTCAGCCCGAGCGCGTGGACGGCGGCCGGCGCCAGGTCGGTGCTGTCTGCAAGCAGGAACTGGTACCAGTCGGCGCCGCCCGGCAGGCTGGAAGCGGCGATGGTGTCGCGCGCGGCCGGCAGGTATTCGTTGCGCACGAATTCTTCGAGCTTTTGCAGCGCCGGCGCCGCTTTGGTGCGCAGCGCGGCCGGGCCGGCGCTCGCCAGTTCGTCCCGCACCTCCTTCGGAATCGTCGCGGGGATTTCGCGGAAGGGCAGGCCAAGCGCGCCGTTGGGCATGGTCTCGCGCAGCTGCCTGAGCATGGCCGGCAGCGCCAGCATGATGGGCTTGGGCGACGTCCAGCCGCTGCGCATCGCTTCGCGCATCTGCTCGATGATGCCGTCCACGTGGGCCGGCAGGGCGTCGATGCGCGACAGGTAGTTGCGGTAGTCGGCCTCGGTGGCGAACGGCATCTGCGCCACCAGCCGCGCAAAGCTGATGTGGATGCCGTCCTGCGCGGTGAGCGGCTGCGCGTTGTACGGATAGAAGCTGGCGGCCTTCAGGCGCCGTTCCTTCTGGTCGACGAACAGGTCGTACGACAGCTGGTTCTGGCCGGTGAGGCGGTCGCGTTCGATCAGGCGCGCCTGGTCGAGGACCTTTCGCTCGTGCGCGGTGGCGCTGCGGCTGGCGGCGAGCGAGGTGTCGGACAGCGCGCCGTTGTAGCGGGCGTCGCCCACGGCGGTGGCGAATTCGGGCTGGTTTTGCAGGCGCCACTGCCAGTCGGCGGCGAACAGGGCGCGCGCCTGCTGGTCCGCCGTGTCGGCGGCAAAGGCGGCGCCGGGCGCGAACATGAAAACACAGATGGCGAACAGTCTACGCATGCGCGGCTCCGGGGGCGGAGAACCATTTTATCAAAGGAGCGCAGCGCGCAGCGCCGCCCTGGATCACCCCAGGGTGCCGCCCGAAACGCGCTCGATGCCGGCCAGGTCGCGCCAGCTTTGCACCTGGTCGTAGCCGTGCGCGGTCAGCAGCGCGCGCACTTGATCGGCCTGGTCGTAGCCATGCTCGAGCAGCAGCCAGCCGCCCGGCGCCAGGTGCGGGCCGGCTCCGGCGATGATGGTGCGCAGCGCCGACAGGCCGTCGGCATGGTCGGTCAGCGCCGACACCGGCTCGAAGCGCAAATCGCCCTCGGACAGGTGGGTGTCGCCGCTGGCGATGTAGGGCGGATTGGAGACGATCATGCCGAACATGACGCCGGCCAGCGCGCCGTACCAGTCGCTGTGCAGGAAGGCGACGTTCGCGGCGTTGGCCGCGGCGTTGGCGCGCGCGACGTCGAGCGCGCCGGTGCTGGCGTCGAGCGCGGTCACCCGCGCGTCGGGGCGGGTGTGCGCGATGGCCACCGCGATGGCGCCGCTGCCGGTGCCCATGTCGAGCACGGAGGCGCCGGGCGCCAGCCGTTCGAGCGCCAGTTCCACCAGCAGTTCGGTGTCGGGACGGGGAATCAGCACCGCGTCGGTGACGTGGAAATCGAGGCCGTAGAATTCGCGCTTCCCGACGATGTAGGCGATCGGTTCGCCGGCCAGGCGGCGCGCCACCAGCGCGTCGAGCGTGGCCGCTTCATCGGAGGTCAGCGCGCGGTGCGACTGGGTGATCAGGCCGACGCGCGTGAGGCCGAGCGCGTGGCACAGCAGGATGCGGTTCTCGAGCGGGTCGAGCGGCAGCGCCGCCTGCACCGCGCCGACCGTGGCGCCGGCCTGGATGCTCATCGCTGGCGGCGCACCAGCAGGTACACCAGCGCGCCCGTCAACAGCACGAACCAGAGCGCCGACCACTGCGGAATCGACAGGCCAAACAAGGTGTCGACCGCGTTTTCGCACAGGCCGTCGGCGCGGAACAGCCATGGCAGCGCGGTGGCGGTCGGGATCTTGTTGAGGACCGTTTCCACCGGGTCGATGCCGCACGAGAATCCGGGGTGGGCCAGGACGTACAGGTGCTTGCCGACGACGCCCAGGCCGCCGAGCGCGCCGAGCAGGCCGAGGCCTGCGCCCAGGCGCGGCTTGTCGCCGATGGCGCCGACGAAGCAGCACAGCGCGATGGCGAGGAACAGGTAGCGCTGGATCACGCACAGGGGACAGGGCAGCATGTCCTTCACGTGCTGCAGGTACAGGGCGGCGCCGATCAGGGCGAGGCAGGTGGTGGCGATGGCGAGCAGCAGGCTACGGGATTTGATCATGATCTTTTGTTGGGCGATTGAGAGCAGCAGCGATTTTCGCACACTCTCGGCGCGTCGTTCCTGCGCAGGCAGGAACCCATGCTGAATGTGCAAGGAATGGCAAACTAAGTTCAGGCTCAGTATGGGTTCCCGCCTTCGCGGGAACGACAACCTTTATTAGTCGCCGAGGGCGGCGAGCAGTTCGGCCTGGTGTTCCGCGGCCAGCGCGTTGGTCAGCTCCGTCAGGTCGCCGTCCATGATGAAATCGAGCTTGTACAAGGTCAGGTTGATGCGGTGGTCGGTCATGCGCCCCTGCGGGAAGTTGTAGGTGCGGATACGCTCGCTGCGGTCGCCCGAACCGATCAGGCTCTTGCGCGTGGCCGCTTCCTTCGACTGCTGCTCGCGCAGTTGCACGTCCTTGATGCGCGCGGCCAGCACCTTGAGCGCCTGCGCCTTGTTCTTGTGCTGCGAACGGTCGTCCTGGCACTCGACCACGATCCCGGTCGGCAGGTGGGTCAGGCGCACCGCCGAATCGGTCTTGTTGATGTGCTGCCCGCCGGCGCCGGACGCGCGGAAGGTGTCGATGCGCAGGTCGGCCGGGTTGATATTGACGTCTTCGACTTCATCGGCCTCCGGCATCACCGCCACCGTGCAGGCCGAGGTGTGGATGCGGCCCTGGGTCTCGGTGGCCGGCACGCGCTGCACGCGGTGGCCGCCCGACTCGAACTTGAGCTTGGAGTAGACGCCGTTGCCGACCAGGCGCACGATCACTTCGCGGTAACCGCCCAGGTCGGACGGCGACTCCGACACCATCTCGACCTGCCAGCGATTGCGCTCGGCGAAGCGGGTGTACATGCGCAGCAGGTCGCCGGCGAACAGGGCCGACTCGTCGCCGCCGGTGCCGGCGCGGATCTCGAGGAAGATGTTGCGCTCGTCGTTGGCGTCCTTCGGCAGCAGCATCTTCTGCAATTCGAGTTCGAGGTCGGCAAGACGCGTTTTGGCGGACTCGATCTCCTCCTGCGCGAACTCCTTCATGTCCGGGTCGGACAGCATCTGCTGCGCCTCGGCCATGTCGGCGTTGGCCTGGCCGAACTGGCCGTACAGCGCCACCAGCGGGCCGATCTCGGCGTGCTCGCGGCTCATCTTGCGGTAGCTGTCCATGTTGGACGTTGCGCCTTCGTGCGCCAGCAGTTCGTCAAGTTCGGCAAGGCGGTTGGCCAGTTGGTCCAGCTTGGCCAGCATGGATGGTTTCATAGGGTGCTCTGATCAGGTGAAGGGAGTGGACGCGCGAGGGCGCCCGGGTGCGGCGAAGCGTGGCGGCGCTAACGGCGGCCGCGGAACAGCTGGGGAAGCAGCGAGGCGAGGCGGGCGCGCTCGTCGCCCTGGGCGCGGTGCAGCGCCTGCTGCGGGCCGTGCAGGAACTTGGCGGTCAGGCCGCGCGACAGCGCATCGAGCACTTCGTCGATGTCGTCGCCGCGCGCCAGCATCTTGCGCGCGCGTTCGAGTTCGAATAGGCGCATCGCTTCGCTCGACTCGTGCAGGTCCTGGATGACCGGCACCACGGCGCGGTCGCCGACCCAGTGCATGAACGACTGCACGCGCGTCTCGATGATCGCCTCGGCCTGCGCGACGGCGGCCTGGCGGTTTTCCATCCCGGTCTGCACTACCGTGCCCAGGTCGTCCACGGTGTACAGGAACACGTCGTCGAGGCGCCCGACTTCGGTCTCGATATCGCGCGGCACGGCCAGGTCGACCATGAACATCGGCTTGTGGCGGCGCGTCTTGATCGCGCGCTCGACCAGGCCCAGGCCGATCAGCGGCAGGGTCGATGCGGTGCACGAGATGACGATGTCGAACTGCGCCAGCTGCTCGGGCAGCGCGGACAGGGTGATCGCGCGGCCGTCGAAGCGGCGCGCCAGCGTCTCGCCGCGTTCCATGGTGCGGTTGGCGATGGTGATCGATTTCGGCTTCTGCGCGGCGAAGTGGGTGGCGCACAGTTCGATCATTTCGCCGGCGCCGATGAACAGCACGTTCTGGTCGGCGACCTTGTCGAAGATGCGCTGCGACAGGCGCACCGCGGCGGCGGCCATCGATACGCTGTGGGCGCCGATCGCGGTGGTGGTGCGCACTTCCTTGGCGACCGAGAAGCTGCGCTGGAACATCTGGTGCAGATAGGTGCCAAGGCCGCCGGCTTCGTCGGCAAGGCGCACCGCGTCCTTCATCTGGCCGAGGATCTGCGGCTCGCCCAGCACCATCGAATCGAGCCCGGAGGCGACGCGGAAGGCGTGGCGCACGGCGGCGTCCTGCGGCAGCATGTACAGGTGCGGGCGCAGTTCGGCGACGTTGAGCTTGTGATAATCGGCCAGGAAGTGGGCGCTGGCGTCGAGCGGATTGGGGGCGCGGCTGGCCGCGTACATCTCGGTGCGGTTGCAGGTAGAGAGGATGGCCGCTTCGTCGCCGCCCTGCTGGTCGATGCGGGCAAACCAGCCGCGCGCCGCGCGCACCGCCTGGCCGAGCTGGTCAGGCGCCAGCGCCAGTTGCTCGCGCAGCGAGACCGGTGCAGTGGTGTGGTTGAGGCCGACGGCAAGCAGTTGCATGTGGGGGCGGATGGGAACGTAAGCCCACATTATAGCGCGAGGAAGTGCCGTCGTTCCTGCGCAGGCAGGAACCCATACAGAACGTGATTAGTCGATCGGCAACGCCGTGCAACGTCAGCATGGGTTCCTGGGCTCGGCGCCCCCCCTCCGCAAGAACGACAAGCGTCAAGCGCCCATCTTTTCGAGGCGGTAGCCGTAGCTGTAGACCGGCACCAGCCGGAAGCCGTTCTCCGGCCGCAGCTGCAGCTTGTTCCGCACCCGCGACACATGGGTGTCCATGGTGCGCGACGGCACCGCGGTCTCGCGGATCCACACCGCTTCGTGAATATAGGCGCGCGACAGCGGCCGGCCGATGTTGCGGAAGAACAGCAGCGCCAGGTAGAACTCCTTGTGGGTGACGTCGATCACCGAGCCATCCTTGAGCAGGCGTCCGGGCCGCGTCTCGAACACGTATTGCCCGAATTGCAGCTGCTCGGCGCCGTTCTGCGACGGATAGGCCCGGCGCAGCAGCGCCTGCACCCGCGCCAGCAGTTCGCCGCGCCGCAAGGGCTTGATCATGTAGTCGTCGGCGCCCGCGCCCACGCCGGCCACGATGTCGTCCTCGCCCGAGTTGTTGGTCAAGAACATCGTCGGCGCGTGCGCCGCCAGCTTTTCCTTGGCGCGCTTGAGCACGTCGGCCCCGGTCAGGTCGTTGACGTGCCAGTCGAGGATCAGCATGTCGGCGCTGTCCTTCTTCAGCGCGCCGAGCATCTCCTTGCCGTTGTCGAAGGACTGGCACGTGTGGCCCGCGCCGGTCAGCACCTGGCAAATCAGGTCGGCCTGGCTGCGGTCATTATCAAGGACGGCTATTCGCATGATGGCTCTGGGAAACGGTTGTTGTTTGTAGGATCTATCCTACGATTACAGATGAAAAGTTACTGTAAATATAACAGACATTTACAAAAAATTGCTACAAAAATGACAATTTTTGCCGTGTTCCGTATCCCGTTCAGCAGTGCAATCTGACCGGACAATTACAAGGTACACTGGAAAAACTAGGTTTTCAATCATCATTTTAGTCAGTAGGAAATTTCACAAGAGAGGGGGCCGTTTGCCATGGCAGAAACGCTTTCCACCGACTGGACCCTGATTCCGGGCACCGACAAGGACATCGCCAGCGTGCGCGAGCGCTGCCGCCGCATGGTGCGCCGGCGCGCCACCGTCGCCGCCGGCTTCTCGGCCGTGCCGCTGCCGGGACTCGACGTGGTGTCGGACCTGTCGCTGTTCGCGAAACTGGTCGAAGAAGTCAACGAGGCATTTGGCCTGACGCCCGAGCAGGTCAGCCGGCTGCAGCCGAAGTTCCGGATGATCGCCTACGAGGCGGCAGTGGGGATGGGCGGGATGATGGTGGGTCGCCTGGTCACGCGCGAGCTGCTGCTCAAGCTGTTCAAGAAAGTCGGCGTGAAGGTGGCAACCAAGACGGCCGCCAAGCTGGTGCCGATTGCCGGGTCGGCGGTGTCGGCGGCGATCGGGTTCACGGTGTTCCGCCAGCTCGGCTATCAGCACGTGGAAGCGTGCGCGAAGGTGGCCGACAAGCTCAAGCCGGCGCGACCCGTAAACTGAAAATGGGGTCAGGTCTGAGATGCACCGGTTTGGTGGACAGGTTAATTAGCAACACATGTGCTGCGCCTGGACCTGCGCCGGCGTTTTGTAGCCGAGCGATTGATGAAGTCGGATTGTATTGTAGTACACCTCAATATGATCTTTGACGGCGGCAACCGCGGCAGCGTGATCTTCATACACGAAGTGATGCGTCAACTCGTTCTTCAGGTTCGAGAAGAAGCTCTCCGCAACCGCGTTATCGTGACAGTTCCCTTTGCGGCTCATGCTCGCAATTGCGCCCTTCGACTCGAGGTAGTCGCGAAACTTCTTCGAGCCGTAAGGCGATCCCTGATCCGTGTGGCAAACGAGCCTTGGCGGCGGGCGATATCGCTCCATGGCCGCTTCGATCGTCTGCACGGCCAGGGCGGCGGTCTGGCTCGTTCCCATCGCCCAGCCAATGACAGCGTGCGTGGACAAATCCAGGAATATCGACAGATGGCTTATCCCCGTCCGCGTGGTGATTTGCGTCATGTCGCCCACCCACACGCGGTTTGGAACGGCGACCTTGAATTTCCGGTTCACCAGATTCGGGGCTGGCGGTTCTTTTTGTTGCGGTGCTGGTTTGCTTTGCAGTCGTTGGGTTCGAAGCGTCTGAATGCCGGCGCAACGTCGTAGACGTGCCACTCGATTTCGCCCGCATGGATTTTTTTCCGCGCGTAGCACCCGCCACATCTTGATGACGCCTGCAGCGCGCCGGTGTTCCGCGTCGATCTCGTGAAGCCTCGCAATCAAGGCGATGTCCGCGCTATCGCGCGGGCTCATAGGGCGACAGCGCGAGGCATGGTAGCCGCTTCGGCTTACGCCAAGTAAGCGGCACATCAGCCCGACCGGATACATCTCGGCATGCTCGCGAATGAAGGCGTACCTCAGCGCTATCGGCGCATGAAGTACGCCTCGGCTTTTTTTAGAATTTCGAGCTCCAGTGCCAGGCGAAGGTTCTCCTTGCGAAGCCGAGTCAGCTCGTCTTCCTCGCCAGCTGGCGGGCGCCCAGGCGGTCGAAACGCCAAGTCCGGGCCGACCAAGTCGACCCGCTTCGCCCATTTATAAAGCTGATTTCGACGCACGCCGAGCTCTCGCGCCAGCGCCGCGGCGTTATCGCATTGCTTCAGACGTTCAACCGCTTGGAGCTTGAACTCCGGGCTAAAGACCTGGTTTTCAGATGATTTTACGAGTTTGGTATCCATGGAACGTATTGTCCCCTATTTGGATGTCCACCAAACTCGGTACATCTCAGGTCCGCGGGACCAGACCCCGATGATCACGCGCCGCCGGCCGAAGTCCGGGGTCTGGTCCTGCGGATCGACGGGGACGCCGAGTCCCCATTTTCCATCACGCGTCGGGCAGCACCACGTTCACTTCGAGCACCTCCAGGTTGCCCTGGCGGTCCAGCGACAGCTTGATGTTGTCGGCATTGACCTTGGTGTACTTCGAGATCACTTCGATCAGCTCGCGGTGCAGGGCCGGCAGGAAGTCCGGGCCGCCGCGCACCGTGCGCTCGCGCGCGATGATGATCTGCAGGCGCTCCTTGGCTTGGCTGGCGGTTTTCGTCTTGGGTGGGAACAGGAAGGAAAGCAGGGCCATATCACTTTGTCCCAAAAATGCGCTGCAGGAGTCCTGGCTTTTCGTAGCTGGTAAACCGCAGCGGCAGGTCGGCGCCGAGGAAGCGCGACACCACGTCCTCGTAGGCCTCGGCCACGTCGGTGCCCTTGAAATGGATCGCCGGATTGCCCTGGTTCGAAGCGTGCAGCACCGACTCAGATTCCGGAATGATGCCGATCAGCGGAATGCGCAGGATCTCCTGCACGTCCTGGTAGGACAGCATTTCGTCGTTCTCGACCCGCTTCGGCGAGTAGCGCGTGATCAGCAGGTGTTCCTTGACCGGCTCGGCGCCGGTCTGCGCGCGGCGCGACTTGGCCTGGATGATGCCAAGGATGCGGTCCGAATCGCGCACCGACGACACTTCCGGGTTGGTCACGATGATCGCTTCGTCGGCGAACGTCAGCGCCATCAGCGCGCCGTGCTCGATGCCGGCCGGCGAATCGCAGATGATGTACTCGAAGCCCATGTTGATCAGGTCGTGCAGTACGCGCTCGACGCCTTCTTCCGACAGCGCGTCCTTGTCGCGCGTCTGCGAAGCGGGCAGGATGAACAGGTTGTCGCAGTGCTTGTCCTTGATCAGCGCCTGGTTCAGGGTCGCTTCGCCGTTGACGACGTTGATCAGGTCATACACCACGCGCCGCTCGCAACCCATGATCAGGTCGAGGTTGCGCAGGCCGACGTCGAAGTCGAGCACCGCGGTCTTGTGGCCGCGCATTGCCAGGCCGGTGGAGAAGCTGGCCGAGGAGGTCGTCTTGCCGACGCCGCCCTTGCCGGATGTCACAACAATAATTCGTGCCACAAATAGGTCCTTTATAGTGGGTGAGTTCAGGCGCGGGCTGCCGGGCTGAGCGACAGTATATCGATTCGGTCCCCGACCAGGCGGATTTGCGCCGGCTGGCGCGCCAGTTCCGGCGGGAAGCCGTCGTCGAAGGTGCGGTACACGCCGGCGATCGATACCAGCTCGGGCTGCATCGACAGCGCGAAGATGCGCGACTCGGCGTTGCCCGAGGCGCCGGCCAGCGCGCGCCCGTGCAATGGTGCGTAAACATGGATGCTGCCGTCGGCGATCACTTCGGCGCCGTTGTTGACGGCCGCCGTGATGATCAAGTCGCAGCCGCGCGCGTAAATGCGCTGGCCGGCGCGCACCGGGGTGTCGATGATCATGGCGCCGGGCGCGGCTACGGGGACGGGCTGCGGGGCCGGCGCGGCAACGGGCGCAGGCGCCGGTGCCGGCTTGGCAGGAGCGGCGAGCGCTTCGCCGGCCAGCGGCTTGGCGCCGCTGCTGCCGTCGTCGAGCGACAGGCCGCGCGCGCGGATCGCGTCGGCCATGTCGGGCGTGGCGCCGCGCACGGCCACCGCGTTCAGGCGGTATTTCTTGAGCAGCTCGACCAGCGCGCGCCAGTCGATCGACGGGCTGTCCGCTGCGATCGCGCCGACGTCGATGACGGCGAATTCATCTTCAAAAAAGTCCGACACGCCGCCGGTCATCTGTTTCAGCGCGGCGTCAATCGCCAGCGGATCGGCCGAATGGAGGATCGTCGAGATGGCGACGACCGTGGAGATCTTGATTTCGATGGGCAGGGCCGGGCTTTTTTGCATACACGCTTCGTTCGGGTTGGGCGGGGCGCCCAATTGATCAGGCCCGTGCATTCTACTGTGAAAATTGCCGGATGGGGAGCTTTGCAAGGACGTTCCGAAAGGCAACAAACCCTAGGCGCGATTGCCTCGCCGCAATGCAGCGTGGGTATTTAACCGTTTGTGGACCGGAATTTCGGCACTAAGGGTAAACACCGATTGTTTTTGATGAATAAGCTGATAAGATTGACTTTGCTTAAAGCCGACCGTTAACGCAACCTGGCACAAACATTTGCCCACCTCGGCAAACATTAGTTTTCGTACATTGAAACTAAAAATGCACCATCTTGGTGCATTTTATAGCCGACGCTGTCGCTGCTGGACGATCCCAGCGCCACGGCACGCCGGCCAGCCTCACCCTGGAAAACGGTGGCGCCATGGCCCCACCATAGGCGCCGTCTGACAACCCGCTGGCTCCTCGCCAGCACCCTCGGAGATTCACATGGAAGATGTCGTAATCGTCGCCGCCGGCCGCACCGCCGTCGGCAAATTCGGCGGCAGCCTGGCCAAGATCCCGGCCGTCGAGCTTGGCGCGCATGTCATCAAGAGCCTGCTCGCCAAGACCGGGATCGATCCCGCCAGCGTCAGCGAAGTGATCATGGGCCAGGTGCTCACCGCCGGCGCCGGCCAGAACCCGGCGCGCCAGGCCTCGATCAAGGGCGGCGTGCCCAACACCGTGCCGGCGTTTACCGTCGGCCAGGTCTGCGGCAGCGGCCTGAAGGCCACCCACTCGGCGGCGCAGGCGATCCGCTGCGGCGACGCCAGCATTGTCATCGCCGGCGGCCAGGAAAACATGAGCGCCTCGCCGCACGTGCTGCCCAACTCGCGCGACGGCTTCCGCATGGGCGACACCAAGCTGGTCGACACCATGATCGTCGACGGCCTGTGGGACGTCTACAACCAGTACCACATGGGCGTGACCGCCGAGAACGTCGCCAAGAAATACGACGTCTCGCGCGCCGAGCAGGACGCGTTCGCCGCCGCTTCGCAGCAGAAGGCCGAGGCGGCGCAAAAGGCCGGCAAGTTCAAGGACGAGATCATCCCGCTGGAAATCCCGTCCAAGAAGGGCGTCACCGTGTTCGACACCGACGAGTATCCGAAGCACGGCACCACCGTCGAGGGCATGGCCGGCCTGCGCCCGGCGTTCAACAAGGAAGGCAGCGTCACCGCCGGCAACGCCTCCGGCCTGAACGACGGCGCCGCCGCGGTCATCATGATGTCGGCGTCGAAGGCCAAGGAACTGGGCCTGAAACCGCTGGCGCGCATCAAGGCCTACGCGTCGGCGGGACTCGACCCGGCGATCATGGGCATGGGCCCGGTCTCGGCCACCCAGCTGTGCCTCAAAAAAGCCGGCTGGACCCACGACGAGGTCGACCTGATGGAAATTAACGAGGCGTTCGCCGCCCAGGCCATCGCCGTCAACAAGGAGATGGGCTGGGACACCAGCAAGATCAACGTCAACGGCGGCGCGATTGCGCTGGGCCACCCGATCGGCGCTTCCGGCGCGCGCATCCTGGTGACCCTGCTGCACGAGATGATCCGGCGCGACGCCAAGAAGGGACTGGCCAGCCTGTGCATCGGCGGCGGCATGGGCGTGGCGCTGGCAGTGGAACGGGACTGATCCCGCATTAATTCGAACGATTCCAAAACTAGGAGAAACGATATGTCGAGAGTTGCATTGGTAACCGGCGGTATGGGTGGTTTGGGTGAAGCGGTGTGCATCAAGCTGGCCGCGCTGGGATACACGGTCGTGACGACCTATTCGCCGGGTAATCCGAAAGTCGAAGGCTGGCTGGCCTCGACCAAGGAGATGGGCTACAACTTCAAGGCCTACGAGTGCGACGTGGCCGATTACGATTCGGCCGAGCGGGCGGTCGCCAAGATCACCGCCGAAGTCGGGCCGATCGACGTGCTGGTCAACAACGCCGGCATCACGCGCGACATGACGTTCAAGAAGATGGACAAGCCGAACTGGGACGCCGTGATGCGCACCAACCTCGACTCCGTGTTCAACATGACCAAGCCGGTGTGCGACGGCATGGTCGAGCGCGGCTGGGGCCGGATCATCAACATCTCGTCGGTCAACGGCCAGAAGGGCGCGTTCGGCCAGACCAACTACTCGGCGGCCAAGGCCGGCGTGCACGGCTTCACCAAGGCGCTGGCGCTGGAAGTGGCGCGCAAGGGCGTGACGGTCAACACCATCTCGCCAGGCTACATCGGCACCAAGATGGTCATGGCGATCGACAAGGAAGTGCTGGACACGAAGATCATCCCGCAGATTCCGATGGCGCGCCTGGGCAAGCCGGAAGAAGTGGCGGGCCTGGTGGCCTACCTGTCGTCGGACGAAGCGGCATTCGTCACCGGCGCCAACATCGCCATCAACGGCGGGCAGCACATGTCGTAATTGGTTGAACTGCTGCACAGCTGGGGTCTGGTCCTGCGGACCTGACCCCATTTTTGTTTGGACTCGATCAAATGGCCCTCACCGCCAAACCCTACCTGCGCGAAGTGTCGATCCGCCCCGGCGCCGACATCGATCCCGATCGCTACCCGTTCGGCATCCCCGCCGTGCGCGAAATGGGCACGTTGGCGCTGCACCCGGACGTGACGTTTTTCGTCGGCGAAAACGGCGCCGGTAAATCGACCATGCTGGAGGCGATCGCGGTGGCGATGGGCCTGCCGGCCGAAGGCGGCTCGCGCAACGTCAATCGCCAGCAACAGGAAGTGTCGCCGCTGCAGGATGCGCTGCGCCTGGTCAAGGGCTACAAGGCGCCACGCTGGTCCTACTTCCTGCGCGCCGAAAGCGCCTTCGATGTCATCAGCTACATGGACTCGCTGCCGGGCCATCGGAAACCATCGCTGCACCTGCGCTCGCACGGCGAAGCGTTCATGGAGCTGCTGCTCGACCTCGAGGACAACGGCTTCTACCTGCTCGACGAGCCGGAGGCCGCGCTGTCGCCCAACCGCCAGCTGGCCGCGCTCTCCGCGATCGACCAATTGGTGAAACGCGGCTCGCAATTCATCATCGCCACCCATTCGCCCATCCTGCTGGCCTATCCGAACGCTAAAATACTGGTGTTCGACCAGTCCGGCCTCACCGAGACGGCCTACGAGGACACCGAGCACTACGCGGTCACCCGCGACTTCCTCAACCACTACGAGCGCCGGCTGCAGCAACTGCTGGAGGACGACCAGGACAACGAATGAATACACTGCCGCACGACGGACTGGCGCTGGGCGCACTGGAAGAACAACTGCTGCAGCCTGGCGTGAAGGGCCTGCCGATCACCGCGCCGCTGCGCCAGGGCGCGATCGGCGTGCAGGGCTGGAACGTGCTCCATGCCGACACCAGCTTCCCGGTCGCGGTGCTGAAATCCTCGGCGCTGCGCCACAACCTGGACTGGATGCGGCGCTTCTGCGCGCAGTACGGCGCCACCCTCGCGCCGCACGGCAAGACCACCATGAGCCCGCAGCTGTTCGGCGCCCAGCTGGCCAACGGCGCCTGGGGCATCACCCTGGCCAGCGCCACCCAGGTCCAGATGGCGCACCGCTTCGGCGTGCGCCGCGTGCTGCTGGCCAACCAGCTGGTCGCGAAGGCCGACATCCACAGCGTGCTGACCCTGATGCACGAGGATCCCGATTTCGAATTTTTTGCGCTGGTCGATTCGCTCGAAGGCGTGGAACGGCTGGCCGCAGCGGTAGCCGCGCATCCGCTCGCGCGGCCTTTGCCGCTGCTGGTCGAGCTGGGCTTGCCGGGCAAGCGCGCCGGCTGCCGCAGCGAGGCCGACGCGCTGGCGCTGGCGCGCGCGGTGGCGCAGGCGAGCGGCCTGCAGCTGGCCGGCTTCGAAGGCTACGAAGGCCTGCTGGTGTCGAACGACCGCGCCGGCGACGTGAAGCAGGTCGACGATTTCCTCGCGCGCCTCGCGGCGCTGGTGCGCGCCGCCGACGAGGAGCAGCTGTTCATGGGCTGCGCGCAGATCCTGCTGTCGGCGGGCGGCTCCGGCTACTTCGACCTGGTCGCGCGCGGTTTTGCCGGCGTCGGCGCGCTGTCGCGTCCCGTGCTGCCGGTGCTGCGCAGCGGCTGCTACCTGACCAGCGACCACGGCTCCTACCTGCGCCAGATCGGCGACCTCGATGCGCGCGAAGGCGGCCACCCGGCCCTCGGTGGCGAGGCGCTCAAACCGGCGCTGGAAGTGTGGAGCATGGTGCAGTCGCGCCCCGAACCGCGGCTGGCCATCCTCACGATGGGCAAGCGCGACGCCTCCTACGACATCGACCTGCCGGTCCCGCTGTTCAGCCATCGTCCCGGCCCCGGCGCGCCGGCTGCGCTGCCGGCCGGCTGCAGCATCGTCAAGATGAACGACCAGCACGCCTATCTCACGCTGCCGGACGGGGTCGACCTGCAGGTGGGCGACCTGGTCGGCTGCGGCATATCCCATCCGTGCACTACTTTCGACAAGTGGCCGCTGCTGCTGGCGGTGGACGACGATTACACCGTGCGCTACGCGATCAATACCTTCTTCTGAATTGCGGCCTATAATGGGCTATCACTGATAGCATCCAACGGGGGAGGACATGCCTCAACTACTCGTTCGCGATTTGAACCAGGATCTAGTCGATGCGCTCAAGCGCCGCGCCGCGTCTCACGGGCGCAGTGCCGAGGCGGAGCACCGGGAGATTCTTCGGCTCACGCTGATAGACCAACCCGCAAAGCGTCCGTTGAAGGAGCTTCTCGCAGCCATGCCTTATTTCGACGACGACGAATTGTTCGACGTCCGATAGGATCTGCATGACCTATCTCCTCGACACCAATGTGATTTCGGAGTTCCGCAAGGGCGACCGCTGCAACCGGGGTGTGCGGGCTTTTTTTGAAAACACCGCCGATGCTGAACTGTTCCTGCCTGTTCAGGTAATTGGTGAGATACGCGCCGGGATTGCCAGGGCCGCACGAAAGAATGACCTTCGCAAAGTCGAAATGTATGAGCAGTGGCTTGAAGCGCTGTTGGAACACTATGGCCATCGAGTCATCGAATTTGATGCGGATTCCGCGCAGGTCTGGGGTGCCTTGCTTTCCGATGCCAAAAAAGATCCGCACACCGTCGATAAACAAATTGCGGCTATTGCGCTGATCCGGGACATGACGCTTGTCACTCGCGACGGCGGCGGCGGATTCAGGTCGATTGCCGATGCGTCCTTGAAGATTTTGAATCCGTTCACGGACGTCGCGCACGGTCCCTGATAGGCGGCGGGCGGGTGCGATACAATCGATTGTCCCCATCGAAGAGAATCACCATGCACGAAGCTCCGCCGTCGCTGTTCCCGACCATCCTGCCGCACCGCCACGGCATGCTCGATGTCGATCCGCTGCACACCATCTACTGGGAAGAGGTCGGCAATCCGAACGGCGCGCCGGTGCTGTTCCTGCACGGCGGCCCGGGCGCCGGCCTGTCGCCGCAGCACCGCCGCTTCTTCGATCCCGAGCACTACCGCATCATCCTGTTCGACCAGCGCGGCGCCGGCAAGTCGACGCCGCTGGGCGAGTGGCGCAACAACACCACCCAGCTGCTGATCGAGGACATCGAAACGCTACGCGTCAAGTTCGGCATCGAGCAGTGGCTCGTGTTCGGCGGCTCGTGGGGCTCGACGCTGGCGCTGGCGTACGGCCAGGCGCACCCCGAGCGCTGCCTCGGCTTCATCCTGCGCGGGATTTTTCTGTGCACCGCCACCGAAATCGACTGGTTCCTGCACGGCGTTCAGTGGTTCTATCCCGAACTTTACGATGAATTCGTCGCGCCGATTCCCGAAGCCGAACGGGGCGACCTGCTGAAAGCCTACACAACGCGCATGCTGTGCGACGACCCGGACGTGTACTGGCCGGCGGCGCGCGCCTGGAGCCGCTTCGAAGGGCGCCGCGTGTTCCTGCTGCCGCAGCCGGAAGAGGCGGTGTCGGACACGCTCGACCTGGGCGTCGGCCGGCTCGAATCGCACTACATGGCCAACCTCGGCTTCCTCGAAGAGGGCCAGCTGATGCGCGACCTTCATCGCATCGCCCACCTGCCGGCCGTGATCGTGCAGGGCCGCTACGACGTGATCTGCCCGCCGGTGTCGGCCTACCGCCTGCACCAGGCCTGGCCCGGATCGCAGCTGCGCATGATCCCGGACGCCGGCCACGGCGCGCTGGAAAAGGGCATTTCGGCGGCGCTGGTGGCGGCCACCGAGCAGTTCAAGCGCCTCGGCCGCTTCGAATAAGCGGCGGGGCTGCTACACTGGCGGCTGACCGAACAATAACAACGACCCGATACGATCATGAATATCCAGATCAGCGACATCGGCCACGTGATCCAGCTGGCCATCGCGCCAGTGTTCCTGCTGACCGGCGTGGCCACCAAGCTGACGGTGCTCACCAACCGGCTGGCGCGCATCATCGACCGCTCGCGCGTGCTCGAGGACCGGCTTGAAATCGGACCGCACGACGATTACCAGTCCGAGCTCGACATCCTGTACGGCCGCGCGCACCTGATCAACACCGCGATCACGCTGTCGACCGGCTGCGGCCTCCTGATCTGCCTCGTCATCGCGATGCTGTTCTTGGGCGACACCACCAGCCTGCCGCTCGACAAATACATCGCCGGCTGCTTCGTGCTGGCGATGGTCGCGCTGATCGGCAGCTTCGTCTTCCTGCTGCGCGAGATTTTCATCGCCTCCAAACACATGCGGCTCGCACATGACGTGCGCCGCGCGCTGGCCAAGTAAGCCGCCAGCCGATACTTTTTACCGGATCACCTGCCATGCACGACTATCAACGCCCCCCAACCCTGCACCGCTACGCGCCGCGCGCCGAACTCGAACTGTCACTGCGCGAAGGCCAGTTCCGCCTGATCCCGGCGGGCCAGTTCCTGACGCTGTCGTTTTCGACCGTGTGGGACAAATCGCTGTTCGACCTGCTCGCGCCAAACGACGGCAGCTGCCTGGTAATCCACAACACCGAAGAATTCGGCGAGCGCCTGCACCGCGCGGTGCAACGCACCTTGCCCAGCTGGGCCGGCATCGACGGCGAAGTCGAATATGGCGCGCGCGCCGCGCTCGGCGCCGCGTTCACCAAGACCCTCGCCGAGGCCCACGAGCACGAGTGGCAGTTCGCCTGGCGCCCGATGACGCCGCAGTCGCGACTTAACCCGATCACCATCAAGATCGGCAGCATCGAATCGTTCGCCGAGCTGCGCGGGCGCGAAAGCTACGCCGCCTAGTCGGCGCGGTCCAGGCGCGCCAGCACGGCGCGCAGCATCCGGTCGACGTCGGAGCGGATGAACTTCGCCCCCAGCATGCCCGGCACGTAAAACTTGGGCGCCATCGTGCCGCGATAGACGACGCGCGTGCCGCCGGTCGCCGGAACCGGGGCGAGCTGCCAGCTGCAGCGATAGACCTTCATGTCGCCATCGAGCAGGCTGACGTCGATCTTCGTCATCGGCTGCTCGCGCACCTGCACCACCAGGTGGATATCGCGCCGGAAGAACAGCACGTGCGCCGAACCGTATTGTTCGACCACGGCCTGGTCGCCGCTGCGCGAAATCACGCGCGCGCTGCGCAGGTCGGGCACGAATTCAGCCATGCGGTTGTAGTCGGTGAGGACGCGCCAGACCGCCGCCGGCGGCGCCGCCACCTCGCCCCGCGCTTCGATCTGGTACACCTGGCCTTCCGCGGTATTGACACGTTCGACGGAGAGGTCGACCGCGGATTCCTGCGCCATGGCCGGCAGGCAGACGGTGAGCAGCAGCGGGAAAATTAGTCGGGCAATCATCTTTGCAGCCTACCATGGCAAATGCTGCGGCGACTTCAATCGTGCGCGTGCATGGATCGCATTTTAGAACCCGCCATCTACCGAAGTGCGGTTTAATGCCGTCATGACCATTCCCTTCCCACACCTGCTCGCGCCGCTCGATCTCGGCTTCACCACCTTGCGCAACCGCGTCATTATGGGCTCGATGCACACCGGCCTCGAAGACCGCTTTTACCACTACGGCAAACTGGCCGAGTTCTATCGCGAACGCGCGCGCGGCGGCGTCGGGCTGATCGTCACCGGCGGCATCTCGCCGAACCGCCAGGGATGGCTGCTGCCGTTCGGCGGCACGCTGAACTTCGCCGGCGACGTGCTCAATCACCGGCGCGTGACGCGCGCGGTGCACCAGGAGGGCGGCAAGATCCTGATGCAGATCCTGCACGCTGGCCGCTACGGCTACCAGCCGCTGGTGGTGTCGGCATCGAGCGTGAAGTCGCCGATCTCGCCGTTCAAACCGCGCGCGCTGACCGAACGCGGCATCGAGAAGACCATCGCCGCGTACGCGCGCTGCGCCCGGCTGGCGAAAGCGGCCGGCTACGACGGCGTCGAGGTGATGGGCAGCGAAGGCTACCTGCTCAACCAGTTCCTGTGCGCGCGCACCAATCAGCGTACCGACCGCTGGGGCGGCAGCATCGAAAACCGCATGCGCCTGCCGCTCGAAATCGTCAGGCGCATCCGCGCGCGCGTCGGTCCCGACTTCATCATCATGTACCGCCACTCGCTGCTCGACCTGGTCGAAGGCGGCAATACCTGGGACGAGGTGGTGGTAGTCGCCAAGGGGCTGGAACAGGCCGGCGTCACCATCCTCAACACCGGCTACGGCTGGCACGAGGCGCGCGTGCCGACCATCGTCACCTCGGTGCCGCGCGCCGCATTCGCCGGCGTGGCGGGGCGGCTGCGGCGCGAGCTGTCGATTCCGGTGGTGGCGTCGAACCGCATCAACATGCCGGGCGAAGCGGACGCCATCATCGCGCGCGGCGACGCCGACCTGGTATCGATGGCGCGGCCCTTCCTGGCCGATCCGGAGTTCGTCGCCAAGGCCGCGGCCGGGCGGGAGGACGAAATCAACACCTGCATCGGCTGCAACCAGGCCTGCCTCGATCACACCTTCGCCAATAAGCGCGCCAGCTGCCTGGTCAATCCGCGCGCCTGCCACGAGACGGAGCTGGTGTATGCAAGAACGCGCGCGCCGAAAAAGGTGGCGGTGGTCGGCGCCGGGCCGGCGGGCCTGTCGGCGGCGACCGTGGCGGCCGAATGCGGGCATGACGTCACGCTGTTCGACAGCAGCGACACCATTGGCGGTCAATTCAAGATCGCGATGCGGATTCCGGGCAAGGAGGAATTCAGCGAGACGATCCGCTACTTCCGCCGCAAGCTGGAAACCACCGGCGTCAAGGTGCGGCTCGGGCAGCGCGTCACGCGCGAACAGCTGCTGGCGGACGGCTACGACCATGTGATCGTCGCCACCGGCATCCGCGTGCGCAGGCCGGCCATCGAGGGCATCGATCATCCCAAGGTGCTGTCGTACGTCGATGTGGTGCAAAACAAGGCGCCGGTCGGCAAGCGGGTGGCGATCATCGGCGCCGGCGGGATCGGCTTCGACGTCGGCGAATACCTGGTGCACGATCCGAAGCATCCGCTGCCGATGCCCGTGAAGGAGTGGGCGGGCGAGTGGGGCGTCGACCTGGCTGCGGCCAGCGGCGGGGCGCTGGTGAAGCCGGAAGCGCCGGCGCCGTTCCGGCAGATCTGGCTCATGCAGCGCAAGACCTCGAAGCCGGGAGCGGGGCTGGGCAAGACCAGCGGCTGGGTGCATCGGGCCACGCTGGCGCGAAACGGCGTGGTAATGATGGCGGGCGTGCAGTACGACCGGATCGACGACCAGGGGCTGCACATCACGGTGGGCGGCGAGCGCAAGCTGATCGAGGTGGACAACGTCGTCATCTGTGCCGGGCAGGAAAGCCTGGCGGAGCTGATGCCGGCGGAAGGGGAAAGCGGCGGGCCACGTTTCCACAAGATCGGCGGCGCGGCGCTGGCGGCGGAACTCGATGCGAAGCGGGCGATTAAAGAGGGAGCGGAACTGGCGGCGAGCTTGTGAAGCTGCGGGTCTGACCTAGGTCAGACCCCAAAATCACCTGATTAGTTCCCGCTTTCGCAGCGAAGATGGGGTCAGGTCCGCAGGACCAGACCCCTTTCTCAAATCTTGCGGACCACCACGCAGCCGATCGAGTAGCCGGCGCCGAACGAGCAAATCACGCCGAGCGCGCCCGCCGGCATGTCGTCCTGGTATTTGTGGAAGGCGATGATCGAGCCGGCCGACGATGTATTGGCATAGGTGTCGAGGATCACCGGCGCTTCGCCCGGCTCGGCATCGCGCCCGAGCAGCGTGCGCGCGATCAGCAGGTTCATGTTCAGGTTCGCCTGGTGCAGCCAGTAACGCGAGACCTGCGCGATCTCGAGGCCGGCCGCGTGCACTGTGTCCTTGATCATTTCGGCGGCCATCGGGCACACCTCCTTGAACACCTTGCGCCCCTGCTGGCGGAACAGCTTGTCCGGCTTGCCCACGCCCGATTCGTCGAAGCGGTTCATGAAGCCGAAGTTGTTGCGGATGTTGTTGGAGAACGAGGTCTTGAGCTTCGATTCGACGATCTCCCACTGGTGGCTGCTGATCGCCTGATCGGCCGCTTCGACCACGATCGCGGTGCAGGCGTCGCCGAAGATGAAGTGGCTGTCTCGGTCGCGGTAGTTCAGGTGGCCGCTGGTGATTTCGGGATTGAGCACCAGCACCGCGCGCGCCTGGCCGCTTTGCACCGCCGCCAGCGCGGTCTGGATGCCGAAGGTGGCCGAGGAGCAGGCGACGTTCATGTCGAAGCCATAGCCGTCGATGCCCAGCGCATCCTGCACTTCGACCGCCATCGCGGGGTAGGCGCGCTGCATGTTGCTGCAGGCGACCAGCACCATGTCGATGTCGGCCGGCGTGCGCTGCGCGCGATCGAGCGCCTGGCGCGCCGCCGCGACGCACATCTCGGCCTGCAGCGACAGTTCGTCGTCGCCGCGCTCGGCGATGCGCGCGGTCATGCGCGCCGGATCCAGGATGCCTTCCTTTTCCATCACGTAGCGCGACTTGATGCCGGACGCCTTTTCGATGAAGCCCGCGCTCGACGCTTCGATTGCCGTCATTTCGCCGGCGGCGATTGCGGCCGCGTTGTCGGCGTTGAACCGCTCCGCGTAGGCGTTGAAGGCGACGACGAGTTCTTCGTTCGAGATCGAGTGGGGAGGCGTGAACAGTCCGGTGCCGCTGATGACGACTTTTTTCATGAAGGTGCTTTCAAAATGGATCTAACGAGTTTTCGCGGGCGCGTGCGCCGCCACCTGCTTCGACATCTGCAGCGGCAGTCCCTTCAGGTGGTTCAATGCCTGGCGCAGCTGGAAGTCGTCGGCGCCGCCGTATTCGAGCGGCTTGCGCTTGCGTTCGGCCGCGATCAGCTGCAGCTCTTCTTCGGCGTCGTCGCGCGCCGCGCTGCGCTCTTCCTTGTCGCGGTCGTTGGACAAGTGGCGCTGCAGGTCGGCCTCGCGCGTGCGCAGGCCGTTCAGGCCGTCGCCGTCGGCGTTTTCGTCAACCAGCAAGTCGGGCACGATGCCCCTGGCCTGGATCGAGCGCCCGGACGGGGTGTAGTAGCGCGCCGTGGTCAGCTTGACCGCGGTGTCGTTCGACAGCGGGCGGATGGTTTGCACCGAGCCTTTACCGAAGGTCTGGCTGCCCATGATGATGGCGCGCTTGTAGTCCTGCAGCGCGCCGGCGACGATCTCGGAAGCCGAGGCCGAGCCGGTGTTCACCAGCACCACAAGCGGCACGCTTTTTACCGCGGACGGCAGGCGCGCCAGCGCGTCGCTGTCGGCGCGCAGGGAATAGAATTCGGGGCGGCCGTAAAAGCTCTGCTTCGAGTCGGGCAGCTGGCCGTTGGTCGAGACGATTTCGGCGTCCTTCGGCAGGAAGGCGGCCGACACCCCGATCGCGCCCTGCAGCAGCCCGCCCGGATCGTTGCGCAGGTCGAGCACCAGGCCTTTCAGGTTGGGCTCCTGCTTGTACAGGGCGAGCAGGCGCGCGGCCAGGTCGTCCACCGTCGGCTCCTGGAACTGCGACACGCGCAGCCAGCCGTAGCCCGGCTCGACGATTTTGGCCTTGACGCTTTTCTGGACGATTTCCTCGCGCGCGATCGCGAACGCCAGCGGCGCCGCCACGCCCTTGCGCGCGATGGTCAGGGTGACCTTGCTGCGCGGGGCGCCGCGCATTTTCTTGATGGCTTCGTCGATCGCCAGGCCCTGCACGCTGAGCGCGTCGATCCGGGTGATCAGGTCGCCCGCCTTGATGCCGGCGCGCCAGGCCGGCGAATCCTCGATCGGCGCGACGATCTCGATGAAGCCGTCGGCGCTGGGGGCGATTTCGATGCCGAGGCCGACGAACTTGCCCTCGGTGCCTTCGCGCAGTTCGCGCCAGGCGTTCTTGTCGAGGTAGGCGGAGTGGGGGTCGAGCGAGGCGACCATGCCGGAGATGGCTTCGGTCAGCAGCTTCTTGTCCTCGACCGGTTCGACGTAGTCGGACTTGATCAGGCCATACACGTCGGCCAGCTGGCGCAGTTCTTCGATCGGCATTCCCGGATCGACCGGCTTTTGCGCCAGCGCCGAGAACTGCATCGAGACGGCCACGCCGGCGATGAGCCCGAGGCCGACGAGTCCGGAGTTCTTCAGTGTTGAGCCCATGCTGTTCCTCTTGCCGCGCCGAAGCGGCGCCGGTCCAGTATAAACGCGTTCGCGGCGCCAGCCCATCAGCGAGCGCAAAAATTACGCCGCGGCGGGGCCGGCGCTGTTATTTCGGCACCGCCGATTCGAGCCCCGGGGTGTTTGCCGCGGTCTTGCCGGAACGGCCATTCAGGACACGGGTGAACAGGTCGAGCTGGCCCTGGGTGGTGTCGTCCCAGCTGAAGTTTTCGGCGTAGCGGCGGGTTGCAGCGTGCTCGGGGTAGCTGGCGCGCAGGGCGTTGACCGCGTCGGCCACGCCGCGCGCCGAACGTTCGCGCATCAGGACGCCGGCTTCGGGCGCGGCCACCACTTCCGGCGTGCCCCAGACATTGCTGGCCACGACCGGGGTGCCGCAGGCCATCGATTCGAGCAGCACGTTGGCCCAGCCCTCGCGCGAGGACGCCAGCAACAGCGAATCGGCCGCGCCGTAATAGCGCGCCAGGTCCGTTTGCGGCACGGGGCCCAGAAAGCGCACGCGGGCGGCGACGCCGAGCTGCTGCGCGAGCGCTCGCAGGCGGGCCAGCTCGGGGCCGGCGCCGGCAATCATCAAGGTGGCGTCGGGCAAGAGGGGAAGCGCGGAGATCGCCAGGTCGTGGCCCTTCACCGGAAGCAGATTGCCCACCGACAGCAGTACAAAACCTTCGACGCCAAGGGCCGCGCGCAGTTCGTCGCGGTCGCCCGGGTGGAAGCGTTGCAGGTCGACGCCGTTGCGCAGGACGGTGACCTTGCGGGCGTCGACGCCGAGTTGCACCAGTTCGGTCTTGAGGGCGTTGCAGACGGTGATGATGGCGCCGGCATCGGCGGCCGCGCGCTGGATCAGCTTGCGCGGAATGGCGTGCCGGGGAATCAGGCTGATGTCCGAACCGCGCGCGGTGATCACCACCGGCTTATTGAAGTAGCGCCCGAGCGCTGCGGCAGCCACGCCATCCGGGTAGAAATAGTGCGCATCGATCAGGTCGAAATCGTAGCCTTCGTCGATCAGGCGGCCGATCGCGGGCTTGACCCCTTGCGCCATCAGCCAGGGCGCCATTTCCATGCCGACTTTGGGAATCGAGACGAAGCGCGGGTGCAGCACGTCGATGCCCTGGCGCACTTCGCGGGCGGGCACGCGGGCGAAACGGGCGTAATTGCCGAAGCGGGGATGACTTGAGGGAAACCAGGGTACCGGCGCGACGACCTTCGATTCGGCCTTGCCGCTGGCGAGCAGGTAGCGCAGGCGGGTCTCGACGAAGAGGCCATGGTTGGGCTGCTCGGTATTCGGAAACAGTGTGCTAAATGTCAGTAACCTCATGGATTCCTCGGGGTCCGGCGGTTCCGGGCCGCTGGTGTGGATTAACCGCCAGCGTCAACGCCCGCGCGGGTAAAAGCTGCTGCACAAGTACGATATTAACAACAAATATTTTGATCTGGAAATTTATCTGTCACGGAAAGCAAGGGTTTCGACATCGGCATGTTGCGAATTTGTATTTTTTGCCGAACCGGGACGGTCATCGCTGTGCCGAGCGTAGTTTATTCTCAGAAAACTCGCACTGGCAACACGGACGCGCGATTCGCTCAAAAAGCGATCCTGGTCACGGGCGCGACCGCCCGGTGCGGGTGCTCCAGTTTGTACCGACGCTCGAGCGCCAATTGCGCCAATGGGTGGGTTTCCAGCGGGCGTCCAGCTTAGAAACCGGGCTCGGGCGTTTCCTGGAATGGTATAATCACCGGTCAACCATTCGGCCCATGTAGCGCCCTTCAACAATGAAAAAAGTCCTTATCCTCGGTGTCAACGGCTTCATCGGCCACCACCTGTCCAAGCGCATCCTCGAAACCACCGACTGGCATGTGTACGGCATGGACATGCATTCCGAGCGCATCAAGGACTTGCTGGCCAATGAGTCGTACAAGACGCGCCTGCATTTCTTCGAAGGCGACATCAACATCAACAAGGAGTGGGTCGAGTACCACGTCAAGAAGTGCGACGTGATCCTGCCGCTGGTGGCGATCGCCACGCCGTCGACCTACGTCACCGATCCGCTGCGCGTGTTCGAGCTGGACTTCGAGGCCAACCTGCCGATCGTGCGTTCGGCGCACAAGTACAAGAAGCACCTGGTGTTCCCGTCGACCTCCGAGGTGTACGGCATGAGCCCGGACGCCGAGTTCGACCCGGAGGCGTCGCCGCTGGTGTACGGCCCGATCAACAAGCCGCGCTGGATCTATGCCTGCTCGAAGCAGCTGATGGACCGCGTGATCTGGGGCTACGGCATGGAAGGGCTGAATTTCACGCTGTTCCGCCCGTTCAACTGGATCGGCGCCGGCCTCGATTCGATCCACACGCCGAAGGAAGGCTCGTCGCGCGTGCTGACCCAGTTCCTCGGCCACATCGTGCGCGGCGAGAACATCCAGCTGGTCGACGGCGGCGCGCAGAAGCGCTCGTTTACCTACGTCGATGACGGCATCGACGCGCTGGTGCGCATCATCGCCAACGAAGGCGGCGTGGCGACCGGCAAGATCTACAACATCGGCAACCCGGACAACAATTACTCGATCCGCGAACTGGCCGGCATGATGCTGGAACTGGCCGCCGAGTATCCGGAATACCGCGATTCGGCGAAGCAGGTCAAGCTGGTCGAGACCAGCTCGGGCGCCTACTATGGCAAGGGCTACCAGGACGTGCAGAACCGCGTGCCGAAGATCGACAACACCAGGTCCGAACTCGGCTGGGCGCCGACCTTCACGATGCGCGACGCGCTGGTGGGGATTTTCGATTCGTACAAGGACAAGCTGGGCGACGCCAAGCAGCTGAACGACTGAGGTCGTCATGATTCAGAAAAAAACCGGGCCACGCCCGGTTTTTTTTCGCGCTTCGACCGTGTTCGGGGCGCCACATCGCCTCGCGGCCCGACCCGCGCACGCCTGACCCATCAATATCTTTTAAACCGGAAATACGCTATAGTTCGTGGCAATTTCGTCAGCATCCGTTCCGTGTCGAAACACGGAACGGATGCTGCAATCCGCTTCATATCGCTTGGAATACCGCATGAACTCAAATGGAATCGTCGCTGTAGTAGGGCTTGGATATGTCGGCATGCCACTGGCAGTCGAATTCGGCAAGAAGCGCAGCACCATCGGCTTCGATCTTTCGCAAGCAAAGATTGACAGTTACAAGAACTACATCGACCCGACCGGCGAACTGTCGACCGAGGAACTGCGGGCGGCGCGCCATCTGTCGGTCAGCACCGACCCGGCAACCCTGGCCAGCGCCGACTACATCGTCGTGGCGGTGCCGACCCCGGTCGATATCGCGCATAATCCGGACTTCACTCCCCTGGCCGGCGCCAGCAAGACCGTCGGTCAGCACATGAAAAAGGGCGCGATCGTCATCTTCGAATCGACCGTGTATCCCGGCGCAACGGAGGAAGTCTGCATTCCCATCCTGGAACAGCACTCCGGCCTGAAATGGAAGCAGGATTTCCATGTCGGCTTTTCGCCCGAGCGGATCAACCCGGGCGACAAGGAACACACCCTGACCTCGATTCTCAAGGTCGTGTCCGGCGACGACGCGGACACGCTCGAATCGATCGCCCGCCTGTACGAATCGATCATCAACGCAGGCGTGCACCGCGCCTCCAGCATCAAGGTCGCGGAAGCGGCCAAGGTCATCGAAAACACCCAGCGCGACCTGAACATCGCGCTGATGAATGAGCTGGCGATCATTTTCGACAAGATCGGCATCGACACGCTGGAAGTGCTGAAAGCGGCCGGCACGAAGTGGAATTTCCTGCCATTTCGCCCTGGCCTGGTCGGCGGCCATTGCATCGGCGTCGATCCCTATTATCTGACCCACAAGGCGGAAATGATCGGCTACCACCCGCAGGTGATCCTGGCCGGACGGCGCATCAATGACGGCATGGCCAAGTTCGTTGCCGAAAAAACCGTTAAAGCGATGATCGAAGCGGGCTTTAACATCAAGGGGGCCATCGTTAACGTGATTGGCCTGACCTTCAAGGAAAACTGCCCGGACCTGCGCAACTCCAAAGTGGCCGATATCGTCAGCGAGCTGAAGAGCTACGGCGTCGAGGTCAATGTGTACGATCCGATCGCCTCCAGCGACGAAGCGAAGCACGAATACGATATTGACCTGGTGCGCTGGGAAAGCCTGCCGCGTGCCGATGCAATCATCGCCGCCGTGTCGCACAAGGAACTGCTGGCGCGCCCGCTGGCCGACCTGCAAGCCAAGCTCAAACCGGGCGGCTGCTTTATCGACGTCAAATCGCAATTCGACCGCGAAGCGCTTACCGAGGCCGGCTTCACCGTCTGGCGCCTCTGACCGGCAAGCGCGCATCGGGCCGCGGCTTCCATGCCACGGCGCCGTTGCCAATGTAGCGAACGACGCAATTCTGGGAGTGCAAGGCTGTGACCAAATTTAACGACATTGAACAACAACTACGCCAGCAGAGCCACCACTGGCTGGTGACCGGTGCGGCTGGCTTCATTGGATCGAACCTGGTCGAGGCACTGCTCAAGCTGGGCCAGCGAGTGACGGGCCTCGACAATTTCGCGACCGGCCACCGGCACAATCTCGATCAGGTGCAATCGCTGGTCGGGCCGGAAGCGTGGTCGCGCTTCACCTTCATCGAGGGCGATATCCGCGTCGCCGCCGATTGCGCGCGCGCCTGCGAAGGCGTGGACTACGTGCTGCACCAGGCTGCGCTGGGATCGGTGTCGCGCTCGATCAACGATCCGGTCGCCACCAACGAAACGAACGTCACCGGCTTCCTCAACATGCTCGTCGCGATGCGCGATGCCAAGGTCAAGCGGTTTGTCTACGCGGCCTCCAGCTCGACCTATGGCGATCACCCGAGCCTGCCCAAAGTAGAACCGGTGATCGGCAATCCCCTGTCGCCCTACGCCGTCACGAAGTATGTCAATGAGCTGTACGCCAACGTATTCGGCCGCACCTACGGCACCGAGTCTGTGGGTCTGCGCTATTTCAACGTGTTCGGCCCGCGGCAGGATCCGCACGGCGCCTACGCCGCGGTGATTCCGCAATGGATTGCCTCGCTGATCGGCAACAAGACGCTGTTCATCAACGGCGATGGAGAGACCAGCCGCGACTTCTGTTTCATCGACAACGTGGTGCAAGCGAACCTGCTGGCCGCCCTGACGCAAGGACCTGGCATTGCCAACGAGGTGTACAACGTCGCGCTCAACGACCGCACCAGCCTCAATCAGCTGCACCGGATGATGTGCGAGCTGCTGCAGGATCGTTTCCCCCACTTGCGCGATCACAAGCCGGAGTATGTGGCGTTCCGCGCGGGCGACGTGCGCCATTCGCAGGCCGATATCTCGAAGGCAGCGGAAAAGCTGGGTTACGCGCCGACCCACAGGATCGGCGAAGGACTCAAGCAGGCGATGGACTGGTATGTCGACAACCTGACGAGCGGCGGCGCGCGCGCCTGACCCGCAAGAAGTCTTAACAGGGGTTCTCGCGTCCGCGAGTTCCCCCTTTCTCGCCGCACGGCTTCCCCATCTCATATCCCCGCCGGTCTCAATCGGCGCATCCGCCGGGCCTTCGCTGTCCGGACGCCAACCCCCCAGCCACGATGTCACGGAATGTAAGCCCGTGTTTCGATTCGCATCTCAGCAGTAAGCAATTGTAATTTTCGGCAGCATTGTCGAAATGCCAGCCTATAGTGAAATCGTTTTCTCTCCCCACCCTTGAAGTGGTTTAGCCCATGGCCCCCCGTGGGCTTTTTTTCGCCCGGAGCCCGTCATGACCCTATTCCCGATCCGCCGCACCTTTGCCGCCGCGGTGCTCGCCTCCGCCTGCGCGGCCGCGCTCGCCACCCCGGTGATGGAGATGCGCGCCGAAGACTTGGTGCCAATGGCGTCCGAATTTCGCCAGGAACTCAAGCTCAACGCCAACCAGCAAACCCTGTGGCTGCAGGTGGAAGGACGCAGCAAGGCGATCCTGCGCGAGCGCGAGGCCAGGCGCGAACGCCTGCAGGCGGCGCTGAAGGCCGGCCTGGGTGTGCCCAAGGCGGAGCTGCGCGAGCTGAACGCCGCGCTCGAAGCGGAGGCGGCCGCCAGCGCCCAGGAGGACAGGCAGTTGCGCGAACTGTGGCTGGGCGTGAACGACGCGCTCGACGACGGCCAGCGCCAGCAGGTGGCGGCGATGGCGGCCGAGCAGTTGATGCGGGTGCCCGACAGCGAGCAGCGCCACGCGGCCCCGCGCGCGGGCGAGGAGGGCAGGGGCAAGGGCCGCGGCATGGGCGGCGGCAAGCGCGGCGCCGGCATGGGCCTGCCCGGCGCGTAATAACAACGCTTGTGTATCGTAAAGTAAAAAACGGCGGCCGCCCGGTCGCCGCCGCCGTTCCGCCGCTAGAATCCCCGATCCCGAATGACCCCGCCCGCACGCCCGGGCCCGTCCCGCTCCATGAATAGACTGATTCCCATCGCCTGCATCGCCCTGATCGGCAGCGCGTCCTCCACGTTCGCACAGCAGGCCGAGCCGGGGGCGCCGGAAAAATCCGCGGACCCCAAGGCCGCCGCGCCCGCCGCCAAGGTGCAGAGCGTGGTGGTGCAGGGCACGCGCGCCGACGACATCGAAACGCGGCGCCTGTCGACCGCCTCGAAGATGGTGTTCGGCCGCGAGGAACTGGACCGCAACGGCGACACCAGCGTGGGCGAGATCCTCAAGCGGCTGCCCGGCGTGACCGTGGGCGGGCGCCCGGGGCGCGGCGGCGGCGGGGTGCGCATGCGCGGCCTGGGCAACGGCTATACCCAGATGCTGGTCAACGGCGAAAAGCCGCCGGGCGGCTTCTCGCTCGAATCGCTCTCGCCCGACCAGGTCGAGCGCATCGAAATCATCCGCGGCCCGGTCGCCGAGCACAGCACCCAGGCGATCGCCGGCACCATCAACATCGTGCTGCGCGAGGGCTACCAGCAGAAGGACATCCAGCTGCGCCTGACCGACAGCATCGAGCAGGGCCGCCACAGCCCGAACTTGTCGGTGACGGTGCCGGGCAAGGCCGGCAAGCTGACCTGGCTGATGAGCGCCTCGGTTTTCGAGAACCGGCGCCATGACGAAAGCAGCACCCACAACATCGACCAGGCGCTGGCCGGGCCCGTGGAGCTCGAGCAGCAAGTGCACGACCAGAGCGACGGGATCTCGCGCGGCATCCACCTGTCGCCGCGCCTGTCGTACAAGTTCGACAGTGGCGACACGCTGACCTTCCAGCCCTTCCTGGTCCACAACGACAATAGCAGCCAGTCCCAGAGCGACATGACGCAGTCCGTCGGCAAGCCGGAGCGGCAGGCCTATGCGCGCCAGCTGGGCGATACGTCGTCCACGTCCACTTTTCTGCGCGGCTTCGGCAACTGGGTGCACAAGATGGGCGGCGGCGCCAAGCTGGACGTGAAGTTCGGTTTCGGCGGCGGCAAGAGCGACAGCGACACCTTGCGCAGCACCTTCGACGCTGCGGGCGTGCCGAAAAAAGCCTACACCGACAGCGACAGCACGCGCGACCATGGCCTGAACACGGGCGGCAAGTACACCACGCCGATCGGCAAGGGCCACCTGCTGGCGGCCGGCTGGGACATCGAAGCGAACCACCGCGACCAGACCCACGTCGCGCTCGACAACGGCGACCCGCTATTCGACGACTCCGGCGCCAGCCTGACGGCCGACACGCGCCGCATGGCCGCCTTCGTGCAGGACGAGTGGGACATCACGCCGCAGTGGTCGGCCTACCTCGGCCTGCGCTGGGAAGGCATCCGCACCACCTCCACCAGCAGCGGCGCCGACGTGTCGAACACCAGCCGCGTGTGGAGCCCGGTGCTGCACACGGTGTACCGGATTCCCGGCCACGCGAAGGACCAGGTGCGCGCCGCGCTGACCCAGAGCTACCGCGCGCCGGCCCTGAACGACCTGATCGCAACGCCGACATTCTCCAGCGACAACCGCGAGACCCGCCCCGACCGCATCGGCAACCCGAACCTGAAGCCCGAGCTGGCCAAGGGCCTCGACCTCGCCTACGAACATTACCTGGGCAAGAGCGGCATCGTCTCGGCCAGCGCCTTCGTGCGCGACATCGACAACCTGATGCGGCGCGAAACCACCAAGCAGATGACCAGCCGCGGCCTGAAGTACGTGTCGAGCCCGATCAACATCGACCATGCGCGCACCAGCGGCATCGAACTGGAAGCGAAGTTCCCGCTGACCGAGGTGATGGCCGGTGCGCCGAACATCGACCTGCGCTCGAACTACAGCCGGTTCTGGTCGAATGTGGACGGCATTCCCGGCCCGAACAACCGGCTCGACCAGCAGGCAAAGCAGACCGCCAACTTCGGCCTCGACTGGCGCCTGAAGTCGCTGCCGCTGACCGTCGGCGGCGGCCTGAACTGGACGCCGCCTATCCTGGTGCAAACCAGCAAAACCGAACTGGTCAGCAGCGGCGTCAAGCGCCAGCTCGACCTGTACGGCCTGTGGAAATTCAATCCGCGCTACCAGCTGCGGGTGGCCGCCAACAACCTGTTCGCCGACGACTACGACAGCGGGCGCACGCTCACCAGCGAGGACGTGGCGCATTCGGCCTTCGTCACCGCGCACACTTATGCAACATTTAGCATAAAACTTGAAATGAAGCTGTAACCACGGGGCCGGCGCCTATGATACATTTGCCCACCGGCTACCCGCCGTCCCCTTTTTTCCCTGCCCCATGAGGACACCGTCTTGAAGCCATTATTGCTGAGCACCCTTACCTTGAGCCTGGTCGCCGCCTTTGCTGGCGCCGCGGAAACCGCCACTCCTTCTGCGCCGATTTCCGGCATTGCCAAGGAATACATGCAGCCGTCCGTGCGGGCGCAGGACGATTTCTTCACCTACCTCAACGGCGAATGGCTGCGCACCACCGAGATCCCGTCGGACAAGTCGAGCTGGGGCACTTTTGCCAAGATGCGCGACGACCTGACCCCGCAGCTGCGCGGCATCATCGAGGCGGCGCAGAAGGACGGCCACAAGAAGGCCGGCACCGACGTGCAGAAGATCGGCGACCTGTACGCCAGCTACATGGACGAGCAGCATCTCGACAAGCTGGGCTACAAGCCGCTGACGGGCGAGCTGCAGCGCATCCACGCGCTGCGCGACAAGAAGGCGATCCCGGCGCTGATGGCGCACCTGGCGCAGATCGGCGTGGCCACCCCGTACGCGTTCTTCGTCTCGCAGGACGCGCGCGAATCGACCCGCTACGCCGTCAACCTGAGCCAGAGCGGCCTGGGCCTGCCGGATCGCGACTACTACCTGAAGAAGGACGACGCCAAGCTGGCCGACGCGCGCGCCCAGTACGAGCTGCACGTGGCGAAGATCCTCGGCATGGGCGGCGAGAAGGACCCGGCCGGCGCCGCCAAGGCGATCGTCGCGCTGGAAACCGCACTGGCGCAGGCGCAATGGACCAAGGTCGAGAACCGCGACCCGGTCAAGCGCTACAACAAGATGAACTTCGACCAGCTGGGCGCGCTGACCCCGGGCTACGACTGGAAGCAGGCGCTGGCCGCGGCCGGCGTGGCGGGCAAGGTGGACTACGTGATCGTCAACCAGCCGAGCTACCTGACGGGCTTTAACCAGGTGTTGGAGCAGACCGACCTGGCGACGTGGAAATCGTACTTCGCCTGGCAGCTGCTGCGCGCCTACTCGCCGTACCTGTCGAAGGACTTCTACGACGCGAACTTCGCCTTCTATGGCAAGGTCATTTCGGGCACCAAGGAAAACCAGCCGCGCTGGAAGAACGGCGTGGCCACCGTCGAAGGCGTGATGGGCGAAGCGGTCGGCCGCCAGTACGTGGCGCAGTACTTCCCGCCGGAGCGCAAGGCGCGCATGGAGCAGCTGGTCAAGAACATGCTCGAGGCCTATAAGCAGAGCATCGACACGCTCGACTGGATGAGCCCTGCGACGAAGAAGGAAGCGCAGGCCAAGCTGGCCAAGTTCTCGCCGAAGATCGGCTACCCGAACAAGTGGCGCGACTACTCGGCGCTGACCATCAAGCAGGGCGACCTGGCCGGCAACATGATGCGCGCGCGGACCTTTGCGTACAACCGCGGCATCAACAAGCTGGGCAAGCCGATCGACCGCGAAGAGTGGGGCATGACGCCGCAGACGGTGAACGCCTACTACAACTCGACGATGAACGAGATCGTGTTCCCGGCCTCGATCCTGCAGCCGCCGTTCTTCGACATGCGCGCCGACGACGCGGTCAACTACGGCGCGATCGGCGCCGTGATCGGCCACGAGATCAGCCACGGCTTCGACGACAAGGGCAGCCAGTCCGACGGCGACGGCAACCTGCGCGACTGGTGGACCAAGGAAGACCGCGCCGCGTTCCAGGCCAAGGCCGACGCGCTGACGCGCCAGTACAACGGCTACAGCCCGCTGCCGGGCTACAACGTCAACGGCGCGCTGACCCTGGGCGAGAACATCGGCGACAACTCCGGCGTCGCGGTGGCGTACAAGGCCTACAAGATTTCGCTGGGCGGCAAGCCGGCGCCGGTGATCGACGGCTTCACCGGCGACCAGCGCTTCTTCATGGGCTTCGGCCAGGTCTGGCGCAGCAAGGTGCGCGACGAGCAGCAGATCTCCCTGATCAAGACCGACCCGCATTCGCCGGGCCAGTTCCGCGCCAACGGCACCATGATGAACCAGCCGGCGTTCTACGAAGCGTTCGACGTCAAGCCGGGCGACAAGATGTACCTGGCGCCGAAAGACCGCGTCATCATCTGGTAAACACGCAAATGGGGTCAGGTCCGCAGGACCAGACCCCGCTGTTTTCAGCCGCAGCGTCACGAAGCTGGGGTCTGGTCCTGCGGACCTGACCCCGTTTTTGATACCAAACCAAGAAAAACCTGGAGATGAATTTGAAACGTACCTTACTGAGCGCCGTGATCCTCGGCGCCTTCGCCATCAGCGCGCAAGCCGCCAAGCCGGCTAAGCCGACCTCCGGCATCGCCATCGAGTACATCGAGCCGTCCGTGCGCGTGCAGGACGACTTCTTCACCCACCTGAACGGCAAGTGGCTCAAGAACACCGAGATCCCGGCCGACAAGTCGAGCTGGGGCACCTTCGTCATGCTCGACGACGCGATCCGCCCGCAGCTGCGCGCGATCATCGAAGACGCGGCCAAGAGCCATGCGGCCGCCGGCTCGGACGCCCAGCGCATCGGCGACTTCTACGCCAGCTACATGGACGAGCAGAAGGTCGAGGCCCTCGGCCTGGCGCCCTTGAGCGCCGAACTGGCGCGCATCGCCGCCATGAAGGACAAGTCGGAACTGCCGGCGATGCTGGCGCACCTGGGCCAGCTGGGCGTCGGCGTGCCGTACGACTTCGGCATCCACCAGGACGCCAAGGATTCGACCAAGTACGTGGCCGACATCGGCCAGGGCGGCCTGGGCATGCCCGACCGTGACTACTACCTGAAGGCCGACGACGCCCGCATGGCCGACGCGCGGGCCAAGTACCGCGTGTACGCCGAGCAGATGCTGGCGCTGGCCGGCGACAAGAACGCCGCCGCCAACGCCGCGGCGATCGTCGGCTTCGAGACCGAACTGGCCAAGGTGCAGTGGACCAAGGTCGAGAACCGCGACCCGGTCAAGACCTACAACAAGGTCGAACTGGCGAAGATGGCCGAAGTGGCGCCGGGCTTCGACTGGAACGCCTACCTGGCCGCCGCCGGCATCAGCCAGAAGGTCGGCTACGTCGTGGTCAGCCAGCCGAGCTACCTGAAAGGCTTCGCCGAAGTGTCGAACCAGACCTCGCTCGACACCTGGAAGGCCTACCTGCAGCTGCACCTGGTCACCGCCTACGCCAACTTCCTGTCCAAGCCGTTCGCCGATACGCGCTTCGCGTTCTACGGCACCACGCTGTCGGGCGCAAAGGAAATGCAGCCGCGCTGGAAGCGGGCGGTGGGCACGGTCGAGCAGGCGATGGGCGAGAGCCTGGGCAAGCTGTACGTCGAGAAGCACTTCCCGGCCGAGCGCAAGGCGCGCATGGAGGTGCTGGTGAAGAACCTGCTGGCGGCCTACAAGCAGAGCATCGACAAGCTGGACTGGATGACTCCGGCGACCAAGAAGGAAGCGCAGGCCAAGCTGGCCAAGATCACCACCAAGATCGGCTATCCGGACAAGTGGAAGGATTACTCGGCGCTGGTGGTCTCGCGCGACGACCTGGTGGGCAACGTGATGCGTTCGCGCGCGGTGGAATCGAACCGCGAATTGAACAAGCTGGGCAAGCCGATCGACCGTGCCGAGTGGGGCATGACGCCGCAGACCATCAACGCCTACTACAACCCGGAGATGAACGAGATCGTGTTCCCGGCGTCGATCCTGCAGCCGCCGTTCTTCGACGCCAACGCGGACGACGCGGTCAACTACGGCGCCATTGGCGGCGCGATCGGCCACGAGATCAGCCACGGCTTCGACGACCAGGGCTCGCAGTACGACGGCGACGGCAACCTGCGCGACTGGTGGACCGCGGCCGACCACGCCAACTTCAAGGCCAAGACGCAGATGCTAGTCAAGCAGTACGCCGGCTACAGCCCGCTGGCTGGCTATAACGTCAACGGCGAGCTGACGCTGGGCGAGAACATCGGCGACAACTCCGGCGTGGCGATCGCCTACAAGGCCTACAAGATCTCCTTGCACGGCAAGAAGGCGCCCGTGATCGACGGCCTGACCGGCGACCAGCGCTTCTTCATGGGCTTCGGCCAGGTCTGGCGCAGCAAGATGCGCGACGAGCAGATGATCGTACGCGTGAAGACCGACCCGCACTCGCCGGGCCAGTTCCGCGCCAACGGCACGATGATGAACCAGCCGGCGTTCTACGACGCGTTCAAGGTCAAGCCGGGCGACAAGATGTACCTGGCGCCGAAGGACCGCGTGATCATCTGGTAAATCCGCCAGCGTAAAATGACAAGGGCCACGAATTTCGTGGCCCTTTTTTCGTTCAGCGCGGCGTTGGCCGCTGCGCCAACGTAGTTACGGCAGCGCCAGCGCAGGCGGCAATGGCGCGGCGGAGGCGTCTGCCGCCGCAACGTCCTTCTTCAGCGCGTGCAGGCAAATCTGCTCGAACACGCGCGCCGCTTTCTCGTGCCCGAAGCGCTGTTCGACCAGCGTGCGCGCCTGGTGGGCCAGCTCGTTCCTGAGCGTTTCATTGCCCAGCAGGTCGAGCAGGGCGGCCGCCATCGAGGCCGCATCATCGCGTTCGAGGTAATGGGTGCCGGCTTCCGCGCCCAGGCCTTCGATGCCGATGGCGGTGGAGACGACCGGGCAGCCCATGGCCATCGCCTCGAAGGCCTTGATGCGGGTGCCGCCGCCCACCAGCAAGGGGATGACGAAAGCGTGGGCCGCGTGCACGTAGGGACGCACATCGTCGACGAAGCCGGTGAACTCGACATTGTCGAGTCCCTGAGCCAGCGCGCGCAGCGACGCCGGAGGATTGCGCCCGACGATGACGAAGCGCGCGTCGGGCCGGCCGGCCAGCACCAGCGGCCAGACCTGGCCCAGGAAGAACTGGATGCCGTCGATGTTGGCGGCCCAGTCCATTGAGCCGGTAAACACCACCGTTGGCGGCGCCTTGGCCGCGTCGGCCGGTGGCGGCTGGAAGCCGAAGAATTCGAGGTCCACCCCGGTCGGGATCGCGAACGATTCGGCCACGCCGTAGGACTCCTTGAAAAAGCGGGCGTCACGGTCGGAGACGGCGACCACCGCATCGAAGTCGCGCAATGCCGCGCGCTCGAAGCGGCGCATTTTTTCGTGCTGCGACGACCACATCCAGCGCCGCAGCGGATCGCGGGCCTGGCTGGCGTGGCGGGCGAAAATCTCGGCTTCGACATTGTGGGTAAAACAGACGCTGCGGCAAGCCAGTGCGGCCGGGCGCAGGACTGCCGAATGCACGAAGTCGAACACCATCAGGTCGATATCGGGCCGCTTCGCCAGCGCCTGCACGGCGGCCATGCCTTCGGCCGTGCGGTCGGCGACGACATTGATCGGCAGCGCCCCTCCCAGGTCGAGCGCGCGCCGCCAGTTGGGGCGTGGCTGCGGCGGGGTCCATGCGACGAATTCGTCGCAGACGCCTTCGATTTCCTTCGACCAGCGCTGCATCTGCTCTGAAGTGGCGGGACTGAGCAGCGTGACTTCGAACGCGCCGTCCTTCAGGCCGCGCAGGATGTTGGTGGTCCTGATCTTGCCGCCCGCATCATTGGGAAACAGGAAGACCGGCGAGACGAAGACCAGGCGCGGCTTGGCTGCGCTCACCAGCAGATTCCTTCATACTCGGCGGCCGGCGCGGCGCGCAGGTCGGCGTAGCCGGACAAGTCGATGATGCGGCGGCCTTTAGCGTGCGCGATGATGGCCTGGCGCGCCTCGGCGTCGGCGTGGCCGATGACGATCACTTCGGCGTCCTTCAGCACCGCTTCCGGCGAGTCGGACAGCAGGCGGTCGAGGTGCGGAATCTCGCGCTCGATGAATTCCTTGTTCTTGCCGAGCAGGCGGCTGATCTTGACGAAGCGGTCGAAGATCGCCAGCTCGAAGCCCTTGCCCAGCATGCGTTCGGCCAACGCCACCAGCGGCGAGTCGCGCATGTCGTCGGTACCCGGCTTGAACGCCAGGCCGAACAGCGCGACCTTGCGGCGGCCGTCGCGCGCGATCATGTCGTAGGCGCGCTTGATGTGCGCCTCGTTACTGTCGAGCAGCGCCGACAGGGTCGGGATCGGCACGTTGAGGTCGCGCGCCATGGTCAGGAAACCCTTCACTTCCTTGGGCAGGCAGGAGCCGCCGAAGGCGAAACCGGGACGCAGGTAGGCCGGCGAAATATTGAGCTGGGTATCCTGGCAGAAGATCTTCATCACTTCGCGGCCGTCGAGGTCGCAGGCCTTGAGCACCGAGCCGGCCTCGTTGGCGAACACGATTTTCAGCGCGTGGAACACATTGCACAGGTACTTGACCGATTCGGCCACCTGGGTGGTGGTGCGCACGAACGCGCCCGGAATGCCCGCGTACATCGCTTCCATCGCGGCGTAGCCGGCTTCGCCCAGGCTGCCGACGACGGTCTGCGGCGGATTGTGGAAGTCCTTGACGGAGCTGCCTTCGCGCAGGAACTCCGGGTTGAACACGAGCGACAGGCCGTCGCCGATCTGGCGGCCCGAGCTTTCGAGCAGGATCGGCAGGATGCGGTCTTCGGTGGTGCCCGGCGGCACGGTGCTGCGCAGCACGATCACGTGCGGGCCATCCTTCTTGCGCAGGACGGCGCCGATCGAGCGGATGACCGCGTCGACCGCGCTCAGGTTCGGCGAATAGTCGGCATTCGATGGCGTTGCGACCGAAATGAGCGAAACGTCGGAGTTGAGCACGGCGTCTTCGACGTCGTGGGTGGCGCGCAGGCGGCCGGCGGCGACGGCTGCGGTGATCAGTTCGTTGATGCCTTCCTCGACCACCGGCGACTGGCCGTCGTTAATCATCTGCACCTTGAGGGGATTGGTATCGACACCAATGACCTGATGGCCGAGCTCAGGCAGGCAACCACAGGAAACCGCCCCTACGTATCCGAGTCCGAAAACTGAAATTCTCACTTCAACCCCTTGCGTTAATTTTGATGTTGCAACCAGTAAAATACGGCGACGAGCCCGATCATAGCATTTCGTCCAGTATGGACGTCGTACGGGAGATGGTCAACGGAAAATTGTCACCGGTACAAGTAACCAGTCCGTGCGACAACACTACGGGGATCGGGCGGGGCGAAGAGGGGGAGAGGGCCGCGCGACGGCCCGCGCGACCGGGGCACGCGGCTTTGGAGGGTAATCGTGCTTCCAATAATACAGCAGGTCAGGCGTGGCGCCGCCGGCGGCTGAAGCAGCCAAGCCCGATCAGGCCCGCACCGATCAGCAGCCCGGTGGCGGGCTCAGGCACGCTTTGTTCCTGCAAGCCGAAAACCAGGGTGCCGGAATTCCATATCCCGTCCGGCACGCCGCTCGGCAAATCCTTGAACTGATCAAAGAACTCCAGGCGCAGGATGCCGTCGCTGCCCACGCTGAACGCGCCGCCGCTGGCCACCAGGTCCAGCACGCCCGCGTAAGAGGCGGTGCCCGAGAAGTCGTCGTCGCCGCCCGCGACAAAAAATCCGCCCGCCGACTCGGATGAATCGGTCAGCGCCAATGAGATTTCCGACAAGAAACTAGGCGGCCGGGCGGTTAGCCTGACGTCGTAGGTGATGCTGGTGATGGCGGTGTTGGCGCCGACGTTGAACGTGAGCACTGAATTGCCCGGCGCGCCGAATACGTCGTTGCTGGGCACCCCGGTCACGTCGACAGTCAGCGTCGCGGCAAACACCGATGTGCAGCAAAAAAACGACAGACCAAGAAGCATTGCTTTCCAGGTGCGAATCGACATGGGAGTCTCCAATTTGGCGGAATATCTTATCTAAGCGATAATCGTGCCGGGCCATGGGGAATGGGCCAAGCCTTTGATCCAAATGAGAAAAACGGGGGCGGAGGGGGGCGCAACCCGGCAACTGTAAAGTATACCGACAGGCGTGATCTGGTTGCCATCAACGCAAAAGCCCCGGGCGCGTTGCTGCGACCGGGGCGTCTGGGTGCGGCCGGCGGCGTGCCGCCGATTGCTTAGCGGGGCACGACGGCGAACTGCGGACCCTGGCTGTAGTCGGGCTTGACGCTGCGGCTCATGAACAACTTCCACGCCGCGGCGCCTTCCACCGGCGATGCTTTTGCACTATATGCCAAGGCAGACTGCATGGTCGAAGGAATGCCGTCGACGGCGCTCGAGTAGCCCGTCATCTCTCCCACTTTCAGTCCCAGCGATGCAGCCATTTCAGGTCCTGCGCAAGCGAGCGCATTGAACGCTGCAGTATGGCTGGCCCGGTAGGCGCTGCCGATATCGGCAAACAGCGGAGCGGTCTTGGTGCTGCGCACGACCATGCTGTAGATCGCCGCATCGATCCAGCACGCGCCGGTTCCCGTCATCCTCGAAATGGGAAACTTCGATTTCCACGCCACCAGCGCGTTTGCCTTGTCGTACCCGAGCTCCGCCGCACGGCCCGCGGCGGCCGTAAAGTAATCGTCCTGCCATGGCGCCAAGCCCGTCTCGTCCGTATAGACGAGTGCCTGTTCCATGATCACGCCAAGCGAATTCGCCGATGGATTGGTCGAATACTTGTTGTTATACCAGTCGAGGTTGTTCGACAGGATCGTCTCGAACGTCTGTTTAAGGGGATGGCCATCCGGCGTGATGTATGCCGCCTCGCTCAGGGTGCGCAGACTCCATGCCTGTCCGCGCACCTGGTCGGTATGGAGCAGTCCCTTGATGCTCTCGCGGTAGTCCGGGACCGAAGCGAACACGTTGGCCATTGCCCAGAATTGAAGCTCTTCCAGGTAGTAGTAATCGCCGGTCACCAGATAAGGCAGGTAGGCCAGGGCGGGCTGGTGCGATCCGTCGAAGGTGTTCGGCGTAGCGCAGTTGTTGCATGCGGGGAAGGCTTCGGTCTTGCCCGTGGCTGGGTTCCGGGTATCCTCGACGTGCGGGTCGATGATGGTCATGTACGGGTAATCGAACAGGCTGATCGGGCGATCGGTATTTTTGTCGCGGTAGTGCGACGAATAGCTTCCAGCCAGGTCGGCCGTGCCCAGCGTGACCTCCTTGGCGCGCTTGTCCATCGTCAGCAGGTAGGTCGCGGCCCAGCCCGGCATCAGGCCGATATCCCTGCGGCCACCGGTGGTCGGCATATAGGGAATGGACATCCCGGTGCCCATCGGCTCGGTGGCGCTGCCGGAGAACTCGGACCGGAGCGCGGCGAGCGTCGATTCCGAGAACGTGATGGACTGGTCGTAATTAGGAACCGCGCGCGAGGCAATCAGATACGCCTGGTTATGCTTTATATGAACTTCCGGCGCGCTTCCCCACCACGCCAGTTTGCGCCAGCGGGCGTGGTGCAGGTGGGTCAGCCCGAGTTTCTGGTAGGCGGTCTGGCCACCGACCGTAATCGCGGCATCATAGGTGAAATTGCTTGGATTCGGTTCGTACGCCCAGTCGTTTTCGACCGTCACGTCAACCCGCGCCTTGTTCAAGCCGGTATACGAGCGGATCGCAAAGCGTGCACTCAGGTGCGGATGCTCGACGCCGGCCGCCGTCTTGAGCGGGGCCGAGACGTGCCATTCGTTGACGAGCGGGCCGGCCAGCCAGGTGGTGTATTTGCCGCTCTTCAGAAGCGCGTCGGCGGACACGGAATAGGCTTGACCGTTGACCGTCAGGTTGACCGCGGCGGTAAAGCCGGCGCCAAGTAGGGCCGCCGGGGTGCTCGACTGCGCGGCGCGGGTGGTGCTGGTCTTGTTGAGGGAGATGACGGTGCTCTGGCCGGGCGCCAGTTGCGGCATCACCGCGGAAAGCACTGCGTGGCGCAGCGAGCCGTCCGCGTGATTGGCCTTGGCGTCGACCTGCAGGGCGATCGTGCTGCCGTCCGGCAGCACGCCGACCATTTCAACGTTCGGCTGCACGTCGCCCTTGGCGAACACCTGGCCGAAGGTAACCGGCACCTGCGATTGCGCTGCCTTGGTCGTGCTTTCAAGCGTCGCGCTGGTGACCGGCACCGAGGTCTTCTTGGCGACCGGGGCCAGAGTCGGAGAGCCGATCGAGGTGAACGTCGCCCCCATGACGGTTGTGGCGGCGGGCGCGGCTGCATCGAGCGCCGACGAGGCCCCGGCGCCGCCACCGCCGCATGCGACCAGTGAAGTCGTGCAGATCAAGGCGATCAGGCGGGGAAAGGTTTTCTGAAGTAGGGTATCCATGACAATTCCATGACATGTAGCAGCGGGAAGTCGCGCTTTCAGACGAAAGATTACCCCAAGAAAACTTCCAGTGGGTTGAAATAGTTCAATAAGCCCACAAAAATTTCCTCAAAACAACAAAAAGATAACCGAAGTTCAAGGGAGTTGGCTAAAAATAATATTTATTTACCTACAAAGTTCGTGCAAAACGTCAATATATTGCGTTTAATGCAACGTCGAGGCGAGGCAGGGAAACATCCCGCGATGGTTGCCGTTGGGAATGTTATAAACGCCACCAATGTTGTATTTTTCTAATTTTTTTGCCGTCGCGGCTCAAAGACTGAAAAAACAATGGGCAAAAAAAACCGCTCGATGATTCGAGCGGCTGGCGTCGGAAAAGTTGCGCTTATTTTGCAGCTGCAGTCATGAAATCGACAGCCGCCTTGATCTCGTCGTCCGAGGCCGACGATCCACCCTTCGGCGGCATCATCCCGTTCTTGCCTTGAAAGCCCTTGATCGCATGATCGTACAGCGCCGCATTGCCTTGCTTGATGCGCGGCGTCCACGCCGCCTTGTCGCCGAACTTCGGGGCGCCGGCGATTCCCGCGCCGTGGCAGGCGACGCAGGTTGCGCCATACAGCTTTTCACCGGTAGCTGCAGTCGGCTGGGCAGCCGCGGCTGGCGCCGCTGCCGCCGTTTGCGCCGCTTCCGAGGCTGCCGCCGATGCGGCAGCCGCTGCAGGCGCCGCTGGCTCCTTGAATTTCGCGCCGCCCTGGTTGGCGAGGTACACGACTGCCCGGGCTACCTCAACGTCGTCGAGGTCGGGATTGCCCCCTTTGGCCGGCATCGCGCGAATACCCTCGAGCGCGTGTTTGAGCAGCGTGTCGTAACCTTGGGCAATGCGCGGGCTCCATGCGCCGGCGTCGCCCAGCTTCGGTGCGCCCGCGGCGCCGCTGCCGTGGCATGCCGAGCAGGTCGTGGTGTAAACGGCTTCAGCGCTCTGCAGCACTTTCGGTCCGCTTGCGTCCTTCAGGGTGTAGCCTTCGTCGGCAACCGGGCGCACGCGCGCCGCGACCGCTTCGGCGCTCTGGCTCTCGGTCCCGGCGCCCGTCAGCTTGGGGGCGGTGACGAAGGAGACCAGCAGGATGATGCCGATCACGGTGACCAGGAAAAACCCGGCCACGGCGGCGATCAGTTGTTTAGGGGTACGGATTGCAGATTGGTGTTCCATGTGTGCGTCGCTCATGATTTCCTTAAATCTATTTTTAACCCCGCCGGCGAAGGCTGTGATTGACGAACTGCCAACGCCCACCGAACCCGCGATTATAGACGCAACATATCCGATTTGGAACGAAAATTGCACGGCGGCCGTTACTTTGCATAGACGGGCCCGTGGAAAAACTGTATCCTTCGCATCTCTTCAGCGATTCCCCCAGCGGCTGTAGCTCAGTGGATAGAGTATTGGCCTCCGAAGCCAAGGGTCGTGGGTTCGATCCCCGCCAGCCGCACCATAGCTCATCGGCGTCCCTGTGCCGGACGCGATTTTCCAATCGTACATATGTGTTGCTCTCCGGTTTTCGGGGTAGAATGCTGAGCTAGTTTCCTGCGTGCCCGTGCGCAATCTTTCAATTTTCCTAAAGATCCGACTACTCCATGCGCAGTGCCTTTCTGGCGGCAATTCTGTTCTATGTATTGCTCGTTGGGGTGTCCTACCCTTTCGTGGCAATGCTGGCCTACGTCTGGATCGATATCGTCAAGCCGCAGGCGCTGGCCTATTCCATCATTAACGGATTGCCGCTGGCGATGATCGCCGCGATTGTCGTGCTGATCTCGTTTCTGACCAGCGCTGAGAAAAAAAAGATTCCTGTCGACAATACGATCTTCCTGCTCACCTTCTTCGCCGCGTGGATCACTTTCACCTCCGCCATTGCCGATCCTGGCGTCGGCGCCTGGGTCAAATGGGACTGGGCGTTCAAGGTAGTGATTTTCGCGAGCTTCATTCCCTTCGTGATCCGGTCGCGGATTCATATCGAAGCGTTCTTGCTGACCATGGTGTTCTCGATCGCCACCATCTCCTTCTCGGGAGGCGTGAAAGCGGCCCTCGGCGGCGGCGGCTATGGCGTATTGGCGATCATGGGCGACAGCAATTCCGGGCTGGCCGAGAGCAGTACCCTGGCCGCGGTGTGCGTCATGCAACTGCCGATCATGCATTATCTTTACAACCATTCGGTCATTTTTCCGAACAGCCGCATGTTCAAGCTCGTAATCGCGATGACGGCCCTCGTCGACCTGTTCACTATCGTAGGCAGCGGTGCGCGCACCGGGCTTGTCGCGGGCGGTTGCCTGGTGGCGCTATACGCATTGCGCTCACGCCATAAGGTGCGCGTGGCGATCGCGCTGGCGGTCGCGCTGGCGATCGGTTCCCAGCTCGACCTGAGCGGCACCGCCTGGGGCAATCGCATGTCCTCAATCGGAACCTACGAGCAGGACTCTTCGGCGATGGGGCGAATCGAAGTGTGGAAATGGACGATGGGCTTTGCCCTTCAACATCCCCAGGGGGGCGGGTTCGACGCCTTCAAGCTCAACCGGATCGCGTCCGTCGGCGAGGGCGGCGTGCAGTACTACGATCCGAACGAATATCGCGGCAAGGCGTTTCACAACGTATTTTTCGAAGTAATGGGTGAACAAGGGCTGATTGGTTTTGCCGTGTATCTGTCGATTCTGGGCATGACCTTCTGGAAGCTGAGCCAGGTTCGCCGCCGCGTCGTCGCGGACCCGGAAAAAAAGTGGATGTTCGACATGGCGTCCAGGCTTTCCGACGCGCTGACGGTGTTGCTGGTCGGCGGGATGTTCATCGGAATTGCGTATCAGTGTTACATCTTCTATCTGGTTTCGCTTGCGATCTGCCTGAACCAAATGACGCGCGCAGCCCCCGCTCCAACCTGGGTCGCCTTTTCCCATGCAAAAGAGCGCTAAAAAACTCGTGCATCTGGTCAGTGTTCGCGGCCTGGCCGCGTGGCTGGTCGTGTTCTTTCACTCGATCGCTTTGTGGCGCAGCGCGGTTCCGGACACGCCCACATGGTTGCTGGCATTCGTCGACCATGGCTACCTGGCGGTGGATTTCTTTTTCATCCTCAGCGGCTTCATCATTTTTATTAACTATTATGAAAAATTTGGCGCAAATTTTAATCATAATCTGCTGACGTTTTACTGGAACCGCATCACCCGGATCTATCCGGTCCATCTCCTGATGCTGGGCGCATATCTGGTCCTTGCCGTCGCCTTCATCTATTCCTCCGCCTCGCGCAGCATGCCTCCTGGATACACCGCCAGCGCGTTCTGGCAGAGCGTGTTGCTGGTTCACGCCTGGACCGGCAGCCCGCTGACGTGGAACGTGCCGTCCTGGTCGATCAGTGCCGAATGGTTTGTGTACCTGCTGTTTCCGTTCATTGCCGTGTTCCTGCGCGCCCGCATTCGCGGTGTTGGCGCGCATCTGCTTGGCGCGTTGGCGATGCCGGCGACCCTGGCCGCAGTCTACTTCCTCGTCGGCGCCCGTTCGCTGGGCGCGTCGGAAGCGGGCATGCCCCTGGTGCGGGCGCTGTGTGAATTCCTTCTTGGCGCACTGGCCGGGTCACTTTACGTCTATCATCCGGCCTTGCTGCTCGCCGGCCGCAAGTTCGTGGCGGTGATGATTGCCATCGCGGCGACGATCGTGCTGTGCTTCGACTTGCCGAACTATGCGACCGTGCCCGCGCTGTTTTTCCTGGTGGTCGTGTATCTTATCGTCGACACCGGCTGGGTGATGAAAGCCCTGTCCGCCCGCGTGCTGGTGTACCTGGGAGAGATCTCCTATTCCACCTACCTGGTGCACTACTTCGTGTACGACGTATTCAAGGCTGGCTGGGTGCATGCTTCGCAGCCGGTCAGCGTGCTTGCCCTGATGACCTCGTTCCTGATGGTGCTCTTGCTGTCGATGCTGATGTACAAATATGTGGAGATCCCGGCGCAAGATTATCTGCGCGGGGGAATCTGGAAGAGGCGCTGGGGTCCCCTGCGCTTTCGACCTTGAACCGCCATCCCGAGGCCATCCAACATGATCGATAACTTCAGTTTGTTATTTTTTACCTCGTGCATCGCCCTCACGATTTTTCGCGCGATCCGGCTTGACCGGGCCAGCCGTTCGCCGAAGCCGCAGAAATAGCAGGGCTCGCCGATCCCATTCCCAGAAGCCATTTCCGTTCGAGGGCTCCCGCCGGCAGAGCGGGCAAAGCGTTCCCACAACGTCATCCCGCGCGCAACTTGTTGATTCGTCCATTTCTGACGCGAAACGTCAGTTCACTGTAAAATTTTCCGACGCGAATATTGCTTGTCAGGACGTGTTTTGGGTCCGCGTCACGCGCGGACCGTGCCAAGGGCCTGATATTGGCGGCGCTGCCAGCACGGTGCCAGGGCAGCTTCCACCGGAGTGGCGCGCCGCTCCGCCAGAGGGGAAAGCAATTTCCACGATCAAGATTGTGTCACCTGGCTTAATTTCCCGGTGGAATGGTTGTATTACAAATGAATAATTTTTAATGCTTTTCGCCACACTGTAAGATTTCCCGACACTAATTCCAGAATTACGATGTTAGAATTGCCAGCATCGAACTGTTCTTCAATCAAGGTTCGCGCGGAAAAATCGTTGTAGCGCAGACAATTTCTCTGCGCGCCGATGCGCGCAGCCGTGGAGCGAAGGCAGGGCGGAACGGCAGGGGTGTGGCAGGTTAGCGACTTGTGCGCGTGCATCACGAAATTGTGCTTTGTTGTAACGTTACGATAACGATATGTCGCGCGGATTGCCGGGGACCACCCCACCGCGTGCGTGCTAATAAATTCAAGCATTTGCAACTTATGTCCTATTTCAAATATATGGTTGATTCGCACTTCGAACCGGCACCCGGCGGCACCCGCCTGGGTTCGCGCAAGCGCCTGCGGACCAGCTCAGGAGACTGATGTGTTCAAGATATCCAATCATTACGTCTCGAAGATCGTCTTCGTCCTGCTGTTCGTCGAGGTGCTGGTGCTGGTCGGCGCCGTCTATGCCGGCGCGGCCGTGCGCCTGCTCGATCCCGGGGTGACCACCGGCGCGCGTTTCGACCATTTCTTCACGTCCGCCATCGCGTTTGCCCTGGCAATGATCTTCAGCATGAGCGCGATGGGAATGTACCAGCTCAACTTCAACGAGGGCCTGCGCAATCCCTTCTTCCTGAAGCTGATGCCGTCGTTCGTGATGGGCTTCGTGATTCTGACCCTGGTCTTCTATGTCGCCCCGGAACTGTATTTCGGCCGCGGCATCCTGCTGCTGGTGTTCGTCATCGCCGGCCTCGGCATCTTTTTGGCGCGCATGATTTTCTTCAAGACGTCGGAACTGCGCTTTTTGCAGACCCGTGTCATTTTCCTGGGCGGCGGTCCGCTGGCCAAGGAATGCGGCGACCTGGCGGAGCAAAGTCACAAGTATCACAAGTACGACATCGCCGGCTACCTGCCGATCCCCACGGAAGAATTGTGCGTGCCGCCGTCCAGCCTGCTCAAGGTGCGCGACGGCGACTCGCTGGTGTCGCTGGCGAATCAATATAATGTGGAAGAGATCGTGGTGTCGGTGCAGAACCGGCGCGGCGGCTTCCCGATCAAGGAACTGCTCGAGTGCAAACTGCAGGGCATCACGGTGACCGACGCCGCCACCTTCTTCGAGCGCGAAACCAACCAGATCCGGGTCGACTCCCTGCAGCCGAGCTGGCTGGTGTTCGGCGGCGGCTTCGACCAGAGTTACTTCCGCGCCTTCATGAAGCGCGGCTTCGACCTGGTGTGCAGCTCGCTCATCCTGGTGCTGACCTTCCCGATCATCCTCGTCACGGCCGCCCTGATTTGGCTGGAAGACCGCGCGCCGATCTTTTATTCGCAGGAGCGGGTCGGCCAGGACGGCAAGACCTTCAAGGTGCACAAGTTCCGCAGCATGCGCAACGACGCCGAAAAAGCTGGCAAGCCCCAGTGGGCGGCGCAGAACGATCCGCGCGTCACCCGCATCGGCGGCTTTATCCGCAAGGTGCGCATCGACGAGCTGCCGCAGATTCTCAATGTGTTCAAGGGCGAGATGTCGTTCGTCGGGCCGCGCCCGGAGCGGCCGTTCTTCGTCGACCAGCTGGTCGAAGTGGTGCCTTACTATAACGTGCGGCACAGCATCAAGCCAGGCATCACCGGCTGGGCCCAGGTGCGCTACGGCTACGGTTCCTCGGCCGAGGATGCGCTGCAAAAGCTGCAATACGATCTGTACTACGTCAAGAACAACAGCCTGTTCCTCGACGTGCTGATCCTGATCGACACGCTCAAAGTCGTGCTGTTCCGCAGCGGCCGCTAGGGTGCCGTTCCGTCCGCCGATCACGAGCACCGGGAATCGTATGCGCCTTGCCGATCCGACCGCGGGAGTCCCATGCGCCTCATAACGTGCCTGAGCTACGGCAGCGCCGCGCTGGCCTTCCTGGCGCTGACCATCCTGTTGCTGACCAGCTGGCGCGGCCGCGCCCACGGCCGCATGCTGGTGCTGGCCTGCCTGGCCAGCGCCGTCTCGAGCGCGCTGATCGGCGCCGAGGCGCTGAGCGGACATGCGTGGGCGCCGTGGACCGGCGCCGCCGAAATCGCCCGTTGCGGCGCCTGGACCGCCTGCCTCTTGATCCTGATCGGCCATCTGCGCGACGAACACAGCCGCCTGCCTTTCCAGCTGCGCCCGGCGATCGCGCTGGTCGCCGTGTTTTTCCTCGCCTACCTGGGCGCCACGGTCTGGGGGGTATTCGCCACCGACTTGCCGGGCGAGGCGGAAAGCCTGCCCAACATCATCGCGCGCGACGGCCTGGCCGTGATGGGCATGCTGCTGGTCGAGCAGCTGTATCGCAACAAGCCCGAGCAGGAACGCTGGGCCATCAAGTTTGCCTGCCTCGGCATCGGCGGCATGTTCGTGTACGACTTCTACATGTACAGCGACGCCATGTTGTTTCACTCCATCAATCCGGCGATCTGGGCCGCGCGCGGTGTGGTGCAGGCGCTGACGGTGCCGCTGATCGCGGTGTCGGTGGCGCGCAGCTCGACCTGGTCGTCGGAACCGGCAGTGTCGCGCCGCGTCATGTTCCATTCGGCGGCGCTGTTCGGCTCGGCCGTCTATCTGCTGCTGATGGGCTCGGCCGGCTACTACATGCGCTATTTCGGCGGCGACTGGGGTTCGGTGGTGCAGGTGGTGTTCCTGTTCGGCGCGCTGGTGCTGCTGATCGGCATCCTGTTTTCCGGCACCTTCCGCGCCTGGCTGAAGGTCATCATCAGCAAGCACTTCTATCACTACAACTACGACTATCGCGAGGAATGGCTGCGCTTTACCGGCACGCTGGCCCAGCATGGGCCGAAACTGGGCGAGCGCACCATCGAGGCGGTCGCGGCGCTGGTGGAAAGCCCGGCCGGCCTGCTGTGGACCCGGCGCGACAGCGGCCGCTTCGAGGCCGCGGCCAACTGGCACTTGGCGCCCTCGGTGGCCAGCCTGCCGGCCGAGGCCCCCCTGTGCAGCTATCTCGACAGCAAACAGTGGGTGATCGAGCTGCAGGAATACCGCGACGATCCGTCCAAGTACGACCACATCGACCTGCCGGACTGGCTGCTGGCCTACCCGCGCGGCTGGCTGGTGGTGCCTTTGATCATGCAGGAGCGCCTGTACGGCTTCATGCTGCTGCTGCAGCCGCGCAGCGCGATCGCCCTGAACTGGGAAGTGATCGACCTGCTCAAGATCGCCGGGCGCCAGGCGGCCAACTACCTGGCCCAGTACGACGCGGCCAATGCGCTGATGGTGGCGCGCCAGTTCGAATCGTTCAACCGCATGTCCACCTTCGTGGTGCACGACCTGAAGAACCTGGTGTCGCAGCTGTCGCTGCTGATGTCCAATGCCGAGCGCCACAAGCACAATCCTGAGTTTCAGCAGGATATGATCGAGACCGTGAATTTCTCGGTGCAGAAGATGAAGCTGCTGCTGCAAAAGCTCAGCCGCGGCGTGGCGCCCGAACGCCATGCCGCGCTGCCGATCGAGCGCGTGCTGCGCCAGGCGGTGGCGCTGAAGGCGGCGTTCGAGCCGCGCCCGCAGCTGACCGTGACCGACCCCGGCCTCGAAGTGCTGGCCGACGGCGAGCGGCTCGAGCGCGTGGTCGGCCACCTGATCCAGAACGCGATCGAGGCCACCGCCCGCGACGGCCGCGTCGACATCGAGCTGGCGCGCGCCGGCGAGTCGGTGCGCATCCGCATCAGCGACACCGGCGAAGGCATGAGCGCGGACTTCATCCGCGAGCGCCTGTTCAAGCCGTTCGAGACCACCAAGTCGGCCGGCATGGGGATCGGGATGTTCGAAAGCCGCGAATACATCGAGGAACTGGGCGGCAAGCTCGAGGTGAGCAGCACCCCCGGCGCCGGCTCGACTTTTCATATCATGCTACCGCTGCTGAACCACGCGGCGGCCACCCTACATCAAGCCGCCTGAAGCGACGAGGATTGCCGTGACCCAGACCAAACAGAAGCTGCTCATCATCGAAGACGACCCGGGACTGCAAAAGCAGCTGCGCTGGAGCCTCGATGCCTACGACGTCGTGGTGGCGGGCGACCGCGAAACCGCGCTGGCGCAGATCCGCCGCCACGAGCCGGCGGTCGTCACGCTCGACCTGGGCCTGCCGCCCGACGCCGAGGGCTCGACCGAAGGCCTGGCGACGCTGCAGCAGATCCTGGCGCTGGCGCCGGACACGCGGGTGATCATGCTGACCGGGAATCAGGAACGCGGCAATGCGGTCAAGGCGATCGCGCTGGGCGCCTACGACTTCCACCAGAAGCCGTGCGATCCGGAGGTGCTGGGGCTGGTGATCGAGCGCGCCTTCTTCCTCAATGCGCTGCAGCAGGAAAACCGCCGCATGCAGCAGGCGCAGTCCGACTCGCCGATGTCGGGCGTGATCTCGCGCGACGGCGGCATGCTCAAGGTATGCCGCAACATCGAGAAGGTGGCGCCGACGTCGGCGTCGGTGATGATCCTGGGCGAGAGCGGCACCGGCAAGGAAGTGCTGGCGCGCGCGCTGCATGCGCTCAGCCCGCGCGCCTCGCAGCGCTTCATGGCGATCAACTGCGCGGCGATTCCGGAAAATCTGCTCGAGAGCGAACTGTTCGGCTACGAGAAGGGCGCCTTCACCGGCGCGGCCAAGCAGACCAAGGGCAAGGTCGAACTGGCCCACGGCGGCACCTTCTTCCTCGACGAGGTGGGCGACCTGCCGATGGCGCTGCAGTCCAAGCTGCTGCGCTTCCTGCAGGAGCGCGTGATCGAGCGCGTCGGCGGCCACGAGGAGATCCCGGTCGACGTGCGCATCGTCTGCGCGACCCACCAGAAGCTCAAGGACCTGACGGCGAGCGGGCGCTTCCGGGAGGACCTGTACTACCGCTTGTCCGAAATCGTCGTCACGATCCCGCCGCTGCGCGACCGGATCGGCGACGCGGCGCTGCTGGCGCACCATTTCAAGAACAAGTTCAGCGCCCAGGAGTCGCGCGCGGCGCTGCATTTTTCCAGCGAGGCGCTGGCGGCGATCGAGGCGCACCGCTGGCCCGGCAACGTGCGCGAGATGGAGAACTGCATCAAGCGCGCCGTCATCATGACCGACGGCCAGACCATCGGCGCCGACGACCTCGGCCTGTCGGTGGCGGAGGAGGACGAGCCGCTGAACCTGCGCCAGGTGCGCGACGAGGCCGAGTACAAGGCCATCATCAAGGCGCTGGCGCGGGTGGACGGCAATATCGTCAAGGCCTCCGAGCTGCTGGGGATCAGCCGCCCGACCATGTACGACCTGATGAACCGCCACGCGATCAAGGCGGGCGCCTGAGTCTGGGCGCTCTGCTGGGGGCGGCGGTCAAGGCCATCCTGTTGCCGCCGGCCTGCATCCTGATCTTGTACGCGGCCGGCGTGCTGGCGGCGCGGCGCCGGCCCGCATTGGGCAAATGGCTGCGCCACGGCGCCGTCGTGCTGCTCTACCTGCTCAGCACGGGAACCGGCGCCTGGCTGCTGGCGTATCCGCTCGAAACGATGGAGCCGCCGCTCGATGCCAGGGCGATGAAAACGGCGCAGGCGATTGTCGTGCTGACGGCGAGCCGAATCAAGCACAGTCCCGAATACGGCGAGCGCAGCGTGCCCGACTTCATCGCGCTCGAGCGCATGGCCTACGGCGCCCATCTGGCCAGGAGCAGCGGCCTGCCGCTCCTCGTCAGCGGTGGGCTGATCAGCGACGACCCGGACGACGAACCGCTCGCGCTGGGGATGAAGCGCATGTTCGACAGCTCGTTCGGCGTGCCGGTGCGCTGGGTCGAAGCGGCGTCGACCAACACGGCGGAAAATGCGCGCCTGTCGGCCGCCATGCTCAAGCGCGACGGCGTGACCCGCATCGTCCTGGTGACCGACGCGATGCACATGCGGCGCGCGCGCATCGCGTTCGAGCGCGCGGGCCTGGCCGTCACGTCCGGTCCGACCTTCTACACCACCGCGCGCGGCTTCGATCCCCTCGAGCTGACACCCAAAGCGAACAACCTGCGGCGCTCGTCGTATGCCATGTACGAGTGGCTGGGCCTGGCGCGCTACCAATTTCACTGAGGAGGAGCGCTTGGGCATGAAGCGAACCATTCCCCTGCTGGCCGCCGGCGCGCTGATCCTGCTGTGCGCCGGCGCCGGCGCCGGCCTCGCCATGCTGGACTCGGCCGGCATCATGCCGCGCGCCCTGGGGCCCTACCTGGAACGGCGCAGCCACGGCCACAACCCGCTGATCGAAAACGGCGGGCGCCGCGCCGGCCAGTGGCTGGTCGCGCTGGACCGCGGCGCTCCGGCGCTGCCGCAGGCGCCGGCGCTGGCGATCGGCGCCCAGCCGGCCGGCGCCGTGGGCGCTGGCGCGGCCATCCTGGTGGCGACCAGCGACGAGGTGCGTGCGGCGATCGCGCGCGCGGAACCGGGCGACACCATCACGCTGTTGCCCGGCACTTACCGCTTCACCAGCCACCTGCGCGCGGACCGCCCGGGCACGGCGGCGCGTCCCATTACGGTGCGCGCCGCGCTGCCCGGCAGCGTATCGATCGAGATGGCGACGGGGGAGGGCTTCAAGGTCAGTGCGCCGTTCTGGCGCTTCGAAAACCTGGCGCTGCGCGGCGTCTGCGCGGCCGATTCGGACTGCGAGCACGCGTTCCACGTGGTCGGCGCGGCCCACCATTTCGTCGCGTCCAACAACACGATTGCCGACTTCAATGCGCACTTCAAGATCAATGCCGAGGGCCGCCAATTCCCCGACGATGGACTGATCGAGGGGAACACCCTGACCAACAGCCGGCCGCGCCGCACGTCGAACCCCGTCACGCCGGTCGACCTGGTCACGGCCAGCGGCTGGACCGTGCGGCGCAACGTCATCAGCGATTTCATCAAGGGCGATGGCGACCGCGTCAGCTACGGCGGGTTCTTCAAGGGCGCCGGGAGCGGCAATACCTTCGAGCAGAACGTGGTGCTGTGCGAACATCGTTTGCGCGCTTATCCGGGCCAGCGGGTCGGCCTGTCGCTGGGCGGTGGCGGCACCGGAAAGGCGTATTGCCGCGACCGGCGCTGCGTCACCGAGCAGGAGCGGGGCGTGATCCGCGCCAACCTGATTGCCGCGTGCTCCGACGCCGGCATCTACCTCAACAGCGCGGCCGGCAGCATCGTCGCGCACAATACGCTGGTCGATACCGGTGGGGTCGAGGTGCGCTTCCCGGAAACCAGTGCCGCGCTCGAGGGCAACCTGATCGACGGCCCGATCCGCAGCCGCGACGGCGGGGTCGTGCGTGCAAACGATAACCGCACGATGCCGGTCGCCTACGCCTACCTTGGCTACCACCCGATCCGCGACCTGTTCCGCGCGCCGGAGCAGTTCGATTTCGCGTGGCGGGACGGCGTCCCGCGCCGTGCCGCCGCTGCTGCAGCAACGCCCGACTTGTGCGGCCGCGAGCGGCCGATGCCGCCGGCCTACGGCGCCTTCGAGGATTTTTCCGCCTGCCTTACCACGCCCGGAGCCAGGCGCTAGTCCATTCGGCGACCTGGTCCTGCCACACGCGGCGCGAGCAGGTGTGGTCGGCGCCCGCCAGCTGCTGGCGGGTCACGCGCGGAGCGCCTAGCAGGTCCTGCCACTCGGGCGAGCCGGCGGCCAGGCCGGCAAATTCGCGCGCGGTCAGGTCGGCGCCGCTGAGCATCAGCAGCACCTTGCCGTCGAAGCGCGCCAAGCCCTCGCGCATGCGCTCGGACAGGGAGCTGGCCGCGGGCGCCGGGCTGCCGGCGGCTGCGGCCAGCATGCGCCATGCCGAGCGCGCCGAACCGGCGACATCGAAGCGCCCGCGCGCAAGCTTGGCCCAGAACTCGGGCGCCAGCAAGCGCCGGCCGTAGTAGTGCTTCAGGGTCGCCCTGGCCAGTCCCTCTTCGGTGCGCGCCCACGGATTGAGCAGCGCGATGCCGGCCACGCGGTGGTCGGCGCCGGCGTAGAACAGGATCGCCGAGGCGGCGTCGCACAAGCCCCACAGCACCACTTCGCGCAGGCCCGGCTGGACCGCGAAGAAATGGTCGATCGCCGCCGCCAGGTCGTCGCCGACGGCGGTAAAGTCGCGCGGCGCGCCTTCGCTGTCGCCCATGCCGCGGTAATCGAAGCGCATAGCCGGCGTGCCCGCGGCGGCCAGGCTGCGCGCCAGCAGGGTGAACTGGCGGTGGCTGCCGGCCCGGTATTGCGGACCGCCGACGACGATCAGCACGCCGCGGGCGGCCGGGCAGGGCGGTGCGCTCAGCACGCCGTACAGATGGTCCTCGCCGCAGCGAAACGCCAGTGCCTTCTCTTCAAGCTGCATCGCCATCCTCCGCGCAAGCCGCCACGGTGGCGGCGACCAGGCCGGCCGATTCGGCGATTTCCTGGGTGTTCCAGAAGGACGGCCCCGGCACCAGCTGCAGCTGCAGCGCGGTGCCCTGCAGGCGCCAGTGCGCGCTTTGCGTCGCCGCCGCCGGCGGCACCAGGCGCTGGGCGTCGGCCACCACTTCGAACCAGTGCACCGGCACGCCCGCGCGCACCGGCGCGGCGCCGTCCAGACCGTCGAGATCGGCCGCCAGCGCCGGCGTCAGCGTATAGCCCGCCACTTCCAGCGTCTCGCCGGCCTGCAGCGCCCCGCGCAAGGCCGCGACGCCGCCGCGGCCGGTGTCGCCGTCGAGCATGGCGGCGGCCAGGCGCAGGCGCAGGAACTGGGTGAGAAAGGTCGCGCCGTTGAGCACGGGCTGCCACAGCAGCAGGCGCCGCGGCGCTTCGGAGGCGCCGCGCGCGTAGTCGAGCGCCAGCAGCGCGCCCAGGCGCAGGCCCCACAGGCCGGGCGCCATGCCGGTGCGCTCGCGCAGCCAGGCCAAGCCGGCGGCGAGGTCTTCTTTCCAGGCGTCCCAGCGCGCGTCGGCGAATTCGCCGCTGCTGTCGCCGCAGCCGTGCAGGTCGATCTGCAGCACCGCGATGCCGCTGGCGGCCAGCGCGCGCGCGGCCAGCGCGGCCATGCGGCGCGACTTGTGCATCTCCTCGGCGAACGGGTGCACGTACAGCAGCGCGCCGCGGCAGGCGCCGGCGGCCGGGTGAAACACGCAGTAGCGCGCGCCGGCGGCGGCCGGCAGGAAGAACGCCTCGGCCGTCATCGGGCCAGCTTGTGCTCGACGAAAGCGGCCAGGCTGCCCAGCGTGTCGAAGGTGCTGGCGCTGATGTCGTCGTCGTCGATGGCGATGCCGAAATGCTCTTCCAGCGCGCCGATCAGGTTCACCACCGCCATCGAATCGAGTTCAGGCAGGTTGCCCAGCAAGACCGTATCGGCGGTCAGCGTGTCGCGCGCGGGGCCCAGGCTGAGCACGTCGGCCAGGATGTTCTTTACTTCGTCAAATGTCATGCTTGCTCCGTCAGGGGAATCGGGGCTGGCGCGCGGGCGGCGCGGCGCCGCCACAGCGCATGCAGGCGCCGCAGCGCCGGCCAGCGGTAATAATTGACATGGTACAGAGTGCGCACCTCGTCGGTCCAGCGCAGGTGCCACTCCATCACCCTGCCGTAGAACTCGATGCGCGCCAGGCGGCCCGCATCGAACAGGGCCTGGCAGGCCTCTTCGCGCATCAGCAGCGCCGGCGACAGGCCGCCGGCGACGCTTTCATCGTAGCTGGTCTTGAGCACGACGACGCAGCCGGCGTCCTCGACGCACAGATCCATCGCCGCCAGCCGCTCGCCGATCCAGTAGCGGTACACGCTGGCGGCGCCCCGCCGGCACAGCGCTTCGAGCATGCTGCGGTAATAGCGCCCCTGCGCATTGTCGGGATGCACCGCGGTGCCGCCGCCGGCCTTCCAGCCGGCGCTCTCGAGGCGGCCGTAGTCGGCCACCGCGGCGGCCATCTCAGCCGGGTCGCGGCTGACCTGCAGGCGCGTAGCGACGCCTTCCTTGATCAGCCGCGCGCGCTGCTTCTTCAGGTTGGCGCGCAGGTTCTTGCCGCGCGTTGCCCAATACTGCGCGAAGCCGCCGACCAACGTGACGCGCGCGGTGTCGATGTAGTCGAGCGTGTCCATCTGCGCCGTCGGGCGCGGGCGCGCCAGCAGCGCCGGGTCGCACTGGGTCAGGCTGAATACCAGCGCGCAGCCGGGCAGGGCGCGCAGCAGCGCATCGAGCAGCGGCGCCGGTTCCAGACCGGGCAGCTGCAGCCAGATCCCCAGCGGCGCCTGGGCCGGCTGGAAGGTGGCCCAGGACGCCGGCCCGCGCGGCGCGACGATCGCCATCGCCTGCAGCACGCCGTCCTGTTCGCAGCAGGCCAGCAGCTCGGCGCCGCTACCGAATTCGGCAAGCAGCGGGGCGACGAAGTCGGCGTCGAGCAGCACCGGGGCGCCGGCGGCGCGGTGCAGTTCGCACCAGCGCCCTGCCCAGTCGCCGAAGCGGTTCGCCGGCGTCAGCGTCCAGTTCATGGCTGCAGCGCCTGCGCGATGCGCGCGATCATCGAAGCCAGTTCGTGCGGCAGCAGGTCCTGGTGGCAGGGGAAGGCCAGCACGCCATGGGCCAGCGCCGCGCTGTTCGGGCAGACGGCGGCGTCCACCCCGGGCCACTGGTGCTGGCCGAAGCGCACCACCGGCACGGCCGCGTCCTTCAGGCGCGCCGCCAGCCGGTCAGGTTCATCGACCAGCATCGGGAACAGCCACGGGCAGGCGCCGTCGGGCAGGGCGGGATACAGCGGCCGGCAGCCGGGCAGGCCGCCCAGCGCTCGTTGCAGCGCCTGGTAGTTGCGGCGCCGCTGCGCGACGATGCGCGGACGCGACACCAGCCGCAGCATCGTGCGCGAGAACCAGGAGGAGCGCTTGTCCAGCCAGGCCGGCTCGAATTCGGCGCTGCTGTCGGACGAGGACGGCGCCAGCGCCGCGGTGGCCGCGCCGGCGCCGGCGCGGCGCGCCTTGAGCGTGCGCCACGCCAGGTCCTTTAGCTTCATCGGCAGCCACAGCATGGCTTTCACCGGCGCCAGGCGCCCGTGCGCGAAACTGTTCTCGAGCGAGGCCAGCGCGATTTTCGCCTCGAAGCCGAGGCCGGCCGAACGCAGCGGCGGCGCCTTGAGCGCGTGGCGCGCCGACACCAGGCAGCCGCCTTCGAAGATCGGGAAGAACTTCATGCTGCTGCCGATGGCGTAGTCGCCGAAGGAGCCGACCGGCCGGCCCGCATGTTCACCGAAGAAGCAGTGGGCGCAGTCTTCCAGCAGCAGCAGGCCGTGCGCGTCGCAGAAGGCGCGGATGCGCGCGATGTCCTGCGGCACGCCGAAGTAGTGCGTCACCATGATTGCCTTGACGCGCGCGTCGAGCTTCGCGGCGACGTCGTCGAGGTCCACCGCGGCGTCCATGCCCAGCTTGTAGAACAGCGGTGTGGCGCCGCGCCACAGCACCGGCGGGATCATCGACAGGCTGTGCCAGGCCGGCACCAGCACCACGTCGCCGGGGCCGATGCCCATTTCGCGCAGCGCCAGCGCGATGGCGATGCGCCCGCTGGTGACCAGCCGCGCCGGGCCGGCGTCGAGGATCGACGGTACCCGCGCGCCGCGGCCGCGCGCCACGCTGGCCCACGACAGCACGGGCGTCATCGGCAGGCGGGGCGTTGGCAGGGGCGCAGGGCGGTTGGGCATGCCGCAGTATAAACGGCGCAGCCGCAAGAGTCATGTTTGCTACGCAATATTTTGTCCTTGGCCGCTGCGCCGAACTGCTAAGATTGCACCTTACATTTTTGACGGACCAAGCAGGGTGGCAATGAGCGAGCTGGTGCACCATTTCATTTTCGACGCGGCGCGCCGCACGCCGCAAGCGCCGGCGCTGGTGTGCGGCGCGCGCCGCTTCGATTACGCGGCGCTGGCGCAGGCCGTGCAGGACGCGGCCGGCGCCATGCTGGCGACCGGGCTGGGGCGCGCCGAGCGGGTCGCGGTGTATCTCGACAAGCGCGCCGAAACGGTGGCGGCGATCTTCGGCGCGGCGGCGGCCGGCGGCGTGTTCGTGCCGGTCAATCCGCTGCTCAAGCCGGGCCAGGTGGCCCACATCCTGGCCGACTGCCAGGTGCGCGTGCTGGTCACCTCGGGCGCCCGCCTGCGCACGCTGGCGCCGGTGCTGGCGGGCTGCGGCGCGCTGCACACCATCATCGTCACCGACGCCGCCGATCCGGCCGACGCGCCGGCCCACTGCCGCCTGCTCGACTGGCGCGCCGCGATGGCCGCCGGCGCCGGCGCGAGCGCGGCGCACCGCGTCATCGACGCCGACATGGCGGCCATCCTGTACACCTCGGGCAGCACCGGCCTGCCGAAGGGCGTGGTGCTGTCGCATCGCAACCTGGTGGCCGGCGCCGACAGCGTGGCCAGCTACCTCGGCCTGCAGGCCAGCGACCGCATCCTGTCGGTGCTGCCGCTCAGTTTCGACTATGGCCTGAGCCAGCTGACCACGGCGTTTCGCGCCGGCGCCGCCGTGGTGCTGATGAATTACCTGTTCCCGCGCGATATCGCCAAGGCCGTGGCCGACGAGGCGATCACCGGGCTGGCGGCGGTGCCGCCGCTGTGGATGGAGCTGGCGCGGCTGGACTGGCCGCGCGACTGCAGCTTGCGCTTCCTGACCAATTCGGGCGGCGCCATGCCGGTGCCGACCGTGCGCGCGCTGCAGGCGGCGCTGCCGGGCGCCAGCCTGTTCCTGATGTACGGCCTGACCGAAGCCTTCCGCTCGACCTACCTGCCGCCGGCCGAGCTGGCGCGCAGGCCGGAGTCGATGGGCCGCGCGATCCCCAACGCCGAGGTGATGGTGGTGCGGCCCGACGGCACGCCGTGCGATTGCGACGAGCCGGGCGAACTGGTGCACCGCGGCGCGCTGGTCGCGCTGGGCTACTGGAACGATCCGGCGCAGACCGCCGCGCGCTTCCGCCCGGCGCCGGGGCAGGACCCGGGGCTGGTGCGTCCCGAGATCGCCGTCTGGTCGGGCGACACCGTGCGCCGCGACGCCGACGGCTTCCTGTATTTCGTCGGGCGCGGCGACGACATGATCAAGGTGTCGGGCTACCGCATCAGCCCGACCGAGATCGAGGAGGCCGCGCACGCCACCGCGCTGGTGGCCGAGGCGATCGCGTTCGGCGTGCCGCACCCGGTGCTGGGCCAGGCGGTGGTGCTGCTGGCGGTCGCGCGCGAGCCGGCGCTGTCGGCCGCCGAACTGCAGAAGCAATGCCAGCGCCTGCTGCCGGCCTACATGGCGCCGGCCCACGTGGCGCTGCGCGAGCAGCCGTTCCCCCGCAACCCGAACGGCAAGATCGACCGCGGCGCCCTGCGGCAGCCCTTTTCCACGCTGTTTGAAGGACTCACCCCACCATGAACCGCAGCAAACCCGTCCACGCGGCGCCCACCCAGTTTCCCGTCATCGACAACTGCCTGCAGGTGGGCGGCATCGCCCTGCCGCTGCTGGCCGAGCGCGTCGGCGCCACGCCGTTCTACGCCTACGACCGGGCGCTGCTGACGGCCCGCTTGGCGCAGCTGCGCGCCGCGCTGCCGGCGGCGGTGGCGCTGCACTACTCGGTCAAGGCCAATCCGATGCCGGCGCTGGTGCAGCACATGGCGCGGCTGGTCGACGGCCTCGATGTCGCGTCGGGCGGCGAACTGGCGGTCGCGCTCGATACCGGCATCGCGCCGCAGCGCGTCAGCCTGGCAGGACCGGGCAAGTCGGTGCAGGAAATGCGTCAGGCGGTGGCCGCCGGCGCCTGCATCAACCTGGAATCGGAACGCGAAATCCGCCTGGCGGCGCAACTGGCCGGCGAGCTGGGGGGGGCGGCGCGCGTGTGCCTGCGCATCAACCCCGATTTCGAGCTGAAGGGCTCCGGCATGCGCATGGGCGGCGGCGCCAAGCAGTTCGGCGTCGATGCCGAACAGGCGCCGGCGATGCTGGCGCTGATCGGCGCGCTGGGCCTGGACTTCGTCGGCCTGCACATCTTCAGCGGCTCGCAGAGCCTGAACGCCGACGCCATTATGGAAGCGCAGAACCGCACCGTGGAGCTGGCGCTGCGGCTGGCCGCGCACGCGCCGCGCGCGCTGCGCCAGCTGAACCTGGGCGGCGGCTTCGGCATTCCGTATTTTCCCGGCGAGAGCGCGCTCGACCTGGCGCCGATCGGCGCTCACCTGGCGCGCCTGTGTGAGCAGGCGCGCGAAGCGCTGCCGGAAGCGCAGCTGGCGATCGAACTGGGCCGCTACCTGGTGGGCGAGGCCGGCGTGTACGTGACGCGGGTGATCGACCGCAAGCTCTCGCGCGGCCAGCTGTTCCTGGTGACCGACGGCGGCCTGCACCATCACCTGGCGGCGTCCGGCAATTTCGGCCAGGTGATCCGCAAGAACTATCCGGTCGCCGTCGGCAACCGCATGGCGGGCGTGGACAGCGCGCCGGCGTCGGTGGTCGGGCCGCTGTGCACGCCGCTCGACCTGCTGGCCGACCAGATGGCGCTGGGCCATGCCGAGGTGGGCGACCTGATCGTGGTGTTCCAGTCAGGCGCGTATGGCTTGAGCGCCAGTCCGGCCGGTTTCCTCAGCCATCCAGCCGCGCGCGAGGTGCTGGTCTAGCGGACGCCGACGTCGTCGCTATCCTTGCGCTGGAAGACCATGCGCAGAATGGCGTGGATTTGCTCGCCGAAAGGATGATTGCAGGCAAAGATTGCCAGCAGCCATCCGACGGTAGCGCCGAACATGCCCAACAGCAGCGGCGGCCACGGGTGTCCGTCATGCTCCGGGAAGTACATTCTGACGAGCAGTGGCGCCAGTGAGCCGGCCGCGGCAACCAACAAACTCTTGCGGCTGGCGCGCAGCACGTGGAAGATTCCGATGCCGATCGCGCGGTGCAGATAATACGACACCACCAGCAAGGCGAAACATTCCGAAACGACTAGTGCATAGGCCACGGTAATCAGATCGTGGCGGGCGGCAATCAGGACCGCCACCAGGCGAAACGGCTGCACCACCAACTGGGACACGGTGGAATGGCGCACCGCACCGTTGGCGACCATGACTTGCGTGGCGAACATGCCGACCGACGAGATCGCACCAGCCAGGCAGAGCACCTGAACCACTGGCACCGACGCATCCCACTGGGCGCCGTACAAGGCATGAACTACCGGGTAGGCCAGCAACGCCAGGACGGCGAAAAATGGCCACGACAACACCGTCATCTGCTCCACTGCCTGCTGATACGGTTCAGCAAGGTCTCTGCCTTCGCGCCGCATTTGCGAGAAGTAGGGCAGCACGAGCGGCAGTAGCGCGCCGCTGATCAGGCGTGTGAACAGCATCACCAGCCCGGTCGCGCGGCTGAAGTAGCCGACCGCGGACATGGACATCAGTTTGCCCAAAATGAGGTCGGGCATGTTAGTGCCCGCAATGTTCGCTGCATTTCCCAAACTGCTGATTCCGCCAAACGAAAGAATCGTACGCGCGTTATTGAAACGCGGCATCCACGGCAGGTTCTTCGGGCGCAATAGATTCGCCACGATACCATATGACAAGATACCGGCAAAGTTTGCCCAGGCGAGGCTGATCGCGCCATATCCCTGAAAGGCCAGCGTCAACGCAACTGCGACGTGACACAGCGCGCTGACGGTACGAATGTAGAGAATGGCCTTGAAGTTGACGTCGCGCTGAAAAATGCCGATCAAAAGAGAGCCGAACGGTGAGACGGCGAAGCCGAGGGCCATGACCAACAGGATGTTGCGAATGGCCGGATTGCCAAAGAAATTAGCGAATTGAGAGCTGCACGCAGCAAGCACCGTCGCTACCGCAAGCGCAAGCACGATCGCCACTCCCATCGCCGAGGCAATCTTTTCGCGAGTCAGATCGCGTTCCTGAATAATGTACTGCACGACGCCAAAGTCGCGGAACATGTGCATTACCGTCATGAGGAAGGCGGCGACGGAATAGGTGCCTGTTTCATTCGGCGATAGGATGCGCGCGAGAATTAGCACACCGAAGAAATGGATGATCAATTCGACATACTGGGCAACGAACGACAGGCCAATTGATTTACGAAGGTGGCTCATAGGGCAGCGTAGGGCAATTCTTTGTGCAAAGGTGAGCACCCGGTGACAATGATGCCGGGGGACAGAAAAATACAGGACCGCACGCATGCGGCATTAAGCCCCGAAACAGGGCGACCACCGGCTCGGCATTCGCTTGCCAGGTCAGCTGTTGCTCGCCAATGGTGGCGCGCGCATTGGCCGCGACCGTGGTGCGTATTACAGGATCCGCGCTCAGACGCGCAATCGCCCCGGCCAGCCCGCTTGGCGCGGCAGGATCGAACAGCAGCGCGTTGTAGTCCGGCTGCAGGATCTCGATGATATTCGGCTGCGCCGAGCCGACGATCGCCTTGCCCAAGGCAAGGTACTCGAACAGCGTCTCCGCCGGCTGCAGGGCGATATCGAAGGCGGCGAAGTAACGCGCCACCTCGTCGCGCCCGATGATGCCGGTAAAGCGCACCCGGTCGGCGATCCCGAGTTCGCGCGCCTGCTGTTCCATCGCGGCGCGCACCGGCCCGTCGCCCACCATCAGCAGCTGGCGGCGCGCGTCCGGGGGATCCTCGGCGATCATCGTGATGACGTCGCCGTGGCCATGCCATTCCCGCACGAAACCGGTAAAGCCCAGCACCATGCTGTCGCCCAGGCCGAGCGCCTGCTTGGCCGCGGTCTCGCTGGGCGCGGTGGTGATACAGAATTTTCACGAACAATTTTCCGTTTGGAACGTTAGAAGTCTGCGACAGCGCAGTTGTGTAACCGCAGGTGACCTGCGAGTTGAATAAGTTGTTGCACGGACATGCGGAGGCTGATCTTACCAGAGCAGTATCGTTATTCAATGGCGCACGATCGCAATCATCGCCTTTTGCTAATAAACAACGATCGTTGTCGGCAGCACGCATCGTTGTCACAAAAGAAATGTAGATAGGTAACTCTCAGATATCCCGCCTTTTTTTCGCCAGTGGCAGCCGGCATCATTTTTTCAGTCGGCGCGCAAAGCGGGCATTTCGCCGCATTGCGGAGTTACTTATATCAGCAGGGGGCTGCGCGTTGCGCATGCAGTTTCTGGTACACCTCAGAAAGACTCATAAAAACTCCGCCAATTTCGGCTTCAAAAAAAGTGCAGTAGTCGTTGATCGTTTGAATAAACGCCCGCAGATCCCCTTGCGAGCGGACGTAGGGGGTATGTCCGACTGCCAACGATGGGCTATGGTAGGTCATCGTCAAAATCTTGGTGCCCCCGCGAACGAGCGCACGGCTCAAGCGCTTCATTTCGTCCAGATTTGCACCCTCGGGGCTCAGGCGGATGCGTTCGACCGCACGTGTACGTGCGAGGATTCCGCCGAGCCGCGCGGCCTTGGCCAAACGGTGCTGCGCCAATTGGTAAACTGGCGGACCGGCTTGCGCAAGCCAGCCGCAGTAGCCACCGGTCACTGGCAACTCAAGCAAATCACGACCGCCGGCCTTGAACCAGTAAGGATCATGTCCGAATGCGGAAAAATCCGGCCCATCATCAGCGCGAAACGAGGTATACGGAACGACGCTGGCATCGATCTGATAGCCGAGCATCGCCAGCATGTCCGCAGTGTGTGCGCCCAAGCCGTAGCGCCCCGCCTTAAATGCAATGGGCGCGCGCCCAAATGCATCACTGATAGCAACCGTGAGACGCTGCAGTTTTTCCTGCTCAAGTGCGCGCGGCAAGTTTCCGGCGAACGAATTGAACGCCGTTACCTGCTCGTCGTGGGGAGGCGTGACCCAAGGATGCAGATGGGCACCAATCTCGCATCGCTTTTGGTCGGTCAAAGCGCGTAACACAGCCACCGATGCTGCTGTCGTCGCCACCGGCCAGTCGACCATATAGGTAGGCACGATTCCCAAGCGGTCATACACGCGATCATGCAATGTCGGTTGATCGCTAATCGAAGTGGTTCCAGTACTGCTGCGATTAAACGGTTTCTGCCAGTCGAATTCTTCTTCAGTATCAACGACTACGAGCAGGATCGGCCTGTCACCTGCGGAAAGTTGGGCGCGCGTATGTGAGGCAAATCGCAACATCTTCAGGGCGCCCGCTCGACGGGCTGGGCGATGCGCGCCAATTCCAAAAGGCATGTGTCGATGGTTTGAAAGACGGCATCGAATACGGCAACGGAACTACCTTCTGGATCGGCGATCACAGTCGCCGCACCCTGGCGCGGATCGAGTTCAGACAACAGGCAAATTTGCGTGGCCAAATCGGGGTAGCGCGCGGTTATGTAGCGCAGGTTAGTCTCATCAAAGGCAATGACCAGATCAGCTTGGTCGAGCGAGGCCCTAGTCGCATGGCGCGACTGGTGCCGCACCATGTCGACGCCATGTTTGGCGGCGATCTTCACGGCCTCCGGCGATGACGGTCTTCGGTTGCGCGGCAGCATTCCGGCGGAGGTGAATGTGAATCGTCCGGCATTGTCCGCAAATAACTGTCGCGCCCTAATTTCCGCGTAACTGCTACGATTGATGTTGCCTTGACAAACAAACAGTATGGTGATCGATGCCTGCGGCGATGCCGCCAATGCGCGCAGCCTTTGCGCCAGCGTACCGGTGGGTGCGCGCTTGCCGGTGACGCGCATGCGAAGCGACTTGGCGCGGCCAGCGAATAGGTCGCACACTTCCTTCACACCCGGGCGATAATCGTCGAGCACACATGAGTCGTGCCGTTCGCGGCCGGTGAGCAGGCGGCGAAATCCCCAAAGCCAGCTGCCCCAGTGAGCCAATGCCTGTGTCGGTCGGCCGCGAAACAGTTCTGCTTGCAGCCGCGCTTGCCAAAAGTCGAGCATCAGATTGCGGCCGTAACGGTCGATAGGATAATTGAGGGCGGGGGACTCTTTATGCTCGGAAAGCAGTTGGAATAAACGGTATGGAAAGTCGATGCCGATTGACACTGGCAACGGCAACGAGCCCCATGGGCGAGCATTCACCTCGATCAGTATCCAGCTGCGACTGTTGACGTTGACCTTGAATTCGAACATTGCCAAACCGGTGTAGCGAATTGCCGTTGTCATCCGGGCGACGGCCGCGAGTCGGTCGGCATCGAGCGGCGCGCTCTTACGATAGTAGCTGCTTCCATCCAACTCGTGTGCGCGGTGATGTTCGAATGCCTGGAGGATGACGCCATCGGAGCACAACACCGAAACGCCGACGCCGCAACCTTCGAACATTTGCTCCAGCAAAATCGGCTCCGCCGAGTTCGTATGTTTACGCAGGCAGGCGGTTAGCGCTGGCTCGTCGCGTACAATGCTGGTGCTCGAGCGAATGTACAGGTCTGGCAACTGATACGACTTCGGCTGCTTGACCACCACGGGCAGACCAATATCCGCGATAACGCTTGGCGCTAACTCGTCGGCGTTCAGCAGTCGACCCGCCGCAACTGGCACCCCTAAAGACTGGGCGAGTTCGCGTGTCTTGATCTTATCAAAGAACATTTCGAGCGCGGTCGGGCTCGGAATAGCTAGACGCGCTAATTCGCCTAACTCCTCCCGATGCAGGCAAAGCGGCAACAGTGCCCGCTCGTCGCACGGAATGACCAGTTCATATTGCTCGTCTCGCAGCAATTGGCTGACAGTGGCAAGCCATTCTGCCCCGCCATCGAGATAATACGGTACGAAATGGACTTTGCGAATGTAGCGCGACAGCAGCGCCGCCGAGCCAAAATCGAACGGGGCGGCATGTACCTCGATGCCTTTTCGACCGAGCGAGCGCACGGTCGACAAGAAGCTGCGGCTGTCGTCGCCAATGACCAGTACTTTTTGCGTTGACTTCATTGGGCCCGTTTCCGCATGACACTTCGGCACGCCAGCAAGATAGTGTATGCCGACCATTTCCATGAAGTGCGCGCCGCCAGCGCCCGGCGCGCGTACTGGAAACCGAGATCCAGTCGTTTGTGTTGGACAAAATGCATGGACAGATGGCGGAAAATATCCCCTTCGTAATTAATGGACAATTTCTGAATTGCTCGATTGCGCACGCTGATGCCGATGTGCTGCGAGACTAGTGCTGACAGCATCCAGCGCTCTACTTGTGAGAAGCTGCTAGACAGATTATTTTTCTTAGTTCGGTCCGGCACATTATGCTGGCCAATAATCTGGGGATTGAAAAATATCGCCGCCGCACCGTCGGCTGCGCGCCAGAAGAAATCGCGGTCTTCTTCGTACGATGTACGTGTCCAGAAACCGCCTTGGCTGTCGACCAGCGCCTTGTTGACGGCGAGGATATTAAGCTGTGCAAATCCGCCGCATTCGGCTAGTTCGTCGCAGCTGACCTGATAGCCATGCGGATGGCTGCGCTGGCGGCCGTGCACGGCGCGTTCCAGATCTGGCAGCCAGCAGTGCTTGATAATAGTACCGTCCAAACTTACCGCAGTCTGGTTGGCGATATACATGCTTCGGTCCGGCAACGTCGAAAACACCTCGGCCATCATTGCTAGGTGAGTGTCATCGGTCCAGTAGTCATCGTCGTCACAAAACGCCAGCACAGGCGCACGGGCCGCGGCAATGCCGGCATTGCGGGCCTCCGACGGCCCGACGCCTGTGCTGCTGGCGTCGCCCAAAAAAAGCAGGACGAAGCGATCGTCGAGGTGCTGCCAGATGGCGGAGTAAGCGGCCTTGCTTTCAGCGCTAGAACAGTCGTCGATCACCAGAACTTCGAACTCCGCGAAGGACTGCGAGCGCATGCTCGCCAAGGCCCTGCCAAGCAATTCTGGACGATTGCGCGTCGGGATGATGACCGAGATGACGGGGATGACTTTGGCATCACGTCCGCAGGGGAGAATTGTGGAGCCTGATTCTACGGGGATGCCTTGGGCCGACAATTCAACGCCTCGGAAATGGTTAGTGGCGAAGTGCTCGCCGGAAAGCGTTAATCCTATCATACCAGTTGGTCGTTTCCTACAAAAAGGTTAAGCGGAGCACAGGCAATGGCGATGCGGGGGGGCGGCTGTGTGGGGGACCTCAGTGGTTGAATTAGTCGAACGCAAACACGCCAGGCGGACGGCCCGATCGGGTGAGATAAGCGGCGCTGATGTGGGCTCGGACCTGCGCTGCTTTCTTCTTGCGCGACACGCTCAATTTGGCGAACGGCTCAAAATTGCGTGTCAAGACATCCGGTAGGCCGCGATCGCCTGGGAGGTGCCGAAACCGAACCATACTCCACGTATCATTAGTTGACAAATGTAAAAATCTCTCAATTTGACACAGTGCCCGATTAACTTTACAGATAGCGGACATAGATGTTACCGTTTGGCATAGGTGCCGGCCGACGGACCGTTCAATTTGCGAGGACAAGATGAGTAATGGTATGACCCCCAATGTTCGCTATCTCGATGGCTGGCGTGGTTTAGCGATTTTATGCGTGTTTATTGGTCATTTTACTTATCGCCCGGCACTGGATTGGGCCGGGGAATTCGGCGTGCAACTGTTTTTTGCTCTTTCTGGCTTTCTAATGGCCAACCTTTTATTTATAAAAAAAGTGGAAATGCGAGATTTTTTTGCGCGTCGACTATCACGAGTGGTGCCGACCTTCATACTGTTTGTGATCATAATGTACGTGTATGCAACGAAGTTTCAAACGACCAGATATGTCCCACCAAGTATGGAGCTGTTTGCGACATTTTCGTTCTTGCGCACATACTTACCGACGGAGCTAAGCATTTGGTCGACTTTTTGGCCAATCGGACATATTTGGTCACTCAATGTGGAGGAACATAGCTACATTTTCTTGGCAATCGGTTCGATGCTTACTCGTCGGGCTAGGGGCGCGTCTTTGGCATGCATCTTCCTGAGCGGGAGCGTGTTGCTTTCGATTTGGTTCTGTATCTGTTACGCCGCCCACCCCCCGTCTGGCGCTGCGCCATGGTTTATCCGATCAGAATGCGCCGCCCTTGCGCTGATCGCCGCCGCGGCTATTCGAACGGTGAGAAACGCCGTCGAGCACCCTATATTAGAGTCAGTTTCCCGCCTTTTGCCGGTACTTTGGGTAGTGATCGCGATGGCTTGCATTTCGACCTATAAGCACCGCGGCGGTCAGCATATTATCGCACCCCTGTGCCTTGCGCTTGCGATCAACTATTTAGATAAAATACCGGGAATGATGAAGACCGCTCTATCGAATCCAGTTCTCGGATGGTTCGGTAAGTGCTCGTTCTCACTCTATCTCTGGCAACAACCCTTCTTTGTTGCGGTTGTTAGCGATGAACTGCCCAAATTGATCGGATGCACTTTAGCGATCGCATCAGGGGCAATATCGTTTTATGCGTTCGAGAATCCAGTTAGGGAAAAATTGAACCGTAAATGGACGACCCGCAAAAAAGCACATCCGTCGCAAGACGCAGTGCCACCAGCTGGACCTGTTGCGGAACGTCATACTGCCGTCCCGGGAGCATAGCGGCCTTCCCCCCGACGCAGTGCTCGTTCACCGCTACGCGCTGTTCGATCTACGGAATAATACAAGCTTGCATTCTGAAGCAGGCCCCTAGCAACTGATGGGAGTTGCGGGTGGTGTAACGCCCGCTGATGTGCTTTTAGGAAGCGATGACACGCCGATTGGCGCTCCTGGCCAGATTTACCCCAAATTGGGCTAAGCTCATGCGCACATTGCGCGCGCGGCGACCGGGTTTCGGGACGAGTTGACGCCGGCGTGCAAGATACGCCGCGTTCTCGGCATTCGCGCGGAAACGCTCTGCAAAACGTCGAAAATTCGACTAACGTCCGATTGTAGAATCGTTTGCAGAGCGGGGGATTGGCGCGCTTTAATTTTCCAATGCCTCAGTCGCTAAATTTGAGTCAAGCGCCAAAATGTTCCCCGAAAAAGCGACGGGAGGTTCAATATACGTTTTTTGATCTGAAAACGCCAATTACTAGGTAACTTTCGGAATGTTTTTAACATCGTAGAAGCTAGTTCGAAATCGCCCCTCGCAAAACCTGCATCGAACACCTGTAGCCGACGTTCGTCGATCGCGGTGCAGATATTTGAGCGATATTTTGAAACAGCATCATTGTGCTCAAGAGCGTATTCCAAAATTTGTATTTCGCCCGAAACCTGACGGACTTGATCTACTGAGGCATTTCCTTCATGGCGTCTCACGCGTACTAACGGCCGCTTGCAAAACGCAATATTAGCGCGACTGACTGCCCGCATGGTGAACTCGAAATCCTCAGCGCCGATTCCATTAAACATAACGTTGTACTCGCCAATTACGTCAAACTTTGAGCACCGAAGGGTCATGCCGCTCACAAAAAGTATCTGAAACTGAACAATTCGAAGAATGAGGTCCGGAATGGCCGCCAAGATTTCTTCTCCCCCTTCAAAATCACTATATAACCCCGGCGGCGCATAAGCGAGCCGATCGCCAAATGTTTTGTTTTTATCAAATGAATTAAAATTACAATACAGAACATCGCAGGAAGGGTTGGCTGACAGCCATTGCGAAAATAGTTGTAAAAAATCGGGTTCCAGCAAATCGTCGGAGTCACACAGGGTAACATAATCGCTCCGGGCTGATCTAATGCCTAAATTCCTGGCTGCTTGAACTCCATTGTTCTCGGTCTGTATTATCGTGATTCGACCCTCATATTGTCTCAGAACCGCAGACGTATTATCTGTAGAGCCGTCATCAACCACAATAATTTCCGAAAACGACTTACTTTGTGATAACGCACTTTCGAGCGTTTCACAAATTAAGTGAGCTCGATTGTAAGTCGGAATTACCAGCGCGAAAGTACATTCAAAATGCCGGGCCATAGCCATATAGGGTCTCTCCATAATTTAAAAGGCACGTCGGTTTTAAAAACCAGTCCGACTGCTGTCGAATAAAATCGATTTCACGTTGCTTTTCAGCAATGAATTTGCGGGTGTCAGCACTACGCACATCACACATTTGCTCCGCGAGCATCAGATATTTCGCTCATTTTTCAGGCGGCATCGTCGCGTAAGCAATTTTAGTAAAAGAGCCTCGTATCCGGTCGCCACGCCCGCAACAAAAAGAGCGTGTCAGCCGCCTGCTTCCAACTAGACGAAACTCATGAGTAAGTTCTGCCCGAACGCGATCATTTGCTACTACGCGTTGGCGCTGACCCGCAAGAACGATTCGAACATCAGCACCGACCACAGCGCCGCGCTGTAATCCCTGGCGCCCGACTCGTGCGATTCGACCATGTGGCGCAGGTAGCGCTCGTTGAAGATGCCGGTGTCGCGCAGCAGCGGCGAGAGCACCGCCGCGCGCACGGATTCGCGCAGCGGGCCGCGCAGCCACTGCGCCACCGGGATCGAAAAGCCGCGCTTGCTGCGGTACAGGATATCTTCCGACAGGTGCGGCTCAAGCGCCTTCTTGAAGATGTACTTGCCTTCGCCGTCGTGCAGCTTGAGCTCGGGCGGCAGGCCGGCGATCCACTCGACCAGCTTGTGGTCGAGCAGCGGCACGCGCACCTCGAGCGAGTGCGCCATGCTGGCGCGGTCGACCTTGGTGAGGATGTCGCCCGGCAGGTACGTCTTGAAGTCGAGGTACTGGATCATCGACAGCGGATCGTCGGTCGGCGCCTGGGCGGCGTGCCCGCGCATCACGTCGATCGCGCTGTAGCCCTGCAGGTCGGCGCGGAACTTGTCGCTGAACAGTTCGGCGCGCACCCGGTCCGGCATGATCGCCACGCCGTGGAAGTAGCCGTCCACCAGGTCGCGCGCCAGCGCCTCGAAGGTGGTCTTGGCGCGGAACATGCGCGGCGCCCAGTCGGCCTTCGGGTACAGCCTGCCCAGCGTGCCGAACACCGGCTTGCGCAGGCCCAGCGGCAGGCGCGCGCGCACTCCCTGCTCGGCCATCGCATAGCGGTAGCGCCGGTAGCCGGCGAAGTTCTCGTCGCCGCCGTCGCCCGACAGCGCCACCGTCACCTGCTGGCGCGCCAGCTGGCACACGCGGTAGGTCGGGATCGCCGAGCTGTCGGCGTACGGCTCGTCGTACAGGCGCGCCAGGGTGTCGACCAGGCCGTAGTCGTCCTTGCTGACCACCTGGGCGTGGTGCTCCGTGTGGTAGCGCCGCGCCACCTGTTCGGCCCACTGCGATTCGTCGAACTCGGGGTCGTCGAAGCCGATCGAGCAGGTGGTCACCGGCGCCTGGTCCTGCTGCGCCATCATCGCCACCACCGCGCTCGAATCGACGCCGCCCGACAGGAAGGCGCCGAGCGGCACTTCCGACACCATCTGGCTCTGCACCGACTCGCGCAGGCGGTCGATCAGCTCTGCTTCGATGTCGGCTTCGGCGCGCGGCGCGCCGGGCTGGAACGGCACGTCCCACCAGCGCTGCTGGACCACCTCGCGGTCGCCCGCCTTGAGCGTGATGCGGTGGCCCGGATTGAGCTTGAAGGCGTTGTGGAAGATCGTCTTCGGCTCGGGCACGTAGCCGTAGGCGAAGTAGTCTTCCACCGCCTGTGGGTTGAGCGCGCGCGACAGTTCCGGGAACGTCATGATCGACTTGAGTTCGGAGCCGAACACGAAATAGCCGTTCGGCAGCAGCGAGTAGAACATCGGCTTGACGCCGACATGGTCGCGCGCCAGGAACAGGGTCTGGCGCTTGCGGTCCCAGACGGCGAAGGCGAACATGCCGCGCAGGCGGTGCACGCAGTCCTCGCCCCAGGCCGCGTAGGCGTTGAGCACCACTTCGGTGTCGGACTTGGTGCGGAACTCGAAGCCGAGCGCGATCAGCTCGGTCATCAGCGCGCGGTAGTTGTAGATTTCGCCGTTGTAGACGATGACCATGTCGCGCGCCGCATTGTGCAGCGGCTGCTGGCCGGTCGCCAGGTCGATCACCGACAGGCGCCGGTGGCCCATGCCCAGCGCGGTTTCCAGGTGCAGCTCGCCCTCGTCTGGGCCGCGGTGATGCTGGCTTTCGTTCATGCGGGTGAGCACCTGGCGGTCGATTTGCCGATTGCCCTGGGTGTCAAAAATTCCGACTATTCCGCACATGGTGTTTCGCTTTCTTGAACTGGTTGAATTGGTGCTATCCGAGCTTGGCGGCGCACAGCTCGTCGTACAGGCCGGTGTAGGCGGCCAGCATCGCCGTCATGCTGTAGCGCTGTTCGATGCGCGCGCGCGCCGCGGCGCCATGCCCAAGCGCCAGCGCGGGCGAGCCGGCATAGCGCGCCAGCGCCGCGGCCAGCGCTTCGGTGTCGGCCGGCGCCACCAGCGCGCCGTGCTCGCCGTCGACGATCACTTCGGGGATGCCGCCCACGTTCGACGCCACCACCGGCAGGCCGCTGGCCATCGCTTCGAGCAGCGACACCGGCGTACCCTCGGCCAGCGAGGGCAGGGCGAACAGCGAGAAGCTATGCATCAGGTCCGCGATGTCCGAGCGCGCGCCCGGCAGCCAGACGACGTCGTCCAGGCCGGCGGCCGCCACCTGCGCCCTGAGCGCGGGCAGCAGCGGGCCGTCGCCGACGATCGACAGGCGCAGGCGCTCGCGCTGGTCCGGCAGCAGCTCGCGCAGGCGCGCGAACGCCGCCACCAGGCCGGCGTGGTTCTTGATGTCCTGCACCCGCGCCACCGTGCCGATGACGAAATGATCGGGACCCCACGGCGAGGGCGCGGCGCCGCCCGCGCCGGGGCGGAAGCGCTCGGTGTCGACGCCGTTCGTGATCAGGGAGATTTTCCGCTCGGGGATCGCCACCACCTGGCGCAGCCAGCCGCGCAGGTCGTCCGACACCGGCACGTAGCGGTCGATGAACGGCGCCAAGCGGCGGCGCAGGAAGTTGTGCTTCGGGTTGATGCCGTGCGGGTCGCCGGCGTCGCGCCCGTGCTCGGCGTGGATGCGGATCGGCACGCCGGCCATCGCCGCGGTGAACGCATACTCCATCGCCGCCAGGTTATAGGTGTGCAGCAGTTGCGGGCGCATGCGGCGCAGCAGGGCCCACAGCCTGGCGTGGGTGGCCAGGCCCAGGCCGGGCGGCTTGTGCAGCGCGACGATCTCCACGCCGGGCTGGGTGATCTTGCTGACGAAATCGGTGTAGCGCGTCAGGCACACGATCGCGTGGCGGTATTTGTGCGCCGGCATACGGTTGACGCATTCGACCAGCAGCGTCTCGAGGCCGCCGAAATCGAGCGCGTAGGTCAGGTGGACCACCAGCGGGCGTTCGGGCGCGGCGGCTGCGGCGCCGTTCAGGGTTACGGTCTGCATGGCCTCAGTTGCCGTGCGCGGCCGCCAGCGCCGCCGTGATGGCGCCGCCGTTTTGCGCCAGGAAGGCGCGCAGCGACGCGCGCGCCTGCTCCGGCTTGTCGCTGAACGGGGCCGCCAGGAATACCTGGGCGCCGTCGTCGCCGCGCAGCAGCAGCCTGGCCTCGGCCTGGCGCAGCTTGCCGACGTAGTTGTTGGTGACGGTGCGCCCGTCGATCCACATCCAGTGCCACACCAGCAGCGAGCCGGCCGGCCCGTGCACCACCGACTCGCGCAGCGCCAGCGGCTGCGCGCCGGCGGACTCGCTGCGCAGGGTCGAGGAGACCTCGTTCCAGACGTCCTCGTAGCCGGTCACGCGGTTCAGTGAACTGATCAGCGCCTTGTTTTTGGTCTGGTTACGGTAGTACAGCACCTTCAGCGCCACCGGCGCCCCGGCCTGCGGCTGGTAGGCGCGCGAGAAGCTGGTGTCGGGCGTCATGTAGAACGGCGTCCAGTCGGAAAACGCCGGCGCCGGCGCCCAGCCGATGGCGACCTGGTCGAGCTGCACCGGCTTCGGATTGTAGGAGGCGCGGTCGTTGTAGAGCGCGAAGGCCGGCCACAGCGCGATGGTCGCCACCACCGCCACGGTGATGGCGGCGGCGCCGCCGCGCGCGGGCGCAGGGGCGGTCGCGCCGGCCTGCGCGGCCTGCGCCGGGGCGGTGTCCTGGTCCTCGCGCCAGTAATTGCCGATCCAGAACATCAGGAACATCACCAGGCCGAAGAACAGCCAGCCGTACACCAGGTGGTCGACGCCGGTGGCCAGCTGCATGCTGCTCAGGTGGCCGATCATCACGATCATGTAGGCGCGCAGTCCGTTGGCGATCACCGGCACCACCACCGCGGTGGCGACGAACAGCAGGCGCCGCGCGGTCGAGCGGTAGGTCAGGTAGGCGTACAGGCAGCCGATGGTGATCGAGGAGATCAGGTAGCGCACGCCGCTGCAGGCTTCCACCACCGACCAGCTGCCCGATGGCAGGTCGAAACGGGTGCCGTTGCGCAGCACCGGGATGCCGGAGAGCTGCACCGCGCGCACCGTGAAGTCGGCGGTAAACGAGATCAGCGGGGCGATGAAGATTTCGCCGAACGGCACCGCGAACAGCACGAACAGCAGCGGGAAGGCCAGCGAGCCGGCCAGCCGGCGCCCCAGCACGGCCAGCGCGATCAGCGGCAGCATTGCGACCATCGCGTACTGCTGCACCACCTGCACTTCGCCCATGCGCGCCAGCAGCCAGGCGGCGCCCGCCGCGGCCAGCAGCCACAGCGCCGGCCAGTACGGGGTGGGCGGGTAAGCGGCGAAATTGTCGCGCCGGCGCCAGATCAGCCACAGGCAGATCGGCAGGATCGCATAGCCGTGGGCGAAGGTCTCGGAGCTGTTCCAGATATCGACGATCGAGCGCGCGGTGCTGAAATACAGCGCGAACGGCGCCAGCAGCGCCAGGGCGATCAGCCAGAATCGCGTGCGGCCGGCGGTATCGGCCTGGGCCGGCAGGACGGCGGAAGGGGGCGGGTTCATGCGCATTCGAGTCTCGCTTCGATGCGGGCCAGGTTGCTTGGCCAGCTGTATAGTTGTTCGACTTTGGCGCGCGCGGACCGTCCCAGCGCGCCATCGGATTTTTCCAGCAGCGCCGCCACCGCCGCGGCAAACGCGGCGGCGTCGGGCGCCAGCACCAGGTCCTGCCCGGGAATGGCCTCGATGCCTTCGAGCGCCTGCGGCGACACCACCACCGGCGTGGCCATCGCCATCGCCTCGAGCACCTTGTTCTGGATGCCGCGCGCGATGCGCAGCGGCGCCACCGCCACCGCGCCGTGCGCGATGTAGGGACGCACGTCAGGCACGGTGCCGGTCACCACCACGCCGGGCAGCTGGGCCAGCGCCTGCACCGCGGAAGACGGCCGCGCGCCGACGATGTAAAAGCGCGCGTCGGCAAAGCGCGCCCGCAGCTGCGGGAACACTTCGGCGGCGAACCACTGCACCGCGTCGACGTTGGGCCAGTAGTCCATCGCGCCGGTAAACACGATGGCGCGCTCGCCGGCCGCATACGGGCTGGCATAGTCGCGCGCCGGCGAAAAGTAGTCGGTATCGACGCCGTTGTTGAAAAAGCCGATCTTCGGCGCCGACTCGGGGGCGAGATCCCGGAACAGCTCGGCCTCGGGCTGGGAGACGAACAGCGAGGCGTCGCATTCGCGCGCCACCTTGCGCTCGTAGGCGAGCAGCTGGCGCGCCTCATGCCGGTACAGCATGTTCATCGGCCACGATTTCTGCTCGGCGTACTGGCGCCACTTGTCCGAATCGACGTCGCAGAAGTCCACCACCCGGCGCGCCTGCGGCCAGCAATCGGCATACTGCGCCATCTGCGACGAGAACACCACGATGCGCTTGACGCCGTGCTCGCGCATGGTGCGCTCGGTCCAAGCGCGCATGCCGGCGTCGCGGTAGTAGTCGAGCGAGAGCGAGCGGTTGGCCAAGAGCGCGCCGAGGCTGCGCACGCGCGCCAGCGTCGGGTTGAGCGGCGCGAAATGCGCGCTCGCGCACAGCGCCTGCACCGTCGGCACATGCTGCCAGTCGTCGGCGTCGTCCACGAAGGTGCCCAGGTGGACGCGGTAATGCTGCGCCAGGTGCTTGAGCAGGTGGTAGGAGCGGATCTTGTCGCCCTTGTTGGGCGGGTAGGGCATCCGGTGAATCAGCAGCAGCAGGTCTTCCACGTCGTTCAGCCCAGGTTCCGTACGATGTGCGGGCCGAGCAGGTTGGCCAGGGGCAGCGGCAGCTTCTTCCACATCTTGATGAACAGCTGGTACTTCGGGTTCAGCGGATTGTTGTCCGGGAGTTCGCTCGCCGCGTACAGCTTGTACTCGTAGGGCAGGTGCTGGGCGGTGAAGCCCCAGTTCTTCTTGAAGTCGTAGGCGCCGGTACCGAGCTTGCTGCGGCCGAAGTCGAACAGGCGGGCGCCGCGCGCGGCCGCGGCCTGCATCAGGTTCCAGTACATGAAGTCGTTGCCGGCGACGTCGCGCGCGATCGGCATGCCGCCGCCGTAGTAGGGCACCACCTCGTCGCGCCAGTAGAAGCTGAGCACGGCGGCCACCAGCGCGCCGTTTTGCGTGATGACGCGCACTTCGCACTCGTCGCCGAATGTCTCCTTGAGCAGAGCGAAGTACTTCTTCGGGAACACCGGCGTGCCGAGCCGGTGCACGCTGCTGGCGTAGGCCTCGAACATGCGGTCGACGTTGTCGTCCACTTCGCCCACCAGTCCCAGCTTGATCCCCTTGCGCACCATCGCGCGCTGCTTGCGCGGGATGGCGTTCATGTTCTCTTCGTCGTCGCCCGAGATGGCCTTGCGGAAGGTGACGTACAGCTCCTTGGTGTGCCACGCGGGGTCGCCCGGGTGCGCCGCTACCAGGTTGCGGTATTCGAGGTGGCCGACGCCAAGTTCGCGCGCCAGCTTGTCGGCCGCGCCGTCCAGCAAGGTGCGCGCTTCGTCGGACAAGGCGGCCACGCCGCCGTACACGCAGAACTGCATCGCGCCGAGCGCATGGCCGAACAGCCGGCTCTTGATCTCGCACAGCGGCAGCACGCCGACGATCTGGCCGTCCTGCTCGGCATAGTAGAACCAGGTCTTGAGCTTGAACGACTGCTCGATCACGCTCTGCCAGCCGGACAGGTGGAAGAAGGTGGCGTCGGGGCAGGCGCGCACGAAAGCGTCCCAGCGCGCGCGGTCGTGCGGCGCCATCAGCTTGACGGACAGGGACGCGGCGGCGGCTGCCGGCGCGGTTTCAGTTGCTACCATCGAATTCATTGCGTACCCAGGAAAATGCGGTCCATCCGGTCCCAGGCGAAATCGCGGGCCAGCGCGCGGATGCGCTCTTCCATGCGTTCGAGGTTGACGTAGTGGCGAAAGCGGCTCTTGGCGTCCACGCCTTCGGGGCGCGGCTGGCCGGGATCGATTTCCCACGGATGGAAGTAAAAAATGGCGGGCTGGCCGTCGGCCTGGTTCACCCGGTTCATCATCCAGCGCGACAGCGCGTACGGCAGCAGGCGGAAGTAGCCGCCGCCGCCGGCCGGCAGGTTGCGCTCCATCAGGCGCACCGTCGTCACCGGCACTTCGAGCAGCCCGTCCGGGCCGTTCGGGTAGAACGCGAAGCGCGGCGCGTCGGGCATGCCGTAGTGGTCGTGCTTGATCGGATAGATCGAGGAGCTGTAGTCGTAGCCGGCTTCCTTGAGCGCGTCGAGCGCCCACAGGTTGCCGGTGCCGATCGAAAAACTCGGGGCGCGGTAGCCGCGCACGCGCACGCCGCCGATGTCTTCGAGCAGCGACTTGCTGCGCGCGATGTCGCTGGAGAATTCGGCGCGGTCCTGGTCGGAGGCGCGCAGGTGGCCGTAGCCGTGGCTGGCCAGTTCGTGGCCGCCGGCGACGATGCGGCGCACCACCTGCGGGTAGCGCTCGGCGATCCAGCCCAGCGTGAAGAAGGTGCCGTGCACGCCGTTGTCGGCCATCAGGGCGAGGATGCGGTCGATGTTGCGCTCGACCCGGCATTCGCGCTCGGGCCAGCTGGCGCGGTCGATGTGCGGCGCGAACGCCGACACCTGGAAGTAATCCTCGACGTCGCAGGTCATGGCGTTGCGGATGGCGGCGCCGGCCGGGCGCGCGGGCAGTTCGTGCATCATCATGGTTCGCGCGTCTCGTGGTGGTGGCCGTTGTTGCCGGGCGGCGGCGCGGTGGCGACGATTTTCTTCAGGATCGACAGCACCGAGACGATCGACTTCTCGAGGCGCACCATGCGCTCGTCCATCTGGCCGCCGCTGCCGGCAGGCTCGGCCTGCATCGGCTCGGCCGCTTCGCGCGCGGCAGCCTGCTCGGCGCCAGGGGGCAGCTGGAATTCCTCATCGATGTCGCGGATCACGGTCTGGACGTCCGCTTCGGTGAAGGCGTGCATCTCTTCCAGGTAGCCCATCAGGAGCAGGCGGTCGCACAGGGTGTTGACCTTGCGCGGGATGCCGCCGGTGTAGTCGAAGATGGCGCCGTACGCGCCCTGCGAGAACGACGGGTCGCCGCTCCAGCCGACGGTGGCCAGGCGGTGCTCGATGTAGGCCTGGGTCTCGGCCGCATCCATCGGCCCCAGGTGGTAGCTGGCGATCACGCGCTGGCGCAACTGCAGCATGCTGGCGCTGTGCAAGGTGGTGCGGAACTCCGGCTGGCCCAAGAGGAAGGTCTGCAGCAGCGACTTCTCGTCGGTCTGGAAGTTCGACAGCATGCGCAGCTCCTCGACCGTGCGCGCGGTCAAGTTCTGCGCCTCGTCGACGATCAGCAGCGCGCGCTTGCCTTGCTGGTCGGCGCTGCGCAGGAACTGCTCGAGCCGGGTCAGCAGGTCGGGCTTGCTGACGTTCTCGTACTGCAGGCCGAAGGCCGACACCACCATGCGCAGGGTGTCGTCCGAATCGAGGTTGGTGTTGACGATGTGGGCGGCGATGATCTGCTCGGACGGCAGGTTGTTGAGCAGGTTGCGCACCAGCGTGGTCTTGCCGGCGCCGACTTCGCCGGTAATGACGATGAAGCCCTCGCCCTGCGACAGGCCGTAGTCGAGGTAGGCCATGGCGCGCTTGTGTCCCTTGCTGCCATAGAAGAAGTGCGGGTCTGGCCGCAGGCGGAACGGTTTGGCGCTCAGGCCGTAATAGGTTTCATACATCGCTGGTTCGACTCCGCTAAGGCATGAATGAAAGGGAGGCGCTGATCGCGTTCTCGCGGTAGGCCGGCGCGCCGACGCCGGCCAGGTTGCCCTGGTGGCGCCGCAGTTCGACCGTCGCCTTGAGCTTGCGCTGCAGCTGGGTGCTGCCGGCCAGGATGGCTTGGGTCACGTTGTTGCTGAAGCCGTGGTTCAGCGATTCGGTGCGGGTGCGGATCAGCGTCATCGTCACGCCGCTGCGCGAGGTGACCCGGTAGTTCAGCGAGGCGCTGGCGCCGTATTGATTGGTGTTGTCGGTCAGGCCGGCCAGGCGCTGGCCCAGCAGAATATCATCGACCGTGGACGGCGACAGCGAGGTGCGGCGCACGCCGTTGACCGACACCAGCCCGGTGGTGCGCGCGCTATTGAACGCGGAAGACAGCAGCAGCTGCTTCTGCAGCACGAAGCGGTTGCTCAGGTAGTTGTAGGTGCCGTCGGGCTGGGTCGGCGACAGGCCGTTGGCGCGCATGTAGGCCTCGACCGCCTGGCGCCGCGCGTCCGGATCGGGAATGTCGGCGATGAACAGGCGGTCCAGCACCGAGGCGGTGTCGATGAATTTCGGGATCAGCAGTTGCTGGCGGGTGTTGGTGATCGCGTCGCTGTAGGTGGCGATCCACACCGTGCGGCGGCTGCGGTGGCTGGCGTTGAGCGAGTAGCTGTTGCCGTAGTAGCGGCGACCGGCGCTGGCGTCGATGCTGGTGCGCGCCGACGGCGTCCAGGTGAAGCCGGCCGAATAGCTGCGGCCGGCGTTGGGCGTGCCTTCGGCGTTGAAGCTGTAGCTGTCGTAGCCGCCCGACAGGTTGACCTTGAAGCGCTCGCTGCTGCGCAGCGACACGGTGGCGGCGAGATTTTCCTCGCGCGTCTTGGTCTGGCTTCCCTGGCTGAACTGGACGTCCTGGCGCGACGCGCGCAGGTTCCAGCCGAGGCGGCGCTGCGTGTCGCTGTTGCTGCCGGCCGTCAGCGCGACTGCGTCGCCATGGCTGTCGCCGAAGCCGTTGGTCGGCGAGCTCACCGCGTCGTGCGTGTAGCGCAGTTCGCCGGACGCGGCGTGGCCCAGGCGCTGCTTCAGGTAAGGGCTGATGCTCCAGGTGCGGATGCGCGCGCGGTTGGCGCTCGAATAGGCGTTGGTGTTGGCCGGCGGCGCGAACGGCGAGATGGTCTGTTGGCCGATCATGGCGTTGCCGTCGACGTACAGCAGGTCGTTTACCAGGTTCGCCTTGCCTTGGCCCTGGAACTGGAACGACGACTGGTTGGTGTCGTCGATGCGGTCGCCGGAAAACGCGAACAGGTGCTCGGTCAGCGTGGCGACGCCCTTCAGGCGCGGGCCGTCGGCGGCGACGCGCAGCGACGGCGACACTTCGGTGATGAACTGAGGGCGCGCCAGGTCGCCCGCCTGCAGGCCGGGATTGTCGGAATACGTTTCGCGCAGCTCGAGCGAGGGCGCGAGCTTGATGTCGGCGCGCGCCGACGGCGGCATCAGGAGGGCCAGCATCGCCAGCGGCGCCGCCAGGGGCAGCGATGCCGCGCCCATGAGCGGCGCCGTGACCCGTCTAGCCATAGTGATAGTCATACGTTTCTTCGATACCCGGGAATTCGCGCGTCTTGTTGTAGATGATGTTGACGTTGCTGCAGCCTTCGAGCTGGCGCAGCGACTCCTTGACCGCGTGCTGGGTCGTCGTTTCGGCTTCGACCACCAGCGCGATCTGGCCCATGTGGGTGGCCAGCACGTGCGCTTCGCTGGTCAGCAGCAGCGGCGGCGAATCGAAGATCACGATGCGGTCGGGATAGCGGGTGGCGATCTCGGTGACGAAATTGCTCATCGCCTGGCTGGCCAGCAGCTCGGTGGCGCGCGCCGTGGCGGTGCCGGCCGGCAGGATGCTGAGCGTGTCCACGTTGGTCCTGAGCATGACATCGGACAGGTCGATCTTGTCGTCGAGCAGGATGTCCATCAGGCCGCGCTGGGCCGGCAGGCCGAGCGTGCGCAGGATCGACGGACGCGCCACGTCGGCGTCCACCAGCAGCACCGTGTGGTCGAGCTCCATCGCGATACTCATGGCCAGGTTGATCGCGCAATAGGTCTTGCCTTCGCCCGGCAGCGAGCTGGTGATCATGATCAGGTTGCCCGGCGGCGCATTGTCGCTGCGCTCGGCGAACGCGCGCTTGAGCAGGGGGCGCTTGATGATGCGGAAGTCCTCGACCAGCAAGGTGCGTCCGCCGGCGGCGGTGACCATGCCCATGTCGCGCATCCGGTTCAGGTCGAGATCGACCTTGCGGGTGCTGTGCTTGCGCGGCTTGGCCGGCGCCGCTTCGGCCACGATGGCCTCTTGCGTCACGGCCACTGGGGCGGCCACCGGCGCGGCCACTGGCGCGGCCACGACCGCCGTTGCGGCCACTGGCGCCGTCGCCGGCGCGGCAGCCGCGGGCGTGACGGCGTCGGCCACGATCACCGGCGCGGTTTCGGGGCGGGCTTCCTTGCTTTGATCTATCCGACTGGCGGCTTTTTCGATAATGCTCACTTTTGCTCCCGTGATCGTCGCGTTACAGCGCAGGTCTAATCAGAATTGCCGCCATCACTACCCCGTACGCGCCGAACAGCGCGAAGACCGAGGCGCCCATCGCGTACAGCCGGCGCTTGCGTTTGATTTTTTGCTCGGTGGTCCAGTTCATGCCGATGGTGCCCAGGATCGGCACCCCGCTCACTTCGCGCAGCGCGGCCTGGCTGAGGAAGGTCGGACGCACCTGGCTCATCAGCAATGCGACGCCGAGGCCGGCGACCAGCGCGCCGACGAACACCAGCGAGAACAGGCGCGGACGATTCGGGCCGGTCGGCGCCAGCGGCACGGTCGGCGGGTCGATCACGCGGAAGGTCAGCATGTCGGTGGCCGAGCTGAGGTCGCCCGACAGCTTGGCCGCCTCGCGCCGCTCGACCAGCTTCTGGTAGTTGTCGTGATTGACCTGGTAGTCGCGGTTCAGCTGGGCCAGCTGGGCTTCGACTTCCGGCGCCGCGGCGCTCTGGGCGCGGATGCGCGCGTAGCGCTGGTTGTATTCGTCGACGCGGGCGCGCAGCGAGGCGACGCGCGCTTCGGCCGCTGACAGGGCCACGTTCATCTGCTGCAGCATCGGGCTGTAGCCGGCGCCAGGGTCGGCGCCGCGCTTGTGATTTTTCGCCTCTTCCTTGCGGCGCGCCTGCAGCTGGGCCAGCAGGCGCCGGCCGGCGACGACATCGGGATGCTGCTCGGTGTATTGCAGGCGCAGGGTGTCGAGCTGCTTTTCCAGGGCCTGGATGCGGGCGTCGAGATCCGGGTTGACGTCGGCCACGAGCTCGGCGCTGGAGGCGCTGCTGTCGGCGCCGGCGCCCATCTGGCGGCGCAGCGCGTTGCGCGCCTGCTCGGCTTCGGCCAGTTCCAGTTTCGACTGGCTGAGCTGATCGGCGATGTCGGTGATCTTGGCGCTGAAGTCGCTGCCGGCTTTCGGCAGCACGCCCATGTTGCGGATCTTGAAGTCCTTCATCGCCGACTCGGCCGCGGCGAGCTTCTCTTCGTAGCTCTTGATCTGGTCGTCGATGAACTGGACGGCCTTCTCGGAATCCTGCTTCTTGCCGCCGAAGCTGCCTTCGACGAAGATCGTCAGCAGCGACTGCACCACGTCCTTGCCCAGCTTGGGGTTGGGATTGTTATAGGTGATGGTGTAGATGTCGTCGCGCTCGGTGCCGACGATCTTGATCTTCTCCATCAGGTCATCGACCATCTTCTCGTGGTCCTTGGCGGTGCTGGTCTTGACGTCCAGGTCGACCATGCGCATGACGCGTTCGACGTTGGGCCGGCTGATCAGCGTTCTGCGCATGAACACCACTTGCTGGTCCAGGTTCGGCAGCGTCGTCATGCTCGAGAGCAAAGGCTTGAGGATCGACTGGGTGTCGACGTAGACGCGGGCCGACGCCTGGTAATCGTTGGGCAGCTTGTACACCACCGCCCAGCCGATCACGGCGACGACCCAGGAAATGACGACTGCATACCACCGGTATTTGCCAATCGCCTTGAGGAAACTCAAAATTACGGCTGTCAGTTCTGCCATCTCGTCAATCTCGCCATAATGGAACAGGGTTGGGAACCGCGACTGCGCGCAGGAAATTCAACATATCTTCGCTTGTACTGAAAGCAATTGCAATTGCGTAATGGAAAAAGGATGCCGAAGATGCACGAAAAGAGACGCGGGCACGCATCCGGCCGGGCATTATTGCTCATTGCTATCGAAAAGCCCCGCACGAAAGGCAGTGGCGGTGACCGCGAAGGGCTCGCACATTGTATTGTTGCTCCAAAAAAAACGCCACACTTAATGCAATTGAAACAAAACCGATTCGCGGCGCTAAGGGGAAATTCCTGAAGGCATGGTTTTTTGTGCACGAAAAAGCGCTTGGACAATGAGCAAAAACACCAGAAGGCTGATGCGGGGAAAGTCGAACAGGCTGTCGAGCAGCGACAGCGTGAAAAACGCGGCCAGCGCGGCGCCCAGGGCCGCGGCCCAGGGATCGCCGGCGCGCAGGCGGCGCCACAGCGCCAGCGCCGCGCACGCCGCCAGGCCGGCGAAGGCGGCCAGGCCGGCCAGCCCCTGCTCGAACGCCAGCTGCACCCAGGTGTTTTCGAGGTGCCACGGCACGTGGTTGTCGCTGCTGAAGAACCAGCGGTCCATGCCGGACTGAAAATCGCCATTGCGCAGCAGCTCGCGGCCCTGGCTGTCGCGCAGCGACACGTCGTCGATATCGATGCGGCTGCCTTCGGCGTCGGAAAACAGCGCCAGCTTGGCCGGCGCGGCGATGCCGTGCCATGGCGCCGGGCGCGCGGGACGGACGAAGCGGGCCGTCAGCTCGCGCCAGTCGCCGCCGGTGTCGCCCACCGCGAAACGCAGCCGGTTGCAGCGGCGCGAATACAGCATCCATTTTTCGCACACGGGCACGCTGATCGCGGCGTCGGCGTCACCGCTGCGCACGCGCAGGCGCAACTGGTAGCCCTGCCCGGGCGCGACGGCGGCCAGCTGCTCGAGGTAGAGCGGGGCGCCGGCGGCCAGCGCGACGTAGCGGTTGCCCGCTTCCTCGCGCAGCGCCAGGTAGGTCGGCGCCACGCCCTCGCCGCTGTGCTGGAAATACGCGCGCGGATAGCGGCCCAGGCCCATCCCGCCCAGCCAGGCGGCCGGGGTGGGGGCGATCATGCGCAACGCGTCGGCCCAGTGGCCGGCGCGCACCGCCAGGTCGTGCAGGTTGCTGGCAGTGCGGCGCTGCATCGCCTCGCCGCTGGCGACGGTCCAGCCGAGAGCGGCCAGCAGGCCCGCCAGCGCGGCGGCGCGCAGCAAGCGGCGCGGCGCGGGGCGGTGCGGGCCCAGCCGCGGCGCGGCCGCCAGCACCAGCAGCGCCGCCAGCGCCGCCAGGTAGCCGGCGCGCGCATAGGTCACCAGCAGGGCGTAGCTGCCGGCCCCCAGCACTGCCACGCCCGCCAGCCGCTGCGGCCAGCGCCGGCTGTCGAGGGTCCACCAGGCGGCAAAGGGCAGGGACAGCGCGAAATACGCTTCGATGCAGGCGCCGCCCGTATGCATCGCGGAAAACAGGCCGGCCACGCGGTAGCCGCTGTCGAAATTGAACAGGCCGGTGAAGACCGCGCGCTCCCAAACCACGGCGAGCGCGGCGGCGGCCACCCCCAGCGTCATGCCGAGCGCGAAGCGGCGTTGCGTTTTGACGACATCTTGCGCGAGAGCATTACGCAGCGCCGGCCACAGCAGCAGCGCCCAGCCCAGCCCCTTGGCCAGGCGCAGGCCGTTCCAGCCGCTGTAATAATGGTTGAAGTCGTTCAGCCCGGGCCAGTGCAGCGGCCATGCCCCCAGCGCCACGCCGGCCAGCGTGGACAGGCAGAACAGCGTGAGCCAGCGCCGGCCGGCGCGCCCCATGCCGGCGGCCGGGGGCGCCGGCGCGCGCCAGGCCAGCGCCAGCACGGTCACGGCGAGCAGCGCGTCGAATTCGTCGAGGTAGAAGCGGCCGGTCCACGGCGCCAGGTCGAGCACGGGTAGGGCGGCCGGCACCAGCAGCAGCCAGGCCCCCGGCCAGCGCAGCAGCAGGGCGGCCGCCGCCAGCAGCGCCGCCCCCAGCCACAGCGGGCCCAGCGGATAGCCGGGCACGACGGCGGCCAGCACGGCAGCGCAGGGCAGCGCGGCCAGCGCGCCAGGCGCAGCGTGCGGGCGGGCCAGCGAAGTCCATGTTGCAATCAAGAACGGTGACCCCGGAAAAATCTGTTATGTTTGCGGGCACGGCAATCTTGCCAAGGCGTGACCGGACGCATCGATGATAGCGCGAATTGCCGGCCGGCCCGCCAAACCTTTCTGCGACTTATCCATGCGATTTTCCTCCCTTTCCCTGATTCGCGCCCTGGCCCTGGCGGCCGCCTGCTGCTGCGCGACAGCGCCCCGGGCCGCCGACCTGCCGCGCACCATCGCCACGGTGAAGACATCGGTGGTCGGGGTGGGCAGCTACCTGAAGGCGCGCAGCCCGGCCACCGCCTTCAACGGCACCGGTTTCGTGGTCGGCGACGGCCTGTCGGTGATCACCAACGCCCACGTGGTGCCGGAGCTGCTCGACGCGGCCAACCACGAGACGCTGGGGGTGGTGATCGCGCGCGGCGCCGAGATCGAGTTCCGTCCCGCCACCGTTGCCGGCCTCGATCGCGCCCATGACCTGGCGCACCTGCGCATCGGCGGGGCGCCGCTGCCGGCGCTCCGGCTGGGCGATTCCGACGCCGTTGCGGAAGGCCAGGAACTGGCGTTCACCGGTTTTCCGCTGGGGATGGTGCTGGGCCTGCACCCGGCGACCCACCGCGCGCTGCTGTCGGCCATCACGCCGATCGTGCTGCCCTCGCTGTCCTCGCGCACGCTCGACGCGCGCATGATCGCGCAACTGCAGAAGGCGCCGTTCGCGATCTTCCAGCTCGACGGCACGGTTTATCCGGGCAACAGCGGCAGCCCGGTGTACGATCCGGCCAGCGGCGCCGTGCTGGGCGTGATCAACATGACCTTCGTGAAGGGGCTCAAGGAAAACGCGATCACCCACCCGAGCGGCATCTCGTACGCGATTCCGGCCAATTACGTGCGTGACCTGTTGCAACGAAAATCGCCGTAAGAAAATATTTGTGGCGTGCCGCGGCCGTGCGCGCAGCAGTGATGGTATAAAATACATGCCGGCAAAAAATATTTTTATTACAATTCTTTGGCGCCGAAGCAGGTGCATTCAGGCAAACAATTCGGACGGGCGCCCGCGCGCCGGCCTTCAAGGGGATACGACGTGAACAAACTGCAACTGAAATCGATCAAATGGCTGGCCCTGGCGGCTGTGGCGCTGTCGGCGCTGGCGCTGGGCGGCTGCGCCACTCCCGCGGCCCCGATGGCGCCCCAGGCCGCGGCCGGCACGCCCGACTACCTGATCGGCCCGGGCGACACCGTCAGCATCAACGTCTGGCGCAACCCGGAAGTGTCGATGGCGGTGCCGGTGCGCCCGGACGGCAAGATCACCACCCCGCTGGTGGAAGACCTGCAGGCCAGCGGCAAGACCTCGACCGAACTGGCGCGCGACATCGAAAAGTCGCTGGCCAAGTTCATCCAACAGCCGGTGGTGACGGTGATCGTCACCGGCTTCGTCGGCACCTACGGCGAGCAGATCCGCGTGATCGGCCAGGCCGCCAAGCCGCAGTCGCTGGCGTATCGCCGCGACATGTCGCTGATGGACGTGCTGATCGCCGTCGGCGGCGTCACGGAATTTGCCTCGGGCAACAAAGCGAGTATCATCCGCAACGTGGACGGCAAGATGGTCAAGCTGCCGGTGCGCCTGAACGACCTGATCAAGGACGGCGACATCTCGGCCAACATCCCTGTGCGTCCGGGCGACGTGCTGGTGATTCCGGAAAGCTTCTTCTGATCGCCGGCGGGCGCGCCGCCCGCTGTCGAAATTTCTTACAAAACCGGGGCGGGATTCGACACCGCCCCGGCAGGCGCTTATAATGATTCCGTAAGTCCTTGAAATTTAAACACATATTGTTCCAGTGTAATTATGGAACAATTATTGCTTCTCTAGTTGCTAGAGAATATCTCTCACGAACCTGGCGGGCGCGCAGCGCACCAAGCGACCAGGAAAGGGATGTGGCACCTAATTGAGGAACGATCCGTGGCTAATGTAGAACACCCCGATGGAGAGGCGGGCTCGCCTCCTGTGCAAGATTCCCCTGCCGGTTTGAGCGGCAAGGGCGCCGCGCGGCGCCGTTTCGCCAAGGCGGGCGCCGGGGCAGCCGGCGTGATCGCGACCTTGGGCAGCCGATCGGCGATGGCGAAACAATGCCTGACCCCCTCGGCGTATTGTTCCGGCAATGTCAGCCATGCCAACTACGTCACGTCTGGCGGCCTGTCGCCGGGCTACTGGAAGAATCACCCGCGACTCTGGCTATCGCTGACTGGAATCAATTATTCGTCCAATTTCAGCGCCTTCTTCCCCCTGAGTGGAAATACGTCTCAGCTCGCGGCCTGCAGCTGCATGGACGTGCTGACTCCGCAAAAAGTGCCCGCGGGCGCGGATCCGAACAACGTCGCCATGCACATCATGGCGACCCTGCTCAATGTGCGCTCGAAAAAAATCACCTTTCTCACCGAACCCCAGGTGAAAAAAATATGGACCGACTATTCGTTTGACCGTTCCTGGTCGCCGGTGCCCGGCAAAGTGTGGAATGGCAGCGAGATTGTTGCGTACCTGTCCAGTACGATGGACTGAACGTGCTTCCCTTGTCCACCAGCATGCCGAGGGATTGGTTGATTTGATCTGGCGCCTCGCCCCCGGGCAAACCCTGCGCTGCCGCGAATGGCAGGGCGAGCATGTGGTGTACAACGACGTGTCCGGCGACACCCACCAGCTCACCGACAGTGCGATGCATGTGCTGTCGGCATTACGCACGGGCCCGCTCGATGAAGGCGCCCTTGCCGCAGGGCTGCGTGCCGAGTTCGACGCCGAAGGCGGCGAAGTGGCGGACGCCGATATCGCCGCGCTGCTGGCGGCGCTTCGGGCGATCGCACTCATCGAAGCTGTGCCATGACGCTGCTTTCCTCATTGTCGCGCGATGAAGTCGGGCGGCGCCTGCACCATGGCGGCCTGCGTCTGCAGACCGGCGAATTCACCTTCCGTATTCAGAGCGGCATCCCCAGCGTCGCCGAAGGCATCAGCCTGCTGTACGCCGACTATCCGCTGGCGCCGCAGGACCAATTCGCCGACTTCCATGTGAGCCTGCAGAGCGCCGGGGGCGTGCGCCGCTGGTGGCGCCGGCAGGTCTTGTTCGACAACGACGGCCACGCCCCGTTCAAGCCCTTGCCTCTGGCGCAAGCCTTCCCCATGCTTGAATGGGGCCTGAACTTCTGTGTCTCCAACCGCGTCAATGGCTACCTGATCTTCCACGCGGCGGTGGTGGAGAAGGGCGGCCGCACGGCCATCCTGCCGGCGCCGTCAGGGTCAGGCAAGAGTACGCTGTGCGCCGCACTGGTGAGTCGGGGCGGCTGGCGCCTGCTGTCCGATGAGCTGGCGCTGGTGCGGCTCGACACGGGCGAGCTGACGCCGCTGCCGCGTCCGGTGAGCCTGAAAAACGCCTCCATCGGCATCATGCGCGGCTATGCGCCGGACGCGGTGTTCAGCCGGGAGGTGCACGACACCGTCAAGGGCAGCGTCGCGCATATGAAGGCGCCCGCGGCCAGCGTGGCGCGCGCACGCGAACCGGCGCGCCCTGGCTGGATCGTGTTCCCGCAGTACCAGGTCGGGACGGTCGCGACACTGACGCCGGTCGCGCCTGCGGAGGCCTTTATGCGGCTTGCCGGCAACGCCTTCAATTACGACTTGCTCGGCGCAGCGGGGTTTGACACGCTGGGGCGCCTGACGGACGCCGCGCCCGCCCATGAATTCACCTACAGTTCGCTGGACGAGGCGCTCGCTCTGTTTTCCCGGCTGGCGGCGGGCGAGCTGTGAAGCCGCTGCCGCTGATCGTCCAGGCCTTCCGCGATCCGCCGCGGATTGCCGCCTTCAGCCTGGCCGAATGGGACCTGCTGCTGCGCCAGGCCGCAGTGGCCAACCTCGGCGCCGCGCTGTTTTACCTTGCCGAACAGGAAGGTGTGCTGGCCGCGGTGCCAGCCCAGGCACGCGCGCACCTGGACTGGTCGCGCGTGCGGGGCGAGCGCCACCGCCAGGCGGTGCGTTTCGAAGTGCGCGAGATCCGCCGCGCGCTCGCCGGGCTCGGCCTGCCGCTGATCCTGATGAAGGGCGCCGCCTACGCCGCCGCCGCCAGGGCGCCGGCGCCGGGCCGGCTGTTTTCCGACATTGACATCATGGTGCCGAAGGAGCGCCTGGGCGACGTCGAAGCGGCGCTGATGCTGCACGGCTGGGCGAGCGGGCATACCGACGCCTACGACCAGCGCTATTACCGCGAATGGATGCATGAGCTGCCGCCCATGCAGCACATCAAACGCCAGAGCCTGATCGACGTGCACCATGCGATCCTGCCCGAAACGGCGGCCGACCGGCCCGATCCGCACAAGCTGCGCGCGGCCACGGTGGCGGTGGGCGACGACGAGGGCCTGCGCGTGTTCGCCCCGGCCGACATGGTGCTCCATAGCGCGGTGCACCTGTTCTACGATGGCGAGTTCGGCAAGGGATTGCGCGACCTGATCGACATCCACCGCCTGCTGCTCGAGTTTGGCCGCGAGCCCGGATTCTGGGCCGCGCTGCCGCGCCGCGCCGCCGAGCTGGAGCTGGCGCGCCCGCTGTTCTACGCGCTGCGCTACAGCGCCAGGCTGCTGGGCACGCCGGTGCCGGACGAGGTGATGGCAGGGCAGGCCGGACGCCCGCCCGCGCCGCTGCTGGCGCTGATGGACGCGCTGTTCCTGCGCGCCCTGCTGCCCATGCACGCCAGCTGCACCGGCCGCCTGAGCGGGACAGCGCGCTTCCTGCTCTATCTGCGCGGCAACTGGCTGCGCATGCCGCCGCTGTTGCTCGCGCGCCATCTGTTTCACAAGGCATTCATTTCCCCCAGAACACAGCAAGACGCCTGAGGATTTCCCTATGGACGCCGCTATGTGCGCCACCTCACTGTCGGCTTTCTTTACATCGGCGTCGGCCATTTTTACAAAAATTTTTGAATTGTTGCGTAAGTCTTTGATTGCGCTTCATAAAATTTCCCTGGCACGCCTATTGCTTAATACCTTGCAAGGCTTGCTTACTCCGAGCAAGCAGAAATCTTATACAGCAACATTAATTGGGACTGATTATGAAAATTAAACAAATCGCACGCTTGGCTGTCGCTGCCACCCTGCTGGCTGGCGCCAGCGTCTCGGCTTCGGCCGCTACCGTCCTGGACGGCTGGACCCTGGTCACGCCAGCGGGCACCACCACCGGCATCGGCCGTCTCGGCGTGTCCGGCGGCGGCGCCACGGTCTACCAGGAAGTGAACGCAGCAAACCAGGCATTTGTCGGCGCGCGCTTCACCGAGACCGGTCAGATCTACAACATGGTCTACTCGCCTGAAAACGTGGTCGGCGCCGGCGACACCAGCGGCTCCGAATTCATGCCTGAGCGCCTGACCCTGACCTTCACCGGCGTGATGGGCCACGTGACCGCGCTGAACAGCAACGGCGGCTTCCACTACGTGTTCGATGCGGGCGACTTCAAGATCTCCAGCCGCGCCGGTCTCGACTACGCAGCCGGCTCGATCGTCGGCCTGGGCGGCAACGTCTCGTCGACCGCAGTGATCGGCGGCCTGAACGGCGATTCGACCGTGCTGGCAACCATCGCTTCCTTCCTGAACGCCAACTTCGACATGCGCGACAGCATGAACGTTTCGCTCAAGCCTGAACTGCAAACCGGCAACGTGCTGTTCGAAGCGGTCACCAACAACAACCTGACTTCGATGGGCGGCGCCGCCGCATGCGGCTTCGACGCCAGCAAGAAGTGCGTGACCCTGAACGTCGTGTCGGACGGCAGCGCCTACCTGGTGCGCCAGGTACCGGAGCCAGGCACCCTGGCACTGGGCGGCCTGGCCCTGCTGGGCCTGGGCATGGTTCGCCGTCGCCGCAGCAGCGCCAAGTAATTTTTTGGCGGGACGAAAAAAGGGCGCTGCGGCGCCCTTTTTTCATGGTCCTCGCGCACTGGCTCGCGAAGGGCAGGGTCGGACGGGGCGCAGGGCCTGTCGATTTTTTTTACATTTTTTTCGGATTTGCGTCCGGGCGTTTTCCAAGTCCTTGATTTTTCGGTGATTATTATTTAGGCACAGGAATTGCTTAATCTGCAAGCAGGCACAAGCAGTTTCGCAGTATGCGGCCACAGATAGATTCTCACCTCATTGGAGAAACACCATGAACCTGAAAAAAATTGCAAGTATGTTGTCCGCTGCGGCCGTATTAGCAACGGCGGGCGTATCGGCCTCCGCAGCGACGGTGGTGCTCGACGGCTGGTCGCTGCAGACCCCGGCGGGCACGGTCTCGAATATCGGCCGCATGAACCTCACCGGCGGTGACGCGATCGTCGTCCAGGAGTTCGATCCGACCGGCAACGCATTCGTCAATGCGAAGTTCAGCGAGTCGGGGCAGATCTTTAATATCCTGTTCCAGAGCGAAAACGTGGTCGGCGCCGGCGACAACGGCACGCCGGTGACTTCCGGTGAAATGCTGCGCATTTCCTTCAGCGCCGTCCAGGGCCACGTCACCGCGCTCAATTCGGGCGGCGGCTTCCACTATGTGTTCGATACCGGTTCCTACCAGATTGCGCCGGAAGCGAACCTGTCGAACGTGTACGCGTCCGGTACCATCGTGGGCCTGGGCGGCAACGCCGCCTCGACCAACATCATCGGCGGCATCAACGGCGACTCGACCCTGCTCGGCACCCTGACCAACATCCTGCCGACCGTGCATTTCCGCGACCACGCGGGCAATGACCTGGCCGCGTTGCTGGGCACCGGCGGCGTGCTGTACGAAGCGGTGACGAACAACAACCTCACCTCGCCGCTGACCCCGGTGACCTGCCCGTTCGTGCCGAATCGCGCCACCAGCAACTGCCAGTCGTTCCACGTCAGCTCCGACGGCAGCGGCTACCTGGTGCGCGAAGTGCCTGAGCCAGCGACGCTGGCGCTGGCCGGCTTCGCCCTGCTGGGCGTGGGCGCCGCGCGCCGCCGCCGTGGCCCGGCCAAGTAATTTCCGGCCAATAAAAAAGGGCGCCGCGGCGCCCTTTTTTTTCGTCCCTGCCTAGCGCTGCATCAGCTGTTCGAGCGGCAGGCGCTCCGAGCGGGCGCGCGGCGCCGGGCCGGCGCCCAGGCGTCCCATGTAGACCGGGGTGGCGGCGTCGCCGCCGATCAGCGCCGCGGTGCGCCGCTGCAGGCCGCGCGCGCGCGCGTGCAGCGGTTCGAGCCGGGTGAACGGCCGGCCCTCGCTGACGTAGCGCGAAAAGATCAGCGGCGTCATTTCCGGCTGCATGAACAGGCCGCGCTGGGTCAGGGTCAGCCAGAAGCGCTGCACCGCGCGCCCGGCGGCGACGTAATCGTCGATGCCGGCCGGCGCTTGCTCGGCCTTGATGACGAAGTGGGCGGCGCAGGCCAGCCCCGGCACGAAATCCATCTGCAGGCGCGGCGCCCAGGTGCCCATCAGCCTGTTCATCGTCGACAGGCGCGACCAGCTCTCCATTGCCCACTTCATCAGGCGCAAGGTGGCCGCGTCCACGCCCAGCGCCTGGTCAGGCACGCGGTCCGGGCTGCGGTCCACGCCCCAGTGGATGATGCGGCGATGCACCTCGTAGGCCTCGGGCATGGTCAGGCGCAGCTTGGCGTTGTCGAACATCAGCCTGGCCGCGCGCAGCTTGGGGCCGAAGCCTTCCAGCCATTGCACCCGGTAGCCGGGGCCGGCGGCCGCTTCCAGCGCCGCCTTGTCGGCCGCCGTCAGGGGCCGGGTCTTCATCGGGCGCCGTTGCACGGTGCGCGTGGTGATGGCGTCGATCAGCGGGCTGGTTGACACCGCCGGGTCGGCCACGAAATGCACGTCGAACAGCGGGCGCTGCTCGGCGCTGTCGCCGCGCCGCGCCGCCTCGGCGCGCAGGCCGTGGGCGCTGGCGGCGATCGCGATGGTTTCCAGCAGCGCGCCGAAGGCGATCTGGCTGGGGTGGCCGTCGAGGTCGTAGACGCAGTCGTCGCGGGTGTCGAAGCCGTGCACCACGAGGTGGTCCGGGCCGGCGATCTCGAAGCGCCAGGTTTGCATGTTGTCGCCGCTGGGCGCCCAGCGCGCCAGCTCGAGGATCTGCTCGATGACGGTCGGCGCGCTCATGTGGCCGATGCCATCTTGGCGAACTGGCGCGTGGCAATCTTGATCATCAGCTTGTGCAGCGGATTGTTGTTGCCGCCAGGACGCCAGGTGCGCGCCAGCTTGTTGCGGTAGGCGTCGAACTGCAGGCCGCGCGGCGCCGCCAGCACGTCGCCGCGGCCCAGCAGGATTTTCAGCGCCTCGGTCCCTGCGATGCCGGCGCACAGCTGGCAGGCCATGATGGTGGACGGGCCGCGTTTCTGGTGGAAATTGACCGCCGACGGCACCATCAGGTAGGGCCGGTGCAGGCCGGCCGGCGCCAGCCCGACGACGAAGCGGATCGCCTTGTCGATCTCGGCGCGCTGGCCCCACTGGAAATATTCCTCGAACGTCATCTTGCCCGGCATGAAATTGAGCAGCGCGGCGCCCATGCCGAGCGGCGCCACCGTGGTCGCCGGGATGCCCAGCTCGGCGCACAGCGCGAAGGTGCGCTGGCGGATGTCGAAGGCGAAGAAATCGAGCCCGTCGATGTACAGGTCGACGCCGTCGAGAAAGGCCGGCAGGTTGTCCTTGTCGATGCCCGATGGAAACAGCTTGATGTCGATTTCCGGGTTGATGTCGCGCGCCATCTGCGCCATCACCTCGACCTTCGGCTCGCCCACGGTGTGCATGTTGGCGCCGACCTGGCGGTTGAAGTTGGCGATGTCGAATTTGTCGAAGTCGGCGATGTGGAAGGCGCCCACGCCCAGCCGCGCCAGGGTCAGCAGGTGCACTCCGCCGACGCCGCCGCCGCCGGCGATCGCCACGCGCTTGCCGCGCAGCAACGCCTGTTCATCTTCGGTGACCCAGCCGATGTTGCGGGCGAACGCCTGGTGGTAGTTGAAGGGGGCGCGCAGGGCGGCGCCGTCAGGCGAGGGGGCGAGGGCGGGATTTGTCATCGCGAAATATTAGCACGGCCCGCGACACTGTCGAGTCCGCTATTTACGCGGCGTGTTGTTCGTCCACCGCCAGCAGGCGATTGATGATGCCGGACTCCTCGCGCGGCGAGAAGAAGTAGGGGTAGAACGAGCGCTCGGTGGTGCCCGAGGTGAAGGTGCCGCCGTGCTGGCGGATCTGGTCGGTGACGTATTCCAGGTTCACCCGCAGCAGGTAGGCCGGGGCGTTGACGCGCGGATTGATGCGCACGTCCGCTTCGCGCTGGAAGCCCAGCATGTGCTCGTAGAAGCGGCGGTGGCGCGGGTTGACCTCGATCATGATGTCGCTGCACTGATGGATGTCGCGCGCGTAGATCACGGCCAGGTGGAACAGGTTGGCCAGCGAGGTCTTCGAGCGCACATTGGTGTCGAAGGCGAACTTGGTGAACTCGCACAGCTTGGCGCCGCGCGCGCGGTGGGCGTCGAGCTCGGGCTTGAAAATCTGGTCGGCCGCCAGCCCGATCGGCGAATCGATGCCGATCGTCAGCGTGCCGACCGTTTCGCCCTGGTCGGTGGCGGTCAGCGTGATCCGGTTCGGATCGTCGTGCAGCTGATGCGTACCGGCGTAACCGCGCCACGCATACATCTTGCTGATCAACATGCTGGCCGAATTGCGGCCTTCGGCGGTGTCGGTCAGCCGGATGCCGTACTTCCCTTGATTCACGATCACGTCCTCGTATTGGCTCGACAACATAGTATCGCGTTTGTCGGATACTTGCGCGCCCGATACAGGCTCATCCTTACCGTTGCTTACAGTTGTTACTGCTTCCGGGCATTCTTCGATTTTGGCGCTCACGGTGGCTCCTGCAAAAGTCTGGTTGGGGCAAGGTCTGCGATCCCGGCCGGATGGTGAATACGCTGTTGTGTTATTGCCACCATACCATGCCGAAATGCAAAATGCCTCAAAGAATTTTCAGCAATGCCTTAGCATCGTCCAATTGCGGGAATGCCTTGTTGTCCGCGAGCAATTTATCGAGTTCCTGGCGCGCCGCCTTCTTGTCGCCGGACTGGTTCAGCGCAAACGCCAGGTGGTAGCGCAGTTCCGGCGCTTTCGGCGCGATCGTCACCGCCTTTTGCAGCAGCGGCAGGGCGCGCTGCACGTTGCCTTGCTGCGACAGCATCCAGCCCACCGTGTCGATCACCGCGGCGCTGTCGGGCGCCAGTTGCATGGCCCGCTCGGCCATCGGCAGTGCGCGCGGATCCTTTTGCGCCTGGTAGGCCAGCGCCAGGTTGTTGAGCGCGGCCGGATTGTCCGGGTGGGTCTTGAGTACGGTTTCAAACTGCTCGGCCGCTTCCTTGAATTGCTTCTTCGCCAGCGCGTTTTCGCCCATGTACATGACGATCACCGGGTCGGTTCCGTGTTCCTTCTGCCACTGCATCAGCCTGGCGTCGGCTTCCTTGTCCTTGCCCATCGACTTCATCGTCGCGGCCAGGCGCACCAAGAGCTGCGGCGACTGGGCCAGCGTGAACGCCTTCTCGTAGGCCTTGAGCGCGGCTTCCGGCTTTTTCTGGGCGGCCAGGATAGCGCCTTCGACCACCAGCGGCTCGGCCGACTTCGGCGCGGCTTGCTGGAGCTGGCGCGCCAGCGCCAGCGCCTCGTCGGTCGGCCCCTTGGCCATCGCCATCTCGAGCTGGGCGTAGCGCGCCGGCATGAAGGTCGGATCGAGCGCCAGCGCCTTCTTCAGGTCGTCGGCCGCCGCGCCCGGGTTTTTCAGCTTGGCGTGCGCCGTCGCCAGGCGCATCTGGGCCTGGGCCGACTTCGGCGTCACGCTGACCAGCTTGCTGTAGGTCTCGAGCGCGCCGGCCGCATCGTCGGTGGCCAGCTGGGCCTGGCCGAGCAGGTCGAGCAGGTCGGCGTCGGCCGGATGCGCGGTCTGCACCTTGCGGATCAGGATGACGGCCTTGGGAGCCTGCTTGCTGCGCAGGTAGTGCGCCGCCAGCATCCGCGCCGGAGCGACCGCGTCGGGATTTTCCGCCTGGGCCTTTTCCAGCCAGGTGGTCGCTTCTTCCGGGTGCTTCTGGCTCAGCGCCAGCTGCGCCAGCGTCGCCATCGCCTCGGCGTTCTTCTTGTTCTTGTCGAGGAAGGCCAGCAGGCGCTGCTTGGCCGCGTCCGGCTTCTTGTCGTCCACGTCCATGATCGCCAGGTTGCGCACCGGCACCAGCAGGTCCGGCTGCAGGCTGGCCGCCTTCTCGAAGCTGGCGCGCGCCGCGGCGCGGTCGCCCTTGGCCATGTGCACGCCGCCTTCGAGGTTGCGCGCCGCGGCGCTTTGCGGCTGCGCCGCGATCAGCTTCTGCACCGCCGCCAGCGCCTTGTCGTAATGCTTGAGCGCCAGTTCGGTGGTCACCAGCGTGGTCGCCGCGCTTTCCGATTTAGGATCGAGCGCGATCGCCTTTTCCAGCTCGGCCAGGCCGCTTTGCTGGTCGCCCTGGCCCAGTTTCGACAGGCCCAGCGAGGTGTGCAAGGACGCCGTCTGCGGCGCCAGCGCGCTCGCCTTCTCGAAATATTCGGTGGACTTGTTGAAGTCGCGCGCGCGCATCGACGATTCGCCGGCCAGCGCCAGTACTTGGGCGTCCTGGCTGCCTTCCTTGAGCAGCGGCGACAGGGTCGCGGTCGCTTCCAGCGGCTGGCGGTTTCTCAGCTGGATCTGCGCCAGCAGCTTGCGCGCATACTCGTTGTCGGGGAACTGGCCCAGGTACTGGCGGGTGTGCTGCTCGGCCTGCTCGAACGCGCCCATGGCCGTTTCCACCGAGCCGGCCAGCAGGAGCGACGGCATATGGTTCGGCGCCACGCGCAGCACTTTCTGCAGCGATTCCTGGGCGGCCGGGTATTTGCCTTGGGTGAAGTCCAGCAGGCCCTGGGCGTACAGCACCACGGGCGCCGTCGGCGCGATCTTCAGCGCCGCGTCGATGTCGGCCCGGGCCGCCTCGAACTTCTTGGCGGCCGTTTCCAGCACGGCGCGCTCGACGCGCGCGTTGACGTGGTCGGGCTTGAGCGCGATGGCCTGGCTGAACGCGGCCAGCGCCAGTTCCTGCTTGCCCTGGGCGCGCAGCAGGCTGCCCTTGAAGAACTGTACCGACGCATCTTTCGGATTGGCGCTGGCGGCCTGGTCGACCAGGCGCAGGGCGCCGTCGAGGTCCTTGTCCTGGGCCGCCAGGCGCGCCTGGCCGAGCAGCGCTTCGGCGTGGCCCGGCTGGGCGGCGAGCGCCTGCTCGAACGATTCCTTCGCCTTGTCCGTCTGCCGCAGCGCCAGGAAGGCGTCGCCGCGCCCGGCCAGCAGTTCGGCGCCCGGCTTGGCCGCCGCGCTTTCGTCGAGCGCTTTCTGCGGCTGGCCTTGCGCGAGCAGGGCCTTGACCAGCTCCGGCGCGGTGCGCGCGCTGTCCATGCCCAGGCTGGCCGCCTTGCGCACTTCCTTCTCGGCCGAGACCGGGTCCTGGGCCAGGTTGTACAGGTGGGCCAGCTGCAAGCGCACCTCGGCGTCTTCCGGGCTCTTGACCGCGGCGTTCTTCAGCTGGATCAAGGCCGCCTTGGTATCGCCTTTTTCCTGGTACTGCCGGGCGTCGGCCATCAGCGAAGCGCTGGTGTCGGATTTTCCGCAGCCGGACAGGCCGGCGGCGAGCATCAGGGCGGTGAGCACAACGGATGCGCGGATGGCTGGGGAGGTGGCGCGACGCGACATAGGTCAATTCCTTGGTTGGATGCCGCGGTGCGTAAGACACGCGGCAAGGTTCGGCATTACCGTGATAGTTATCAATAATACCTCAAGGAATGGGTTATTTCCCTCCGATTCGATTGCTGTTGTAAAAAATACGTTCAGTCCGGCTTGCGCAGGCGGCTCAGCAGGGCTTCGAGGTTGTCGCCGACCGGCAGGCCGTGGCGGCGCAGCAGCTGCAGGTGCAGCACCAGGTTCTCCAGCACCAGCTTGGCCGACACCGCCAGCAGGGTCAGCAGGCGGTCCTCGGTGCTGAACTGTTCCATCGCCCCGGCCATCTCGCACAGGTGCAGGGCGACCAGTTCGCGCAGTTCGTGCTCGGCGAAGGGCAAGTCGGCGAAATCGATCGGGTCTTCCTGTTCGACCTCGTGCATCAGCGCTGCCAGTTGCTCGGGCAAGATCGTCATGGTCGCTCTCCGCGGGTGGGGACGCCTCCCATTTTAGTGGGATGGCGCCATTTGAAGTTGCCGTTTCCACTCTGCTACGATATTGCTTTAAGTAATTTTCCAGCAGGAATTCGCGAATCATGAGCAATTCGAGCGGTATCAATGCCCCCGGGCGCATCAAGCTTCACATCGTCGTCCCTTGCTATAACGAGGAGGAAGTCCTGCCCGAGGCATGCCGCCAGTTCGACGCGCTGCTCGGGCGCCTGATCGACAAGGGCAAGATCGCCGCCGACAGCGGCATCATTTTTGTTGACGACGGCAGCGCCGACGCGACCTGGGCCCTGATCGAGCAGGCCGCGCGCCAGCGTCCGCGGGTGGCCGGCCTGAAGCTCTCGCGCAACCGCGGCCACCAGAATGCCGTGCTGGCCGGGATGATGACGGCCGACGGCGACGCCGTGGTCACCATCGACGCCGACCTGCAGGACGACATCGAGGCGATCGAGCGCATGGTCGACCGCCACCTGGAAGGCGCCGACATCGTGTACGGCGTGCGCAACGAGCGCGCCACCGACACCTTCTTCAAGCGCAACAGCGCGGTCCTGTTCTACCGCACGCTGGCCTTCTTCGGCGTCGAGCTGGTGCACAACCACGCCGACTTCCGCCTGATGAGCCGGCGCGCGATCGAGGCGCTGCGCGACTACCGCGAAGTGAACCTGTACCTGCGCGGCATCGTGCCGCTGATCGGCTATCGCAGCGCGGTGGTGGAATACGAGCGCCGCGAGCGCTTCGCGGGCGAGTCGAAATACCCGCTGAGCAAGATGATCAAGCTGGCGATGCAGGCGATCACCTCGTTTTCGACCGTGCCGCTGCAGATCATCACGGTGACCGGCTTCGTGGTGTTCGCCGGCGCGATGGCGGTGTCGGCCTGGGTGCTGTGGATCAGCTTGTTTACCGACCGCGCGGTGCCGGGCTGGGCCTCGACCGTGCTGCCGATGACCGTGCTGGGCGGAATCCAGATCCTGTGCCTGGGCGTGATCGGCGCCTACCTCGGCAAGATCTACGGCGAGGTCAAGGCGCGCCCGCGCTACGTGATCGAGCAGATCACCCAGCCGGCGCCGGAAGGCACGCCGGCGGTGGCGGGCCAAGCGCCGCGCGAAACCGAGACGGTCGCGCCGTGACGGCCGCCGCGGCGCGCTTGTCTCCGCTGTTGCGCCACGCGGTCGTCAAATTCGCCGGCGTCGGCGTGCTCAACACCTTGCTGACGCTGGCGATCATCTTCTGCCTGACCGCCTGGTTCGGCGTGGGCGACGCGCGCGCCAACCTGGCCGGCTACCTGGCCGGGCTGGCGTTCAGCTTCACCCTGAACCGGCGCTGGACCTTTCAGAGCAGCGCCGCCGCCTTGCCGGCGCTGGCGCGCTTCCTGCTGGTGTTCGGCGTGTCCTACCTGCTCAACATCGCCATCGTGCTGGGACTGATCCGCCTCGGGCTGAACAACTACCTGGCGCACATGGCCGGCATGCCGTTTTATTCGATCGCGTTCTACCTGGGATGCCGCCACGTGGCGTTCCCCGCCACCGCCCCGGCCGCGCGCGCCGCGGCGGTCCCGCACAGCGGCCGCTGGTACGCCGCCGCCTTGCTGGCGCTGGGCGCCGTGCTGCTGTACCGGCTGGGCGCCGCGCCGGTGGCGATCTGGGACGAATCGCGCCTGGCCAACAACGCCATCGAAATGGCGCAGCACGGCCTGTCGCTGGTGACCACCTACGATGGCGTGCCGGATCACTGGAACACCAAGCCGCCGCTGCTGATCTGGCTGATGGCGCTGTCGATCCGCCTGCTCGGCGCCAACGAATGGGCGCTGCGCCTGCCGTCGGTGCTGGCCGCCTTCGGCACGGCCAGCATGCTGTATTGGTTTTGCGCCTGGCGGCTGCGCCGGCCGTTCGCCGGCTTCGCCGCGGTGCTCGTGCTGCTGGCCACGCCGGGCTACGTGATCGCGCACGGCGCGCGCGCCGGCGACTACGACGCCTTGCTGACCTTGTGGACCACCGGCTACCTGCTGGCCGGCTACCTGTTCGTGCACGCCGCCCGCGCGCGGGAGAACCTGTGGCTGGGACTGTGCGCGGCCTGCATCGTGCTGGCCTTCCTGACCAAGACCATCCAGGGCCTGATCTTCCTGCCGGTGCTGGCCGCCTACGCCTTGCTGCACGGGCGCGTGCCGGCGCTGCTGCGCATGCGCGCGTTCTACTCCAGCGTGGCGCTGATCGCGGCCGTCTGCATCGGCTACTACGTGCTGCGCGAGCAGGCCGACCCTGGTTACTTCGCGGCCGCCCGCGCCAACGACCTGGGTGGACGCTACGGGACGGTGATCGAACACCACGACGGGCCGTTCTACTGGTACTTGGGCAAGCTGCCGCTGTTTCCGTGGATGCTGCCGGCGATCGCCTGCGGCTGGGCGCTGGCGCGGCGCGGCGCCGGGGAGGAGCGCGCAACCGGCCGCTTCATCGGGCTGGCCGCGCTGTTCTACTTGGTGGTGATTTCGTCGGCGTCGACCAAGCTGGCGTGGTACGCCGCGCCCCTGGCGCCGCTGATGGCGCTGCTGGTGGGGATGGCGTTCGCGCGCACGCGCGCCACGCCGCGCGCGCTGGCCGCCGGCGGCGCGATCGCCCTCGCGTGCGTGGTGGCGCTGAACATCGGACTGGTGGAACGCGCGGTCGCCAAAACGGACGGCGCAATCGACGGCTACAGCCTGATGCTGCGCGACGGCGCCGTGGCGCCCGCGGACCTGCGCCGCCTCGTCATCGTCCATCCGGGTTACCCGAACGGGCACGGCGATCCGTTCTACGTGGCGCCGACCCTGTTCTACGTGACGGCGCTGCGCGCGGCCGGCAACGACGTCGTCATCCAGCCGGCGTCGGCCCGGATCGGCGCCGGCGCCGGCACGCTGCTCGCGTGCGGCGCGCCATTGCTGGAAAAGGTGAAGGGCGAGGTTGCGCTGGAAGCGGTCGCCCGGCGCGGCGAGTGCGGGCTGTACCGCATCACCGCGCGCCGGCGCGCGAACTCATAGGGCGAGTTCGTCTGCGCCAAGTCCCTGATCAAAAGCAGAACTTCCCGGTCGAAATTCGACCGGAAAATTTGCGATTGACCGGTCTATCTCGCGTCCTTTAACAGGGTTTACTGCGGAGTATAGAAGTGCACGATAGTCTGGGCGGCGAACGCCCCGTCGACCTTGATGGGCGAACCCGCCGGCAAATAGATCGTATTGCCGGCCGCATTGATGGTCAGTGAAGTCGCAGTGGCCCCGGGCCGGAAAACGATGGTATTGAGTGTGCCGTTGATTGCGACCGAATCCATTTTCTGGCCGTCGGCGATCCATCCTGCATTCGAAGTGCCTGTCAATTGAAGGGCACTGGTGCCAACGGATTTCACAAGAAATTCCTGGTGATTGCTGTTCAGGTTGATGTTAGCACCAGTGAAGGTGGGGGCTGTCGCACTGACCGGCGGGGCTTGCACCGTCGCAGGGGGCACCGCCGTGCTTTCGGCGGACAGCGCCGATGTAGCCACCGGCGTCAGCGGCGCAACGAGAGACTTCGGGAGAGCCTGCTCCTTCGCGGAGCCACCACCGCCGCACGCCGCCAGCGACGCCGCAACAAGAATCGACACTGTGATTTTCAACATGGCACTCTTTCTGTTGGCTTTGGGAAACCAAATCATAGAGCGGGCATGTCGAACAGCTTTGTGGCGAATCAACGCAGGAAGGCTTTTCGTGCTGCATATAGGTGGCGTTTGATCGTTTCGTGAAAAGGCCTGACCGGGCAATTTTCCCGGCTTCGCGCCTTACTGCATCAACTCCCTGATCACTTTCACGGGCGCGCTGCCGTAGCTGAGGAATTGCTCGTGGAAGTCCTTCAGCACGAAGCGCGGGCCGAGCGCCTGCTTGCGCTGCTCGCGCAGTTCCATGATGTCGGCGTAGCCGCTGAAGTAGCTGGTCAGCTGCACCGACGTCAGCTGGACCCGGCGCCACTTCTCGCTCGCCTCGGCCGGCGTCTGGAACGCCTGGCGCACCAGCAGGTCGATCGCCTGCGCCTGCGTCATGCCGTTCACGTGCACGCTGTAATCGAGGATCGTGTTGGTCACGCTGCGCAGGTTCCACTTGCAGTACATCAGCCACATCTCCGGCGCGTTGTCGCCATAGCCCGATTCGAGCATCATGCGCTCGGCGTACACCGCCCAGCCCTCGACCATCGCGCCGTTACCGAACAGCGACTTGACCAGCGACGGCGACTTGTTGGCGTACACCAGCTGCGCGTAGTGGCCCGGAATCGCTTCGTGGATATTGAGGATCTGCAGGATCCAGTGGTTGTATTCGCGCAGGCTGCTCTCGGCCTCCTGCGGCGACATCGAGTCCATCGGCGTCACGTTGTACCAAGTGCGGTCCTGCGGGCGGTACGGGCCGGGCGCGTCGATGCTGGCGCCGGCCACGCCGCGCTTGTACATCGGCGTCTCGCGCACTTCCAGCGGACGCTTCGGATCGAGCGTGAGCAGGTTGTGGCTCACCACCCAGTTCTGCAGCAGCGGGATCTGGCGCCGGATCTCGGGGAAGAAGTTCTCGCGCGCGACGTGGTTGGCCGACAGCTTGTCGATCACCATGCCGATCTTGCGGAAGCGGTCGTCCGGTTTGGCGGCGCCGCCCATCACCTTCGGCCACAGTTCGTCGGCCAGGCCGTTCATCCGCACCAGCAGTTCTTCCTTCGCGGCCAGCGCCTTCTGGTAGGTCTGCGCGGCGCTGCTGGCGGACTGGATGTCGTAGCCGAACTTCGCTTCGTACAGCTCCTTGCCGATCCTGAAGGAGCGCGCGCTGTGGCTGTCCTGCTGCTTCTTGTCGAGCGCCGTCAGGAAGTCGACGTAGCCGAGCAGCGCGGTGCCGGCGTTGGCGATGCGCTGCGCGAAGATCGCCTTCTCCTGCGGCGTCAATATCGATTCCTGGGCCGCCTTGCCCAGGTCGGCCAGCACCACCATCGTGCCCGGCGCCTGCGAGATCGCCAGCTGCGTGTGTTCGTGGGTCGGATTGACGATGCTCGCCTGCGCCGCCTGGTAGTAGGCCGGCACGTTGGCGATCCGGCGCAGCAGGGTGCGCAGGCGCTGCGGCTTGGCCGCGTATTCGGTCGACAGGATCAGGTCGATCGGCTCGGCGATGTTGTAGACGGCCGGATTCCATTCGTATTCGCGCAGGGTGGTCAGGTACCAGCGGTCCGACTTCACCTTGTTCACCAGCAGCGCCAGGTCGGTGCGCTGCTTGGGCGAGAGCTGGCTCACGTTCATCTTGCCGAAGCGGGCCAGCCACTCGTCGGCGAACGCCAGCTGGTGCGAGCGCGTCGCCGCGTTCGGGATGGTCAGGTTGGCCGCGCCGTCGTACTTGCCGGCGGCGATCGCGCCTTCCGGATCGAGCTTCCACTGCGCGTTGAGGAACTGCTGCGCCGTGCTGTCCATCCAGCGGTCCGACTTGCGTTCGGCCGGCGCCGGCGCTGGCGCCGCTACCGCGGCATCGGGGTCTGGTTCCGCGGACCTGGCCACGGTTTTCTTCGCGGCCGGCGCCTTGGCCACCTTGCCCGCATGCGCCTTGGCCGCGGCCTTCTTCGGCCTGGCCGCGCTCGCGGGCGCCAGTGCGAAGGCTGTCAAAAGAACTGCCAGCGTCAATTTCGTTTTTAACATCGTGTGGCCTCGTAAATGGGGTGCAAACGCGGGCGACAGGTTAGCATCAATCGCGCTGTTTGCGCACGTCCGGAACACTTGGGTGCAGGGCGGCCAGCGCATCGTCAATACGGATGCCCCGCGCCGCTTCCGCGACGTCAGGGGGCAGCCAGTCCTCGAACGCAGTTTCGATATTGCGATGGCGCCCCCCCGCCGTATGCACCTGCGTGACCTGGCACAGCCGCGACGCGGGCAGCCGCGGAGCCGCCGCCGCAAGGGCCGGCCACAGGCGCCGGTGCACCAGCGTGAGCTTGTCGTCCACCAGCCGGCACACCAGCACGTCCGGGTCGTCCGTGACTTCCTCCAGCACCAGGAAAATCTGCTTGCCTTTCGGGTGGCCCCACCAGCTGCCCTTGATCTTCTCGCCGGCGATCGCCTCGGTCAGCTTCGGCGCCGGCCCGCTGGCCGACACCAGCACCACGCCGTGCTCGCGCACGAACTCCATGGCCTGTGCGTGATCCATCAGCTGATCCTGTTGGTGCGCAGCAGCTCCTGCTGGTACGCGTTCAGGGTCGCCACGGCCGTCTTGCCGCGCGCGATATTGGTCAGCACGATCTCGTTCGCCTTGGTGAAACGGTGGCCGATGCGCACCGTGTACGAACCGGTCACCCAGCTCCAGAACCCCGGCTCGAAAGTCGCCTCGTCCATGTCGCGCCACTTCACGCCGGACACGCCCTTTTTCCACGGCAGGATGCCCGAATAGGCCCAGACGCCCACCTCGTCGTAATACAGCTGCACGCTGCGCAGCAGCAGCAGGCGGTAGCCGATGACGACCGCCGAGCCGAGGAACACGACGCCGGCGGCGATCTCGTTCCACATGAACGCCAGCGGCAGCAAACCGAAAAACAGCAGCGCGGCCAGCAGCAGCGTGCCGAAGTAAGCGACCCACGATTTGACGCCGACGACAATCGCCGCCGGCGGCACCTGGCTTGCAGTGTCCTGGTCCATCATTTTGCCAATCCCTCCTCGAGCATTTTCATCATGTCCGCCGGCGACATGCGCGCCGACAGGTCGGATCCTTCCAGCAGGCTGTCGGCCAGGTCGCGCTTGTGCTTGTGCAGTTCGACGATGCCCTCCTCGATCGTGTGGCGCGCCACCAGGCGGTAGATCGTCACGGGCCGCTGCTGGCCCATGCGGTGCGCGCGGTCCGACGCCTGGTCCTCGACCGCGGGATTCCACCACGGGTCCATGTGGATCACGTAGTCGGCCGCGGTCAAATTGATGCCCACGCCGCCGGCCTTCAGGCTGATGAGGAACACGTCGCCTTCGCCGCCCTGGAAGGCGTCGACCCGCTTCTTGCGCTCGGCCATCGGGGTCGCGCCATCGAGGTACTGGTAGCCGATGCCGCGCGCGTCCAGGTGCTGGCGGATCAGCGTCAGGTGGTCGACGAACTGGCTGAACACCAGCACCTTGTGGCGGTTTTCCAGCAGCTCTTCGAGCAGGCGCGCAAACACCATCAGCTTGCTGCTGGCCAGTCCCAGTTCGGGCGCCACCAGCGCCGGATTGCAGCAGGCGCGGCGCAGGCGCATCATCTCGGCCAGGATCTGGATCGACTTCTGGCTTTGCGGCGCTTCCAGCGACGCCAGCTTTTCGAGCGCGTCGCGGCGCAGCGACTCGTACAGCGCGGTCTCTTCCTGGGTCAGGTCCACCGGCAGCACGATCTCGGTGCGCGGCGGCAGTTCGTTCAGCACCTGGGCCTTGGTGCGGCGCAGGATGAAGGGCTGGATCAGGCGCCGCAAGCGCGTGCGGGCGCCTTGCTCGGCGCGTTTGTCCTGGGCCTTTTCGATCGGGCCGGCGAAGCGCAGGCTGAACTGGTCGGCGGTGCCGAGCAGTCCCGGATTGATGAAGCGGAACAGGTTCCACAACTCGCCCAGGTGGTTCTCCAGCGGCGTGCCGGTCGCCACCATGCGGAAGTCGCCCTGCAGCGCCATCACGGCCTGCGAGCGCTTGGTGGCGGTGTTCTTGATCGCCTGCGCTTCGTCGAGCACGATGGTGTGCCATTTGACCTTGGCGAACGCCGCCGCCTCCAGCTGCAGCAGGCCGTAGCTGGCGATCACCAGGTCGAACGGCTCGGCGCCGTCGAGCATCGCGGCGCGGTCGCCGGCGCCGAACAGCTTCACCTTCAGGGTCGGCGCGAATTTCTCCGCTTCCGCCATCCAGTTCATGCACACCGAAGTTGGCGCGATCACCAGCGCCGGCCCTTGCGGCGCGCGCGACAGCAGCAGCGCCAGCGCCTGCACCGTTTTGCCCAGGCCCATGTCGTCGGCCAGGCAGGCGCCCACGCCCCAGTGCGCAAGGCGGGCCAGCCACTCGAAGCCTTCCAGCTGGTAGTCGCGCAGTTCGGCCTGCAGGGTGCTTGGCAGCTGCGGCGTGAAATTGCTGGTCGCGGCCATCCGCTTGAGGTGGTCCTTCCACATCTTGTCGGCCTTGACCCCGCCCGCGTCCAGCGCCAGTTCCTCCAGCGCGAAGCTGGCCAGCGGATGCACGCGCACGCTGTCGCCGGCGATGTCGCCGTAGGAGGCCAGGTCCATCAGGCGCCGGTGCAGTTCGGAGGAAAGCGCCAGGAACTGGTTGTCGCCCAGTTCGACGAAGCGGCCTTTGCTCGACTTGAGCATGTCGAGCAGCGCGCGCAGGTCGATGATGCGGTCCTCGTCGATCTGGACTTCGCCGCTGGCGGCGAACCAGTCCTTGTCGCGCTTGATGTTCACGCGCACCGACTTCGAATCGACCTTCCTGCCGACCCTGAACGACTCGCCCTCGGGCCAGGCCACCAGCACCTTGGCCGGATCGAGCTCCTGCAGTTCCGCCAGCAGTTCGAGGCAGGGCACGGGTTGGCCGAGCAGCCATTCGCCGTGCTCGGACTCGGCCTGCTCCAGCGCGTGGCAGGCGCTGACCAGGTCGCGCTCGGCCTCGCGCTCGGCGTTCAGGTTGCGGCGCGCTTCCACCCGCGCGCCGTTGACGTCGGCGATCACGCTCTCGGCGCCACTGCCGGGCGGGTAATAGGCGCCGGCGCCGGGCAGGGGACGCACCAGCACCTGCATCTTCAGTCCCTGCTGGTAGGGCAGCAGGTGCACGTGCAGGCGCGGATCGGCGTCCACCCGTTCGATGTCGGCCGCGCTGCTGCCGATGTCCGACTGCACCGTGACGATCGACGAGATCGCGCTGATCGCCTTGAGCACCTGCTTTTCGGCGTGCAGCGGCACCACCAGCCCTTCGCCGATGATCGCCCCGACGCGCCGGTGCTCGGGCGTGATGCGCACCACGCGCAGCCGGGTCGGGGTTTCCTTCGCCACGCACAGGTCGTCGGCGCCCACGGTGGATGGCCGCATGGTGATCAGCACTTCGCCGGCGCGCGCCTTGACCAGCAGTTCCGGTTCGCCCGGCAGCAGTTCGACGCGGGTGCCGGGCGCATCGATCCAGAACAGCAGCGGATGGCCGATCAGCGCGGAGACCGCCTTGTCGGTATCGAGCTCGTAGCGCGAGCCGCTGCTGCTGTAGTACTTGAAGGCCTGCACCGAAGCGATCGCGTTGAGGTCCTGGCCGGTGAGGAAATCGAGTTCGTCGGCGTCTTCGGACAGGCGCTTGAGCGAAATGGCCCGGCCCTTCGACCACCCGCCCTGCGCATCGCGCTTCTGCTCGCGCGGTTCGATGCTGGTGACGCCCCAGTTCGGGTCGTAGCCGATCAGCCATACCAGGCGCGATTCCTTCACCACCTCGGCGTTCGTGGCTGGCTGCAGGTTGATCAGCGCATTGAGCTGGCGCTGCCAGGCTTCCTCGCGCTCGAACCACAGGGTCAGGTCGGTCAGCCGGTGGCGCTGGCGCAGCGCGATCGCCTGCTGCTCGCGGCCCACCGCGCCCATGCTGCCGAGGATCTGGCCGAGGGGCGCGGCCAGCAGGTCGAATCCGGCGGCGACGGCCACTTCGAATTCCTGTTCGATCGCTTCGCGCTTGTTGGCCAGCTGCGGCGCGCCCAGCCAGTAGTGCATCAGCGCGCGGAACACGAACGGCTGCATCGCCTGTTCCCAGTTCCGCGACGGCAGCACGTCCGCATCGACCACGCCGGCGCGGATCTGGCGCAGCATGGAAAGCTGCTGGTACACCGCGGTATCGTGGTTCTGCACCGCGCGCGTGGCGATGTCGAGGTAGGCTTCCGCCAGCTTGTCGTGTTTCGCATCGCCGCTGCGGATCAGGGCCAGCACGTACAGATGGCCGCCGATGCCGCCAAAAACAGCCTTGCGCTTGCCGGTCTCCTTGCGCAACGCCTTCAGGGCCTGCTCGAACATCGGCAATGCTTCATCGGGCTGGTCGCGCAGCAGCAGGATCACGGCGCGGAAGAACTGCGCCTGCGACAGGTCGAGGTCCTGCAGCATGTTCGCGGCGTCGTCCAGGCGTCCGCACAGGATCAGGTGTTCGGCCAGCGCGGTGCGCAGGAACATCGACGCGCCGGGATTGGCGGCGTGGCGCTCGGCATACTCGCGCAGCAGCGGGGCGCCGATCGGGTCGCGCTGCGCTTCCACCATCAGCACGGCCAGCACGTCATCCTGCATCGCCGGGGCGATCAGTTCGAACATCGCCGGCTCGAACGGGCGGCCGAAGATGTCCACCAGCGGATGCAGGTAGCCCGCTTCGTGGCAGGACAGGCAGGCTTCCAGCAGCGCCGCCACCGTGCGCGTGTCCTCGCCGCCGATCAGCGCCATGCGCAGCAGCGCCACGCCCTGGCGGTAGCTGCGCAGCACCACCGCGCCTTCCCAGTTGCGGCGCAGCGGCGTGACTTTTTCGTACACGCGGCACAGCGGCCCGAACATGTCTCCGGCAAACGCAACCCGGATCGCCGGCCACACCGCCTCGGGAGCGATCGCGAAACCGCGGCCGATCGATTCGGTGACGACGCCCAGCGCGCGGAACAGCTTCATGTCGGCGTCCAGCGTGTCGGCGGGGACGACGATGCCCATCTCCGCCAGGTGCAGCACGATGCGGCCCTTGCCCATCGGTTCGCCCGCCAGCGCGAGCAGGGCGGCGATCAGTTTCTGGGTGTCGGTGAACGCATCGAACTGCTGGTGCAAACTGGTCATGCGGCGTCCGGCAGGTTTTCGATCGCCACCGGCGCGGGCGCGCCAGGCGGCGCGATGCCGAAGATGCGCTGGTAGAAGTACAGCTCCGCTTCGAGCGTGCGCACGATGCTCTCGGCCTTGCGGAAGCCGTGGCCTTCGCCTTCGAGCGTGATGTACGCAACCGGCACGCCGGCATTGCGCAGCGCCTCGACCATCACCTCCGACTGCTGCGGCGGCACCACCTTGTCGTCCAGGCCCTGGAAGAAGATCATCGGGCGCTTGATCTGCCCGGCGTGGTGGATCGGGGAGCGCAGCATGTACAGCATTTCCGCTTCCGGCTGCGGCGCGATCAGGTATTCGTTGTAGTGCGACTCGAACTTGTGCGAGTCGTCGTCCAGGCCCTTCAGGTCGGACACGCCGTAATAGCTGGCGCCGGCCTTGAAGACGTCGTGGAAGGTCAGGGCGCACAGGGTGGTCAGGCCGCCGGCGCTGCCGCCGCGGATCACCAGCCGGTCCGGATCGACCATGCCGCGCGCGGCCAGGTGGCGCGCGCCGGCCACGCAGTCGTCCACGTCGATCACGCCCCACTGTCCCTTGAGGGCGTCGCGGTAGGCGCGTCCGAAGCCGCTGCTGCCGCCGTAGTTCACGTCCAGCACCGCAAAGCCGCGGCTGGTCCAGAACTGGGTCGCGAGTTTGAGCGTATTGCTCGCCATGCCGGTCGGGCCGCCGTGGCTGATCACCATCAGCGGCGGCTTGCTGCCCGGCGCCGGTTCGTAGTGCGCATTGCGCGGCGGGTAATAGAAGGCGTGCGCGAGGCGCTTGCCGCTGGTCGGGTAGCTGATGCTCTCCGGGACCGACAGTTCGCTCTCATCGGGCAGGTCGGCGATTGAACGGGCCAGCACCTTGCGCGCGCCGGTCGACAGGTCGATGCGCGCCAGTTCGAGCGGGATGGTCGGCGCGCCGCCGAGCAGGGCAACGATGTCGCCCGCTACGCGCAGCTCGCGGATCTCCTCGTACGGATTGGCGATCGGCTGCAGCTTGCCGGTCGCGGTGGACAATTGCGCCAGGCGGCTGACGCCGTTCTCGATATAGGTGCAGACGATTTCCTTATCCGAGCGGAAGCCGTACATCGAGCCGCCGAAGGTCCAGTGCGGCGAACCGAATTCGGCGGCGCGGTCGCACAGGGGCTGCAACGCGGCGCCGTCGAAGCGGTACAGGTTCCACCAGCCGCTGCGGTCCGAGACGAAATGCAGCACGCCGGACGGCGACCACTCGGGCTGGCAGATCGCCTCGTCGGCGCCGCCCGCCACCAGGCGCGCGTTGGCCAGCGCGCCGCCGGCATCGACGTCGGCCAGCCACAGTTCGGTGCCCTGCCACGGCATGTTCGGATGCATCCAGGACAGCCACGCCAGCTGGCTGCCATCGGGCGACAGGCGCGGCGCGGCATAGAAGTCGCTGCCTTCGGCCAGGATGGTTTCGACGCCGTCGAGCCCCACCGCGCACAGCATGTTCACCGGATGATGGCCGCCGCCGGCGTGGTCCTCGCATACGGCGATGAGGCGCTGGCGCCGGCGGTCCAGCACGAAGTCGGCGTAGCGGCGCGTGCCTTCAGCGGAGAGCGCGACAGGTTCCGCGCCGTCGCGCGCGACATACAGCCGGTTGTCGGCGAAATTCGAAAAATACGCGTCGCCGTCCACGGCCAGCATCGCGCCGCCGCCGTATTCATGGACGCGCGAACGCACGTTCAATGGCGCCGGCGTCAGTTCCTCGACCCGCCCGCCGCGCTGGCGCAGCAAGGTGTTGCGGCCGCCCTCGCTGGCGCGCCCGGCCAGCCAGAGCACCTCGGCGCCGTCGATCGCCACCTGGGACAAGGGCGACGCGCCGGCGGCCACGATGGCCGCGCTGATCGGGGAAGGCCAGGCGCCGCAGATGGCGGCTTGTTTGCTGTTCGATGCTGTCATGGGATGGATTCGGGTGGAAGGCGGTATGGCATGATAGATAATCCCACGCCAAACATCCAGCCGGGCAGGCGGGCAGGCGGCCGGACAGTGCGATAATAGCGCCTTTCTTCCCGCTCCCGATTGTCTCCGATGCCACAATTTGCCCCGCTTCAGAACGATACTTTCCTGCGCGCGCTGCTGCGCCAACCCACCGAGTACACGCCGGTCTGGCTGATGCGCCAGGCGGGCCGCTACCTGCCGGAATACCGCGCCACGCGCGAGCGCGCCGGGTCGTTCCTCGGGCTGGCGAAGAATCCGGACTACGCCACCGAAGTGACCCTGCAGCCGATCGATCGCTATCCGCTGGACGCGTCGATCCTGTTCTCCGACATCCTGACGGTGCCCGATGCGATGGGCCTGGGCCTGTACTTCGTCGATGGCGAGGGCCCCAAGTTCGAGCGCCCGCTGCGCACCGAGGCCGACGTCATGGCGCTGCGAGCGCCGGACATGGAGTCGCTCGACTACGTGTTCAAGGCGGTCACCCAGATCCGCACCGCCCTGAACGGCCGCGTGCCGCTGATCGGCTTCTCGGGCAGCCCGTGGACGCTGGCCTGCTACATGGTCGAAGGCGGCGGTTCGCGCGAGTTCCACACTATTAAGAAGATGGCGTACAACCGGCCGGACCTGATGCACCGCATCCTGACCACCAACGCCGCGGCGGTGGCGCAGTACCTGAACGCGCAGATCGACGCCGGCGCGCAGGCCGTGATGATCTTCGACTCGTGGGGCGGGGCGCTGGCCGACGGCGCCTACCAGGAGTTCTCGCTGGCGTACATGCAGCAGGTGATCGGCCAGCTCAAGCGCGACAAGGACGGCGTGCGCATTCCGGCGGTGGTCTTCACCAAGGGCGGCGGCCTGTGGCTCGACCAGATCGCCGACATCGGCGCCGACGCGGTGGGCCTGGACTGGACCGTCAACCTGGGCCGCGCCCGCGCGCTGGTCGGCGACAAGGTGGCGCTGCAGGGCAACCTCGATCCGGCCATCCTGTTCGCCAGCCCGGAACAGATCCGCGCCGAAGTCGAGCGCTCGCTGACCTCGTACGGCAAGCCGAGCGCCGGTTCGGGGCACGTGTTCAACCTGGGCCACGGCATTTCCCAGTTCACGCCGCCGGAATCGGTGAGCGCGATGGTCGAGGCGGTGCACAGCTTCAGCCGCGCGCAACGGGCGAGCTGATGTAGTTTGGGTACGCGGGACGGCGCCCCGCGCCAATTCGGCGCGCGCCGCGGTGAAAAAAACCGAATACAAAATCACACTTATTCACAAGTTTCAAATAAGCAAGTGTGCGAAATGCGTGTTCGGCGCGATTTTTCATCGCTTCGGCAAGTCACTGATTCTTAACGAATTAAAAAATCTTGCGATGCAGCATGAAAGCCAAGCGAGTGTCGCGGCCCAGAGGCAAAAGCCGATTTTGCGGTGATTGTCCACAAAGTTATTCACAGCTTGTGTGGATAAAAACGGAAAACCCTTGGTTTACCGAGACTTAGCGAATTTCTGCAAGTAACACCTGAGCTGTGTGCTGCACTGCATGATATTTTCATATCGAATTTCTAACGCCGGATATCCGTGTTGCATAGATATCTAGAACGCTCCGGCTTGGTGCACCGCAACGGCAATTTGTGGTTTTTTGCACAAGATGGCGACTACAAAAATTCCAGGGAATCGCTCAGTTATGCACAACATGGCGGTTACAGAGTGAAATTTTGGCCTCCTAGGAGGCGTTTTGCAAGTCATTGATTTTAAAGGTAATTTTTTGGTTGATTTTTGGTCGTTCGGCGACTCTCTTGATTAACAACAAACTATTCGACGCTGCCCCGATGCCATTGTCCACAAAGTTGTCCACATCCCTGTTCGACATATTTGGCGCCCCTGGGCGGCGCCTGGCGCAGGCCTGAACAGGGTCCCGATGACGTACTGCATCCTGACAATTGCGCTCGATACGCCGCTCAACAGCTGCTTCGATTACCGCTGGCCGTGCGCGCCCGGCGCCGAGCCCTTGCCGGGCCAGCTGGCGCAGGTCAGTTTCGGCCGCCGCGACGTAGTCGGACTAATTGTCGCGGTCGGCCAGACTACCGATGTCCCGGCCGGCAAGCTCAAGGATGCACTGGCGGTGCGCAGCCAGCTCTCGCCCCTGTCGCCGGAATGGCTGGCGCTGGCCGGCTTCGCCGCCGACTACTACCAGCGCCCGCTGGGCGAGGTAGCGCTGCCAGGCCTGCCGAAGAACCTGCGCGTGCAGACCACGGTGGCGCTGGACCGCGCGATCAAGAAGCTGGCCAAGTTCGACGGGGCGACCGACGCCACGCCGCTCGATATGCCGCCGCTTAATCCCGCGCAGCAGGAAGCGGCCGATGCGATCGGCGGCGCCGCGGGCTTCACCCCGATGCTCCTGTACGGCGTGACCGGCAGCGGCAAGACCGAGGTGTACCTGCAGGCGTGCGCGCAGGTGCTGGCGCGCGACGCCCAGGCGCAGATCCTGATCCTGGTCCCCGAGATCAACCTGACGCCGCAACTGGAAGGGAACATCCGCGCGCGCTTCCCCGGCCTGATGCTGGCCACGCTGCACAGCAGCCTGTCGGAAGGCGAGCGCATGCTGCACTGGCTGGCCGCGCACCAGGGCCAGGCCCGCATCATTCTCGGCACGCGCCTTGCGGTGCTGGCGTCGCTGCCGAACCTGAAGCTGATCGTCATCGACGAGGAGCACGATCCCTCGTACAAGCAGCAGGAAGGCCTGCGCTATTCGGCGCGCGACCTGGCGGTGTGGCGCGCGCGCCAGCTGGCCATTCCGATCGTGCTGGGCTCGGCCACGCCGTCGCTGGAGAGCTGGCACCACGCAGGATCGGGGCGCTACCGCAAGCTCGAACTGCGCGAGCGCGCGGTGAAGGACGCGGTGCTGCCGCGCGTGAAGCTGCTCGACATGGAAAAGGACCGGCCGAAGGACGGCCTGACCTCGCACCTGGTCGCGGCGCTGCGCCAGCGCATGGAACGGGGCGAACAATCGCTGCTGTTTTTGAACCGGCGCGGCTACTCGCCGGTGATCACCTGCGAGTCCTGCGGCTGGATCAGCGAGTGCACCCGCTGCACCTCGTTCATGGTGCTGCACAAGCCCGAGCACCGGCTGCGCTGCCACCACTGCAGCCTGGAGCTGCGCATTCCGCGCCACTGCCCGACCTGCGGCAACGTGGACCTGCAGCCGCTCGGGCGCGGCACCCAGCGCGTCGAGGAAGGCCTGCAGCAGCTGTTCCCCGAGGCGCGCATCCTGCGCATCGACGCCGACTCGACGCGCAGGAAGGGCAGCGCGCAGGAGGCGTTCGACAGCGTGCACCGCGGCGAGGTCGATATCCTGATCGGCACCCAGATGGTCGCCAAGGGCCACGACTTCAAGAAGCTGACGCTGGTGGGCATTCTTAATCCCGATACGGCGCTGTTCTCGCAGGACTACCGCGCCAGCGAGCGCCTGTTCGCGCAGCTGATGCAGGTGGCCGGCCGCGCCGGGCGCGCCGCGCGCAGCGAAGGCGGCAGCGTAAGCGAAGTGCTGGTGCAGACGCGCTACGCCACGCATCCGCTGTACGCGGCGGTGATGAACCACGATTACGACCGCTTCGCCAACGGCCTGCTGGCCGAGCGCAGGCAGGCGATGCTGCCGCCGTTCATGTACCAGGCCTTGCTGCGCGCCGAGGCGCGCGAGCTGGCCACGGCGATCGAGTTCCTCGAGCAGGCGCGCGATTGCCTGGCGGTGGACGGCATCACCATCAACGATCCGATCCCGATGACCATGACGCGCGTGCACAACGTGGACCGCGCGCAGCTGCTGGTGGAATCGAGCTCGCGGCCGGCGCTGCAGGCCTTCCTCAAGGAGTGGCTGGAGCTGCTGCGCGGGATGAAGAGCCGGGTCAAGTGGGGGCTGGAAGTCGACCCTCTCGACATCTAGGCCGCGGCGGGGTACGCTCCCGTTACCTTAATTTTTGCCAATAACAATAATGACAAAGCTGGTTGCAGGGGCGGCGCTCGCCGTCACGCTGGTATCGCTCGCCGGCCCGGCCGCTGCCGACCGTCCGTCGCCCGCTGAGAAAGCGGTCCATGCAATCGCCGGCGCGATGAAAACCGGCGACTGCGCCAGCGCCGCCGAACTGCTCAACGATGGCATCGCCAGGAAATACCCCGAGGTCTACCTGGTGGCCGGCAGCATGTTCGAAAACGGCGTGTGCCTGAAGCGCGACTGGAGCCGCGCGAAGCGCTTGTACATAATGGCTTACGATGGCGGACAGAGGGCGGCCGGCTACCGCCTGGCTGCGGGTTTTGCCGCCCCCGAAAACGGACCTGACTCAAGTTCCGCCCTGTGGTGGGCAAACCGGGAAAAGCACTTCGGATTCAAGAATTGCGCTGTCAGCGCTGAAGTCAATAACGACCCGGAGCGGTTTCGTGCCGAGTTGCGCACCTGGACGCAAGCGCGCCTCGAGGCGTGCAATTATCTGGTCGGAGTGATGACCACCATGGGCGGCGAATTCCGTTACCCGCTCAAGGCGACGCGTTACAGGCGGGAAGGCGCCTTCGTGTTGCGATTTGAGCCGGCCGTGCCGAGGTTCGCCATCAGGACCGCCGAGGCCAGCGAATTCGAGCCGCTGGGCGTTTTGGATGGGAGTGAACCAGTCGCACTGAAGAATGACAGAGGGGGATTCGCGAACGAGTTGCGCCAGACCGCCGAAAGGGCGTTGAAACGCTATCCGCAGCCACCGGACATTCCCGCGGATTGGTACGGCGACTTCCAATTCAATTTTTATATCCCCTGAGCGCGACTGCGGCGCTGCGCCCGGCCCGAGCGGCTTGTCATCGACTGGCGGCAACCCCGGGTTTGGCGCCGACGCGGGCATTTGGCCGGGCGGCGTATGATTGGCAAGCTTCCACTACTGCCATTCTCATGAAAACACTCGAAGTCGACGTCGCCATCATCGGCGCGGGCACCGCCGGCCTGTCGGCCTACCGTGCCGCGGCGGGGCAGGGCCGGCGCACGGTGCTGATCGAAGGCGGCCCGTACGGCACGACCTGTGCGCGCGTCGGCTGCATGCCGAGCAAGCTGCTGATCGCCGCCAGCGAGGCGGCCCACATGCTGCACGCGGCGCCCGGCTTCGGCGTGCATCCTGGCGACATCCGCATCGACGGCAAGGCGGTGATGGAGCGCGTGCGGCGCGAGCGCGACCGCTTCGTCGGCTTCGTGCTGGAAGGCGTCGACGAGATCCCCGCCGATGACAAGTTGCGGGGCCACGCGCGCTTCACCGGACCGCAGACCTTACAGGTGGGCGATCACACCATCGTCCACGCGCAACGCATCGTGATCGCCACCGGCTCGACGCCGACGGTGCTGCCGCAGCTGGCCAAGGCCGGCCCGCGCGTGATTACCAGCGACGACATCTTCGAACTGGTCGACCTGCCGTCATCGCTGGCGGTGATCGGCACCGGCGTGATCGGCCTGGAGCTGGGCCAGGCGCTGCACCGGCTTGGCGTGCGTGTGAGCTTGTTTGCGCGCGGCGGCAGCGTCGCGCAGGTTACCGATCCGCTGGTGCTGCACGCCGCCACCAAAGCCCTGTGCGAAGAACTCGACCTGCGCTTCCAGCACCAGGTCATCGACGGCAAACCGGATGGCGACACGGTGCTGCTGACCACCCGTGACGCCGCCGGCGCCGAACGCAGCGAACGCTTCGACTATGTGCTCGTCGCGGCCGGGCGCACGCCGAACGTCGGCGACATCGGCATCGAGCACACCGGCGTCGCGCTGGATCAATCGGGCATCCCGCTGTTCGACCGCTGCACGATGCAGTGCGGGACCAGCCACATTTTCATCGCAGGCGACGCCGACGACGAGCGCCCGGTGCTGCCGGAAGCGGCCGACCAGGGCCGCATCGCCGGCGACAACGCGGGGCGCTTCCCGGACGTGCGCCCCGGCCTGCGCCGCACCGCGCTGACCATCGCTTTCACCGAGCCGCAGATCGCGACCCTGGGCGCCACCTACCGCGAACTGTGCGCGGACGGCATGCCGAAGTTTGCCATCGGCTCGGTGTCGTTCGAGAACCAGGGCCGCAGCCGCGTGATGCTGCAGAACCGCGGCCTGCTGCGCGTGTACGGGGAATATGGAAGCGGGCGCTTTCTCGGCGCCGAGATGATCGGCCCGCGCGCCGAGCACCTCGGACACCTGCTGGCGTGGGCTTGCCAGGCGCGCATGACGGTGGACCAGATGCTGGCGATGCCGTTCTACCATCCGGTGATCGAGGAGGGCGTGCGCACCGCCCTGCGCGCGCTGCACGCGGAGCTGGCCAAGGGCGCCACCGACATCGGCGACGCCTGCGACGGGCCGGGCGTCTAGTTCAGGTAGCTGGCGTCGAGCCGGCCCGCGGCCGCCAGTTCGCGCAGGATGCGGATGACGTCGATGTCGGCCTCCTGGTAGGCCGACTTCTTGAATTCGTCGTACATGGCGTTGGCCGCATCGGTGGCGGCGTCGTGGCCGTCGTCGTAGCGGAAGCGCACGAACAGGCTGTGCTCGGACGGCGCCTCGATCGTCACCGTCAGGCTCGACGCGCTGATCTCGCCCTGCGCGTGCACTTCGTAGCGCACTTCCTGCATTGGCGTGAGCACCACGCGGTCGTCGATCGACAGTTCGCCGAAGCGGCGGTTGCGGCGGAAGCCCTCGCCGGTGCGCTCGCTGATGGTGCAGTCGTCCAGGTGCGGCACGAACAGCTTGGGCGAGTCGGCGTGCAGCACCAGTCCGCGCCACAGCTGCTCGCGTGTGAGCTTGTCGATCAGCGGGTTGAGCGGGTCGTTGATTTCGATGAGGTGTTCAAATTTCATGATGCTTTTTCTCTAATGACCGCGTAAAGCCAGATGGTAACGCATGATGGGCGGACGAGCCGCATCCGAGCGCGGTACAATGGCCGGCTGTAATTCTTCAAAGTCCCTTCCCGATGTCCAACGCCCCCAAGTTCGGCCTGAACGTTCCCCAGAGCGAGGCCGTCATCTACCTCGACGGCCCCTGCCTGGTGCTGGCCGGCGCCGGCTCGGGCAAGACGCGCGTGATCACCCAGAAGATCGCGCACCTGATCGAGGACCGCGGCTACGATCCGCGCACCATCGCCGCGCTGACCTTCACCAACAAGGCGGCGCTCGAGATGCAGGAGCGGATTGCCAAATTGCTCAAGCAGCCGCGCCAGGCCAAGCAGCTGACCGTGTCCACCTTCCACTCGCTGGGCGTGAAGATCCTGCGCCAGGAAGCGGCCGGCGTGGGGCTGAAGGACCGCTTCTCGATCATGGACAGCGACGACTGCTTCGGCCTGGTGCAGGATCTGGCGATCACCACCGACAAGCAGCTGATCCGCAGCATCCAGAATTCGATCTCGCTGTGGAAGAACGGCCTGGTCGATCCGGAAGACGCGATCCGCGACGCCGCCGACGAGGACGAGGCGCAGGCCGCGCGCGTCTATCGCAGCTACGTGGCGACGCTGTCGGCCTACCAGGCGGTCGATTTCGATGACCTGATCCGCCTGCCGGTGGAGCTGTTCCGCAACAACGACCCGATCCGCGACAAGTGGCAGCGGCGCCTGCGCTACCTGCTGATGGACGAGTACCAGGACACCAACACCTGCCAGTACGAGCTGGTCAAGCTGCTGGTGACCGGCATCGGCAAGAAGCCGATGTTCACGGCGGTGGGCGACGACGACCAGGCGATCTACGCGTGGCGCGGCGCCTCGGTGGAGAACCTGAAGACGCTGGGCGTGGATTTCCCCGACCTGAAGGTGATCAAGCTCGAACAGAACTACCGCTCGACCACGCGCATCCTGCAGGCGGCCAACGCGGTCATCGGCAACAATCCCAAGCTGTTCGACAAGAAGCTGTGGTCGGAGCACGGGCTGGGCGAGCCGATCAAGGTGCTCGGCATGCAGAACGACGACCAGGAAGCCGAGCAGGTGGCTATCATGATTTCGGCCGACCGCTTCCAGCGCAAGAACAAGTGGTCGGACTACGCGATCCTTTACCGCGGCAACCACCAGGCGCGCGTGATCGAGCAGTCGCTGCGCAAGGAGCGCATTCCGTACACGATCTCGGGCGGCCAGAGCTTTTTCGACAAGGCCGAAATCAAGGACATCATCAGCTACCTGCGCCTGATCGCCAACGACGGCGACGACCCGGCCTTCATACGCGCCGTGACCACGCCCAAGCGCGGGGTCGGCATGGCGACGCTGGAAGTGCTGGGCGCGTTTTCGAAGCAGTGGAACTGCTCGCTGTTCGAGGCGGCGTTCAAGGGCGGCATCGAGGCCAAGCTGGCGGATCGCCAGCTGATCCCGCTGCGCGAGTTCTGCAACTTCATCAACAACCTCGAGTCGCGCGCCAGCCGGCCGGGGCCGTCGGGCAGCGGCGAGAATGCCGCCGCGGTGCTCGACGACATGATGAAGGAAATCAATTACGAGTCCTACCTGTACGACACCTTCGAGGACCGCGCGGCGCAGAGCAAGTGGCAGAACGTGCTGGAGTTCACCAACTGGCTCAAGGAGCGCGGCTGCGGCGGCAAGGACAAGTCGGGCGAGGAAAAGAACCTGCTCGAGCTGACGCAAATGGTCGCGCTGATGAGCATGCTGGAAGGCCAGGACGAGGAGCCGGATGCGGTGCGCATGTCGACCCTGCACGCGTCGAAGGGGCTGGAATTCCCGCACGTGTTCCTGGTCGGCTGCGAGGAGGGGATTTTGCCTCACAAGGGCGACCCGGATGCATCGGTCGAGACGATCGGCGCGCGCGTGCAGGAAGAGCGGCGCCTGATGTACGTGGGCATCACGCGGGCGCAGCGCACCTTGCAGATTACCTGGTGCAAGCAGCGCAAGCGCGCCGGCGAGCAGGTGCATTGCGACCCGTCGCGCTTCATCAAGGAGATGGCGCTTGACGTGGGCGATGCGGCGCCGATGGAGTCCGAAATCATTTCGCCGAAGGACAGGCTGGCCAGCCTGAAGGCGCTGCTGGCGACGCCGAAGCCGTAATTATGCGAAATTTCGCATAATTTCCGAAGTCAGGGGTCTGGTCCTGCGGACCTGACCCCATTTTCAAGCACCCCAAGATGGGGTCAGGTCCGCGGGACCAGACCCCCGCACCTCGTTAAGTCAACAGCGAATCCCGAACGCGTCATGCCGCCCGCGCCGCTGCTCAGGCGAATTAAGCACCCGTTGCGCGACCTGCGGGTCGATCGCGTTACTTTCCATGTACTCCGCAGCCGCAGGCGTACCCAGCATCGCCTGCAGGATAATGCCAACTTCGACTTTTTGCGCAGTCAGCAGGTCCGGCCGTCCAGCCAGACGCGACGACACCGGGGGAGGCGCCACCGGCTCGATCGTTGGGTCTGTAATTGTTTCCATGCGCACATGTTGCTCCGGAATTGTCCGGTGTTCCGTGCGTTAGCGCTCATATGCGCACATCGCGCATAATGGCGGTTTTGCATCGGGATCCCGCCGTGAGTAACGAAGACCGTTTTGTCGATATCGAAATCAAGCTGGCGCACCAGGAAGACCTGGTCGAGTCCCTGAACGACGTGGTGTACCAGCAGAGCCGCCGCATCGACCAGCTCGAAGCGATGGTCGCGCAGCTGCTCGAACACGTGCGCAACGCCGCGCAGTCGGGGCCCGGCGCCGCCAACGAACCGCCGCCGCATTACTGATGCTGAAACGCCTCCTTCTGGCGGCCGCGCTGGCGCTGGCCACCTCGGCGCAGGCGCAATCGGTCGCGTTCACCTTCGACGACGGCCCCAAGCTTGGCGCCACGCCGCTGCTGACGCCCCCGCAGCGCAACCAGGCGCTGCTCGACACGCTCGATCGCAATCACGTTCAGGCCGCACTGTTCGTCACCGCCAGCAACGGCGCCGACCGGCCCGAAGGCTACGCGCTGGCGCAGGCGTGGGGCCAGGCCGGTCACGCGATCGGCAACCACACGGTCACCCATCCCGACCTCAACAGCGCCAAGCTCAGCCTCGCGCAGTATGAGCAGGAGGTGCTCGATTGCGACGCCATCATCCGCAACTTGCCCGGTTACCAGAAATGGTTCCGCTTCACTTTCCTGCGCGAAGGCAACACGCCGGAGAAGCGCGACGGCATGCGCGCCTTCCTCAAGCAGCAGGGCTACCGCAACGCCTACGTCAGCCTCGACACCAGCGACTGGCGCTTCGACGACAAGCTGCGCGAGATCCTCGAGAAGAATCCGCGGGCCGACCTGGCGCCGCTCAAGGCGCTGTACCTGTCGCACATCCGCCAGCGCGCGCTGGCCTACCGCGCGCTCTCGCAGCAATTGCAGGGACGCGACATCGCGCAGGTGATCCTGCTGCATCACAACTTGATCAACGCGCTGTGGCTGAACGACGTGATCGCGCAGTTCAAGACGATGGGCTGGAGCATCACCACGCCGGCGGCCGCGTTTGCCGACCCGGTCTACCAGCTGATGCCGGACCGCGCGGCGGCGGGCCAGAGCTTGCTGCTGTCGATGGCGCGCACTTTGGGCCTGGGAAAATTCAACGGCTGGGAGCGCCTGGTCGACGACGGCGACTACGAGATGGAACTGCTGAAGGGGATGTGAGCAAAATCGGGGACTGGTCGTGCGGACCTGTCCCCAAGTGGCATTACTTGTCCTCGAACGTAATCTGTCCCGACAGTTGCAGCTGGCCCTGGCCGGTGGTCATATCCGAGCCGCCGGCCAGCGTCCCGCCGCCGGTCGCCTTGGCATAGCGGCCATTGCCGCCGGTGACCTGGAACGTGGCGCCGCTGAACACATAATTGGCGCCCACGCCGGTCGGCACGAACTGGCCGCTGTAGCTGGCGAAGATCTGGTCGCCGGTGACGGTGACGATGACGAAACGCCCCTGGCTGAAATTAAACAGCGGCCCCGACGGCGTGATGCAATCGGACGCGATGAAGGCGACCCGGCCGGTGAGGGCGCCGTCGCCGTGGCCCATGATGGTGCCGCCGAAATTGGTCGGGCAGCGTGCCGATGGCCCGACGACTTCCTGGAATACGCCCGCGATCGCGAGGGGCTGGGTGGTTGGCGTTTTCGCCAGGGCGCCGGCCGACGCCAGCAGCAGGAGGGAGCTCGTCGCGACGCGCAGGGAAGTTTTCAGCATGATTGCTCCATTTGATTAAAGATGAGCCAATGATATATTTTGCTTAAGACAACGCGCGCACGCCTGAACATCCGGCGAACCTGACCCATCTGCGTTTGGAGGGAGACGATGAAGTTCAATATCTACGGCCGATTCCAGCTCGAGGTCCGGCGCGCGAACGATTCCTGGGAGGCGTATCGCCTGGAAGGCGGCAAGAGGCGCAGCGTGGACGATTTCGTCATTCCATCCACATTCGACGAAGCCGAAATCGCCACCTACCTCGATGACCTGTACCACGAACTTTCCGGGCCTGGCCAACGGATTGAGGTAATTCTCTGAGGCGTAGCGAACAGGCGAAATTTCGCAGATCGCGGTGAAGCTGGCACCCGCGATTGCGGTACGATCATGGTTGAGTGTTGTTCCGACTGTTGAGGGGTCGAACAGGCGCAGCGAGTGAGCCGCGCACGAATCGTAGGTTGAGTCGAGCGCAGGCGCACGAGCTGGCTTGCCTGCAGCGATGGAGTACCTCGCACGTCGCTTCGGATGACTACCATTTCTTGAAGCGCACGCCGACTCTGATCAGGAGCTATTCATGCAACTGCTATCGCCATCCCAATGTTCCGACTGGCTCGCGCTCAGGAGGATACAAGAGTCGCCCTACGGTAGCCGGCCGGCAATGGACACGTGGGATGCGCAGTTCCGTATTGGACGGAATCCGCATGCAGCGCACGCCGCGATGGTGGCTGCTGTGTGTGGTCAACCGCTTCGCAAAGATGTCTTGATTCAAATTACCGACTGGTCGTCGTTCGAGACTGAGCCATTGCCCGATTCGCTCAATCTACTTCAGGATGCATATGATGGCGCGGGATTGAAGACCTTTTGGAGCGGCGGAGTTGTATTCACTCCCAACGACGAATTGACCCTTGAAGAATGCTGCCAATTCATACAAGCGGAAGGCATGAGTGCATATCTTTACGCCCCTTCGCCGCAGGTGACATTGTATTTTTGGGAGGGAGATATTCTTGACGTTTGGACGTCGAGTGAAATTTCATTTGGATCGATTAATAGTTCGTTGCTGCTTGCTGGAGCGCGACTAATCCATGCGGTCTAGCTGTGCGGTGACTGTGTAATAAGAAACATAGAGAAGCCCGTGGGCAAAGGCAGACTTGAAGGAAAGCGCCTGTGTAAGAGTTACCCCCTTTGCCTTGAGTAGAGCTGGTGAATTATGATGTCAGAATGAATACGTCCACAGATTATTCCTGCATGAGCATGGCCACTCATGCCGCTGGCGTACTGATTCGACGCGCTGATCCAGGCGATCGACACCGGCTCACGGAACTGATGCATTCGTCGAGTGCGTACCGCGGGAAATATGCCGCCATCCTGGCGGGCTATGAAATATCGCGCGAACAAGTAGAAAACGACCTGATGTATGTCGCCGAGTATCGTCACCAGTTGGTCGGTTTCTTTTCGCTGACTAATCCGCGAAACAACCCGGAGCTTGACTTGATGTTCGTGAGCGACGACGCACAAGGCAAGGGAGTCGGACGACTCCTTTTTGACCATCTTCGCACAGTCGCTCGCGAGAATTGCGTGACACGCATCGACATCGTTGCACATCCTCCTGCAGAAGAGTTTTACCTGCGCATGGGAGCCTTTCGGAGCGGTACAAAGGAAGCCGGAGGCAGAGTATCGTGGGAAAGGCCGGTGCTTTCTCTTGAAATCAAGTAAGCATCGATATGAATAGGCAAACCGAAGCAGGAAGTCGCCATTCAGCCGTTTCTGATAGCTTGCCAGTTCTTTGGTACTGCCAAGTATGTTTTTCCATAGCGAAAATAGCGCCAGCTGTGCGGCAGCAGCGTTCAGTGATGGCGTCATCGCGATCGTTACCACGATTATGGTGATCGAATTGAAGGTGCCGCACGGCGCCTCGCTCAACGACCTGCTGGCGGTGCTGCCCGTGCTCGGCAACTACGTCCTCCAGCATCATCTACGTGGGTATTTATTGGAACAAGCTCCAGCATGCAAGTTACCCCTTATCCCAAATATGGATCCAACATGACGAAGATACGAGATAAAACAATTTTTAGTGGCTTACTCTGTTTAGTCGTGCCGCTTTTTTGCTTTGCTGAGCCATCTGCTGATCCACTGGTTGGAGTTTGGAAGCACAGCGCTTTTGTCCAGCTGTCCGATGGCAAGGTGGTTCGCAAATATGATTCTGCTGATGGGGCAACGCTCGAATATCGCGCCAATGGGACATGGCGTTTGAAAAATCCACCGCATCAGTCCTCCGGCACCTATCGTTGGACGAATGGACTCTTAGAATCAACGATCACAGGTTCAGATTTACCGCACCAGATTGGTTTCACCTCCATGAAGAAAGCCACCATACATGATCAAACACTCGTGCTCGTCATGGACTACGATGAAGAGGGTATGAAAGCGATGCCGGCGCGTCCAGACGGAACACGGCCGAAGTCGATGACGGCGACGTCGACGTTCCGAAAAATCACAGCCGTCAAATAGTTTCGAAAACGGTCGCAATCACTCAGAGGGTCCCGATGGCCAAAGGCAGGCTTGAAGCATTCAGCGACGGCGTCATCGCCATCATCATCACGATCATGGTGCTCGAACTGAAGGTTCCGCACGGCGCCTCATTCAACGATCTGGTACCGCTGCTGCCCGTGCTCGGCAGCTACGTCCTCAGCTTCATCTATGTGGGAATTTATTGGAACAAGCTCCAGTATGGAAGTTACCCCACTACTCACGCCGACCTCCCGCCAAACCGAGCAAACTTACCTAGGCTGAAACTATGGCAGAATTGATCTGGACAGCGCCGATGCACTACTACTCCCGTAGCGATGAAGCTGCGTTTTTCGGATGGCTTCAGTCCATCCCTGGAGTGACGGGCATACGTGGCCAAGGGCACGAGCTCGTAATTCGGCTCAAGTCGAAGAAGCTGTCACAAACTGCGTTGCGTGAACTGCTTGCGCTTTATCGTCGTTACGGTGGCGACATGTCGGAACTGGAGCAGTTTGCGAACGATACCAACCGTTCTTGGTTCCAAAATCCTGATGCGTACTGGTATAACGCGGTCTTTGCCAGCCAACGTTAAGTGGACATCACATGGGTAAGAACAGACTGGAAGCGTTCAGCGACGGCGTCATCGCCATCATCATCACCATCATGGTGCTGGAACTCAAAGTCCCGCACGGCGCCGACTTCAAAGTTCTACTGCCGCTGTGGCCCGTCTTCATGAGCTACGTGCTCAGCTTCATCTACGTCGGCATCTATTGGAACAACCACCACCACATGCTCCACGTGGTGCAGCAGATTAGCGGCGGCGTGCTGTGGGCAAACTTGCACCTGCTGTTCTGGCTGTCGCTGACGCCGTTCGTCACCGCCTGGATGGGCGAGAACCATTTCCAGACCGCGCCGGTCGCCGCTTACGGTTTCGTGCTGCTGATGTGCGCCATCGCCTACACCATCCTCGCCCGCGCTCTGACCGCGCACCATCGCGAGAACAAGGCGCTGGCCGACGCCATCGGCAGGGACACCAAGGGCTGGATCTCGATCGCGCTTTACGTGACGGGCATCGCGCTGTCGCTGTGGTATCCGTGGATCGGGTTTGCGCTGTACATTTGCGTCGCGATCATCTGGCTGGTACCCGATACGCGCATCGAGAAACGCGTCGCGTGATCAGTCGTTCCTGCGAAGGCAGGAACCCATGCCGAGCCAGATGGCCGCTTGCGCTTACCGCGCCAGGCGAAGTCAGCATAGGTACCAGCCTTCGCTGGAACGGCAACCTTAGATCGACGGCACATGCAAGCGGCCGTCGTCGCCGAGGACCAGGCCCTGCCACGTCGCCGGCTTGCCGGTGACTTCCCACGCCAGAATCTGCTGCGGCGTGCGCCCCATGCCACCGCGCACGGCGGCCAGCTCTTCCCGGCCCAGAAGTTCAGCATTCGGCAGGTCTTTGATCGTCACGGTTTTCATTTCAATTCTCCTTAAAGAAAAACGGTTTGGGATTGTGGACATCAAGCTTGCGAGCTCGATGTATTCATATGCAGGGACCGTGCCAGCACGATCCTCAAGGGAGGCCAGCGCGCAGATGGTGGCGCGCGCCCAACAGTGAGTCGAAAGTGTCGGTTCGAATCCAACCAAACGCGGCGAAATCCCTGTCGCGTATTGACACATGCATACATCGACGGACGGAAACTGCCCTGCTATGATCGTGCGCTCATGTGCTGCCGCTTATCCAGCCGCAGCTTTCCCCAAGCGCCCGTGAAAGATGCCATGACCCGTCCACACCTGCTGATAATCGCCGCAAGCCTCGCCCTGATCCAACCTGCCATCGCCGCCCCAGCCGCCCCTGCGCTGGACGCGTCGAACCCGTTTGCAAAAATCAGTTCGCTGCCGTTCCACTATCCCGCCTTCGACAAGATCAAGGACGAGCACTTCCTGCCCGCCTTCACGGCCGGCATGCGCGAGCAGCTGCGCGAAATCGACGGCATCGCCAACAATCCGAAAGCGCCGACCTTCGACAACACCATCGTCGCGATGGAGCGCTCGGGCCAGCTGCTCACGCGCGTGAGCACCACCTTCTCGAACCTGCAGTCCGCCAACACCAACGACAAGCTCGATGCGATCGACACAGAGATGTCGCCCAAGCTGGCCGCGCACGCCGACGCCATCTACCTGAACGACAAGCTGTACCAGCGCGTCAAGACGCTGTACGCCAAGCGCGCCAAGCTGGGCCTGGACGCCGAATCGCTGTTCCTGCTCGAGCGCTACAACAAGGACTTCGAGCTGGCCGGAGCCAAGCTGTCGGCCGCCGACAAGGAAAAGCTGAAGGCCCAGAACGCCGAAATCGCCAGCCTGCAGACGCAGTTCTCGCAGAACGTGCTGAAGGAAGTTGCAGCCTCCGGCCTGGTGGTCGACACCCGCGCCGAACTGGCCGGCATGTCCGACGCCGCGATCGACGCGGCCGCCGCCGAAGCGAAGAAGCGCGGCCTGGGCGGCAAGTTCGTCATCGTGCTGGGTAACACCACCGGCCAAGCGCCGGAGACCGTGCTGACCAACCGCGCCGTGCGCGAGCGCCTGATGGCAGCGTCGCTGGCGCGCGGTAGCCGCGGCGGCGAATTCGACAACCGCAACGTGGTGCTGCGCCTGGCCAAGCTGCGCGCCGAACGCGCCACGCTGCTCGGCTATCCTAACTTCGCCGCCTACTCGCTGACCGACCAGACCGCGAAGACCACCACCGCCGTCAACAAGCTGCTGGCCGAACTGGCCAAGCCGGCAGTGGCCAACGCGCGCAAGGAAGCGGCCGAAATCCAGAAGGTGATCGACGCCGGCAACGGCGGCTTCAAGGCCGACGCAGCCGACTGGGACTTCTACACCGACAAGGTGCGCGCGGCGAAGTACAGCTTCGACGAGAACCAGCTCAAGCCTTACTTCGAATTGAACAGCGTGCTGACCAACGGCGTGTTCTTCGCCGCCGGAAAGCTGTATGGCATCTCGTTCAAGGAGCGCAAGGACCTGCCGGTGTACGACCCGGACGTGCGCGTGTTCGACGTGTTCGACACCAACGGCAAGCAGCTCGCCATCTTCATCGCCGACATGTACGCGCGCGGGAACAAGAAGGGCGGCGCCTGGGAGAACGATTACGTGGCGCAGTCCACCCTGATGGGCACCCACCCGGTCGTGGCCAACCACCTGAACATTCCGAAGCCGCCGGCCGGTGAGCCGACCCTGCTGACGTACGATGAAGTGAAGACCGCGTTCCACGAATTCGGCCACGCGCTGCACAGCATGTTCTCCAACGTGAAGTACCCGCGCTTCGCCGGCACCGCCGTGGCGCGCGACTTCGTCGAGTATCCGTCGCAGGTCAACGAGATGTGGGCCGTGTGGCCTGAAGTGCTGGCCAACTACGCCAAGCACTACAAGACCGGCGCGCCGATTCCGAAAGAACTGCTGGACAAGGTGTTGGCCGCGAAGAAGTTCAACCAGGGCTTCATCACCACCGAATACCTGGCCGCGTCGCTGCTCGACCAGCGCTGGCACCAGCTGACGCCGGCGCAGATTCCGACTGACGTGCTGGCGTTCGAAGCGAGCGCGCTGAAAGAGGGCGGCGTCGACTTCCCGCTGGTGCCGCCGCGCTACCGCACGACCTACTTCTCGCACACGTGGTCGGGCGGCTATTCGGCCGGCTACTACGGCTACCTGTGGGCTGAAAAGCTCGACGCCGACACGGTCGAATGGTTCAAGGAGAATGGCGGCCTGCAGCGCAAGAACGGCGACATCTTCCGCAAGGCGCTGCTGTCGCGCGGCGGCACGATGGATGCGATGGACATGTTCCACAACTTCCGCGGCCGCGATCCGATCATCCAGCCGCTGCTCGAGCGCCGCGGCCTGACCGCGCAATAAGCTCGAAAATGGGGTCAGGTCCGCCGGAGCTACGGCGACGCCTAGTCCCCGCCTTTATCGCCGCAGCATGCAGTATCGGGGTCTGGTCCTGCGGACCTGACCCCATTCTTGAATTCATCGACAGCATAAAATGACCCGCCCACACATTCTCCTGATCGCCTCCGCAATGGCTATCTCCTCGATCGCCCACGCCGCCGCCCCGAGCGCCCTCGATCCGGCCAACCCGTTCGCCAAAGAGAGCGCGCTGCCGTTCCACTACCCGGCCTTCGACAAGATCCACGACGCCGACTACGCGCCGGCCTTCGCCGAAGGCATGCGCCAGCAGATGGCCGAAATCGACGCCATCGCCAACAACCCGAAGCCGGCCACGTTCGAGAACACCATCGTCGCGATGGAGCGCTCCGGCCAGTTGCTGAACCGCGTCAGCAGCGTGTTCGGCAACCTGTCCGGCGCCAACACCAACGACACCATGAAAGCGCTGGACCGCGACCTGGCGCCGAAGCTCGCAGCGCACAGCGACGCGATCCGCCTGAACGCCAAGCTGTACGCGCGCATCAAGTCGCTGTACGACAAGCGCGCGTCCCTGCACCTCGACGCCGAATCGGCCTGGCTGCTCGAGCGCTACAACACCGACTTCGTGCGCGCCGGCGCGCGCCTGTCGCCGGCCGACCAGGCCAAGCTCAAAGCCATGAACGCCGAACTGGCCAGCCTGCAGACCAGCTTCGGCCAGAACGTCCTCAACGAAGCCAACGCCTCGGCGCTGGTGGTCGACACCCGCGCCGAACTGGCCGGCATGAGCGACAAGGCGATCGACGCCGCGGCAGCCGAAGCGAAGAAGCGCGGCCTTGATGGCAAGTTCGTGATCCCGGTCGTCAACACCACCGGCCAGGCCTCGCTGTCGGTGCTGACCAATCGCGCCACGCGCCAGCGCCTGCTGGACGCATCGCTGAACCGCGGCAGCCACGGCGGCGAGTTCGACAACCGCGACATCGTCGTCAAGATGGCGACCCTGCGCGCCGAACGCGCCAAGCTGCTCGGCTACCCAAGCCACGCCGCCTACATCCTGGAAGACCAGACCGCGCACGACACCGGCGCCGTCAACAAGCTGCTGGCCGAACTGGCCAAGCCTGCGGTGGCCAACGCGCGCAAGGAAGCGGCGGAGATCCAGAAGGTGATCGATGCCGACAAGGGCGGCTTCCCGGTATCGGCCGCCGACTGGGACTTCTACTCGGACAAGGTGCGCGCCGCGCGCTTCAACTTCGACCAGGAGCAGCTGCGTCCCTACTTCGAGCTCAATAACGTGCTGACCAACGGCCTGTTCTTCGCGGCCGGAAAGCTGTACGGCCTGTCGTTCAAGGAGCGCAAGGATCTGCCGGTGTACAACCCGGACGTGCGCGTGTTCGACGTGTTCGACGCCAACGGCAAGCAGCTGGCGATCTTCATCGGCGACTACTACGCACGCGGCAACAAGCGCGGCGGCGCCTGGATGAACGCCTACGTGTCGCAGTCGAAGCTGATGGGCACCCATCCGGTCATCGCCAACCACCTGAACATCCCGAAGCCGGCGGCCGGCGAACCGACCCTGCTGACCTACGACGAACTGCGCACGCTGTTCCACGAGTTCGGCCACGCGCTGCACGGCATGTTCTCGGACGTGAAGTACCCGCGCTTCTCCGGCACCCGCGTGCCGCGCGACTTTGTCGAGTTCCCGTCGCAGGTCAACGAGATGTGGTCGGTGTGGCCTGAAGTGCTGAAGAACTACGCGAAGCACTACCAGACTGGCGCGCCGATGCCGCAGGAACTGCTCGACAAGGTGATCGCGTCGAAGAAGTTCAACGAAGGCTATCGCACCACCGAGTACCTGGCCGCGTCGATCCTCGACCAGCGCTGGCACCAGCTGGGGGCAGGGCAGGTGCCGACCGACGTGCTGGCGTTCGAAGCGGCGTCGCTGAAGGACGCCGGCATCGACTTCGCGCCTGTGCCGACGCGCTACCGCACCACCTACTTCTCGCACGTGTTCTCGGGCGGGTATTCGTCGGGCTACTACGGCTACCTGTGGGCCGAGCGCCTGGACGCGGATACGGTCGAATGGTTCAAGGAGCACGGCGGCCTGACGCGCAAGAACGGCGACTACTTCCGCAAGATGCTGCTGTCGCGCGGCGGCACGATGGACGCGATGAAGATGTTCAAAAACTTCCGCGGCCGCGATCCGGTCATCGAACCGCTGCTCGAGCGGCGTGGCCTGACGGCGCAGTAAGCGACGGTTCGCGCAAATGGGACCCCCGCTTTCGCGAGGGCGACGCTAGTTGGTCGTCCTCGCGAAAGCGGGGACCCCATTGTCCTTCGCCCTGGCGCGTCGCCCGGCGGCGTCATTACGATATATACTTTTCACAACAACCCCAAGGAATCACGGCTGCAATGAGCGTTCAGGATTTACACGGCATCACCCTAGAAGCAATCCTGACCCGGCTGGTGGATCACTACGGCTGGCAGCAGCTCGGCAAGCGCATCGAAATCAACTGTTTTATCAGCGACCCGAGCATCAAATCGAGCCTGAAATTCCTGCGCAAGACCCCCTGGGCGCGCACGAAGGTTGAGGAGTTGTACCTGGAGACGCAGTTCACCGACTAAAGCGAGAGCGACCATCCTGAAAATCCTGCACGCCGCTTCGCGCGGTGGCACGCTGGGCGCGATGAAGATGATTCAGGACGTCCCTGGCCGCGATCCCGTCATCAAGCGGCGCGGCTGAGAGCCGAATAAACAAGACAGAGCGTCGCCCGCCGCTCGCCGCAGGCAGGCTCTTTAATTTTTGCCTAGTGCCTGTGACGACCGGTAGTTCGCCCTATTTTCTTAATGCCGTGCAGCAGGACCATGAAGGGGCAGACGAGGGATGTGATCAATAGCGTTGGAGCGAACGAGAGAATGAAGTCGCGGCAAAGAAGCTTTGGCATCGCGACAAAGGTTATGGCGATCAAAACAAGCGCGAGGCTGACGAGCGATATTAACCAATAGCTCAAGACAAGGATCAGAAATGAGTGGGATTTCTCATTTTCGTCGGCGTTCTTGGTTTTCGGCATTTTGGCATCCTGTATTGAATCGAAGGAAAATTTCACCTCATAACTCCACGGCAGCCGGCCATACCATGAGCACTATTTTGCGCTCTACGCGGGGCTCTTCGCAGGGCAGATTTAATCGGCCCCCCGTGCTCGAATTGGCGCCTAAGAAACATATGCACGCCTGCTTTGCCGGGAGCTAAACTTTCCCACTAGTGCGCGGATTTGGGGCTCGGGGAGTAAATTCCACATCCAGAACTGTTCGTGTATGCGAAGTATAGGCCTACACCTGCACCGATCACTCCCCCGAGCAGCGCGCCGGGACCGGCCAAGGCAGTGTCTATAATCCCGGCGATAGCGCCCCGGCAATCGCACCTAACGCGCCGCCCGCGCCGAAGCCAGCATGGGCGTCAGTTTTGCAGTCGGACACATTACGTACGCCACCACCCGAAACACTTTCGATTTCATCCGGCAAAAGTTCTCTCATAATTCCTCCGCATTTGAGTCATTGTCGAGCAAGGTCCAAATTTGTTGCGCTTTTTAAAAAATACAGTTTTCTTCAGCCTGAAATAGAAGCTTAATTTGCAACAGGTAATGCCATACTGATAATCCGCAATAGCCGGGGTGCTAGAGTTAAGCTGGGCAAGCTGCACCGCTGGCGCGTCGCTATTTGACCGACTATCCGAGTCCGCATCTCCTGCTCCCAGCCGTACATGGCCGCGCGAATCGATTTGGGTGTATAAAAGCCGTATAGACTTGCAGAAGTTGACCTACCGGAGAAGACTATGCTGAATGAGAACGCATCGAACCTGAAGCAGCATCTGAAGACCCTGCGCGCCGACCTGGCCAGCACGGGCGAGGTGGACGCGGAACTGAAAGACCTGCTGCGCCAGCTCGACGGCGACATCAAGACCCTGCTCGAACGCCGGATGGCCGAGGACGCGGGCACGGTCGAACCTGAGAGCACCACTTACGGCCTGGCCGAACGCTCGCAAGAGATCACCGCCAAGTTCGCGGCAAAGCATCCGCGCCTGGAGCCAGCGCTGCGCGAGCTGGGGAATATGCTGTCCAACATGGGCATCTAGACTCCGGCTTGTCGTTCCTGCGGAGGCAGGAACCTATACTCAATACGCTCAGCATGGGTTCCTGCCTTCGCAGGAACGACGACCAAGTGGCTTCCAAGCTATTGATACTTAAGCACTTTTTGCCAGCATCAGGAGTGGTGCAGGTGTTTTCCGGTACAATACCGCCCAATGAACTCCCCAACAAACCTGTTTGCGACCGTCCCCAAGCGGTCTAGCCGCGCTGCCGCTGCGCCTTTCCTGCCGATGTCCCGCGCCGAAATGGACGCGCTCGGCTGGGATTCCTGCGACGTGATCCTCGTCACCGGCGACGCCTATATCGACCACCCGAGCTTCGGCATGGCGCTGGTCGGCCGCCTGCTCGAGGCCCAGGGCTTCCGCGTCGGCATCATCAGCCAGCCGGACTGGCACTCGGCCGACGCCTTCCGCGCGCTGGGCAAGCCGAACCTGTACTTCGGCGTCACCGCCGGCAATATGGACTCGATGGTCAACCGCTACACGGCCGACCGCAAGATCCGCTCCGACGACGCCTACACGCCCAACGGCGAGCCGAACAAGCGCCCGGACCGCACCGTCACCGTGTACGCCCAGCGCGCGCGCGAAGCGTTCGCGGACGTCCCGGTCATCATCGGCTCGATCGAAGCCTCGCTGCGCCGCATCGCCCACTACGATTACTGGTCCGACAAGGTGCGCCGCTCGGTGCTGCCCGATTCGAAGGCCGACCTGCTCCTGTTCGGTAACGCCGAGCGTGCGCTGGTGGACCTGACGCATCGCCTGGCCGCCGGCGAAAATATCAAGGACATCCGCGACCTGCGCGGCACCGCCTTCATGGTGCCGTCGGGCTGGCTGCCGGCCGACGACTGGTCGGTCGCCAACTCGACCCGGGTCGACGTGCCCGGCAAGGTCGACGCGCATCCCGACCCGTATGCGATGGCCCAGGAAGACAAGAGCGCGTGCGCCACCGACAATGCCGCCGCGGCGCCCGAAGTGGTCAAGCCGATCCGCATCATGACGCGCGAAGAGCGGCTGGCGCTGGCGAAGGAAAAGCACGACAAGACCGTAGTGCGTCTGCCCGCCTACGATGTGGTCAAGGACGATCCGGTGATGTACGCGCACGCCTCGCGCGTGTTCCACCTCGAATCGAACCCCGGCAACGCACGCGCGATGGTGCAGGCGCACGGCGAGCGCGACGTCTGGCTCAACCCGCCGCCGCTGCCGCTGGCGATGGACGAGATGGACGGCGTCTACGACATGAGCTACGCGCGCGCTCCGCACCCGAGCTACGGCAAGGCCAAGATCCCCGCGTGGGACATGATCCGCTTCTCGGTCAACATCATGCGCGGTTGCTTCGGCGGCTGCACCTTCTGCTCGATCACCGAGCACGAAGGGCGCATCATCCAGAGCCGCAGCGAGCCGTCGATCCTGCGCGAGATCGAGCATATCCGCGACAAGACCAAGGGCTTCACCGGCACCATCTCGGACATGGGCGGCCCGACCGCGAACATGTACCGGCTGGCGTGCAAGGACAAGAAGATCGAAGTATCGTGCCGGCGCCTGTCGTGCGTGTACCCGACCATCTGCGTCAACCTGGGCACCGACCACAGCAAGCTCATTTCGCTGTACCGCAAGGCGCGCGCGATCCCGGGCATCAAGAAGGTGTTGATCAGCTCCGGCCTGCGCTACGACCTGGCGGTGCGCTCGCCCGAGTACGTGAAGGAACTGGTCACGCACCACGTCGGCGGCCTGCTGAAGATCGCGCCGGAGCACACCGAAGAAGGCACGCTGTCGAAGATGATGAAGCCGGGGATCGGCGCCTACGACGAGTTCAAGGCCATGTTCGACAAGTACTCGCTCGAAGCGGGCAAGAAGCAGTACCTGATCCCGTACTTCATCGCGGCGCACCCCGGCACGACCGACGAGGACATGCTGAACCTGGCGCTGTGGCTGAAGAAGAACAACTTCAAGCTCGACCAGGTGCAGACCTTCATGCCGACGCCGATGGCGATGGCGACGACCATGTACCACTCGCGCAAGAACCCGCTGAAAAAAGTCACGGCCGATTCGGAAGTGGTCGAGACGGCGAAGAGCGGCAAGGTGCGGCGTTCGCACAAGGCCTTCCTGCGCTACCAGGACCCGGCCAACTGGCCGATCCTGCGCGAGACGCTGGTGAAGATGGGGCGCGGCGATTTGATCGGCAATGGCGACCGCCACCTGGTGCCGGCATGGCAGGCGTCGGAAGACGGCGGGCTGGCGGCAGGGGAGCGCAAGCGTCAGACCTCGGGCGCCGGCACGCTGGACAAATTTGCCGCGGCGCCGAAGCGGGCCACCGCGCGCGCGACTGCGCCGGCGCCGTTCATCGCGCCGGAGTCGAAGGTGCGGCCGTCGATCCTGGCGACCATCAAGACCAAGCCGAAGGCCGCTGCGCCGGTGGCCAAGGCGCGCGCCGGGCGCAAGTAAGGCAATGGGGTCAGGTCCGCAGGACCAGACCCCGCACTTCGTGACGCGCCCCATGCGGCATCGGGGTCTGGTCCCGCGGACCTGACCCCATCTTCCAACCATTGCAAGTGTCGCATCGCGCACACACATGCATACGTCCCGCTACCTTTCCTCATTTCCGTGTAGTATAGTTCTTGGCGGAAACAGTCATTGTAATTTGGATATCTGTTCCGCATAGCAGGCATCCCGCCCGCATGACGACGACCGCCGCCTCGCCCCCAACAATTGCGCAGGCCGGCACAAGGAACAGGCAGTGATCGATATCAGGACCTTCATGCTGGTGCTCGCCATCGGCAATATCGGGTTCGCCATGCTGATGGCGGGCTACGCGCGCACGGCGGCGGCCAGCCCCGCGCTGCGCGTGTGGGCCTGGGCCAAGCTGGTGCAGGGCTGCGCCCACCTGCTCGGATGGCTGCGCCCGGACCTGCCCTGGATCGGCGTAGCCGTCGCCGCCAACACCTTCCTTATCGCCGGCGCCGCCTCCGAAGCGGCCGCGTACTGCACCTTCTTCGGCTACGCGCGCTGGCGCCGCGTGCTGTATCCATGCACCGCGCTGGCGCTGCTGGCCATGCACGGCGCGCGCTTCGCCCACGCCTCGCCCAATACGCTGGTGATCCTGATGTCGATGATCATCGCGCTGTACACCGCCGCGATGGCGGCGATCCTGCTGCGGCCCGGCGCCGGCCACTCGATGCTGCAGCGCCTGATCGGATTGAACGGACTGGCCTTCTTCGCCGCGATGAGCCTGCGCGCATACAGCGGCATCGCGCACGGTCACATGGCCGTGTTCGCGCCTGGCGCCGTACAAAGCATCACTTACCTGGCCGGCTACCTGCTCATGATCGTCAACGGCTTCGGCTTCCTGTTGCTGTGCAAGGAGGAGGACGATCAGCAGATGGCGCGGCTGGCCACCATCGACAGCCTGACCGGCCTGGTTAACCGGCGCGCCTTCTTCGAGCGCACCGAGAGCGCGCGCCTGCTCGCGACTAGGCTGCGCAGCCCGATCGCGCTGATGATGATCGACATCGACCACTTCAAGCGCCTCAACGACCGCTTTGGCCACGCCACCGGCGACGAGGCGCTGTGCCTGTTCGCGGCCACCGCGCAGCAGACCTTGCGCGACCACGACATCATGGGACGGCTGGGCGGCGAGGAGTTCGCGCTGGTGTTGCCGGGGACGGAACTGGAAGGCGCGGTGCTGGCCGCCGAACGGCTGCGCGGCGCGGTGTCGGCCGCGCACATGTCGGTCAGCGGCGGCACGTACGGCATGACGGTCAGTATCGGCGTGGTGGTGATCGATCCGAACGAGCATATCAACTCGGCGCTGGCGCGCGCGGACCACGCGCTGTATGCGGCCAAGAGCGCGGGACGCGACCGGGTCGAAGTGGGGCAGTCGCGCTTGAGGGTGGTGGCCGGTTGAAGATGGGGTCAGATCCGCAGGACCAGACCCCGGCTCGCGGCCGGCGCTGTATCGGGGTCTGGTCCTGCGGACCTGACCCCATTTTGATCTGAACTGGAAAAAGAAAAAGCCCCGACAAGCGGGGCTTTTTCATTGATGCTGGCGGAGCGGACGGGACTCGCCTACCTTCGGCAGGCCGCCGAATCGCTTGCAAGCGATTCGCTTCGAGTCCCAATCCGTGCTTCCCGCAGGGGAAGCACTCTGACCCGTATATGTAATGAAAAAGCCCCGACAAGCGGGGCTTTTTCATTGATGCTGGCGGAGCGGACGGGACTCGCCTACCTTCGGCAGGCCGCCGAATCGCTTGCAAGCGATTCGCTTCGAGTCCCAATCCGTGCTTCCCGCAGGGGAAGCACTCTGACCCGTATATGTAATGAAAAAGCCCCGACAAGCGGGGCTTTTTCATTGATGCTGGCGGAGCGGACGGGACTCGAACCCGCGACCCCCGACGTGACAGGCCGGTATTCTAACCAACTGAACTACCACTCCGTATTACTCTGATCGGTACTGCTGATCATGATGCAGTCATGACTGGTGGGCGCTGAGAGGCTCGAACTCCCGACCTAAGCCTTGTAAGGGCTCCGCTCTACCAACTGAGCTAAGCGCCCGCACACTTCATTTTCGACTGCATCCGACGTTTGTCACCACGTCTGAAGAGGCCCGAATTATATACAAGGACTTCCGCACCGCGCAAGTCCTTTTTTTAAAACGCTCGCAAGCAGGCGATGTCGATGAATCCGCAACCCCCCTTTTCATATTCACTGTGTTGTACCAAATATACGATGGCGCATATGTTCCTTGCCACGTTGGCGTGCTATGGCCGAGAATGCCGGCTTCTTATATGTGGCCACCTAGACATTCTTCAGGATGCAGGCCAGCGGAGACAGCAGTGCAAATCCATCGCAAGTTTCATAGACGTTTTTCCAGGAAAAAGATATGACCAAGTTGTCCAAGATGCACAAGCGCGTGTTGCGCGCAAACGGCGCCGTGTTGGCCCTGACGGCCATGCTGCCGCTCGCTTCGGCCATCGCGCAAACCACTGCTGCTCCAGAGCTCCAAAGCGTCACCGTAACGGCGCAGCGCCGCACCGAGAACATCAAGGACGTGCCGGTCTCGGTCACCGCGATCAAGGGCGAAAAGCTCGACGTGATCGTCTCCGGCGGCGAAGACATCCGCGTACTGGCCGGCAAGGTGCCGAGCCTGAACGTGGAATCGTCGAACGGCCGCACCTTCCCGCGCTTCTACATCCGCGGCTACGGCAACACCGACTTCAACACCTTCGCATCGCAGCCGGTGTCGCTGGTGTACGACGACGTCGTGCAGGAAAACCCGATCCTCAAAGGCTTCCCGATTTTCGACCTGGCCGGCGTTGAAGTGCTGCGCGGCCCGCAGGGCACCCTGTTCGGCCGCAACACCCCGGCCGGCGTGGTCAAGTTCGAATCCGAAAAGCCAAGCCTGAAAAAAGTCGAAGGCTACTACAGCGGCACCTACGCCTCGCACAATTCGGTCAACGTCGACGGCGCCATCAACGTGCCGCTGTCGAACGAGTGGGCGCTGCGCTTCTCGACGCTGCGCCAGCACCGTGACAACTACGTCGACAACTACGCCGATCCGGCGTTCACCGTCAAGCGCGGCGAACTGGAAGGCTACAACGAGCACGCCGAGCGCCTGCAGCTGCTGTACTCGCCGAACACCACGTTCAACGCCCTGTTCAATGTGCACCAGCGCATGACGACCGGCAGCGCGCGCCTGTTCCGCGCCAACCTGATCAAGAAGGGCACCAACGACTTCGTCGACGGCTTCGATCCGGACAAGATCGTCACCAATGGCCAGAACTTCCAGAACCTCAAGACCAACGGCGCCAACGCGCGCCTGTCGTGGGACCTGGGCGCGATCAAGCTGTTCTCGGTCACCGGCTACGAGCACGTCGACCACTACTTCAGCCGCGGCGACATCGACGGCGGCACGCCGGCCGGCCCGGGCTTCATCCCGTTCCAGGTCGAAACCGGTGGCGGCATCACCGGCCTGAAGCAGTACAGCCAGGAATTCCGCGCCGAGTCGAAAGCGGCCGGCCCGCTGAACTGGCAGGCCGGCGTGTACTACTTCAATGAAGACGCGAACGGCTACAGCAACAACTTCAACAGCACCACCGGCGCACAGACCTCGCACCTGGCCAGCCACCAGAAGAACACCGCGTGGGCGGCCTTCGGCTCGCTGAACTACGCGGTCAGCGACGCATTGACCGTGCGCGGCGGCCTGCGCTACACCAACGACCAGAAGGATTTCGGCACGGTGGAAGCGGTCAATGTGGTGCAGATCGGCCCAAGTTCGGTCAACGAGAGCAAGCACAAGGTCAATTGGGACCTGAGCGGCACCTACAAGCTCGACAAGGACGTCAACCTGTACGCCCGCGTGGCGACAGGCTTCCGCGCGCCGAGTATCGCCGCCGCATCGGCTGCGGTGCCGATCACCGTGGCCGACGCCGAGACCATCACCTCGGTCGAAGCCGGCGTCAAGGCCGACCTGCTCAATCGCCGCGCGCGCGTTGCGTTCAGCCTGTACGACTTCGACGTCAAGAACCAGCAGCTGACGGTCGTCGGTGGCAATTCGAACGTGAACCGCCTGATCAACGCGGCCAAGACCAAGGGCCGCGGCGCCGAACTCGATTTCGAAGGCTTCGTCACCAGCGACTTCAAGGTCAGCGCCGGCGGCAGCTACAACTTCACCGAGATCCGCGATCCTAGCCTGTCGATCGCCAACTGCGGCGCGAAGTGCACGCCGCTCGACCCTGTGAACAGCGCCGGCCGTGCGATCATCGACGGCAACCCGCTGCCGCAGGCGCCGCGCTGGACCGTCAATGCATCGGCGCGCTACCAGTGGAACCTGGCCGACGGCCAGCTGTATGCGCTGACCGACTGGTCGTACCGCAGCAAGATCAACTTCTTCCTGTACGAGTCGGTCGAGTTCACTGGCAAGGCGCTGACCGAAGGCGGCCTGCGCGTGGGCTACATCTTCGGCAACGGCAAGTATGAAGTGGCCGCGTTCGGCCGCAACATCCTCGACACCCGCCGCATCACCGGCGGCATCGACTTCAACAACCTGACCGGCTTCATCAACGAGCCGCGCACGGTGGGCGTCCAGTTCAAGGGCAACTTCTAATTTGCGTTGGGGGTCAGGTCCGTCGGACCTGCGCCTCCTGCAGCATCGGGGTCAGGTTCTGCGAACCTGACCCCATTTTTTTGAACTCATCAGCAAATCGCGCGTCCAACATTGCTCTCCGACGGAGCATGCCATGCCAAGACCGACCCGCGTCGATTTTCCCGGCGCAATCCACCACATCACATCACGCGGCGATCGCCGGGAAACCATTTACCGCGACGACATCGACCGGCAGAACTGGCTGCGCGTACTTTCCGGTGTTTGCTCTAAATACGCGTGGTCGGTGCATGCGTTCTGCCAAATGGGTAATCACTATCATCTGGTCGTCGAGATGGCCGAAGCCAACTTGGCGCGCGGCATGCGTCAGTTGAACGGGCTTTACACCCAACGCTTCAACTATCGCCATGCAGGCTCGGGCCACGTTTTTCAGGCGCGCTACCATTCCGAGCTGGTTCACCGGCAGGCGCATCTGATTGAACTGATGCGCTATGTCGTGCTCAATCCCGTGCGTGCAGGCATCGTGGGAGCGCCCGGCGATTGGCCGTGGAGCAGTTTTGCGATGACCAGTGGAGTTTTACCCGCGCCGCGCTGGTTGCAGATAGATTGGGTGCTGAGTCAGTTCTCCGGTGAGCGAGACGAAGCGATCCATGCCTATCGACGCTTCGTGATGGAAGGTGCGGCATCGGGATTGGGCGCCCGACACGATTTGGCGGCCGACTGAAAATGGGGTCAGGTCCGCAGGACCAGACCCCCGCGCCAACTTGCAATAAAGCTCGTTTCGGTGAATACTGTATGCATTTACAGTAGTTCGTCCCCGCGTGAACGCTCCGGCCCGAAAAATCATCCACTGCGACTGCGATTGCTTCTACGCTTCGGTCGAGATGCGCGACGATCCGTCCCTGCGCGACGTGCCGCTCGCCGTCGGTGGCCGCCCCGACCAGCGCGGCGTCGTCGCCACCTGTAACTACGAGGCGCGCCGCTACGGCATTCATTCGGCCATGGCCACCGCCCAAGCCCTCAAGCTGTGCCCCGACCTGGTGGTCATCCCGCCGAACATGGAGAAATACCGCGCCGCCTCGCGCCAGATCCTGGCCATCTACGGCGACTACACCGACCTGGTCGAACCGCTCTCGCTCGACGAAGCCTACCTCGACGTCTCCAATTCGCCGCACTGCAAGGGCAGCGCCACCCTGATCGCGCAGGAGATCCGTCAGCGCATTTTTGACACCGTCGGCATCACCGCCTCCGCCGGCGTGGCGCCCAACAAGTTCGTCGCGAAGATCGCCAGCGACTGGAACAAGCCCGACGGCCTGTGCCTGGTGCGCCCCGACGAGGTGGACGGTTTCGTGGCCGCGCTGCCGGTCAAGAAGCTGTTCGGCGTCGGCAAGGTCACCGCGGCGAAATTGAACGGTCTTGGCGTGCAGACTTGCGACGACCTGCGCGGCTGGACCATGCTGGAACTGCAGCACCATTTCGGCAGCTTCGGCGCGCGCCTGCACGACCTGTGCCGCGGCATCGACAACCGCGTCGTGTCGAACGAGCGCGAACGCAAGTCGGTCAGCGTCGAGGAGACCTACACGCCCGATGTGCCCGACCTCGCCGCCTGCCTGGCGCTGCTGCCCGAGCTGCACGAGAGCCTGCTGGGACGCATCAAGCGGGCCGGCGCCGAGCGCCACGTGCACAAGCTGTTCGCCAAGATCAAGTTCGCCGATTTCACGCAGACCACGGTCGAATGCGTCGGCATCACGCCCGATCCCGCCCAGTACGCGCGCCTGATGGAAACCGGCTTCCTGCGCCGGAACATGCCTGTGCGCCTGCTCGGCCTGGGCGTGCGGCTGGGTGAGGAGGAGACGCTGGCGCAGCTGTCCCTGTTCGCCGATGGCGCAGAACTCTGAGGCGCGCGCAAGACCCAGTTCAAGTAAACATTTTCTACCCAACAGCGACGATTCCCGGCTCATGCGAGCGTGTAGAATGTCGTTCCTTCTGTAATGCTGACACAATCGGATAACAATTATGTGGTTTAAGAATCTCCAGATTTACCGCCTGCCCGCACCATGGAATTTCACGCCTGAGCAACTCGAAGCGGCCCTCGCGCCGAACAGCTTCGTGCCCGCCACCAGCAACGAACTGCTGCGCCAGGGCTGGGACAAGCCGCGTCCGAACGGCGGCCTGGTCCACGTCGTCAACAAGCAGATGCTGATCCAGCTGGGCACCGAAAAGAAGCTGCTCCCAGGCTCGGTCATCAACCAGGTAGCCAAGGCCAAGGCGGCCGAACTGGAAGAAGCACAAGGTTTCGCGCCAGGCAAGAAGGCGATGAAGGAATTGAAAGAGCGCGTGGCCGACGAACTGCTGCCGCGCGCGTTCAGCATCCGCAGCAACGTGTACACCTGGATCGATCCGGTGAACGGCTGGCTGGTGGTCGATGCGGCCAGCCCGGCCAAGGCCGACGATGTGATCAAGCTGCTGTTGAAAGCAGTCGACAAGCTGCCACTCGAGAGCCTGCGCGTGCAGCGCTCGCCGGTTGCGGTGATGACGGCGTGGCTGGAGACGGACGAGGCGCCGGTCGGCTTCACGGTCGATCAGGATACCGAGCTGCGCGCCACCGGCGAGAGCAAGGCTGCGGTGCGCTACGTGAAGCACGCGCTGGAAGCGGACGACATCCGCCGCCACATCGCAGCCGGCAAGCAGTGCACGCGCCTGGCGATGACGTGGAACGACAAGATCTCGTTCGTGCTGACCGAGTCGCTGGCGATCAAGGGCATCAAGCCGCTCGACGTGATCAAGGAAAACGACGCGTCGACCCGCAACGACGACGAGCGCTTCGACAACGACATGATGATGATGACGGGCGAACTGGCGCAGATGATGGCCGACGTCGTCGAAGCGCTGGGCGGCGAAGCGACGGCGTAAGCCGAAGTGAAGGGGTCTGGTCCTGCGGACCTGACCCCATTTTGGAACGTCCACGCGAAGATGGGGACTCGGCGTCCCCGTCGCTCCGCGGGACCAGACCCCGCCTCCGTTTTACAGCGGCTGGAACACTCCGGCCGCTTTGTTCTTCGTCACGTTATCCCACGCGAACACCTGGCCGTTCATCGCCACGTACACTCCAGGCGCCAAGGTCTGCGCCACGCCAGTAGCAAATCCCAAATTAAACAACGCATCCGAATTCGCGATCTCGTACGGAATCATCGCGCCGGTCAGCACGATCGCCTTGTCCAGCTTTGCCGCGCCCAGCACGCCGGCGGTCTCGCGCATGGTGTCGGTGCCGTGGATGATGACGATCGCTTTTTCCGCCGCCGCCTGGCACGAGGCCAGCACGCGCTGGCGGTCCACGTCCTGCATGTCGAGCGAATCGAGCAGCGGCAGCACTTCGAGTTCGACCGGAATGGTCATGCGCGTGCGCGCCAGCACGGCCGGCAGGTGGCTGGCGGCGAAATCGAGCTTGCCCGTCAGCTCGTCGTAGTGTTTGTCGAAGGTGCCGCCGGTGGCGATGATCCGCAAGTTCATGGTGATGTATGGTGTGTGTGAAAAGTGCCTCATGATAGCGCCTGGCACACGCGCTGTCGAAAACCTTGTATCCGGTTGTGACTGCGCTAGAATCTTCGTCAGCGCCTCGCTACACTCGATCCAATGAAAACGCTCGCTCCAGGAACCGTCATCTTTCACCGCCACCGCGGCTACGGCGTGATCACGCATGTCAACTTGCTCACTGGCTGGATCAGCGCGCGCTTCGGCAGCGAGCAGCGCACGCTGGACCTGAACCTGTCCACCGACGACGTGCAGCACGCGGACGGCGAAGCGATTTTGTTCCGCCGCGCGCCGCCCGACCGCATGCCGCACGCGCGCCTGATGGCGATGGTGCGCGCACTGCATGAGGCCGGTTACGAGAAGCTGTATCTGTATTCGTGGCCGAAGCCGTCCGGCCTGCACTGGCGCTGGCATTTGTTCACCGGCCAGCGCAACTGGATGCAGCGGCCCTGGCGCGAGGGCTGGTATGGCTCGGGCGCCGACTACAACGTCAATCCGGTGATGGGGTGGGGCGATTCGCCGGGCGCGTCGACCGACGAACTGATTACCGCGCTGGCCAAGTTCGACCCGCAGGGACTGGCGCAGGCGCTGGGGCGCGACGAGGATCACACCGAGTGGTTCAAGGGAGTGTGCGACGCGCTGCTGCCGGGCTACATGTACAGCCTGGACATGGAGCGCGCGACGGCCGGTGGATTGAAGGAAGTGCCGCCGGTGCCGGTGATTGCGGTGCGCGCGACCTTGCCGGCGTATTCGGGTCCGCAACTGAGCTGGCCGCCGGGATGGGCCGGCTTGTGGACGCGCGCTCACGTGATGCCGGCGCCGCCGATCAGCATTACCGGCGAGCAGGTGCGCTGACACTTGATTGTCGTACCAGCGAAGGCTGGTACCCATGCTGAATCAGCGGAAGAGGTAAAGTGCGCTCAGCATGGGTACCTGCCTCCGCAGGTACGACACGCTAGGTTTTTGCCAACACTTCAGGATTCAAAATCCCGCTCGGCTTGCCCTCCGCGAAGTTGACGACGTTGCGGAACGCCGCCTCGAAATACAGCTCGTAGCTGTCCTTCTCGACATAGCCCAGGTGCGGCGTCGCCAGCACGGTCGGCATGCGCAGCAGCGGCGAATCCGGCGCCAGCGGCTCGCTGGTGAACACGTCGAGCGCCGCCATCCCAGGCCGGCCCTGCGGTAGCGCCGCCTCCAGCGCGCCTTCCTCGACCAGCTCAGCCCGGCTGGTATTGACGAACAGCGACGAGCGCTTCATCCGCGCCAAATCCTGCGCCGTGACGATCCCGCGCGTCGCATCGACCAGCCGCAAATGCACAGTCAGCACATCGGCCCGCTCGAAAAATTCTTCCTGCGAGCCGGCCGCCTGGTAGCCGTCCGCCAGCGCGGCCGTGCGGCTCGCTTCGCGCCCCCACACCAGCACGCTCATGCCGAATGCCTTGCCGTAGCCGGCCACCATCTTGCCGATCTTGCCGTAGCCCCAGATCGCCAGCGTCTTGCCCTTCAACACGCTGCCCAGCCCGTTCAGCGCCGGATTGATCGACGCCGTCTGCCACAGCCCGTCCTTCAGGTTGTTCGCGTAGGGCACGATCTTGCGGCTGGCGGCCATGATCAGCGCCCAGGTCAGCTCGGCCGGCGCCACCGGCGAGCCAACACCCTCGGCGATCGCCACGCCGCGCTCGGTCGCCGCCGCCACGTCGATGTGGCCGGCCACCTTGCCCGTCTGCGAGATCAGCTTGAGGTTGGGCAGCTTGGCAAGCAGCGCGCGCGACAGGGCGGTGCGCTCGCGGATCAGCACCAGCGCGTCGTACGGCGCCAGCCGGATCGCCAGCTGCCCCAGCCCCCGGGTCGAATTGTTGAACACCTTCACCTCATGCCCGTCCAGCAGCTTGAAGCAGTCCAGGCTGCGCACGGCATCCTGATAGTCGTCTAGGACAGCTATTTTCATTGGCATTATTAGAAAGATAATAAAACTTCGTAGGTAAATAACAGGAATTTCGCGGGCCTGAGTAGCCCACTACTTTAGTCAACTACTATTACTACATTTTTGCGTTTCTGGCGTTTTAATCATGGTTTTGCGGGTGTACAATCGGCCCGATATTTTGAGGATTTGACTAGACCACTTTGCATTTAGTTGCGCAGTCAAGTTCTTTTGCAGCCGCGCCCCGGCGCCGCTGTTCGACCGCCGCGCTGCCTTCCCGCCAGCGGTCCCGACCACAATTCTTAATCGTATTGGAGGTACTGCATGAACCAGCCCGTCATGAAAGGCGTTTCCGCCTTGAACGTCCCAGCTTACATCAAACACCAAAAACTGATCAATTGGGTCGCCGAGATCGCCGCCCTTGCCAAGCCGGACCGCATCTACTGGTGCGACGGCTCGCAGGAGGAATACGACCGCCTGTGCGCCGAGATGGTCGCCGCCGGCACCATGAAAAAACTCAATCCGGAAAAGCGCCCGAACTCCTTCCTGGCGCTGTCCGACCCGACCGACGTGGCGCGTGTCGAGGACCGCACCTTCATCTGCAGCGAAACCCGCGAGCAGGCCGGGCCGACCAACAACTGGATGGCGCCCGCCGAAATGCGCGAGACGCTGCACGGCCTGTTCGACGGCTGCATGGCCGGCCGCACGATGTACGTGGTGCCGTTCTCGATGGGGCCACTGGGCTCGCCGATCGCCCACATCGGCGTCGAGCTGTCCGACTCGCCTTACGTCGCCGTGAACATGCGCATCATGACGCGCATGGGCCGCGCCGTGTACGACGTGCTTGGCGCGGACGGCGAGTTCGTGCCGGCCGTGCACACCGTCGGAGCGCCGCTGCGCGAAGGCCAGAAGGACGTCGCGTGGCCGTGCAACGACACCAAGTACATCGTCCACTTCCCCGAGACGCGCGAGATCTGGTCGTACGGCTCGGGCTACGGCGGCAACGCGCTGCTCGGCAAGAAGTGCTTCGCGCTGCGCATCGCCTCGAACATGGGCCAGCAGGAAGCCAAGGCCGGCGGCGACGGCTGGCTGGCCGAGCACATGCTGATCCTGGGCGTCGAATCGCCGGAAGGGAAGAAGCACTACGTCGCGGCGGCGTTCCCGTCAGCGTGCGGCAAGACCAACTTCGCGATGATGATCCCGCCGGCCGGCTTCAATGGCTGGAAGGTCACCACCGTCGGCGACGACATCGCCTGGATCAAGCCGGGCGCCGACGGCCGCCTGGTCGCGATCAATCCGGAAGCGGGCTACTTCGGCGTCGCGCCGGGCACCAACGAAAAGACCAACGCCAACTGCATGGCCTCGATGCGCGAGAACTCGATCTTCACCAACGTCGCGCTGACCGACGACGGCGACGTGTGGTGGGAAGGCTTGACCAAGGAAGCTCCGGCGCACCTGATCGACTGGCAGGGCAAGGACTGGACGCCGGCCTCCGGCACCAAGGCCGCGCACCCGAACTCGCGCTTCACGGTGGCGGCGACGCAGAACCCGGTGCTCGACCCGTCGTGGGACGATCCGGCCGGCGTGCCGATTTCCGCCTTCATCTTCGGCGGACGGCGTTCGACCACCGTGCCGCTGGTAACCGAGGCGCGCAACTGGACCGAGGGCGTGTACATGGCCGCGACGATGGGTTCGGAGACCACGGCTGCCGCCGCGGCGAAGATCGGCGTGGTGCGGCGCGATCCGTTCGCGATGCTGCCGTTCATCGGCTACAACATGAGCGACTACTTCCAGCACTGGCTCGACCTGGGCGCGAAGCAGCCTGGCAAGATGCCGAAGATCTTCTGCGTGAACTGGTTCCGCACCGATGACGAAGGCAATTTCGTCTGGCCGGGATTCGGCGACAACATGCGCGTGCTGAAGTGGATGCTGGACCGGATCGAAGGCAAGGCCGGCGGCGCCGAGCACCTGTTCGGCATCACGCCGCGCTACGAGGACATGAACTGGGACGGGCTGGAGTTCAGCCGCGAGCAGTTCGACAAGATCACCTCGATCGACGCGAACGCGTGGAAGGACGAAGTGAAGCTGCACGACGAACTGTTCGAGAAGCTGGCGTATCACCTGCCGAAAGAGCTGGACGACACGCGCAAGGCGCTCGAGTCGCGCATGGCGGCGTAAGAACGAAAATGGGGTCAGGTCCGCAGGACCAGACCCCAAAGTCTGCGGCATCGGGGTCTGGTCCTGCGGACCTGACCCCATTTTTTATTTCAGCAGCGGCACCAGGTACTTCCCGGTCACGCTGTTCGGATCCTTCGCCACATTCTCCGGCGTGCCAGCCGACACGATCTGACCGCCGCCCGCGCCGCCTTCCGGCCCCAGGTCGACAATCCAGTCCGCCGTCTTGATCACGTCCAGATTGTGCTCGATGACGACCAGCGTATTGCCCTGGTCGCGCAGGCGATGCATCACCTTCAGCAGCAAGTCGATATCCTGGAAGTGCAAACCGGTGGTCGGCTCGTCGAGGATGTACAGCGTGCGTCCCGTGTCGCGCTTCGACAGCTCTAACGACAGCTTGACCCGCTGCGCCTCGCCGCCCGACAGCGTGGTCGCGCTCTGTCCCAGCTTGATGTAGCCGAGGCCCACGTCGAGCAGCGTCTGCAGCTTGCGTGCGATGACCGGCACCGGCTTGAAGAACTCGTGCGCGTCCTCCACCGTCATGTCCAGCACTTCGGTGATGTTCTTGCCCTTGTACTGCACCTCGAGCGTCTCGCGGTTGTAGCGCTTGCCGTGGCAGACGTCGCACGGCACGTACACGTCCGGCAGGAAGTGCATCTCGACCTTGATCACGCCGTCGCCCTGACAGGCTTCGCAGCGGCCGCCCTTGACGTTGAACGAGAAGCGCCCGGCGCTGTAGCCGCGCTCCTTCGCCGTCGGCACCGTCGAAAACAGGTCGCGAATCGGCGTGAACACGCCGGTGTAGGTGGCCGGGTTCGAGCGCGGCGTGCGCCCGATCGGCGCCTGATCGACCGAGATCACCTTGTCGAAGTGTTCCAGCCCGCTGATCGAATCGTGCGGCGCCGGCTCGGTCTGCGAACCGTACAGGTGGCGCGACAGCGCGGGGTACAGCGTGTCGTTCACCAGCGAGGACTTGCCGGAGCCGGACACGCCGGTCACGCAGGTCATCAGGCCGACCGGCAGGTGCAGCGACACCCTCTTCAGGTTGTTGCCGGTAGCGCCGGTGATCACCAGCTGCTTGTCCGGATTAGCCACGTGGCGCTTCTTCGGCACGGCGATCTTCAGCGTGCCGTTCAGGTACTTCGCGGTCAGCGACTTCTTGTTCTTCAGGATCTGCGCCAGCGTGCCTTCGGCGCACACCTCGCCGCCATGCACGCCCGCGCCCGGGCCCATGTCGACGATGTAGTCGGCGGTGCGGATCGCATCTTCGTCGTGCTCGACCACCAGCACCGTATTGCCGATGTCGCGCAGGTGCTTGAGCGTTTCGATCAGGCGATCGTTGTCGCGCTGGTGCAGGCCGATCGACGGCTCGTCGAGCACGTACATCACGCCGGTCAGGCCCGAGCCGATCTGCGACGCCAGGCGGATGCGCTGCGCTTCGCCGCCTGACAGGGTGTCGGCGCTGCGGTCGAGCGAGAGGTAGTCGAGGCCGACGTTATTCAAGAACTTCAGGCGCGAGATGATTTCCTTGATCACGCGGTCGGCGATGTCCTTCTTCGCGCCCTTGAGCGACAGCTTCTCGAAGTAGTCGAGGCAGGAGCGCAGTGGCTTGTTGGCGATCTCGTAGATCGCGCGCTGCTGCTTGCCGGCGCCGAGCTTGACGTAGCGCGCTTCCACGCGCAGGCGCGCGCCTTCGCACGACGGGCACTTCTTCTCGTTGATGAATTTCGCCAGTTCCTCTTTCACCGCCATCGAATCGGTCTCGCGGTAGCGCCGCTGCAGGTTGGTGACCACGCCTTCGAAGGTGTGCTCGCGAATTACGGTGCGGCCGCGCTCATTGACGTAGGTGAACGGGATCGTGGTCTTGCCGGAACCGGTCAGCACGGCCTTCTGCGCTTCGGCCGGCAGCTGCTCGAACGGCTTGTCGATGTCGAAGTCGTAGAACGCGGCCAGGTTCGACAGCATCTGGAAGTAGAACTGGTTGCGGCGGTCCCACCCCTTGATGGCGCCCGAAGCGAGCGACAGGTTGGGGAAGGCGACGATGCGCTTCGGGTCGAAGAACTCGATGTGGCCGAGGCCATCGCACTCCGGGCAGGCGCCCATCGGATTGTTGAACGAGAACAGGCGCGGCTCCAACTCCTGCAGCGAGTAGCCGCAGACGTTGCAGGCGAACTTGTTCGAGTACACATGCTCGGCGCCGCTATCCATCTCGAGCGCCACGGCGCGGCCGTCGGCCAGGCGCAGCGCGGTCTCGAACGATTCGGCCAGGCGCTGCTTGATGTCGGCGTTGACCTTCACGCGATCGATCACCACGTCGATGGTGTGCTTCTCGGTCTTCTTCAAGGTCGGCATGTCGTCGATCTCGTAGATCTTCGCGTCATGAGTGCCGCTCTGGATGCGGAAGCGCACGAAGCCCTGCGCCTGCATCGACGCGAACAGGTCGGCGTGCTCGCCCTTGCGGTTGGCCACCACGGGCGCGAGGATCATCAGCTTGGTGCCTTCTTCCATAGCCAGCACGGCGTCGACCATCTGCGACACGGTCTGCGCGGCCAGCGGATGCTCCGCGTGGTCGGGGCAGTAGGGCGTGCCGACGCGCGCGTACAGCAGGCGCAGGTAATCGTGAATTTCGGTGACGGTGCCGACGGTCGAACGCGGATTGTGCGACGTGGCTTTCTGCTCGATCGAGATGGCCGGCGACAGGCCTTCGATCAGGTCGACGTCGGGTTTCTCCATCAGCTGCAGGAACTGGCGCGCATAGGCCGACAGCGACTCGACATAGCGGCGCTGGCCTTCGGCATACAGCGTGTCGAACGCCAGCGACGACTTGCCGGAGCCGGACAGGCCGGTGATGACCGTCAGCTTGTTGCGCGGCAGGTCGAGGTTGATGTTCTTCAGGTTATGCGTGCGGGCGCCGCGGATGCGGATCTGTTCCATGTATTGTGCTTTCCAATGGGTGAAGCGAGGCTGGCGCGCGCGAGAAAACCGATGTCGGCGGGGCCAAAAAGGGACAACCTGTAACTATAGCCGTGTTTCAATTCCAGCGCGTCCGGCGGAGACGATTGCCGGACGCAGGCAGCGGCCGCCACCAGTGCGACTACTGTATATAATAACAGTATTATTGCCGGCTGCAAACGGTGGGCAAGGAGCCCATCTGGAGCGAAACGCAGGGTTTCCAATGGCAAAAACGCCAGAAGTTCAAAATAAAGTTCGGGCTGGCGAGCGACATCAGAGAATGTTAAAAATTCATTTCTGAGCGGGGGAAGTTCGGCCATAATATCGGCTGTTCGCGAGGACACCGATACCCTGGCGCTTAGTCAAGTGCAGAGCCAGGGCCCACAAAAATCAGAGGAGCATTACATGGCATCTGTTAACAAGGTCATCATCGTCGGCAACCTGGGCCGCGATCCGGAAATCCGCTACATGCCGAGCGGCGACGCGATCGCCAACATCGCCGTGGCCACTTCGTACAAGTCGAAGGACCGCAACACTGGCGAGCAGAAAGAGCTGACCGAGTGGCACCGCATTTCGTTCTTCGGCCGCCTGGCCGAGATCGTTGGTCAATACCTGAAGAAGGGTTCGTCGGTCTACGTCGAAGGCCGCCTGCAGACCCGCAAGTACACCGACAAGGACGGCGTCGAGAAGTACGCAACCGACATCATCGCCGAGAACATGCAGATGCTGGGCGGCCGCCAGGGTATGGGTGGCGACAGCGGCATGGATGACGGCGGCTACGAGAGCAGCGCTCCGAGCCGTCCGCAGCCACAGCAGCAGCGCCAGGCGCCGCCTCCTCCGCCAGCGCGTCCGCAGCCGAAGCCGGCGCCGAATTTCTCGGACATGGATGACGACATCCCGTTCTAAAACAGAATGTTCTTAGCCGGTGACTCAGCAACCTTTCGCTCCTGAGTCGTTCGAGGACAATAAAAGCCGTTAGTTAAGCTTGCTTAATTAGCGGCTTTTGCTATTTAAAAATAATGGGCTATTTTTTATTAGTGAAATTTTCGCGAGAGGCCGCACTAGGGATCCGTTGCAGGGATGGGCTCTTGGGGTGGCTCGATACGTTGCGAAGCGCGTCGTTGACGTGATCCTGCTCCGTCATCGAGGATGTCCATGAATTCTTGGTAACAGTACACGCGCGAACGCTGCTTTCCTGTAATTTCTCGGACAATGCCAAGCATTTCGAGGGCTTGCAGCGCGCTGTTGACCGTTGGAGTAGTAAGGCCAGTTGTCGTTGTCAGTTGGTTTGCGGTGACGAACGGCTGCCTTTGGAGCACTTCGTGGACACGAAGCGCTGTACTCGCCCTGTCAGTCGACGCCGATATTCGCTGACGATCTTCACGGAAGAGTTGTACGATTCGAGAGGCACTGTCGAAGGCATTATTAGCGGTTTCTGTGACGCCATCCAGGAAAAACTCGAGCCAGGCTTCCCACGCCCCGTTTTGCCTGACTTCCTGCAGCAATCGATAATAGGCTTCTCGATTCGATTTAAAATAAAGGCTCAGGTATAGGAGCGGCTGCTGCAGGACGCGTCGTTCCACCAGAAAGAGCGCGATCAACAAGCGGCCTATCCGGCCGTTGCCGTCGAGGAAGGGGTGAATACTTTCGAACTGGACATGCAGAAGCCCCGCTCTAATCAAAGGGGGCAAAGGAACAGTTTCGTCGTACAGGAATTTTTCGAAGGAATCCAGGCACCCCGCCAGTTCGTTGACAGGCGGGGGAACATAGGTAGCATTGCCAGGGCGTGTGCCGCCGATCCAGTTTTGGGAGCGTCGAAATTCGCCCGGGTCTTTCTGTTCACCGCGACCGCTCTGTAGCAGTCGGCCATGCATTTCGCGAATAAGCCGCAAACACAGGGGCAGCCCTTCCGATGTATCGTCGCGCATGAGGCGTAGCCCGTACATCATCGCATCGACGTAATTTGAAACTTCCGTAATGTCATCGATGGGCTGGCCGAGCAGCGCCACATTTTCGAACAGGAGCAGGTCGTCCAGAGTCGACTGAGTGCCCTCGATCTGCGAAGACAGCACTGCCTCCTTGCGAACGTACATGTAAAGGAAAAGACTGGTTTCAGGCAGCATCATTGCTATGCCGTCAAGACGTCCAATTGCCCGGTCCGCGTCGCTCAACTTGCTGATCAGGGAGCCGGAAATATCGACAGCGGGTTCTGGCGGCAAGGGCGCGGGCACAAACGCATTTACCGCTTCATCAAAGGCGACCGTTGAAACGAATCGACCGGCTCTCGCGTTTGCCGCGACGGGGCTGTTCATAAGTTCCTTTACTTCGTTAGTTAAGCTCCCTTAAATAGTAGACTCTCTAATTAAAAAAAACGAGGCCTTTTTTAATTAGTGACGCTCCCGCCGATTAAAATTACTTGATTGGCGTCATGAAAATCTTGAGAAAGTGGCAGGATGGGCTTAACCGTCGCCCCTCCACAATTCCCTTTCCTCGACAAGTTAACTGAAACCAATTATGCTTAATTATTAAAATTAACTTTTTGTGAAGCCCTATGTCCTCACTCTGCGGCCGTCTTGCGGCAATCGCCTTGTCGCTCTTGCTGACAGCGTGCGGAGGGGGAGGAGCCGGTTCGACCGCTGCCGCTCCGGCGGGGCCAGTCGCCGCGCCACCGGTCACCACGCCACCGCCGGTCGCGCAGCCTCCGAAATATGCGCTATGGTCGGCACCTGCGGGCGCGACACCGGCCACTGGCAACTACGTCTACCTGCAAAGCGATAGCGGCGACTACGTCGGCGCGGGCCGCAGCTATTTCTATTCAGAGGCCAACGCGATCCTCAGGCTGTCCAGCAACGGCCTCGCGGTGAACATGAACGTGCAGGGCAATGAGCAATGGAGCGGCGCATTCCTGCTGCCGCGCGCGGCCGGAACGCTTCAAGCCGGCTACTATCTGGACCTGGTGCGCACGGCCATTGCCGACCCAGTGGTGGGCGGCGTCGAGTGGTGGGGGGAAGGGCGCAACTGCAATATTATCAAGGGCTGGCTGGCGCTGGATCAAGTGACGCTGAACGCGGGCGTCATCGAAGCGATCGACCTGCGCTTCGAACAGCGCTGCGATGGTGGAAGCACCGCTTTGCACGGACAGATCCACTGGACCAAGGCCGAAGCGAACACTGGCGCAACAGGGCCGAAAGCCATTCCCGCATCCCTGTGGCAGCCAGCCGCCGGCCTCGTGCCGTCGTCGGGCAGTTACGTCTACCTGGAAAGCCTTCCTGGGGACGACGTAGGCGCAGGGCAGGCCTATCTCTACACGCGATCGGACGCCGCGCTGGCGATGACCACCGCGACCGCAAGAGTACGCATGCGCATCACCGGCGATCAATACTGGTCGGGCGACTTCCAGGGCATGAACAGCCAGGAGCAGTTAGCCGTGGGCTACTACAGCGGGCTTTCGCGCTACCCGTTCAACAGTCCTGTCACCGGGAGCCTCGAATGGTCGGGCGAAGGCCGTGGCTGCAACCAATTGAAGGGCTGGTTCGCCGTCGACAAGATCACCTACACCGGCACGGTCATCACCGCGCTCGACTTGCGGTTTGCTCAGTATTGCGACGGTAGTTCCCGTCCTCTGTACGGCAAGGTGCACTGGGAGGAGAACGATGTGTCGACCGTGGCGGGCCTGCAGAACCCGCCGCCGGCGGGATTGTGGAAGCCGGACGCGTCGTTTGTCGCGCCGGCCGGCAACTACGTGTATTTGGCGAGCGAGCCGGGCGACTATATCGGACGGGGCGGCACCGAATTGCTCACTTCCAGCAACGCCACCATCACCGCCTCCGGAGGTGGGGTTATGTTCACCATCAAGGCGGGCGCTTGGGCCGGCGACTTCGTCGGAATGAATTCGCTCACGCAACTGACGCCCGGTTATTATGGCAACTCGGGACGTTATCCGTTCCGTAATTTCGTCAAAGGCGGGATGAGCTGGGCCGGCGACGGGCGCGAATGCAATACCCTGGCGGGGTGGTTTGTCGTCGACCAGGTCAGCTATGTGCGGGAAGCATTGTCGTCCATCGATCTGCGCTTCGAACAGCGTTGCGAAGGTTCGTTTGCCGCCCAGCATGGCCAGATCCATTGGGCGAAGTGATGCGCAGAAAATAGCGGTCCATCAACAACGTCGCCAGGATGCGGCGAATCTTTAAACTTTCGGGCGGAACAATGAATAGCAAAAACATTCTCAAGTGGGCCGTCCTGGTCGCGGCCGCCATGCTCGCGGCCTGCGGGGGCGGCGGCGGCGTCACCCTTGGCGCTTTTCCAGCAATCAACGCGACCGAAGGCGATGCGCCGATCACGCTGACGGCGCCGACGTCCAAAAGCCCGGCCGCGTTCGTCTTCACCAGCAGCAATCCGCAAGTGGCGACGGTCAACGGCAACGTGCTGACCATTCTGCTGGCCGGCACCAGCACTATCATGGCGCAGCAGCCGCAACTGGGCAGCTACAACCCGACCAGCACCAGTGCCCTGTTGACGGTGAAGGCGCGCGTCTGCACGGCGCCGGCGGTCAATCAGAACGGCGCCTGCGTGACGCCCCCGACCTGCACTGCGCCGGCGACGGTGCAGAACGGCGTGTGCACGGCGCCGGCGACGACGGCGACGGTCGCCACCAACAATGGCCTCACCTTCATGCCCGCCACCCGGGCCGATACCTGGGCGAATGCGAACGCGTTCTGCAACGGGACCACGATCAATGGCGCCACCGGATGGAGGTTGCCGCTGCCGGTGGAGCTGGCCGATTTGTATGCATCCGGAGCAATGAACGGCAAGAACTGGGTGCTCGGAAAGACCTGGTCGTCCAATGCGGGCGCCGCCGCCTCATCTCACCAGGCGGTCAATCTGGCGACCGGCATGACGGGCGACGAATCGGATGGAACCGGCGCATATGTGACCTGCGTGCGGTAGGTTTGATTTCTGCAGCGCCGACGAAGATGGGGTCAGGTCCGCAGGACCAGACCCCGATGTGCATGCGGCGCGGACCGAAGATGGGGTCAGGTCCGCCGGAGCGACGGGGACACCGAGTCCCCGGGTTTGAAGGCGCCGCATAGCTTGCCGGCGCCATCAAGTTGGCTCGATGCTGTTCCGCTTAACGGTGCTTCTGATCCTGCTTCGCGCCGCCGCCGGCGCCATGGTCGCTGCCGGCTTTCTGGCGGCTCATGTGATCGTGGCTGGACTTATCGCTGTCCATCGACGGCTTCTTCGACGCCTTGGCATCTGCTTCGGTCGAAGGGCTGCCCGACTGGCGGTTCTGGGTGTCGGTCGATTTCGATTGGGTCATGGTGTCTCCTTTGGTTGTTCAACAGGTAGGCCATTGTGCTGCGCGCCCAGGTTCGCATCTGTGCGCCAAACCACGGTGGTATATCATTCAGCTGAACCGCGCGGCCTGGCCGCCGCATTTTTCCCCATCAGGAGTTTTCATGATCTCAACCGCAGCCCTCCGCGGCGCCTTCATCGCAGCTGTTTTCGGCGTCGCCGTCACCGCGCACGCCGACAGCTTTACTTCCTCCGCATCGAGCGCTGGTTCGGCCTCCATCGGCAGCATCTCGGATTCGTTCGGCGCGTCGAGCAACAGCTCGAGCGGCGACAACAAGCGCGCCGACGGCCGCTACCGCCTCACCGACATTGGCGACGCGCCGGGCCGCGCCGGCGTTGCGCGCCTGACCATGCAGGGCGACGACCCGCAGCAGCGCATCGTGCTCGACCTGCCGAAGGCCGTCGTGCAGCAGCAGGGTTTCGTGCGCGGCGACTACGTGCAGGCCAAGAACCGCGACTACGGCATGGAATTCGCGCGCGACGACACGCGCACCGCGTTCTACCTGGTGCTGGCCGACGAGTGGTACAACGAGCTGGCGGCGCGCAAGGTCACCATCTGATGTTCCGGCGCGCGCTGATGCTGGCGCTGGCCCTCGCGGCGGGCGCGGCCCAGGCGTCGTCCGGTTCGTCGCGCTTCTGCGACCGCACCCAGCCTCTCACGGCCAGCCAGCAGGACAAGCTGCTGCGCTTCGCAGCCGTCGTGCGCGAGGAGCTGGCGCTGACTGAGGGCAGCGCGGCGCTGATCAGCCGTTCTGGCCTCGACCTGTCGCGCTTCCACATCCGTTATTCGCACGCCGCCGTGGCATGGCGCGGCGACAGCGGCGGCTGGACGGCGCGCCAGCTGTACTACGCCTGCGACGAAAAACGGCCGCGCGTGTTCGACCAGGGCCTCGCGGGATTCGCGATGGGCACCGACGATCCCGCCCTGGGCTACGTGTCGATCGTGCGGATGCCGGCCGATGCCGCGGACGCGCTCAAACGCGCTTCGCTCGACACGCCGCGCGCGTTGCACCTGGTGGCCGCGCGCTACAGCGCCAACGCCTATCCCTTCAGTCTCCTGTACCAGAACTGCAACCAGTGGGTCGCGGAGATGATCGCCGCGGGATGGGGCGGCCTGGCCGACGGCGACGACCTGCGCGAACGCGCCCAGCGATGGCTGCGCGAATCGCGCTACGCGCCGGAGCCGGTCGCGGTGGGCTCACGCCTGCTGATGTTCGCGGCCTCGTTCATCCCCTTCCTTCACCTCGACGATCATCCGGATGCCGACCGCGACGCGATGCTGCTGCAAGTGAGCCTGCCGGCGGCGCTGGAAGGCTTTGTGCGCGAGCGCATTGCCGGCAGCGAGCGCGTCGAGGTATGCCACGACGAACGCCAGGTGGTCGTGCACCGCGGCTGGACGCCGGTCGCCGAGGGCTGCCGGCCCGCCGAGGGCGACCGCGTGGTTTCGCTGGAGTAGCGGCGATGCACAAGGGAGTCGTGTACGCTTTACTGGCCGCGGCGCTGTTCGGCGCCAGCACGCCGTTCGCCAAGACCCTGGTTGGCCAGGTCGCGCCGGTCGGGCTGGCCGGCATGCTGTATCTGGGCAGCGGACTGGGGCTGCTGGCCTGTATCGCGGTACGCGCGCTGTCCACGGACGCCAAACCGACCGGGTTGACCAGGTCCGACTTGCCGTGGCTGGCCGGGGCGATCGCCGCCGGGGGCATCGCCGGGCCGGTGCTGCTGATGATCGGACTGTCGCTCACGGCGGCGTCCACCGCCTCGCTGCTGTTGAACATGGAGGGCGTGCTGACGTCGATGCTCGCGTGGTTCGTCTTCAGGGAGAATTTCGACCGCCGCATTTTCATCGGCATGCTGCTGATCGTGGCGGCGGGCGCGCTGCTGTCGTGGGAACAGGCGCCGGCCTTCGGCGTGCCCTGGGGCGCGCTGGCCATCATCGGCGCCTGCCTGTGCTGGGGCGTCGACAACAACCTGACGCGCAAGGTGTCGGCCAGCGACGCGCTGCAGATCGCCTGCGCAAAGGGACTCGTGGCTGGCTCGGTCAATCTGGGGATCGCCTTTGCAATGGGATTCCGGCTGCCCGCACCCGGTACGGCGGCGCTGGCGGGCCTGGTCGGATTTGGCGGCTATGGCCTCAGCCTGGTGATGTTCGTGCTGGCGCTGCGCCACCTCGGCACCGCGCGCACCGGGGCGTATTTTTCCGCGGCGCCGTTTGTGGGCGCGGCGATCTCGCTGCTGATGCTGCGCGAGACTCCCGGCGCGCTGTTCTGGATAGCCGCCGCGCTGATGGGAGCCGGGATCTGGCTGCACCTGACCGAGCGCCACGAGCATGAGCACCTGCACGAGCCGCTGTATCATGCACATGCGCATAGCCACGACGAGCATCATCAGCACGAGCACGATTTCGAATGGGATGGCGTGGAGCCGCACTCGCATCCGCATGAGCACGAGCCGCTGCGGCACTCGCATCCGCATTACCCCGATATCCACCATCGACATGAACACTGAACGACGCCGGTTTGCTACCTGCGCGGACCCCGCCTTTGTCGCCGCCGCATCCGATGCCATTTGACTTAACTGACCACTAAAAAACAATATGAAAATTATTCCGATTGCGCTGGCGCTGGCCTGCGCCGCGCCGGCCCTGGCCCAAGACCACGATCACGCCGCGATGATGGCAATGAAGCCGCAAGCGATGGCGATGGAGCCGCACGCGATGGCGATGACCGGCGCCTTCGGCCCGTACAAGATGACGCGCGAAGCCTCGGGCACCAGCTGGCAGCCCGAAGCGACGCCGATGGACGGCATCCACAACATGGACGGCGACTGGATGACCATGTGGCACGGGAACGTCACCGCGGTCTACGACCACCAGGGCGGCCCGCGCGGCGGCAAGCGGAGCTTCGCCGAGAGCATGCTGATGTTCATGGCGCAGCGGCCGGTCGGCGACGGCACGCTGGGCCTGCACGCGATGGCCTCGCTCGACCCCGCTATGGGCAAGGCCGGCTATCCGCTGCTGTTCCAGACCGGCGAAACGGCCGACGGTCAGCACGCGCTGGTCGACCGCCAGCATCCGCACGATCTGCTGATGGAGCTGTCGGCCAGCTACAGCCGCAAGCTCGGCGCCGACAGCTCGGCGTTCGTCTATGCCGGCCTGCCCGGCGAGCCGGCGCTCGGCCCGACCGCCTACATGCACCGCGCGTCCGGCATGGACAATCCCGAGGCGCCGCTGACTCACCACTGGCTCGATTCGACCCACGTCGCGTTCGGAGTCGTCACGGCCGGCTACGTGTGGCGCGATCTGAAGCTCGAAGCGTCGGTGTTCAATGGCCGCGAACCGGACCAGTATCGCTGGAACATGGAAGTGCGCAAGCTCGACTCGGCGTCGGCGCGGCTGTCGTGGAATCCGACGCCGGAGTGGGCGCTGCAGGTCAGCCACGGGCGCCTCGACAGCCCCGAGGCGCTGGAGCCGGAGATGTCGGTGCGGCGCACCACCGCGTCGGCCAGCTACCAGCACGCGATCGGAGGCCGGCCGATGCAGACCACGCTGGCGTGGGGCCGCAACAAGCGCGATCCGGGCGAGGCGACCGACGGCTACCTGCTCGAGTCGGCGCTGCATGCGGATCGGGCGACGTCGCTGTTCGCGCGCTTCGAGCGCGTCGCCAACGACGAGCTGTTCCCGCATGACTCGCCGCTGCATGGCCAGGCGTTCGGTGTGCGCAAGCTCTCCGTGGGCCTGGCGCGCGACCTGTTCAGCGCCGGCCAGGTGACCTTCAGCGCCGGCGCGCTGGCCAGCAAGTACTGGAAGCCAGCGGCGCTCGACGCCTTCTACGGCACCAGCCCGTCCTCGTTCATGGTGTTTTTCCGAGCGAAGCTGGCGCCTCCCGCATCGCGGCCGTGAAGAACCGGTAGCAGTTGCGCCCGGCGCTCTTGGCGGCGTACATCGCGGCGTCGGAATTGACCACCAGTTCTTCGGACGTGGCGCCGTCGCCGGGGTACACGCTGATACCGATGCTGGCCGAAATCCCGGCCTCGCCGGCGGCCAGCGCGAACGGCTCGCGCAGGTCGCCGAGTATCGTGGCGGCGATCGTGTCGATATGCTGGGACTCGGTGACGTCGGTGAGGATCACGGTAAATTCGTCGCCGCCCAGGCGCGCGACGGTGTCGGTAACGCGCGTGCGCCGCTTGATGCGCTGCGCGACCTGCTGCAGCAGTTCGTCGCCGGCGGCGTGGCCCAGGCGGTCATTGACCTCCTTGAACCCATCGAGGTCGATGAACAGCAACGCCAGTGGCAGGCGGGTGCGCGCCGCATGCTGGACTTCGTGCTCGAGCCGCTCGCGGAACAGGCCGCGGTTCGGCAGGTCGGTGAGCAGGTCGTGGCTGGCGCGGCGCCGGATGCGATCTTCCTCGACCTTGCGCGCGGTGATGTCGCGCGCATTGCCGGCGATCGCTTCGCAGCGGCCGCCGGGGGGGCAGACGGGCACCAGCTGGTATTCGTAGGTGCGTACGTCGCCCAGTGCGACCGTCGCCTGCATTTCGCCGCGAAAGGTGACGCCGCTGCGCATCGCCTCGCGCGCCTGGGCGGCGATGTCGGGGATGAATTCCTGGGCCAGCTGGAAAAAGTCGGCGTCCGAAAGCTCGGCCTGCGTCAGGCGCACCGCGGCGGCGAAGGCCGGGTTGGCGTAAATGAGCGCGCCACTGGGTTCGGCGATGTAGTTCAGGTCGGGCGACGTGTCCAGCAAGGACTGGAACAGGCGCGCGCGCCGGTCCTTCATGACGGTAAACCGAGACAGCGATTCGGCCACCACCTGGTCGATCGCTTCGTTGAAGCGGATGACGTCGGCCGATTCGGCGTGCGTCGCGCCCCACAGACGCAACACGCTGGCGCGCAGCGCGCGGAATTCGGCCATCGATTCGGTGACGCTGAAGCCTTCGCTGAAACGCGACAGGCCGTGCAGTTCGGCCTGGGTCACTTCCGGCGCGAGGGGCGCCTTGCCTTTGGATTTGTCTTCCCGTTCGGCCGCCGTCGGGGCCGACTCCAGGTCGGCGGCGATCTCGAGCAACATGCCGCGCGCGTGGTCGCGTAACGCGCCTTGCTCCAATGCAAGCGCCGGGGGCATTCCCCGCGCGAACCTGTCCCATTCGTCCAGGATCTGTTCGAGATGGGTTCGTATGAAGGGGGCCAGCCGCATGGTGGGGATCCGCGAAATTGGTTAGACAGCACAGCGGTGTCCGGCGTTCCGTCCGCGCGGTCAAACAGGCGCGCGCCGAAAAAGCGGTATGATGGGCCGCAATCCTTTTCCATTCCCACGCCCATGCTCCAGACTCCCGCTTCCTTCACTCCGCTGATGGCGCCGCAAGAGCACGCCGAGCCGCTGACCTTCCTGTTTCACCAGGGCCGCCTGCTGGTGCGCGAGGACGACCTGTCGCTGCCCGATGCGGCCGCCGTGGCGCAGCTCGAACTGGGGCCGCACCAGCTGCATCCGGTCGGCATGCTGGGCGAACGCTACGTGCAGGCTGGCTGGGTGGACCGCGACGCGCTGCCGGCCGAGGGCTTCGGCTGGCGCGGGCTGCGCTCGATGTTCGGCGCGCTGCAGGAGGACGTGCTGGGCCTGGCCGGGCGCGCCGCGCAGATCGCCGAGTGGGCGCGCACCCACCGCTTCTGCGGCGCCTGCGGTAATCCGATGCAGCTGGCCGCGGGCGAGCGCTGCTTCCAGTGCAGCCGCTGCGGCCACCTGGCCTATCCGCGCATCTCGCCGGCGATGATGGTGTTGATCCGCAAGGGCGACAAGGTGCTGCTGGCGATGCACACGGCCTCGCCCACCAAGCGTTTCAGCCCCCTCGCCGGCTTCCTCGAAGCGGGGGAGTCGGTGGAGGAGGCGGTGCACCGCGAAGTGTTCGAGGAAGTCGGCCTGCGCGTGCACAACCTGAAGTACTTCGCCAGCCAGTCGTGGCCGTTCCCGCATTCGCTGATGATCGCGTTCACCGCCGATTACCTCGACGGCGAGATCAGGGTCGACCAGTCCGAGATCAGCGAGGCGCGCTGGTTCGGGCCGGGCGACGAGTGGCCGGAGCGGATCGCGCATGTGTCGATTTCGAGCATGCTGATTGACGCGCACCGGCCTGAATGAAAAATGGGGACAGGTCCGCGGGACCAGTCCCCGATGCTATTGGCGCGGCAGGCCGGGGTCTGGTCCTGCGGACCTGACCCCATGTTGAGATTCTCGACGAAACCGGATTACGCCGGTGTTTTTTGGCGCCGAAAAACCGTGGCGAAATCAAGATGGGGACAGGTCCGCAGGACCAGTCCCCGATGCTGTCGGCGCCGCAGACCAAAGGCCGGGGGCTAGGCGCCCCCGTCGCTCCGGCGGACCTGAGCCCTTCCCTCGTGCGGCGCCTCTTCCGGCTTGGCGCCCGTGCCGCGCAGCTGCATCACGCGCTGCAGCGTGGCGAACCAGAACGGCGCGCCGAACAGCGCGGTCGACGCGGTGATCACCCAGCCGGCCACCTGCATCGCGAAGGCGCCGTCGAGCAGCGGCGGGAAGGTGCTCCAGCCGATCGGCAGCGCGAACAGCTGCTCCATCGCGTGCGCATCGACCGTGGCCGGCGCCGCGCCCAGTTCGGCCACCAGCGCCGGATGCTGCCACAGGGTGCGGAACAGGTGGATGCTGTCGATGTTGAACATGATCGCCATCAGCAGCGTCAGTAGCACGCTGACCATCAGCGAGCGTCGCTTGTATTCGCCCGACACGCGCTCCATCGCGCTGTCGAACCAGCCGGCCACGCCTTCCTGGAACTGCTTCATGTCGCCGCCCGCGCGCTGGTAGATGCCGAGCAGCGCGCGCCGCACCTGCGGGTCGGGCAGCGCTTCGATGTCGCGCCCGAGCTGGGTGTAGTTGCCGGGGATGGTCTGGATCGCATCGACCAGCGCGATGGCGAAATGCACCGGCTCGATGTAGGAGGGCTTGGCCTTGAGCGCGCCCTGGTCGCCGCTGGCGCCGTCGTCGTGCGGGTTGACCAGCGCGTGGCCGTACAGCTGGCGCGCCAGGCCGGTGAACTCGGGATCGTTGAGCATGGTCTTGATGCCGTCGAGCAGGCTGTGGGCGCGCAGGTGCAGCGCCGACGCCAGGCCTTCCTGCACCGTGCTGACGGTCAGCGCGACGGTGGCGTAGCAAAAGCTCATTCCGACCGCAACTTCGAGGACTGTGCTTCCAAGCATGATGTTCTCCTGGTGCGATATTGACAACTCCACGCTACGCCTGGCGCGCTACGGCTGGGTTCGGTTAGCGCAAGCCGGAGTTAAAACCGCGCCGCAGCATTTTCTATATACTGTCGGCAATCGTAATTTTTGAGGTTCCATTCATGTCCCACGACCATTTTTCCGAAAAAGATTGGCGCCGCCTGCTGGCCAGCCTGGGTGAAGACCCGGACCGTCCAGGCCTGGTCGAGACGCCGGCGCGCGTGTCGAAGGCATGGAAGCACTGGACCTCGGGCTACGACCAGGATCCCGAGACCTTGCTCAAGGCTTTCGAGGACGGCGCCGAGCAGTACAACGAGCTGATCGTCGTGCGCAACATCCCGGTCTACAGCCACTGCGAACACCACCTGGCGCCGTTCTTCGGCAAGGCTACCGTCGGCTACCTGCCGAACGGGAAAATCGTCGGGCTGTCCAAGCTGACCCGCCTGGTCGACTGCTTCGCCAAGCGCCTGCAGGTGCAGGAACGGATGACGATCCAGATCGCCAACGCGCTGATGGAAGTGCTCGAGCCGAAGGCGGTGGGCGTGGTCGTCAAGTGCCGCCACCTGTGCATGGAAAGCCGCGGCATCCGCACGCCGGGCGAAGAAACCATCACCTCGGCGATGCTGGGCGAGCTGCAGCCGAACCTGGCGCTGCGCACCGAATTTTTGGCGCTGGCGCGCGACTGATGGCCGGCGCCGGCATCGACTGGCAGCGCGATCCGGAGGCGGCGTTCGCCGAAGCGCGTGCGCGCGGCCTGCCGCTGCTGCTGTACTGGGGCGCCGCGTGGTGCCCGCCGTGCAACCGGATCAAGTCGCTGGTGTTCGGTCGGCCCGATTTCCTGGCATTGTCCGATTCCTTCGTCGCGCTGGCGATCGACGGCGACAGTGCCGGCGCCCAGCGGCTGGGCGAGGAGCGCAAGCTGCGCAGCTATCCCACGCTGGTGGTGTATCGTCCCGACGGCGCCGAAGTCACGCGGCTGCCGTGCGAGCTCGATGGCAAGCGCTTCGTCCACATCCTCGCGCTGGCGCTCAACGCCCGCTACACCGCGGCCGAGTCGCTCAGCGTGGCGCTGTCGCGCGAGCGCGCGCTGTCCGATGACGATTGGAACCTGCTCAGTTTCTATTCGTGGGACACCGACGAGCGCCAGCTGCTCAAGAACCTCGACTTCGCCGCGATCGTCGCCAGCCTGACGCGCGCCTGCACCCTGCCACACGCGGCGCTGCGGCTCGAGTGGCTGGGCCTGCACGCGGCGGCGATGGCCGGCGAGACAGGCGTGGACCAGGCCGCGGCGATCGCGCGGCTGGAGACCACGCTGAACGATCCGGCGGTGGTGTGCCAGCAGCTCGACATCGTGATCGGCTACGCGCTCGACCTGGTGCGCTTCCTGACGGAGCCGGGCAGCGGCGCGCGGCTGGCGCTGATCGACACCTGGTCGCGCGCGCTGGAAGTGCTGGAATATGACGACACCCTGAACCTGTGCGACCGCCTCGGCGCGCTGCGCACGCGCGTGCGGCTGGCCCGGCTCGGCGCGGGCAACGCGAACCTGGCGGCGCTGGCGCGCGATCGCGTGGCCGCCGCGGTGGCCGCTGCCGACGCGCCGGCGCTGCGCCACGCCGTCATCAATGGCGGCGCGGGCATCCTGATGGACGCGGGCCTGGCGCTAGAGGCCGCGCAGCTGCTGCAGAACGAGCTGGCGCGATCGCATTCGCCGTTCTTCTTCATGCATACGCTGGCGGCGATCGCCAAGCGCCGCGGCGACCCGGCGGGCGCGCTCGACTGGTACGAACGCGCGTGGCAAGGCGCCACCGGCAGTGCGACGCGGATCCAGTGGGGCGCGAGCTGGCTGCTGGCGCTGCTGGACTTGGCGCCGGGCGACGAGGCGCGCATCGAACGCTGCGCGCAGGAATTGTCCGATCAGTTCGAAGCGACGCCGGACGCCGGCTGCCAGCGCAACCGGACGCAGGCGGCGCGGATTGCCAAGGCCTTGTCGGGACGCGACGAGCTTGGCGAGCAACTGCAACGGTTGCGGGGCCTGGTCCTGCGGACCTGAACCTTGTTCTGCATTTTTCGGGAACCTGTTCCGATTCTCGCCATCCAATCCTATTTGGGGGGCGACGATGCCAAGGCCAGAATACCCCAGCGATGTAGCTCGCGATAAATTCGAACGGATCCGCCCGATGCTGGAAGCGGCGCGGCGCAAGACGCGCCCGCGCAAGCACGATCTTTACGACGTGTTTTGCGCGGTGCTGTACTTCGTCGATAGTGGCGTGGCGTGGCGCAGCCTGCCGCCCGAGTTTCCGCCGTGGCGCACCGTGCACGAATATTTCACCCAGTGGACGCTGGCGCGCGGCGACGAGCGCAGCCTGCTCGAGCGCGCGCTGGAAGAGATCGGCCGGTCCGAGACGCTGGACAAGATGCGCAAGCGGATTGGGGAGTTCCACTCCGCCGCCGCGTGAGCCAACGAATGTCGTTCCTGCGGAGGCAGGAACCCATGCTGAGTTCGCAAATTGATGGCGTGCGCCACGTGGTCTCGGCGTCAGCATGGGTACCAGCCTCCGCTGGTACGACAGGCGTGATCCAAGGGTTGTCGTTCCTGCGAAGGCAGGAACCCATGGTGAGGTCGCAATCTGACGGCGTTGCTTTTGGCCGCGTGGTTTCGGCGTCAGCATGGGTACCAGCCTTCGCTGGTACGACAGGCGGATGTCAACCTGTAGCTGCCGTCGCGTGATCCAAGGGGCGTCGTTCCTGCGAAGGCAGGAACCCATGCTGAGTCCGCAAATTGATGGCGTGCGCCGCGTGGTCTTGGCGTCAGTATGGGTACCAGCGAGGGGGCGCCGAGCCCTGGTACGACACGCGGGCGTCAACCCGTTGCCCGCCGCCGCGTGATCCAAGGGTTGTCGTTCCTGCGGAGGCAGGAACCCATGCTGAGTCCGCAAATTGATGACGTGCGCCGCGTGGTCTCGGCGTCAGTATGGGTACCAGCCTCCGCTGGTACGACGGGCGGGCGTCAACCTGTAGCTACCGTCGCGTGATCCAAGGGTTGTCGTTCCTGCGAAGGCAGGAACCCATGCTGAGTTCGCAAATTGATGACGTGCGCCGCGTGGTCTCGGCGTCAGCATGGGTACCAGCCTTCGCTGGTACGACAGGCGGGCGTCAACTTGTAGCCCGCCGCCGCGTGAACCGCCGCTAAAGAATCAGCACCAGCGAGCCGATCACCACCAGCGCGCCGCCGATGGCGCCCTTGAGCGTGAACGGCTCGCCCAGGATCAGCCAGCCGCTGACGATCACCAGCGCCACGCTCAGCTTGTCCACCGGCGCCACCACCGACACCGGCCCCAGCTGCAGCGCGCGAAAGTAGCACAGCCACGACAGCCCGGTGGTGACGCCCGACGCAAGCAGGCAGGTCCAGCCGACCCAGCTGCCGCCCGACGGCTTCTGCCATTCCGAGCGCGCCGAGATGATCAGCGCCGTCACCATCAGGATCACGACCGTGCGGATCAGCGTGGCCATGTTGCTGTTCATGTGCGCCACCCCGACCTTGGCCAGGATGGCCGTCATCGCCGCGAACACGGCGGACAAGACGGCGAAGCTTTGCCATGACAGGGTCAGGTTCATGGCGCTTTTTCGAACACCAGTTTCTTGTCCGCGTTGAGCTTGAAGGCGCCCAGGCGCTCGCCCAGTTCCGCGGCGGTCGGCTCGGTCAGGCGCGTGCAGGACGCGGTCTCGACGCGCATCACCTGCTTGCCGATGCGCAGAGAGTAGACGTTCTCGCCCGCGCTGTAGAGCTCGACGTCGAGCTCGGCGAGCGGCACCGTGGTCATCGGGAACAGGCGCTGGCAGTCGGGCAGGTGAGTCGTCACCATGCGCACGATGACGTCGTTGTTCCAGAAATATTCCTGCTCCGCCCGCAGGGTGATCGCGTGGTTCGGGCCATCGACGAGGTAACTGGTGGATTGATTCAGGCAGCCGGCCAGCAGCAGGGGAGCGAGGAGGAGCGGAAGGCTGCGCTTCATGGGTGTCCTGTGGATGCGGGGTTGGTGAAAATTGCTCTGCGGAGTATATCAGCGGCGGCGAACGAAGCCGGGGACTGGTCCCGCGGACCTGTCCCCATCTTCATTTTTTGCGCCAGTAGCGGTCCATCAGGGGCTTGACGCTGATGCCGTGCACGACGATCGACAGCGCCACCACGATGGCGGTGATGTCGATCACGTCACGCGCCAGGCCCGGCGGCATGCCGTGATTGATCGCGAACATCAGGTAGTACAGCGAGCCGATGCCTCGCACGCCGAACCAGCCGACGATCAGCTTCACCCGCATCGTGGCGCCGCTGCCCGCCAGACCGAGCAGCACGCTCACCGGCCGCGCCACCAGGAACAGGAACAGCGCCGTGCCCCAGGTGCGCCAGTTCCACGCCTGCAAGGTCAGCATGCCGCCCAGCAGCAGCACCAGCGTCAGCTCCGACAGCCGCTCGAGGTGCTCCTTGAAGATCAGCGACTCGCCGCTCACCGTCAGCGGCGTCGTCTCGGGATCGGGCACCTCGTCGTTGGCCGGGTCGGCCTTGGGATCGTCCGGCACCAGCAGGCCTTGGCGGTTCTTGTGCGCGCCGGCCAGCACCAGTTCGGTATGGCGCAGCGCCAGGCCGGCGAAAAACACGGCCAGGAATCCCCACGCGTGCAGCAGCACGGATACGCCGTAGACCACCCCGATCAGGCCCAGGCCGACCAGGTCGTCGAGCACCTCGTGCTTCGGCTCCTGATTGCGCAGCGCCCAGCCCAGCCGGCCAAGCGCGGCGCCGCTGGCCATACCGATCGCCACCGCGCCCAGCGTGGCCCAGACCACGTCCACCAGCGCCCAGCGCCAGGCGTACTGGCCCAGCTCGTTCGCGCCCAGCAGGCCCAGGCCCAGCATTACGAAAGGGAACGCCGAGCCGTCGTTCATGCCCGCCTCGGACGTCAGGGTGAAGCGCAGCGTGTCGTAGTCGCCGGCGTGGCGCACCTGTACGTCGGTAGCCAGCACCGGATCGGTGGGCGCCAGGATCGCACCCAGCAGCACGCCCGCGCCGATCGGCAGGCCCAGCACGAAATACGCGAAGGCGGCGACCAGGCCGACCGTGATCGACATCGACACCCAGGCCAGCCGGATCGACGGCGCCCAGCGCTTGAAGGTGATCGGCACGGGCATTTTGACGCCGGCGGAAAACAGCGAAATGAGGACGGCGATCTCGGTGGCCGTTTCCAGGATGTGGGACCTGGCGACCGGGTCGAAATGGAAGATGCCGAGGGCGAACGGGCCGAGCACGACGCCGACGGCGAGATAAGCGATGGAGGACGTGATCGGCAGGCGCGCGATGGTGGTGGCGGCGAGGCCGCGCGCCAGCATCAGCAGGCCGATCAGCAGGAACCAGTAGGTAGTCGTCATAATGACGATTCTACAATTGATGCGCCGCATCAAACGCGCGCTTGAACGGCGGCGGATGCAAGAAGGGGTCAGGTTCGTCGAACCTGACCCCAGGGGTTGGGCCGAGGCGTTTGCATGTACCTCATATTTGCGAATTGCAGCGACAAAAATGGGGTCAGGTCGCGCAGGACCTGACCCCCCACCCCGGTTACTTCGCCGAGGTGATGTACTTCAGGTAGGAACCCTGGCCGTAGAAAATCGCGCTCTCGTCCACCAGTCCTTCGCGCTTGTAGATCTCGTGCACCTTCGGCAGGTTGCCGAACGATACGCCCGGATGCATGTGGTGGTACACGTGCAGGCCGAAGTTCAGGTCGGGGAACACGATGCGCTGCCACCAGTTCAGCTGCAGCAGCGGCGTGGTCGCGTGAATCGAGCCGTTTTCGATGTTGTACTCGTGCTCGGCCACGGCAACCCAGCGCAGCATCAGCTGGGTCACAGTCAGGATCGGCAGCACCCAGTACAGCAGGAACACTTTCCAGCCGCCGGCCAGCGTCAGCGCCGTCGCCAGCGCCACGAAGAAGCCGATGCGCAGCCACTTCGGCGTCGGGTTGCGGCGGGTGAATTCGTCGGTCGCATGCGCCTTCTTGCCGCGGATGACGCGGATGATGTTGATGCCGGAGAGGTCGCGCAGCGCGATGCCCAGCAGCTGGCGCTTGGTCATCGGATAGGTCCACTCCGGGCCGGACTTGCGGATGAAGTCCGGATCGGCGTCGGTGAAGCAGTACTTGTGGTGCGACAGGTGCACCTTGGCATAATCTTCGACGGTGGTGACGAACAGCGGATACACGGCGAACACGTTGATCAGCCAGTCGGCGTACTTGTTGCGCATGCCCAGGCGGTGCACCTGCTCGTGCAGCAGCAGCGCCAGCGCCATCTGGCGGGTGCCGACCAGGAAGGCGCAGACCAGGCTGATGGCTAGGTTATCGAAATGCACGCCGACGGCGATGAGGCCGGCAACGGTGGCCCAAGTGAGTGCTAACTCCGCCGCAAAGCGAACAGGGCGGGCGCCGGAGAGCGCCATGATCTCGGCGCGGGCGGCGCCGGACAGTGCCTTGGCATCGGCCAACACAGCCGGACGAAGCACTCCGGGGGTGGGGGCTTCGGTTGCGTCAGCCGGGTACGTCAATACAGTGGTATTCATGATGTCATTTCTCGCCGCAAAGTGCATTCGATCGGATGATGTAATGGTATGCGGCGTGCGTACCGATCAAATCGTTAAGTAGAGCGGGTTTTCTGTGACTTCTTGAACATTTGATATCTCCGCCGTCGCACCTGCGCAGGCAGGTGCCCATGCTGAGCGTGCTTTTGCCTTTTCGCTAGCTCAGCATGGGTTCCTGCCTCCGCAGGAACGACATCGGGTGCAGCCCCGGGGTGCCGTAGCAGGCATACAATGATGTTTTTCTAGCTACGGCGCGACGACACGCGCCCTGATCACCATGGCGCATATCCACCCGGCCGGCTGGCGCGAGTTGTCCGTGACCGGCGCCGCCGCCCGCGAAATCGAAACGCTCGCCTGGCTCGACGCCGCGCTGGCCGACGCGCCCTACAGCATCTACCACGGCGTCCACTGGACCAACGTCGAGCAGGGCTTCTCGGCCTACGGCGAGATCGACTTCATCGTCCTCGCACCGAGCGGCCGTATCCTCCTGATCGAACAGAAGGCCGGCTTCCTGACCGAGACGCCGGACGGCCTGGTCAAGAACTACCACGGCAAGCCGCGCAACATCCGCGCCGACATCCTGCGCACCATCGACGGACTGACGCGCCGCTTCGGCGACGACCTGTCGATCGACTACCTGCTGTACTGCCCCGACTACATCGTGCGCGATCCGCACCTGGCCGGCATCGACCCGCGCCACATCATCGACGCCACCAGCAAGGACCGGCTGCCGCTTGTGATCCGCGAGACCCTGCCGGTGACCGAGCCGGGCGAACAGTTCGAGCAGGTCGCGCGCTTCCTCGGCGACACCCTTAGCCTGCGGCCCGACCCCAGCGCCATGATCGGCTGCGCCACGCGGATGGTGACGCGCCTGTCCGGCGGACTTGCGATGTGGGCGCGCCGGCTCGACTTTGCGCCATACCGGCTGCGCGTGGTCGGCACCGCCGGCAGCGGCAAGACCCAGCTGGCGCTGGCCGAATACGGCGCCGCGATCGACGCCGGCCTGCGACCGCTGTACGTCTGCTTCAACCGCCCGCTGGCCGACCACATCGACCGGCTGGTGCCGGACGGCGGGCGCGTGGCCACCTTCCACATGTTGGGCGACGCCTTCATGCGCGCCCGCGGCATCACGCCCGACTACGGCTCGCCCGAGGTGTGGCGCGAAATGGAAAGCGCGCTGGCGACGGCGGACCTGCCGGAGACGTGGAAGTACGACGTGCTGATCGTCGACGAAGGCCAGGATTTTTCGGCGGCGTGGCGCGACATTTTGCTGCGCATGCTGAAGGAGGGTGGGCGCGCAACGTGGCTGGAGGATCCGACGCAAAACCTGTACGGGCGCGAGATGGTGGCGCTGCCGGGATGGGTGACGCTGCATTCGAACGCCAACTACCGAAGCCCGCGACAGATCGTCGACATGCTCGCATCGATCGGCGACGCGCGCGAACCGGTGGAAGCGGCCAGTCCGTTCGACGGCGCCGACATCGAAGCGCTGGTGTATGCGGACGGCGATGCCGACGCCATGATCGCGCAGACCAAGCACGCCATTACGCTGTGCCTGGCGGCCGGCTTCGCGCGGCAGGATATCGCGATCGCCTCGTTCCGCGGGCGCGAGAAGTCCGCGATCCTGCGGCTCGACACGCTGGGCGACGCGCATACGCTGAAGTCCTTTACCGGCACGTATGATGAAGAGGGCAATCCCGTGTTCCGCGATGGCGGGCTGCTGGCAGAGTCGGTGTACCGCTTCAAGGGCCAGTCGGCGCCGGCGGTGATTTTCACGGAGATCGACTTCGCCGAGATCGACGAGCTGGTGTTTCGCAAGCTATTCGTCGGCATGACGCGGGCGCGGCTGAAGCTGGTGCTGGTGATGAGCGAGCGCGCCGCCGAGCAGCTGCTTACGCGAATTTAGCCCGCGGCGCCTGCAAGATGGGTCAGGTTCGCAGAACCAGACCCCGCCGTCGGACACGCCTCCGACTTGCCGGCGCAACGATTTCGGCCCGCGCCGCCTGAAAGAAGGGGTCAGGTCCGCCGGACCTGACCCCGAAGTTGAACGCGCCGCCGAACCGCCACCGCAACGATGTCGGCCCGCGCCGCCCGCAAACCGGGGTCTGGTCCTGAGGACCTGACCCCATCTTGCCCCGTCCCCGCGCCATTTCTATCCGCTTGACAATCCTCAGCCGACGCCTATTCTGGCATTGGCTTCCTTACCTCAGCCGCCAGCCGCGTCACCCTGCATCGAACTCACAACAACGATAGGAGACTGCATGGACCTTCGCCTCACCTCCCTCACCGCCGCCCTGCTTGCCAGCCTGCTCAGCGCAAGCGCTTTGGGCGCCGTGGTCGTCCTCCCCAAGTACAACGTCAGCACCAACGACGTTTCCGTCTCCGGCCTGTCGTCCGGCGGGTACATGGCCGCCCAGATGCACTTCGCATATTCGAAGACGATCAAAAAAGGCGCCGGCATCGTCGCCGGCGGCCCGGTCTACTGCTCGCAAGGCAACGTCTCCATCGCCACCGGCCCGTGCATGGCCGATACCGGATCGCGCAACCTCTCCTACCTCGAATCGGTGATCGACACCTGGTCCGGCAACGGCTACATCGACCCCACCAGCAACCTGGCCGGCGCCAGGGTCTACCTGTTTTCCGGCACACTCGACTCCACCGTCAGGCAGCCGGTGATGAACGACCTGAATTCGATGTACGCCCACTACATCAACGCGGCCAACATCTTCTACAAGAACACACTGGCCGCCGAGCATTCGATGCCGACCGACTTCTTCGGCAACGCCTGCAGCGTCAACGGCTCGCCCTACGTCAACAACTGCAACTTCGACACCGCCGGCGAAATCCTCAAGTGGATCTACGGCCCGCTGAACGCCAAGAACGTCAGCACGCTCTCCGGCACCTTCATCAATTTCGACCAGGCCGCCTTCTGGGGCAATTTCAATCCCAACACGCACGGCATGGCCAGCAGCGGCTACGCCTACGTGCCCGCCAGTTGCGCCGAGGGGCAGGCCTGCAAGCTGCACGTGGCCTTCCACGGTTGCAAGCAGAACGTCGCCACGGTGGGCGTCAACTATTACCAGAACACCGGCTACAACCGCTGGGCGGACACCAACAACATGATCGTGCTGTATCCGCAGGCGACTTCGACGGCGGCGAACCCGAACGGCTGCTGGGACTGGTGGGGCTACGATGACGTCAACTTCCCGGCCAAGAGCGGCGGGCAAATGGTGGCGATCAAGACGATGATCGACCGCATCGTCAGCGGCAACGTGGCCGCCCCATATACGTGCGGCCACTGGTACGACAGCAACTACTGGCACGTGTACTACGGCCGCGCGTATATCGGCGGCGACGGCCAGGTGTACGCCACCAACTCCAACCAGTACCTCGGCTATTACTCGACCGCGGCCTACACCGACGTGCGGCGCACCTCGGCCGGCTACTACGCCTACGGCAGTTGCCCCTGATCGCGCCCGGGGTCTGGTCCTGCGGACCTGACCCCTAATTTGACGCCACCCGGTGCGTCTTGTAAGGCACGCCATATCCGGGCTCTGGTCCTGCAGCCCCCATCTTCCCTGCCACCCAGCCCGTTGTTGCAAATTTCATTTGCAATTCGAGGTAAGTTGGCAAACTTTCATTGCAAGGATGAAAAATATCGTAGAAGCTTGCAGTTGTGTACGCGCGCCCTTAGCGCGATTCGAATTCCGACAGGAGCCTTACCGATGGCAGCAGCAAAAGAACAAAGCGCAGTCGATCAGCAACTGAGCGAGGCGATCGCGGCCGTCGAGGCTGGCGACGGCGCCAAGGCGATGCAGCTGCTCCAGGCGCTGGCAGAGCAGGGCAACGACATTGCCGAGTACAACCTGGGCGTGCTGCACGAGGGCGCCGCCGGCATTCCGGTCAACCTCGAAGAAGCGGTGCGCTGGTACAAGCAGGCTGCGGAAAAAGGCAACACGTTGGCGCAGTACAACCTGAGCGTGATGTACGACCTCGGCCGCGGTGTGGAGCAGGACTACGCGCAGGCGCTGGCGTGGCTGGAGCGCGCCGCATCAGCGGGGCATGCCTCGGCGCAGACCAATCTTGGCGTCATGTACGACAACGGGCAGGGCGTCGAGCAGGATGTGGTGAAAGCGGCGGAATGGTTCCAGCGCGCAGCCGCGCAGGGCAATGCGGTAGCCGAATGCAACCTGGCGTCGATGTACTTCTACGGTGTGGGCGTCGAGCAGAACTTCGATCAAGCGCTGACCTTGTACGTCCTGGCCGCAGAGAAGGGCAACCAGGTCGCGATCGACAAGGTGAATGAAATCATCGCGGCGATTGATGCCGATAAGGCCTGATCGTCTGGCACCCACGCCTTCGGGGAAAACAGCTGAAGAAATTTTCCTATCAGAACTACGACGGGTTACACTGAAATTTTGTCGTTCTGATATCTATGACGAATTTGCTACCTGACGGTCTCTACGACGAACTTCTTACCGAAGACTTAGCTCTAACCCTGGCACAGCAGATTTCGTTAGGCCAGAGGACGCTTGGATCGATTGACGCTGCCGATGGCGCGCGGCGCTTGGCAGACGCTCTCGCAGATCAACTTGCAAGCGTCCTTCAAGAGATTTCACCGCGACAGACTGACGAGGCGGCTGAGCTGGAGGGGCGACCGACTCGCCTTCAACTGCAGCTGGAGTTCGTCAACGCGATGCTAGTCGATCTCAGAAGTCGTCTCGCGAGTCAATTTCCGACATCAGACTTCGGAGCGAATGTTCGCCTGCTTGCGAGTCCTCCACAACAGCTCACCGCGATTCACCGCCAGCGCACGGCGCCAACTGTACCTGATACCGGCATAACTTCGCCTTGGCTTTTCACCGCGGCCAAAGCGTCGCCGGCACTGCTGTCTGAACTGCGTCATGAGTTAGCAAGTAGCGACCGCGTAGACATACTCATGAGTTTCATCACCGTTTCCGGCATTCGCAAGATTCGCGATATTTTGCATAGCATTACGGCGGTGGATGGCGCCGGAAAATCACGCGCACGAATGCGCATTCTTACGACCACTTATATCGGTGCGACCGAGGCGCAAGCCGTCGACGAGTTAGCGCGGCTGCCAAATTGCGAGGTGCGAATCTCGCTTGACGGACGGCGCACACGGTTACACGCGAAGGCTTGGATTTTTGAGCGTAACAGCGGCTTTGGCACAGCCTACGTCGGTAGCGCGAATCTAACGCAAGCCGCACTCGCTGGCGGATTGGAATGGACCGTCAAGTTCGCCGAGCGCGGCCAGGGTCCAATGTTCTCGCAAGCGCAAGCCCATTTCGAGACGCTGTGGCACGACAAAGAGTTTGTGCTTTACGACCCGAACAACCCCGAGCACCGCACGGCGCTCGATGCAGCGATCGCTCAAGAAAAAGGTGGCAGCAAGTCGGAGCAGGCGGCAAATGTGTTCAGTTTCTTCGACCTTCAGCCGAAGAACTATCAGCTAGAAATGCTCGAGCAGTTGCAAGCTGAACGCGAGCATGGGCGTATGCGAAATCTTGTCGTTGCGGCGACAGGTACCGGCAAAACTATCGTGGCGGCGTTTGACTATCAGCGAATCTGCAACAAATACGGCGGTCGCCCTCGCTTGCTGTTCGTGGCCCACCGAATCGAAATACTCCAACAAGCGATAAAGACTTATCGCGAGGTATTGCGCGACGGAGGTTTCGGTCAGCTCCTTAGCGGCGACCACGCGCTGGGTAGTCCCGACCATCTTTTCGCCACCATCGAGAGCGTCCACCGTAAGGAGTTACTCCATCGTTATGGAGCAGACTACTGGCACGCGGTGGTCTTTGATGAATGCCACCGGATGGCTGCTAACAGCTTTGACGCCATTGCAACGCGCATCAAGCCAACGATCCTGATCGGACTGACCGCGACGCCGGAGCGAAGTGATGGCAGGCCGATTTCCGTGTATTTCGATCCCCGTCCCGACGGAAGTCCCGCAGTTGAGCTTCGCCTCTGGCACGCACTCGACTTGCAACTGCTTGCGCCGTTTGAATACTTCGCATGCGATGACCCGACGAATCTGCGCGATATCCCATGGAGACAGCCGGGTGAGGCAGCAATGCTCGACAATGTCCTCACCGGAAATGAAATTCGTGCGCGCCTCATCATCAACGAGTGGGCTCGTCTCTGCGCTGATCCTCGAAAGGGTAGGGCCATTGCGTTTTGCGTGAGTGTTAGACACGCAGAATTCATGACAAAGAAATTCAACGCCGCGGGCATACCAGCGCTGTGTGTTACTGGTCAATCGTCAACATCCGAACGGGAGTACGCGCCCGTCGCGCTCGCGGCCGGAAAGGTCTGCGTGCTAGTTACGGTCGACTTGTTCAATGAGGGCGTCGATATCCCCACTGTCGATACGCTGCTTCTGTTGCGGCCAACCCAGAGTCCGGTTTTGTTCCAACAGCAAATTGGGCGTGGCTTGCGCCTGTCTCCTGGCAAGGAAAGCTGCTTGATTCTCGACTTCGTTGGCCAGTATTCGAGCGAGTTTCGCTTTGACCATCTGCTTGGGCAGATGACGGGCTTGAATCGTCGCCAGCTGATCGACGGCGTGGAGAACGGCTTCAATCAACTGCCGCCTGGTTGTCATATTCAGTTGCAGAGGCAAAGCCGCGAGCAAATTCTCCACAATCTTCGCACACTCATCAATCAAAATTGGGCGCGTCTCACACGTGAGCTTCAGGCATACGTGAGCTTGAGAGGGCACCAAAATGTCAGCCTCGCTGAGTTCCTACACGATCAAGCGCTGAGTATTGGCGACATCTACCGTGGCAAGGGAAATAGCGGATGGGCTGCTTTGCGTCGCGCCGCCGGATTGGCGGTCCAAGATGTCGGAGCAGAAGAGGAATATTTTGGTCGGCGATTCGCGGCGTTGTTGCACAGCAGCGATCCATCTCAAATTGCCTTGATGTCGCGGATTGTGGAGGAGGCGCCTGATGAGCTGGCGCTGGATGGCGAACAAGCCTTGCGCTTGCAAATGTTAGCGTATCAGGTGGACGGGACCGCAAGTCGGGTTGGAAGCGGAGCGGCCTTCGCGCAGCGCTTGCTAGCCAATCCGAACAGCGCGCATGAGTTAGCAGAGTTGGCGAAAGTTTTAAATGCGAATGCATTACCCCATTCGGCGCCCATTCCGGGCCTTGAGTTCGCACCGCTCTGTCTTCACGGGCATTATCGCCTCAATGAAATCCTCACGGCGGTGGGATTTCTCACCGCCTCCGCCCGGCCGCTCTTCAATACCGGCGTGTTGCGACTCAAGGACCGTAAGCTCGAGCTGATGTTTGTAACGCTGGACAAGCGTAGCGGCTTCCACGAATCGGTGGCGTATCACGATTATGCGATCAGCCACGATTTGTTCCATTGGCAGTCCCAAAATAGTGCGGCGCCGACTACGCCGATCGGGCGCCAGTATCTCGAGAGTGTGGGTGAGAAAGCTAACGGTTGGTCGTACCAGCTGTTTGTTCGCCCTGATTCGGAGAGCCCATACCTAGCTTGCGGACCAACGATTTTTCAGAACACCCACGGCGAGCGGCCCATGAATATCACTTGGAAACTCTATATCCCGCTGCCCGCGGCGGCATTTAGCCAATTCAGCGTATTGAGGATGGGTTAGCAAAGAGACGACAAGGTGCGGCCGGCTGCGGGGACAAAGCCGGGGTCAGGTCCGGCGGACCTGAGCCCGGATCGGTGACTCAACCGCCGATTTGCCTGAACGGGTCCAAGGCCAGATCAATCATCCTCCGTTCGCGTACCACGATCTCTGCCACCGCCGCCATCCCATATCGCAGCGGGTATGAAGTATTGCCAACGCGATAGTGATCCGCTTCTAGCGCGATTCGACCCTCGTACACGGGCTGTTTGGTCACCGCCGACACCTTGGTCGCCGGCGAGATGAATTGCAGCGTGCCCTTGATCAGCCCGTAACGCTGGTACGGAAACGCGTTGAACTTGATCTGCACCGGCAGTCCCTCGCGCAGGAAGCCGCGGTCGTTCTCGGCGATCTCGATCTTCAGGATCGGCTTCGCATCCTTCGGCGCGATGCCGCCCAGCGGCGAGTTGGCCTGGATCTTGTCGCCGGGCTGCGTCGACGTCACGTCCGTGATCACGCCGTCCACCGGCGCGACGATCAGCAGGAAGTTGTCCTTGTCGATGTTTTCGAACTTGATGCGCGCCGCAGCATCCGCCACCAGCCGCGCCGTCTGCACTTGCAGCTTGAGCTTGTCCTCGGCGTTGGCCACCTCGCGGTCCGCCGATTCGGATTGCAGTCGCAGCTTGGTCAGTTCCTGCCCGCTGGTCTCGAGCTGCGACTTGGCTTGGGTGAACTCGAGGCTTTGCCGCGCGTTCAGTTCGCTGAAGCGGGCCTGCGCGACGCGCATGGCGTTCTCCGCGGCCAGCAGGGCGTTTTTCTTTTGTTCGACCTGCAACTGCGACACGCCGCCGCCGCCGGCCATGGCGAACAGGCGCGTGTATTTGTCGGCCTCGTCCTTGGCGGCATCGCGCGCGCGCCTGGCGTCGTCCATGTTGGTGCGCGCTTCCTGGACTTGCGCTTGCTGGCCCGCGGTGACCTTGCTGGTGCCTTCGGCCAGGCGCCGTTCGTGCTGCTTTTCTTCGACGGCGGTCGCTTCCTTGAGCGCGGCGGCGCGGCGCTCCATCAGCGCTTTCTTTTCGGGGAATTCTTTCCATTCGCGTTCGGCGTCTTCCAGCTTGAGCCGCGCTTCGAGGGCGTTCTTGGCCGCTTCGATCGCGCCGCGCGCGTAGATCCGCGCCACCACGTCGCCCTTGAGCACGGGCTGACCTTCGGCGATGTAGATGCTGGACAGCTCGCCGTCGATCGGCGCATACAGCCGCCGCACCTCGGATGCGGGCACCAGCGTGCCGGGCGCCGTGACCATCACGTCGGCGTGGCCGAAGAAGGACCAGGCCAGCCCGGCCAGCACCAGCCCGACCATGGTGTAGACCACCGCGCGCGTGAAGCGCCACGGTTCGGCGGTCAGAATCGAGATGCCTTCGGCGCTGTGGTCCTCCAGCGCTTCGGTCAGGGGCTTAAGGGGATTGCTGCTCATGGGCCGGTCCTCCGCCCGACAGGGCAAGTTTGCGCACGTGGCTTAGCGCAACCGCGTAGGTGTCGCGAAACTCGGGCACGTACGAGCTGATTGTGGAGAAGGCGCGCTGGTGCAGTTCGGTCTCGTCTTCCCATTGCTTGAGGATCTGTTTGATCCTGGCGGCGTCGGCTGGGCTGCTGGATGCGGCCTCGGCGCCGCCGCGTGCGGCGACGAATTTTTCGATGTCGCCGATCCAGGCAAGTTCGTCCACCAGCGGCATCAGCTCGGGATTCTGCCGCGCGTTTTGCCGCATCGTTGCGACCACGGATGTGGCGGCGGTGAACTGGCGCGCCTTGAGCAGCGCGGACCAGCGCGGGACGTTAGCCTTGAGCTGAGCCTGGGTGGCGAGGTTGCGCAACGTGAGGTTGTCCGGATCGCGCGCCAGGCCGTCGGTGGCGACGGCTGCCGCCTTGGCGTAGTTGCCGCTGGCGAGCAGATCCTGCGCGTCGCGCTCCGGCGCGCCGGCCAGGTACAGCGCCAGCGTGACCACGACCAGGGCGGCCAGCGCCATCAGGCCTAGACGAATGGCGGGCTTCTTGCTCACGTCCTCGCCGCCGATGGCCGCCCTCAGTTCGGCGATGAAGGCGGCGGTCCTGCCTTGCGGCCGGGCACGGGCGGCTTCGGCGGCGGGCACTTCGGCCGCTTCGGCGCGCGGCTCCTCGTGCGGCGGGTCGACGCAGAAGATGTCGAGGAAGGAGTCGGCCGCCGCCACGAAGGTGGTCTTGTCGGTGTCGATGGCGGGCGCGGCGGCCGCGGCCCCGAAGCGGGTGACGGTGGGATCGACGGTCGGGTCGTCCCATTGCGCGCTGAGCCGGTAGACGAAGTGGTGGCCGCCGAAGCCGACGGTGCTGCCCTCCGTTAGCGCGACAGCGTGCTCTTCGAGCCGCGTGCCGTCCACGAAGGTGCCGTTGGTGCTGCCGAGGTCTTCGATGAAGGGCCGGCCGTGCTTGAGAAAGATGTGGGCGTGGCGGCGCGACAGGTAGTTCACTTGCGCCGGCGCGCTGGCCTGGTAGCGCGCGAAGGTGTCGTCGGCCTTGCTGATCAGGAAGGGGAATTCGGTGACGACGATCGGCTGCAGGCCAGAGTCCGGCGATTCGGGCGTGAGCGTCAGGCTGGCCAGGGTGGCCGTGGGCGGCGGCGCCGGCCCGCCTTCCACCAGCTTGAGCCGGTACGACAGGGCGCGGCCGAAACCGATTTCGTCGCCGTTGCCCAGCCGGGTGATGGTCTGCTTCAGCGCGGCGCCGTTGACCGTGGTGCCGTTCTTGCTGTCGAGGTCGGCCAGGTAGACGGCGCCGCCTTCGCAGAAGATGCGGGCGTGGCGGCGCGACAGGTCGGCCACGACGTCGGCCGGGTAGGAGGCGAACGGCGCTTCGGTGCGGCCGACCGCGAACAGGCTGCCGTCGATGCGGATGTCGGCCAGTCCCGGCGGGTTGAGCGGCTGCAGCACGATCATGCGCTGCTGGCCCGCCGGTGCGCGCGCTTCGGCCACGGCGTGCCCGCCGTCCGGTTCATTCGCGGGACGCATGCCGCACATCCACCGGCGCCCAGCCGCCGCCCAGCGCCTTGTACAAAGTCACCGTGTCGGACAGGATCTGCTGGTGGTTGGCCAGCAGCGCCAGTTCGGCCGACAGCAGCGAGCGCTCGGTTTCGAATACTTCCAGCTGAGACACCAGCCCTTCCTTGAGTTGGGCGTCGATCTGCACGGCCACGGTGCGCAGCTGGTCGGTCTGCTGCTGCAGCTGCTCGCGCTGCTTGCGGTGCGCGTCGAGGTTGACCAGCGCGTTCTCCACTTCTTCGAAGGCGGCCATGACGGTGGCGCGGTATTGCTGCTCGGCGACCTGGGTGCGCGCTTCGCTGGTCTTGATTTTCGCCTTGACGCTGGGGTCGAAGATCGGGAAGTTGATGCTGGGGAGCAGGCCGAAGGTGAAGGACTTGAGCAGGCTGCTCAGCGCGAAGCTGGCGGTGCCGCCGCGCCCGGTCAGGCCGATCGAGGGCAGTTGCGCCAGCTTGGCCTGGCCGACCAGCTCGTAGGCGACCAGCACGCGAAATTCCGCGGCGACGACGTCGGGCCGACGCTTGAGCAGCTGGGACGGCAGGCCTTCGGGCACGGTCGGCAGTTGCACGCGCTGCTGCAGGTTGCCCTTGGGTACCGTGAAGTCGCCGGCCGGCACGGCGACCAGGGTGGAGAGCGCGTTGCCGGCGATGGCGCGCAGGCGGCGCAGTTCGATCAGGGCGTTGGTCAGGCCGTTGACCTCCGCGCCCTGCTGCAGCACGCGCGTCTGCGGCACCAGGCCGTTTTGCTGCATCGCCTGGTAGGTGGCGAGGATCTGCTGGCTCTTGGCGAGCGATTTTTGCTGCTGGTCGATCTGTTCGTCGAATTGCAGGATCTGGAAGTAGGTGGTGGCGACGTCGGCCGCGAGCTTGAGGTAGCCGGCGCGCCACTCGGCTTCGGTCGCCTTGTATTCGGCGGTCTGGGCTTTCACGCCTTTTTCGACCTTGCCCCAGATGTCGATGTCCCAGTTGACCTGGGTGCCGAGATTGAATTGCTTGCGGAAGTTCTGGCCGGTGCTTTTTTCGAAGCTGGCGCCGGCGCCGGCGTCGAGCGTGGGAAGGGCGCCGGCGCGCGCTTCGCCGATCTCGGCGCCCGCCACGCCGATGCGCGCGGCCAGCACCTTGAGGTCGAAGTTGCCGTTGACGGCCTTGTCGACCAGGCCGTCCAGGTAGGGGTCCTTGAACTGCTTCCACCAGTCGATCTGGATGGTGTCGCCGGGGGAGGCGGGGCGGCCGGAAGTTTGCGACCAGCCGGCTTTTTCCGGCACCGACGGCTGCTGGTAGGGCTTCTGGCTGACGTCGGCGCAGCCCCACAGCAGCATGGCGGCGAGCAGGGCGAAGAGATGGTTCAGGCGGCGCATGATGTGGCCCATCCGCGTGATTCGACGAACACCTTGAATAGGCGCGGGTCGAGGTGGCCGGCGGCGCATTCGGCGTCCATCAGCGCAAGCGCCGCTTCGGCCGGCACCGCCTGCTTGTAGGGGCGGTCGCGCGCGGTGAGGGCGTCGTAGATGTCGCTGATGGTGAGGATGCGGGTCTGGATGCTGATCTGCCCGCCCTTCAGGCCCATCGGGTAGCCGGAGCCGTCGAGCTTTTCGTGGTGGCCGTGGGCGATCGCGGGCACGCCGGCCAGTTCGCGCGTCCACGGGATCAAAATGAGGAAGGAGTAGGAATCGACCACGTGGGCTTCGATCTGGCGCCGTTCGTCGGGCGTCAGGCAGCCGCGCGCGATGTTGAGCGCGGCCAGTTCGTCGTCGTCGAGCAGGTGGAACACGTCGCCTTCCGGATGGCGGCAGGCGTAGCGGCGGATCGGGTCGAGCTCGAAGCGCTTGCCGCCCTCGGAGATGGCGGGCTCGTTGGCCTGCCGGATCGATTCGAGGAAGGCGTCGAGGCGGGCGCTTTCGATGCGCAGCTCGGCGTCGATGTTTTCCTTGCGGCGGCGGAATTCGGCGTCATCGAGGCGTTCACGCAGGTGCGTTTCGGCCAGCTCGCGGTAGGCCTGGCGCTCGATGCAGGAGCGGGCGTAGCGGAAGCGCTGCTCCAGCAGGCGCATGTCGGCGTGGTGCAGTTTCTTTTCCTTGCGCAGGACGTGCTCGCGCACGCCGACCTTGCCAAAGTCGTGCAGCAGCGCGGCGTAGTGGATTTCGCGCAGCTGTTCCCTGGTGAAGGCGATGCGGCGCAGGTCGGGGTCGTCGGCGCGGCCGATGGCCTCGGCCAGCCGGTCGGAATATTCGGCGACGCGGAAGGAGTGGCCGGCCGTGACGGGGTCGCGTTCTTCGATCGCCTGCACCGAGGCGCTGACGAAGCCGTCCAGCAGGCCCTTGATGTCGGCGTAGAGCTGGAAGTTTTTCAGGGCGACGGCGGTCTCGGCGCACACGCCGCTCAGGATTTCAAGGTCGGCCTCGGTGAACGCGAAGGGGTCGGAGGAGGTGTCAACCTGGATCAGGCCGATCACTTCGTCGCCGATGATCAGGGGCACGCACATGACGCTGAGGATGGCTTGCGCGACGATCGATTCCTGCGCCGAGAAGTGGCGGTTGGACAGCGTGTCGGTGGAGAGGATGGCGTGCTTCCTGTGCAGCACTTCGTCGACGATGGTGTGCGAGATGCGCACGGTGGCCGGGTCCTGGATGGCGCCGTCGCGGCGGCGCGCGGCCACCGGCACCGGGGCGTCGCGCTCGTTGACCCTGAGCAGGATGAAGGCGCGCTCGGCCAGCGGGAACAGGTCGAAAATAAAATTCATGATGCGCTCGGTGAGCGTGGCGCGGTCGGTCACGGCGCCGAGCGCGATGCTGACCTGGGCCATTGCGTGCAGGCGCTTGACGGATTTTTCGAGGTCGCTGGGCGCGGCGGCCGGCCGCATGGTCGGCTGGGCGTACTGGGTGGCGTCCACGGCCTTGGTGATGATGGTGGGCATGCTTTCGCGCGGCGGGATGACCAGCGAGTGGAACACCATTTGCGCCGAGGACAGCGACAGTTCGTCGCCGTCGTGCAGCGGGTGCCAGGCGCCGGGCGCGAGGCGCTGGCCGAGCACGAAGGTGCCGTTGCGCGAGTGCAGGTCTTCGATGAAGTAGTTGGCGCCGCGGCGGCGGATGCGGGCGTGGCGGCGGCTGATGGTGTGCTCGGGCACGCAGATGAACTTGTCGGAGGCGAGCGCGTCCTGCGGGTCGCGCCCGATCACCGCTTCGTCGTGCAGCGGCAGCACCGCGGGCTTGGCGCTGCCGGCGCCAGTCAGCTCGAGGTAGGCGGAGACGGCGCCGCCCGGTGCGGGGAAGGAAGGCGATGTTTCCATGTCATCTGACGGTGATGGTGATTTTCTTCGACTTGACGGGCGGATTGTGGGGGATGTGGTTTTCGTCGCCCATCAGCAGTTGCAGGGTGTGCTTGCCCGGCGCGAGTTCGATGGTGGTTTCCGTTTCGCCCGCGCCGAAGTGCAGGTGGTTGCGGTCGTTGGGGATGGGCTGGTCCAGCGGCGGCAGGTCGGTGTCGATCAGCAGGTGGTGGTGGCCGGTGTTCTTGAACGCGACGCCTTTTGGCGCCACGCCCATGTAGCGCAGGCCGAACCAGACGCGGAAGGGCTTGCCCGCGGCGATCACCTGGCCGTCGTTGGGCCAGCCGATGTAGCAGTAGGCGTTGGCCGGCGCCGGGGAGTTGGCGGCGATGGGCGCGGCGCTCCACAGACAGGCAAGCACAGCTGCGGCGGCGAGGGATTTGCGCATGGCATGGCTCCATCCAAAATGGGGACTCGGCATCCCCGTCGCTCCGCGGGACCAGACCCCGGGATACGATTGGCGATCAGGCCCCCGGGGACCCGTCCCGAATACCGTCAGTTAAGGTGTCGTACCTGCGAAGGCAGGTACCCATGCTGAGCGAGCTTTACTTCGTCGGCGCGCTCAGCATGGGTACCCGCCTGCGCGGGTACGACGGTCTACAGGCTAACAACCCATCTTCGTTAGACCACGGATCGCGCTGTCAATTCACTTCACGATGACGGTTATTTTTTTCGATTGCACCGGGGGATCGTGCGGCACGTGATTGGCGTCGCCGAGCAGCAGCTGCAGGGTGTGCTTGCCGGGCGGCAGTTCGACCCGCGCCTCGGTCTCGCCAGCGCCGAAGTGCAGGTGGTTGCGGTCGTTGGGGATCGGCTCGTCCATCGCCGGCAGCTCGGAGTCGATGATCAAATGGTGGTGCCCGGTCTTGGCGACGTCGCTGCCTTTTGGCGCCACGCCCATGTTGCGCAGGCCCATGCGCACCCAGAATTTGCCGTTCGGGATGACCGTGCCGTCGGACGGCCAGATAAAGTAGACCTGGGCGTTTTCGGGCGCCGCCGTGCGCGCCGACTGGGCGGCGGGCAGCTGCAAGAGCATCGCCAGCAGTGCGGCGGAAAGCAATGTGTTGCGCATGATCGGCACCTTTCCCCGCGACGCGGGCAAGAACAATTGCTGGACAAAATGTTCACGACATCGTGCGACTCCGCATGGCTAAATCTGGCACAGTCGAAGTAAATCCGCAAGGCCGATTCGTCTTGCGCGCAGCGATTACCGGGAGCGGCTCGTGGCACATCTTCTTCTCATCGCAAGCGTTTTGCTGGGCCTTGTCATGCCGTCCACCGGCGTCGCCCGCGACGTGGATCCGCCCATCCTACTGGCCGGCGTGGTGCCGAAGAACAGCGCCGAGCAGTTCGAGATCACGTTCTGGGAGTCGATCAAGGACAGCAACCATGTCGGCGACTACGAGGCATACCTGAAGCAGTATCCGAAGGGGCGTTTCGTTGCGCTGGCGAAGGCGCGCATCGACCGGCTGAAGGCGGCGACGCCAGCGCCTGCCACTGCGGCGCCCACGCCGGCGCCGAGCAAGCCGGCTGTTGCGGTGGTGAAGCCTCCGGCCTCCGCGGTCAAGCCGCCAGTCACCGCGGTGAAGCCGCCGCCCGTTGTTGCGGCGCCCGCACCTGCTTCCTCGCCGCCTGCGAAGGCGGGTTCGGAGATCACCGATTGTCCGACCTGCCCGGTGCTGGTGGCGGTGCCCGCGGGCTCATTTACGATGGGCAGCAACAGCAGCGATCCGAGCGAGAAGCCGGCGCACTCCGTCACCATCGCGGCGCCGTTCGCGATCGGCAAGTACGAGGTGACCGTGGCGCAGTGGAATGCGTGCGCGGCGGCCAATGCGTGTCCGCAGCTGGCGCAGGCGTCGAACAGCGTGGCGGCGGCGCCGCTGCGCGATGTCAGCTGGGATGACGCGCAGGTGTATGTCAAATGGCTGGCGACCACGACGGGCAAGGCGTATCGGCTGCCGACCGAGGCGGAGTGGGAGTATGCGGCGCGCGGCGGGACCAGCACGCGCTACTGGTGGGGCGAGCAGATGGCCGTCGGCAAGGCCAATTGCAAGGACTGCGGGCCGCCGTGGCAGGCCGATGCGCCGGCCAAGGCGGGCAGCTTCGCGCCCAATCCGTGGGGGCTGTATGACATGAACGGCAGCGTGTGGGAGTGGGTGGCGGACTGCTGGCACAACACGTTCAAGGATGCGCCGGCGGATGGGAGGGCTTGGGATTCGGCCAATTGCAGCGTGCGGGTGATTCGGGGAGGATCGTGGCGCGAAGGAGCCAGTTACATGCTGTCGACGTCGCGGTTCAAGTATGACGCGAGTGTGCGGCATACGCAGAATGGGTTCAGGGTGGCGCGTGGCATGAAGTAGTCTTGCCTCTGCGGTATCTGCGCGATACATCGCGGGCAGGAACCCATGCTGAGTCCGCGGCCCCCAGCTCGTCATTCCTGCGCAGGCAGGAACCCATGCTGAGGTTGCGCAGACGCAGTATGGGCTCCTGCCTGCGCAGGAGCGACGGAGAAAACGCGCGCGGCGCAAGTCGCAGCAGTACCTTCCGGGAGCCCGCAGCCAAACCAGGGTCTGACCCGCGGGGTCAGACCCTTTACCCCCGTCAGCGCTTGCGCGCCCGCGTGCTGATCTGGACGAAATCGACGGCGATGGCATTGCCGCCCGCGCTGGCGCTGGCCTGCTTCAGACGATCTTCCAGCGCGCGCAAATAATCGGCGGCCGATTCGGTTTCGGGACGTAGCGCATCGAACAGCGGCACCGGCGTGGTGACCAGCGCCACAATCTCGCTGCCGAACGGCTTGGCGATCATCCAGTTGCCGAGGCTGCCGATGGTGGCGGTGTAGCGCGGCGGCGCCCGGTTGTCGCGCGCGCGCAGATTCGGCAGCAGGTGCACGACGCTGCCGTCGGCCTCGAAGTAGTCCACCGTGGCGAACGAGTCGGCGCCGGCGGTGGTGATGTCGACCATCAGCGAATCGCCGTCGGTCAGCACGTTGCCGGCCGCGGCGCCTGGCGTGCTGAGGACGATCTTGGCGCCGCCGCCGGCGCGCCGGTGCGCGCTCCAGTACGGGCCGAGGGCGCTGATCACAGCGCAGTTGTTGTCGGCCACCGGCTGCACGTCCAGCTCGACCGCGGACACGCCAGTCACCGCGCCCAGCGTCTCGCTCAGGCGCGCGTTGCCGTAAGCCTTCGCCAGATAGCCCTGGACGCGCAGCGTGCGCCCGGTTGCCGTCGCCAGCAGCGCCGAGCAGGGGACGGCGGCGAGCGCGGCGGCGATGGCGGCCGGGTCGGGCATGGGCGCCGCAGCGGGCGGTGCGACCGGGGCCGGAACTGGCGCCTGTTGCGTGGCGACCGCGGGCGGCGGCGCGACGCTCTTGCCGGGCAGTCCGAAGCGCCAGACGGCGACGCCGGCGATCAGGAGCGCCGCGATGCCGCCGCCCACCATCGCCAGCATCTTGTTGCGCGGGCCGTGGTCCGGCTCGCTCAGCTGGCTCAGCAAGCGGTTCACCGTCGGGGTGCGGGTGGCGCGCTCGAGCGACAGGCCGTCCTTCAGCGCGCGCCATCTGGCACGGCTCAGGCCGGGAGGCTGCTGCGGCTTGATGCCGGCGGCGCGCGCCTGCAGCGCCGAAAGGCGGTTGAACGGGTGGCTGCCGGTCAGCAATTCGTAGGTTATGCAAGAAAGTGCATAAATGTCGTCGCGCGGATCGGGTTCGAGGTGTTCGAGCATTTCCGGGCTGGCGTAGGCCGGGGTCAGCGCGCCCAGGCTGCCGGGATCGAACACGGTGACGTCGACTTCTTCTTCCGCTTTCTGGAACACGCGGGCGATGCCGAAGTCGATGACCTTGACCACGCCGGAATCGGTGAGGATGACGTTGCCCGGCTTGAAGTCGCAGTGGACGAAGCCGCGTTCGTGCGCATACGCGAGGGCCTTGCCCATGCCTTCGACGATTTTCAGCGCGTCGGCGTAGGGCATGCCGGTGAAGCCGGGCGCGCGCAGCATTTGGCTGAGCGACTTGCCAGACAGGTATTCCATCGTCAGGTAGACGGTCTGGCCGTCGCGGTCGAAGTCGTAGACCGAGACGATGTTCGGGTGCGCCAGCGCCTGCGCCTTGCGCGCTTCGCGCTGCAGCGCGATCAGCGACTTCGGGTGGCCGCGGAACTGGACGTTGAGCACCTTGATGGCGATGTAGGGCTTTCGGTCGGCCGCTTCGAGCTTGCGCAGGTCAAGCGCCTTGTAGACCGTGCCCATGCCGCCGAAGCCGACGCATTCCTCCAGCACGAAGCGGCCGTTGAGGGTGTCGCCTACCGCCTTCATGCGTTCGGGCTCGGCTTCCTGATCGTCCAGTTCGTCGCGCGGCGGCGTGGTGACGGGCGGGGCGGCGGGGACGAAGGCGCCAGGCCTGGTCTGGACGAAGGTGTCGTCGGCGCCGGCGTTCTTGCGCGCCTTGAGCGAGCGTTCGATGTGCTGCTGTACTTCGGCGTACAGCTCGGGCGCCAGCGGCGAGCGGGCGTGCTGCTCGCTCAGCGCCTCGAGCATGCGCACGGCGTTGCCCGGGGCCGAGGCGAGCGCCCGGTCCAGCTGGATGAAAAAATCCGAGCGTTCCAGCGCGCCGCTTTGCAGTTGCTGGATTGCTTGAGCAAGGTTGTCCATCGGGTTCGGGTTAATTTCCGCCGCCGCCACAACATCCAAAATGGGGTCAGGTCCGCAGGACCAGACCCCTCCCTACGGTTTGAGCGTAGCACTAAATATACGATCATCAAGCCGGGCGCATCATGCGCGGCTGCATGTCGGCACGCCGCAAACACACCCCTTAAAACTGTTGGATACGGCCCACCACCGATGGTTCCCGCGTGCTGTTTCTTCTTGCAATGCCGGTCCGATACTTCGCTTTAAATTCAATGGCTTATGCGATGCTGCGCGCCCCGTGCGGGACCTGGCACGCATCTCGCTATATGTCCATCGAGCGCAAACGAAATGCCTCACTTTCCAAACCAACCGATCATCAAGGAGAAACACCATGAAAGCTCTGACCATCAAAGACCTGGCCCGTACCGAAGAACTCGACCGCGGCGCAATGTCCGTCGTGCGCGGCGGCCACATGCAGATGCCCACCTACAAAGTCGGCGACATCTCGTATGCGCCTTCGTACGATTCGTCGATCGTCGGCGTGCAGAACCTGTTCCAGGGGCAGCAAGCGTTCAACTCGACGGTCGACGGTTCGGCATTCGTCGACAATGTCTCGGCCACCAACACCAACGACCAGTTCGGCCAGAACAACATCGTGTCCAGCCACTAATCGCATCCATCACTCATTTACTTTCATTTAGGAGAATCACCATGAAAACCTTGTCCATCAAAGACCTGGCCCGCACCGAAGAACTCGATCGCAACGCAATGGCTGCCGTGCGCGGCGGCATGGGCTGGCCCATGTACGACGTCGGCAACGTGAACTACGCGCCGCACTACGACTCGTCGATCGTCGCGACGCAGAACATGACCCAGTTCCAGAGCGTGTTCAACGGCACTGCGGACGGTTCGGCCTTCGTGGACAACGTGGACGCGCACAACACCACGACCCAGTTCGGCCAGAACAACATCATCTCCGGCTCGAACTGATCCGCAGCGATGGAGGCCGCGACCGCTGGCCTCCATCGACCCTTCGACACGCAAGGAGAACCTTATGTCATCGATTCAGATTCAAGACCTGTCGCACCGCACGATGTTGGACAACGCCGCGATGTCATCCGTTCGCGGCGGCAGCAGCATCGTGCCGGACGTGAACGTCAATGTTTCGCTCAACCAGCAGTTCCTGCAGTTCCAGCAGGTTGGCGTGAACGTCCTCAACAACAATGCCGTCATCGGCGCCAACTTCGGCGGGGCGGACATGAACGCGGCCGCCGATACCTGGCAGGCCAGCCACGGAGGCGCGCCAGCCTGAGCGGCCCCGCCATTCCATTCCGAAGCGGTCCAGCCCAGCCATTTGCAGATGGCTGGGCTGGACCATTTTCGTCATCAATGTGGACGAGGCCCGACGGCTGCAAGTTCATCTGCCGCCGGCAAACCCGGGGACTCGGCGTCCCCGTCGCTCCGGCGGACCTGACCCCATCTTGGGCCGCGACGCATGAGTGTTGGGAGGCGCCGAACACGTCTCTCCGAACTGGTTGTGTGAACCCACCTGGTGCGTGCCATAGCGAACTCGCAAAACGCATAAGATTCAACGACTTAGGTCGCACGGCATTGGCTGGCACGCCTTTCGCTATATAGACATTGAGCGCAACGAAATGCCTCAACCAATCCAACCTTTATCTATCAGGAGAATCATCATGAAAGCACTGACCATCAAAGATCTGGCCCGCACCGAAGAACTCGATCGCACCGCAATGGCATCCGTACGCGGCGGCACGCTGGGCTGGCCGTCGTACGACGTCGGCAACGTGAACTACGCCCCTTCGTACGATTCGTCGATCGTCGCGACGCAGAACATGACCCAGTTCCAGAGCGTATTCAACAGCACTGTGGACGGTTCGGCCTTCGTGGACAACGTGGACGCGCACAACACCACGACCCAGTTCGGCCAGAACAACATCATCTCCGGCGGCTCGCACTGATCCGCAGCGATGGAGGCCGCGACCGCTGGCCTCCATCGACCATCAACACGCAAGGAGAACCTTATGTCATCGATTCAGATTCAAGACCTGTCGCACCGCTCGGTATTGGACAACGCCGCGATGTCATCCGTGCGCGGCGGCAGCGGCATCGTGCCGGACGTGAACGTGAATGTTTCGCTCAACCAGCAGTTCCTGCAGTTCCAGCAGGTTGGCGTCAACGTCCTTAACAACAATGCCGTCATCGGCGCCAACTTCGGCGGGGCGGACATGAACGCGGCCGCCGATACCTGGCAGGCCAGCCACGGAGGCGCACCCGCCTGATGTCTGGCGTGCGCGCTGCTTTCCAACGAAAGGAGGGCTACCATGTCAACTGACCGAAGTCCTCAGCCGGTCCAGCCCAGCCATTTGCAGATGGCTGGGCTGGGCCATTTTCATCACGGTTGCGAAGGAGGGATCATGGGAATTATCGTTATCAAGGATTTGGCGGAGAACGTCGAACTGGACCGGCGCGCGATGCTGGCGATTGCGGGCGGGTCGAGGATGCGCTCGGCGGGTGGCGCCGTGAGGCGCGAGCCGGCGCGCGGAGTGAGGATCGTCGACCTGGCGCGCAGGGCGCCGACGTTTCCGCAGGCAGAGCCGAAGAAGTAGTTTGTGTTTGTCACGAGAAGCCGCCTGGTTTGCGCCGGGCGGTTTTTTTTCGTCCGTTCAAAAATGGGGACGCGGTCTTCCCGTCGCCCCGGCGAACCTACCCCGAGATGTTGGGCGGCGCCGAACGAGACGCCGCGAACTGTTTGGTCAGAACCATCTTCCTGGTCAGTTAAGGAACTCGCAAAAACTAATGAATTCAATGACTTACGCCTTGGTCGGGGTGCTGGCACGGCTTTCGCTATATAGAGATCGAGCGCATCGAAATGCCTCAACCAACCAACCACTACTCTAGGAGAATCATCATGAAAGCACTGACCATCAAAGACCTGGCCCGCACCGAACAACTCGACCGCGCCGCAATGTCGGCAGTTCGCGGCGGTCACATGGCCGCACCGGTGTACTCGGTCGGCAACATCTCGTACACGCCAAGCTACGACTCGTCGATCCACGGCATCCAGAACCTGATGCAGGGACAGAGCGTGTTCAACGGCACCGCCGACGGCTCGGCCTTCGTCAGCGACGTCAGCGCGGTCAACACGACCGAGCAGTTCGGCCAGAACAACATCGTGCAGTACTAAGCGGGGAGAACGGACATGTCCTCCATTTCCCTCAACGACCTGTCGTGCAGCACAGACCTCGACGCGCGTGCGATGTCGGCGGTGCACGGCGGCCACATGGCCTGGGGTTCCGACGTCAACATGAACCTGAACGTGAACCAGACTCTCATCCAGGTGCAGGACGTCGACGTCAACGTGCTCAATAACAATGGCACGATCGGCGCCGGCTTCAGCGGGCCGCACGTTGACCTGGCGGTCGCGCAGACTGGATTCAACAACGCGGTCATTCCAAAGATGTTCTAAACTAGGGAGGCCTGCACAGGCCTCTCTTTTCCGACGTGTCGAGGAGACGCAATCATGGCTACCATTACGATCACAGACCTTTCCGTCAATCGCGAGCTGGACCGAAAGGCGCTGGCGCAGGTGCGGGGCGGGGCGGCGAACTGGATTTATGGCTGGATGGCGGTTCCGTCCACTCTGCGGTCGCAGCCGCAAGTGATCAACTTCTACCAGACCAATAACTACGCGGACCAGATGATCAATCAGTATCAGATGGTCAACGTGAACAACTCCGGGCCGAATTCGAACATCGCGGTCACGGTCGATGAAGGCAGCGTGAACAATCGGCTGCAATGACCGCCCAGGCACAATTGCGCTGGACGTCGGCGGCGCGCACGGACATCGGGCTGGTGCGCAGCCGCAATGAGGACGCGCTGCTGGAAATGGGCGAGCGCGGCGTGTGGGCGGTGGCAGACGGGATGGGCGGGCACGCGTATGGCGACGTCGCCAGCGGCATGGTGGTCGAGGCGCTGCAGGCGCTTGCCGATCCTGGCGATATCGACCGGTTCGCCGCCGCGGCCGGCGATCAGCTGCGCGCGGTGAACCGCCGGCTGCGCGATGAAGCGGTGCTGCGCAAGGTGGCGATGATGGGCAGCACTGTGGTGGTGCTGCTCGCCAGCGGGTCCGAAGCGGCGTACGTGTGGGCGGGCGATAGCCGCATTTATCTGTACCGCAATGGCCGGCTGCGGCAGTTGACGCGCGATCATAGCCAGGCGGAGGAGTACCGGGCGCATCCGCCGGGGCTCGATGCGCCGCCGGCGATGCCGAATCAGATTACGCGGGCGCTCGGGGCGGCCGATACGATCGATTACGAGGTCGGCACGCTGCAGGTGCGCGATGGCGATTTGTTCTTGTTGTGCAGCGACGGGCTGAGCAATCCGGTGGAGGATCAGGCGATCGCCGAGATGCTGGCGGCGGGCGACTGCCGCCGCGCGGTGGACGAGTTGGTGGCGCAGGCGCTGGCCAACGGCGGGCGCGATAACATCTCGGTGGTGGTGGTGCGCGCGGATGATGCGTCGAGCGACAAGACGATGATTAATCCGGCACTTTGAGACTGCTGTTTCGGGATGGCATGCGGCCGCGAAAAGCATGCAGGAGCGCCGCGTGTCGGGGTCTGGTCCTGCGGACCTGACCCCATGTTTATTGGAACTTACCGCACGCTCAGCATGGGTTCCTGCCTGCGCAGGAACGACTGATCATCGTTTGCTGAACTTGGGTCTGACCCCGCGGTGCTCGGCGCCCCCGTCATACCCCTGACGCGTGTTGGTTAGCGCTGGCCGCACGCTCAGCATGGGTTCCTGCCTTCGCAGGAACGACAGATCATAGTTTTCTGAACTTGGGTCTGACCCCGCGGTGCTCGGCGCCCCGTCATACCCCTGACGCGCCATTTGATTCGGCCCGTCGCGCTCAGCATGGGTTCCTGCCCGCGCAGGAACGACAGATCATAGTTTGCTGAACTTGGGTCTGAACCCGCGGTGCTCGGCGCCCCCGTCATACCCCTGACGCGTGTTGGTTAGCGCTGGCCGCACGCTCAGCATGGGTTCCTGCCTGCGAAGGAACGACGGTCTTTACGCCAACTCAGGCGTCTTTGCGGAAATCCTTCGAGTGCAGGCCGTGCTTTTTCAGCAGGATCTGCAAATGCGAGCGGTTCATGTCCCAGCGCCGCGCCAGCTCGGCCACCGTGCCGCCCACTTCCTGCAGACCACGTTCGAGATACGCGCGCTCGGCTTCGTCGCTGGCCACCCGCTTCGCGTCGCTCATCGACATCGCCGCCGCCGGCGCCGCCTTGCCGCGCGCAGCCGGCGCCGCGGGCCGGATGTCTTCCGGCAGATGCGCCAGGTCGGCCGTCTCGCCCGCCAGGCACGAGATCCGGTACAGCAGGTTGCGCAGCTCGCGGATGTTGCCGGGGTATGAATAGTTCAGCAGGAAATCGCGCAGCTTGGCCGTCATCTTCACCGGCCGGCGCTTGAGCTCTTCCGCCGATTCGTCCGCGTACCAGGAAATCAAGAGCGGTATCTCGTCGCGGCGTTCGCGCAGCGGCGGCAAGGTCAGCTGGATCACGCTGAGGCGATAGAACAAGTCTTCGCGGAACAGTCCTTCCTCGATCAGCTTGCGCAGGTTCTTGTTGGTCGCCGCCACGATGCGCGTATCGACCAGCGTGGTTTCGTCCGACCCCACGCGCTGGATCTCGTGCGACTGCAGCACCCGCAGCAGCTTGACCTGTCCGGGCAGCGGAAGTTCGCCGATTTCGTCGAGAAAAATCGTGCCGTGGTGCGCGCTTTCGAACTTGCCCTTGCGGTCGGTCGCCGCGCCCGTGAACGCGCCTTTCTTGTGGCCGAACAGTTCGGATTCGAGCAGGCTTTCGGGAATCGCGCCGCAGTTGACGGAGATGTAGGGCTTGTCGGCGCGCGAGCCGTTGGCGTGGATCACCTTGGCCATCAGCTCCTTGCCGGTGCCGCTCTCGCCGTCGATCAGCACCGGCAGCTCGGTCGGAGCCGCCTTCTCCGCGACTTCGAGCGCGTCGAGCAGCTTGGGGTTGTCGCCGAAGGTGCCTTCGAACACGAAACTGCGGCCCAACAGCGCTTGCCGGCGTTCGCCCGCCGCCAGGTCCGGCACAGGCTCGGCGCTGACCGCCTGCACGAAGCGTTCCTTGTGCGACAGTTGCATCACTTCGTCGCGCAGCACGTTGGCCTGGCGCAGCAGCTTTTCGATGTCGGGCCGCTCCATCGACGTGGACCAGCGCAAGGTCGAACGCAGGATCTCGATCTTTTCCAGCAGCGCCGCATACGACATCGCGGAGCCGCGCGGGATGCCTTGGTTGAACAGTTTCATGCCGCGCTCAATTGTTTCTGGACGAGTTCGTAATACATGCCGCGCCGCTCGATCAGTTCTTCGTGCTTGCCCTGCTCGACGATGGCGCCTTCGTACAGCACGACGATCTTGTCGGCCCGCATGATGGTGCTGAGCCGGTGCGCGATGATCACGGCGGTCCGCCCTTCGAGGATGTTCTGCATGTTGGCGATGATGTTGCTCTCGGACTGGGTGTCGAGCGCCGAGGTGGCTTCGTCGAACACCAGCAGGCGCGGATCGTGGTACAGCGCGCGGGCGATGCACAGGCGCTGCACCTGGCCGCCGGACAGGCCGACGCCGCGCTCGCCGACGATCTGCTCGTAGCCGAGCGGCATCTTGGCGATGAAGGCGTGGGCGTCGGCCATCTTGGCCACTTCCTCGATGCGGCGCCGGTCCGGGCTGTCGTCGCCGCTGGCGATGTTCTCGGCGATGGTGCCGGAGAACAGCAGGTTGCTCTGCATGACGTAGCCGACCTGGGCGCGGTAGTAGTCTTTGTCGATCACGCTCATGTCGTAGCCGTCCACGATGATCTTCCCTTCGGTGGGAGGGTAGAAGCCGACCAGCAATTTGGCCAGCGTGGTCTTGCCCGAGCCGCTGCGCCCGACGATGGCGACCAGCTCGCCTGGCTTGATGTCGATGGTGATGTTTTCCAGCACGTAGGGGGTGTCGCTTTCGCCGTAGCGGAAGTACATGCCCTCGAACTTGATCTCGCCCTGCAGATCGGGCAGCACCACGCGCGAGGCGAGGTCGGACGGCTTCTGCTCGGGCTCGATGTCGAGCACGTCGCCCAGGCGCTCCATCGCGACGGTGGCGTCGGCGAAGCGGCTCCACAGGCCCACCAGGCCCATCAGAGGCGCCAGCACGCTGCCCATCAGCGCGTTGAAGGCGATCAGCTGGCCGATCGACAGTTCGCGCGACAGCACCAGGTCGGCGCCGACCCACAGGATGGCGATGGTGGTGGCGGAATTGAGCAGCTGGCTGGCGAGACCGACCCGGATGTTGAACGTCTGCGCGCGGTACTGCACTTCGAGCGCCTTGACGTATTTTTTCTCCCACTTCAGGCGCACGGGCCGCTCGCTGCCCATGCCCTTGATGGTCTCGATGCCGCCGAGCGCTTCCATCAGGAACGAATGGGCGTCGGTCGAGGCGGTGAACACCTCGCGCGCGAAGTCCTTGGTGCGCGGCGTGGCCAGCACGGTCACCGCCATGATCGGGATGACGAAGGCGATCAGCAGCAGGGTCAGCTTGACGTTGTAGAGGAACAGGATAGTGAAGTAGATGAACACCATCATCACGTTCAGCACGGTGGTGACGGTGGACTCCGTGAGGAAGGCGCGGATGGTCGCGTTTTCCTGGAAGCGCGCGAGGATGTCGCCGGTCTTGCGCTTGGCGAAGAAGGAGTAGGGCAGCGACATGGTGTGCTTGAAAAACTGCGACATCATCGAGAAGTCGAGGTTGCGCACCATGTAGTTGGCCAGGTAGGAGCGCACGGTGGACATGACCTGGGTGAACACGGTGGAGATGACCAGGCCCAGGATGAGCAGGTGCAGCAGGCTGACGTTCTGGTGCACCACCACGCTGTCGAGGATGTTCTGGATGATCATCGGCGGCACGATGCCCAGCATCTGGATCACGAAGGTGGCCAGGAACAGGTGCCACAGGATGGTCTTGTAGGGCGCCAGGTAGCTGACGAAGCGCAGCCACGGCGAGCGCGCCGCGGTCAGCTGCACCATCTCCTGGCCGGGCGTGAAGACCAGGCAGGTGCCGCTCCAGCCTTTTTCGAATTCCTCCACCGTCATCTTCTTGAAGCCGACGGCCGGGTCGGCCACCCACACCTGGCGCGGCGACACGCCGTAGACCACGATGTAGTGGTAGCCTTCCCAGTGCACGATGAACGGCAGGTCGAAGCCGAGCAGGGCGTCGTAGGTGCACTGGACGCCGCGCGTGGTGAAGCCGAGCGTCTCGCCGGCGCGCGCGAGGCTGTCGAGGGTGGCGCCTTGGGTGGTGACGTTGGCCAGTTCGCGCAGTTTTCCCAGCGTCATGTTCAAGCCGTAGTGGCGGCACAGCATCGCCAGGCAGGCGGCGCCGCAGTCCATCTCCTCGGCCTGTTCGACCAGAGCGAAGCGCTTGATCAGCTTCTCGCCGGACTCGGCCTTCGAGTGCAGGTCGAGCACGACCGGTTTCTTGCGCCGCTCGGCAAGGCGCTTCTGGCGATGCAGCTCGCGCTCGACGCCGCGGATGCGGTCTTCCATTACCTCGCGCAGCTTGACGTTGCGCTCGAGGATGAAGTGGGCGGTTTTTTCGGGCACGACCAGCAGCGTGACGTCGGTGACGGCGATGACGGAGACCATCTGTTCCTGGCGCATCAGGCAGGCTTTCTCGCCGAAGATTTCGCCGGCGCCGAGCGTGGCCAGGTTGTATTCGTCGTCGGCATCGTGGTAGACCAGGCGCACTTGGCCCTGGCGCACCACGTACAGGCGGCGGTCGTCGCGCGAGTCCTGCTTGAGGATTTCCTTGCCGGGGCCGACGCGCTTGACGCCGACGCTGCGCACGAAGTCCGCCAGCTCCTCCTTGCTGACCTTGCCGCGCAGGTCGAACAGGCGCGCCACCAGGCCGCCGGCGGAACTGATGGCGACGTAGTTGGTGACGAAGTCGAGGGCGACTGGATTGTGCATCAGCACCGGCTCGATCGCGGCGCGCGGGATGAACAGCAGCTCGGACTTCAGCGACGCGCGCACGGAGACTTCGTGGCGATGGTCGCGCAGCATGGCGATCTCGGCGAACACCTCGCCGGTCTTGCGCACGCCCATGCTCACTTCCTTGCCGTGCTCGTCGCTGAACACGCGAACCGAGCCGGACTTGATCACGTATAGGCCGCCGCCCGGCTCGCCCGTTTGGCAGACGGTGTCGCCGAAAGCGTAGAAGCGCGACTCGGCGGCGTCGGCCAGGCGCTCGAGTTCGGCGCGCGTGAACGGCGACAGGATTTCAACGGTGGACAGGAAATCGGCGGCCGATTGCTGTTGCGGTAAGGGATCCATGACGTTCCTGCGTTATGCAGACTCGACGCTGGCCGAGCGGGCAGACCCCGGTTTTTCCGTTAGGGGGTCCGACCCCGGTTTGCGTTGGCGACTGCGAACCGGGATCAGACCCCCCAAAAGAAACACCAGGGTCTGACCCCTCATTCCACATTGTTCGACGCTGGCGCTGGACGGAAGTTCGCCCTATCGCGGCGGCAAGGCCTCGATGATGTGTTCCTGCGCGCGCGCGACCAGCCAGCCTTCGCGCAGCAGGCGGCGGATTTCGGTGGCGGTGTCCTCGTCGAGCGTGGCGGGATATTTCGCGTTGACCGTGAAGATTTCGTAGAAGGACTTGTCGGGCGAGGGAAAGGGGCCGAGCGGCTCGCCGACGGCGGCGTTGAACACGCGCGCCTCGATGTCCGGCTTGAGCGAGCCGCGCAGCACCTTGCCGATCACGCCGCCGCGCTCGCGAGCGTCGCCCATCGAATGTTCGCGCGCCATCTCGGCGAAACTGTCGGGGTCGTCGGTCAGCGCCGACATCATCTCCTTGGCCTTGCCGTCGGTGTCAAGCACGATGTGGCTGACCTCGACGCTGTCGAACTTCGGCGAGTTCAGCTTGAAATATTGTTCGACGGCCTTTTCGCTGCACACCTCGGCCATCATCTTTTCCTGGTACAGGCCGTCGGTGATGAAGGTTTCGAATTCGTCGAGGGACACGCCGAGGGTGTCGAGGTAGTGGTTCATGTCGGCGGCGCGGTGCAGACCCAGCGTGCGGCGGAACTGATCGGCGCGCTCCTGGACGTCGTCGGGCGCCAGCTGCAGGCCCTGTTTCTTGGCGGCGCGCACGGTCAGCTTGTCGCGCACCAGCTGCTCGATGAGTCCCTCGAACTGTCCGCTCAGCTTGAGCGTACGGATGAAATCGTCGGTGCCGATGACTTCGTCGTCAATGCGCACAATGGCTGACATGATGCCTCCCCCGTTTCGCTTCGAACCAAGTCTCAGCGTATACGGTCGCGTGCGAATTGCAATCACGCTGGGAAATGCGGGATTGTCGTACCAGCGGAGGCTGGTACCCATAGTGAGATTGCTTTACCTGCATAATCCGCTCAGCATGGGTACCAGCCTCCGCTGGTACGACGCGTCGGCTTATTCGCCCAGCAAGCGCAACGACTCGAGCCAGGCGGCGCGCCATTCGATCAACTGCGGCTGCGTGGCGAAGGCTTTCTTCAGGGACCGCATCGGCACACGGTACACGTCATTCAGGCCAAGGGCGAGCGTCACCGGATTCCACAGGTGCGTATTTTTCCCGCCGCGGGAATTCTTCCGGACTCGGGCGCAGTCGTCGCCGAAAATGCTGATGCCGCCGGCTAATGCTTTTTCCAGGTCGACCTTTGCCATGCCGCCGAAAACGATCAGCACTTGCTCCTTGCTAATCCCTTTCAAACTTTCCTTCGGCGCGGGCGGAGTCTCGGGCGCTGGCGGGTTGAGCAGGGCGCCGGCCAGTTGCTCGATATCGCGCTGGAAGAAACGTACCGCATCGAGCGGCATGCGCATGCCCGGTTCCTTCAGCTTGATGGCGATCCGGTCGGAGTCGCGCGTGAAGCGGATCAGCACATCGTCGCTGCCGGCGGCCAGGCGCTTGGTATCTTCGATGTAGACGACCGGCGCGGAGTAACCGGTGATGCCTTCGGCGAACAGGTCGGCATATTCGTCCGAGTAATCGACCCAGACGTAGGGCGTCAAACCATGTTCGAGCAGGCGCGCGAGGTTCCACTGCGTGCCGGTTTGTTCGCCAAGCCATTGGCAGGTTTCGGCGGTGGTGGCGCGCTGCGGGAGCTTCGCTGATGTCATGGTGAACTTTCTTGGGGGTGATGAGTGCTCGGGCAGATCGCGGGCGGTCGATTTTAGTATTGTCGCAGACTGGCGCGCCAGCGCGGGGTCTGGTCCTGCGGACCTGACCCCATTTTGGTCGGCGCCCGCGACGTCGCCAGGACTTACTGCAAGCGGATCGCCACATCGAATATCCATGTGCGGCGAATCTCGATCACGTCGTACTGGCGCGCCAGGACCGGCGGGAATGCGCCGTAGGGCGCCTGGCTGGCCACCACTTTTCGTATCGCGTCGTCGATTGCAGCAACGCCGCTGGAGACCACGAACGTCACCTTCTCGACGGAGCCATCGGCACGGATTGCCACCGTCACGATCGGTTGGGTGTGAGGCTGTTTTACCGCCTCGCGCACCATCTCGAACGTCGTCATGTTTGTCTGGATCTTCCGGCCCATGGCTTCTGCGTAGAGGACGAGATCGGCGTTTGGATCGGCGCGTCCGAGGAGCCATCCGCGGCGGAGGCTGCTCATGCCGGGCAGCAGCGAGCGTGACGGGGGATTTGACGCGGCGTCGCGCTGGGCCGCTTCTGCATTTAGTTGCCTGCCGATCGCACGCAGCCGCTCCTCACGCTGCGCCTCCTGCTCGGCTCGCTCGCGCTGCGCTTGTTCCTTGGCGGCGAATTCCTGCCGCGCTGCTTCCTGCTTTGCGGCATCTCGCCGTGCAGCCTCTTGCCTTAATGCGTCTTGTCGCGCGGCTTCCTGTTGGGCCTGCCGAGTTGCTTCCAGCTGCGTCTGTTTTGCGGCTTCCAGTTGCGCTCGGCGGGTCGCTTCCAGCTGGGCGTTCCGCGCTATCTCTAACTGTGCTTGTTTCGCCGCCTCTAGCTGTGCCTGTTTTGCAGCTTCCAATTGCGCCTGACGAGTCGCTTCCAGCTGCGCTCGCTTAGCGGATTCCAATTGCGCCTGCTTCGCTGCATCCATTTGCGCTTGCCTTGCCATCTCTTTCTGCAAAGCCTCTCGTCGCAGCCCTTCCTGCCGAGTAAGCTCCAGACGATCCTTCTCCAGTCGTGCCGCTTCGTCCCTGGCTTTCTGCTCGGCGATTGCGGCCTCCTGGCGCAGCTGCTCTTGCCGCGATGCTTCACGCAGAGCCTGCGCCTTCAGCTCTGCTTTTCGCAACAGTTCCGCACTCTGCCGCTCCAGCCTGGCCTGCTCCGCTGTCCGCGCTTCCTGGTCGGCATGCTTTTGAGCGGCATCGACGGCGTCGCGAGGACCGGCTATCTCACTGTTTGGGATAGTCGTGCTGCTCGGCGCGGAGGTTGCGGGCGCCCTGACCCGTGGCGCGTCTGGTGCGATCGGCAGGTCCACGACTGGCCGTTCTCGCGAGGCCGCGACTGGCTCCGGGGGAGCAGCAGGAGCGGCCGGCGGGATGGCAGCAGCGTCATTCGGCGTCGCTGCGGGAGGTGGCAGCGACATGGATGTTGGGGTGCTCGCGACCACAGGCGGTTGCACTGGCGTGGGCAGCGCGTGCATGGGTTCTGGAAGCATAGTGTCTGCAGGCGCCGGCGCTGAAACCGTCTCAATGGGGGGCACCGGCGCAAGAAGAATGCGCAAATCATTGGCGCTCAGGCGTCGCTCTTTCCAGGGGAAGTCGAAGCGAGGAAGGCCGAACGTCTGGCCGCCTAGCACTATGCTCAACAGCAGCGAGTGCGCTATCAACGAGAGCACCAGCGCCGTGCTCAATCGCCGAGGGTCGCGCGGACTGAGGAGAGCCGCACTCAAATTCCAAACCCTTCGCGCCGGCCAGAAGTCAGCTCTTTCAGAACTTCATCGTTATTTATCTGCGCGGAATGTATCGGATTGGAAGCCATTGAAACAATGCAGTAGATTGAAAATGGGCGGTCGAATCATCGAAGAGAACCGATGCTATCACACTGACAAGAGCCACTGATCGCCCAAAACGAAAAGGCCAATCGAACGATTGGCCTTTCGGTGCTAACTGCGGCGGCGAACAAGACGGGGTCAGGTCCGCGGGACCAGACCCCAGGCCAGCTTAGACGTCGATATTTCCGGCGCGCAGCGCGTTCGACTCAATAAAGTTACGACGCGGCTCAACCTCATCACCCATCAGCGTAGTGAAGATCTGGTCCGCGGCAATCGCGTCTTCGATCTGCACCTTCAGCAGGCGGCGCACGGTCGGATCCATCGTGGTTTCCCACAGCTGCTCCGGATTCATCTCGCCCAGCCCTTTGTAGCGCTGCTTCGACACGGTGCGCTCGGCTTCGTCGCGCAGCCACTGCATCGCGTGGTGGAAGTCGTCCACAGCCGATTCCTTCACGCGGTCGCCTTCGCCGCGGCGGATGAACGCACCTTCGCCGATCAGGCCCTTGAAGGTCGCTGCGCCCGCAGCCAGAACGGCGTAATCGGCGCCCTGGACGAAGTCCGCATCGATCGAGCTCACACGCACGTTCCCGTGGTGCATACGCTCGATGCGCAGCATGTGCTTTTCATTGAGGTCGTCCGAACGCACCGATACCTTCACGGCGCGGTCGTCGATCGCAGCTTCCATCGCCTTGGCCGACACCTCCGCGTTGTCCAGCGTGTCCAGTTGCAGCGTCACGCCGGTCATGATGGCGGTCAGCGCGGCGCGGTCGATCACGCGCGTCAGGCGCATCATGATCGCGTTCGACAGGTTGAAGGTGCGTACCAGTTCGGCCAGCGCTTCGCCGCTGATCGGATCGGCGCCGTCGCGCGGCGTCAGCGACGCGGTGTTCAGCGCCACCGTCATCATGTAGCTCGCTTCTTCGACGTCGTCCTTCAAATAGCGCTCGTCGCGGCCGGCCTTGACCTTGTACAGCGGCGGCTGCGCGATGTAGATGTGGCCGCGCTCGACCAGCTGCGGCATCTGGCGGTAGAACAGCGTCAGGAGCAGCGTGCGGATGTGGGCGCCGTCGACGTCCGCATCGGTCATGATGATGATGCGGTGATAGCGCAGCTTGTCGACGTTGAATTCGTCCGGACCAATCGAAGTACCGAGCGTGGCGATCAGCGTGGTGATCTGCTCCGACGACAGCATCTTTTCGAAGCGCGCCTTTTCAACGTTCAGCACTTTACCGCGCAGCGGCAGGATCGCCTGGAACTTGCGGTCGCGCCCTTGCTTGGCCGAGCCGCCTGCGGAGTCACCCTCGACGATGTACAGTTCGGACAGCGCGGGATCCTTTTCCTGGCAGTCGGCCAGCTTAGCGGACAGGCCCAGGCCGTCCATCACGCCTTTGCGGCGGGTCAGGTCGCGCGCCTTGCGGGCGGCCTCGCGCGCACGCGCGGCTTCGACGATCTTCCCGCAGATGATCTTGGCGTCGTTCGGCTTTTCGGCCAGATAGTCCGACAGCGTCTTGGCGACGATCTCTTCGACCGGGCCGCGCACTTCCGACGACACCAGCTTGTCCTTGGTCTGGGAGCTGAATTTCGGCTCCGGCACTTTCACCGACAGCACGCAGGTCAGGCCTTCGCGCATGTCGTCGCCGGACACTTCCACCTTGGCCTTCTTGGCGAATTCGTTCTCTTCGATGTACTTGTTGATCACGCGCGTCATCGCCGCGCGCAGGCCGGTCAGGTGGGTGCCACCGTCGCGCTGCGGGATGTTGTTGGTGAAGCACAGCACCTGCTCGTTGTAGGCGTCGTTCCACTGCATCGACACGTCCACCGAAATGGTGGTGTTCTGGTCGGACTGGCGCTCGCCGGTCGCCTGGAACACGGTCGGGTGCAGCACCGTCTTGGCCTTGTTGATGTATTCGACGAAGCCGCGGGTGCCGCCTTCGAACGCGAAGATTTCTTCCTTGCCGTTGCGCTGGTCGGTCAGCTTGATGTTGACGCCGTTATTCAGGAACGACAGTTCGCGAATACGCTTGGCCAGGATCTCGTAGTGGAATTCGACGTGGTTGAAGATCTCTTCGTCGGCCCAGAAGTGGACGTCGGTGCCGCGCTTGTCGGTCTCGCCGACCACCTTGATCGGGGATACGGCGACGCCGTCGCGCATTTCGATTTCGCGGTTCTGCGGAACGCCGCGCACGAATTCCATCTGGTGCACTTTGCCGTCGCGGCGGATGGTCAGCTTGAGCAGCTTGGACAGCGCGTTCACGCACGACACGCCCACGCCGTGCAGGCCGCCCGACACTTTGTACGAGTTCTGGTCGAACTTGCCGCCGGCGTGCAGCTCGGTCATGACGATTTCAGCGGCCGAGCGCTTCGGATCGTGTTTGTCGTCCATCTTCAGGCCGGTCGGCACGCCGCGGCCGTTGTCGGTGATCGAGATCGAGTTGTCCGAGTGGATCGTGACGTGGATCTCGGTGCAGTGGCCGGCCAGCGATTCGTCGATCGAGTTGTCCAGCACTTCGAACACCAGGTGGTGCAGGCCTGTGCCGTCCGAGGTGTCGCCAATGTACATGCCCGGGCGTTTGCGCACCGCTTCCAGACCTTCCAGGATTTGAATCTGGGCGGCGCCGTACTCTTGCTCTTTCGCGGGGACTGCTGGTGGTGTGTTCTCGGACATGGACTGCTTTCTCAAAAATCGACTACTGAATGTATCGCGGGGTCTGGTCCTGCGGACCTGACCCCATTTTCCGAATCAAGATGGGGTCAGGTCCGCAGGACCAGACCCCGATGCTGCCGGCTGTGCTTTAAATCCGCATCGGCATGACGACGTACTTGAAGTCGGCGTTGTCCGGAATCGAAATCAGCGCCGACGAATTGGAATCGCCCAGCGCGATGTTGATCTGGTCGCACTTCAAATTATTCAGCACGTCGAGCAGGTAGGTGACGTTGAAGCCGATGTCGACCGAGTCGCCGCCGTAGTCGATCTCGAGTTCTTCAACCGCTTCTTCCTGGTCGGCGTTGGTCGAGCTGATCTTCATGCTGCCCGGCGTGATGATGCAACGGACGCCCTTGAATTTATCGCTCGTCATGATCGCGGCGCGCTGCAGGGAACGCAGCAATTCGTCGCGGCCGATCGTGAAGTCGTTCTTGTAGCCCTTCGGGATCACGCGCGTGTAGTCGGGGAATTTGCCCTCGACCAGCTTGGACACCAGTTCGATGTCGGCGAAGGTCAGCTTGACCTGGCTCGCGGCGATATCCAGCTGGACCGTCTCGTCGCTCTCTTCCAGCAGGCGCTGAAGTTCGATGATGGTCTTGCGCGGGATGATCACTTCCTGGCGCGTGAATTCCTGCTCGGTCTCGACCTGGCAGAACGCCAGGCGGTGGCCGTCGGTCGCCACGGCGATGACGTTGCGGCCGTCGAGCACCAGCAGCAGGCCGTTCAGGTAGTAGCGGATGTCCTGCTGCGCCATCGAGAAGTGCACCATCTGGAACAGGTGCTTGAGCGTCTTCTGCGGCAGCGTGACGGTGGCGTTGTAGGTGTCCGCGACCGACACGGTCGGGAATTCCTCGGCCGCCAGCGTCTGCAGCGCGAAGCGCGATTTACCGGTCTGCACGGTCAGGCGCTTGTTCAGCAGCGTCATCGTGACGTCGCCCGATTCAGGCAGCGCGCGCAGGATGTCGAGCAGCTTGCGCGCGGCGACGGTGGTGCCGGCGACCTCGGCGCCCGAGCCGATCTGGGCGTGCGTGGTGATCTGCACTTCGGTGTCGGTCGACAGGAACGAGACGCTTTCGCCGTCCTTGCGGATGAGGATATTGGCCAGAATCGGCATAGTGTGCCGACGCTCGACAATACCGCTCACGATCTGCAGTGGCCGGAGAAGGGTATCTCGGGTGGTTTTGACCAATTGCATAGTTATCCTCGGTAGGTTGATCGTAAATACTGGTTGCTGCTTTTATTACTTTTTTGTTACTGCCCGGGGCCGTGCGGGCGCCCGTCTCTGCATTGCTATTTTGCCAGAAATTGCCGTGGCTAAATATAGGGGGTCTGGTCCTGCGGACCTGACCCCATTTGCGACTTCAAAGATGGGGTCAGGTCCGCAGGACCAGACCCCTAACTTCATCAGCCTTTCAGCGTCTGCTCCAGCACGTGCAGCTCGTGGTTGCACTCGGCGTTCTTGGTGCGGTCCAGCGCGATCTTGCGCACCGCGTGCAGCACGGTGGTGTGATCGCGTCCGCCAAACAGTTCGCCGATCTCCGGCAGGCTCTTTTGCGTCAGCTCCTTCGCCAGGTACATCGCGATCTGGCGCGGCCGCGCGATGTTGGCCGGCCGGCGCTTCGAGTACATGTCGGCGACCTTGATGTTGAAGAAGTCCGCGACCGTCTTCTGGATGTTCTCCACCGAGATCTGGCGGTTCTGCACCGACAGCAGGTCCTTCAGCGCTTCCTTCACCACGTCGATGGTGATGTCCTTGCCGTGGAAGCGCGAGTACGCCAGGATCTTGCGCAGCGCGCCTTCGAGCTCGCGCACGTTCGAGCGCAGGTGCTTGGCCACGAAGAACGCCACGTCGTCCGAAAAATTCACGCCTTCCGAATTGGCTTTTTTCAGCAGAATCGCCACCCGCATCTCCAGCTCCGGCGGCTCGATGGCCACCGTCAGGCCGGAGTCGAAGCGCGAGATCAGGCGGTCGTCCATGCCCGTGATCTCTTTCGGATACGTGTCGCTGGTGATGATGATCTGCTTCTTCGCCGCGATCAGCGCCTCGAACGCATAGAAGAACTCTTCCTGCGTGCGGCTCTTCCCGCCGAAGAACTGAATATCGTCGATCAGCAGCATGTCGAGCGAGTGGTAGTAGTGCTTGAAGTCGTCGAAGCCCTTGCGCTGGTACGCCGTCACCACGTCGCGCACATACTGCTCGGCGTGGATGTAGCGGATGCGCGCGCCCGGCTGGTCTGCCATCACCTGGTTGCCGATCGCGTGGATCAGGTGGGTCTTGCCGAGGCCCACGCCGCCGTAGAAGAACAGCGGGTTGTACGACACGCCCGGATTGTTCGCCACCTGGATCGCGGCGGCGCGCGCCAGCTGGTTGGCCTTACCGGTCACGAAGCTGTCGAACGTCAGGTCGGTGTTGATGCGGCTTTGCTCGCGGCGCGGCGAATTGGCGATGTTGTCCGGCGCCGGCGCAACCGGAGCGGCGTCGCGCGGATCTCCCTGCATGCCGTTCGATTGCGGCGCAGGTACGGCGCCAGCCACTTTCTTCGGCAGCGCGTTCTTCGGGTCGAGCACGAACTGGACTTCGATCGGCGCTTCCCAGTACTGGGCGGCGAGGGCAGTGATGCGGGTGGCGAATTGCGTCTTCACCCAATCGAGCTTGAAGCGATTGGGTGCGGCAATGCGCAAGCGGCCGTCCTCGTAGTCGAGGGCGACGAGCGGCTTGATCCACGCACTGAATTGTTGCGGTGTCAGCTCCAGTTCCAACTGCGCGGAACAGGTCTGCCAGAAATTTTCCATGAATCGTCTTGTGATAATTGAGGTGTGGAGGGCGGTTCCGCCCCGGACGTGCGCCACACGTAACGCGCTATTCTACCTGCGACCGGCAAAGTTATCCACAGGTGCTGCGCTTATTTTTGTTGTCTCGGAGGCCAGAATGGCAAGATCAAAATGGGGTCGGGTCCGCGGGACCAGACCCCGGACTCCGCCCGCGGCGCAGGAAGAAAAACCACGCCAGCCTTGACACGGCGGGTCGAAATGCTGTCTAATTCAGGGTTCCCCGCCCGTATTCCGGGCAACAAGAGTAGTTTGCTATGGCGTGTCGCTGGCTTAACCATCTGCGAAATGTCATTTGCGCCCAAACTGACGGGACGTCAGACCCGATTTTGCATTTTATTTTGCTTTAAGCGAGAACTCCATGAAACGTACTTACCAACCTTCCGTCGTTCGTCGCAAGCGCACGCACGGCTTCCGCGCTCGTATGGCTACCCGTGGCGGCCGCGATGTCCTGAACGCTCGCCGCGCCAAGGGCCGCAAACGCCTGGCTGTCTAAGCCTCGCATGACAAGCGAAGGTTCACACGACTTCGCGCGCGTTCGTCGCATCGTTAAAACGGATGAATTTTCATCCGTTTTTCGTTTGCGCCCGGCGCAAAAAACGGCGCATTTCGTGCTCTACACCCGCCCCACCGAACTGCCGCATGCGCGGCTGGGCGTCGTTGTGGCCAAGCGATTCGCGCCGCGCGCCGTCACGCGCAACACGATCAAACGCGTCACCCGCGAACTGTTTCGCGTGTCGGCGCTGCCGGCGCTCGACTGCATCGTGCGCCTGGCCCGTCCGGTCAACGCCAAGGACGGCCCGGCCACCAACGCGGCGCTGAAGGCAGCCATCCGCGTCGAAATCTCGCGCCTGTTCGCTTCGCAAATGAAGAAGGCGCCGGCGCCATGAGCCGCCTGCTTATCTGGGTCATGCGGATGTATCAGCTGATACTGTCACCGATGCTGGGCCAGAACTGCCGCTTTTACCCAAGCTGCTCGAGCTATGCGATCGAGGCGCTGCGCGTGCACGGCGCCGCCCGCGGCTCGCTGCTGTCGCTGCGCCGCGTCTGCAAATGCCATCCGTGGAACGAAGGCGGCGTTGACCTGGTGCCGCCGGCGCGCGGCGAACACGACTCCACAACCGCTTGCGGTTGCCACCACCCCTGAATCTAACTGCTGACTAATACCTCAATGGAAATCAATAAACGTACCATCATGTGGATCGTGTTCGCCGTCTCGCTGTTCGTTCTGTGGAACGACTGGATGGTGGCGAACGGCGGGCAGTCCTTCTTCGGTCCGCGCACGCCGGCCAAGGTCGCGCAGGCGCCTGCCGGCAGCACCGCCGCGCCGGCCGTGCCAACGGCAGCCGTTCCTGGTGCGCCAGCCGTGCCGGGCGCCCCGGCCGCAGTGGAGCCAGCCAAGCGCGAAGTCATCACCATCACCACCGACGTGCTGAAGGCCGACATCGACACCGCCGGCGGCGTCGTGCGCCGCCTCGAGCTGCTGAAGTTTAAGAAGGCCGGCCATCCGGGCTGGTTCGGTGGCTGCTTCGGCCTGTTCGAAGCGTGCAAGCCTCGTGCCGACAACACCCAGAACGAGGTGCTGTTCGACGAAGGCGCGAGCCACCAGTACTTGGCGCAGACCGGCCTGACCGGCGCCGCAGCCATCCCGAATCACAACACCATGTTTACCGCCAAGCCTGGCGCGCGCGTGATCGATGGCGCCAACGAAGTGCAGCTGGTTCTCGAGTCCGAGCAGGGCGGCGTCAAGCTGACCAAGACCTACACCTTCCACAAGGGTTCGTACGTGATCGACCTGCGCCACGACGTGACCAACGTCGGCGCGGCGCCGGTTGCGCCGTCGCTGTACCTGCGTCTTCTGCATGACGGTAACAAGCCGGAAGGCGACTCGTACTTCAACAGCAGCTACACCGGCCCGACCCTGTACACGCCGGAAGAGAAGTACCAGAAGCTGGACTTCGCCAAGATCGAGAAGAACGGCCACGCCGAACACGCGACCAAGTCGAACGACGGCTGGATCGCCATTTCGCAGCACTTCTTCGTGTCGGCCTTCGTGCCGCAGCCGAACACGCCGCGCACGATCGAGACCGCCAAGGTCGACACCAACCGCTACGCGATCAGCACGATCCAGCCGCTGGGCACCATCGCGCCGGGCGCCACGGTCAGCAATAACGCCAAGCTGTATTCGGGCCCGCAGGACGAGAAGCTGCTCGAAAGCGTCGCGCCTGGCCTCGACCTGGTCAAGGACTATGGCTTCCTGACGATCATCGCCAAGCCGATTTTCTGGGTGATCAACCAGCTGCACAACGTGCTGGGTAACTGGGGCTGGACCATCATCGCCTTCACGATCCTGATCAAGCTGGCGTTCTTCCCGCTGTCGGCCGCCGGTTACCGGAGCATGGCCAAGGTCAAGCTGGTGACGCCGAAGATGCAGGCGATCCGCGAGCGCTACAAGAACGATCCGGCCAAGATGAACCAGGCCACGATGGAGCTGTACAAGACCGAGAAGATCAACCCGCTGGGCGGCTGCCTGCCGATCCTGGTGCAGATGCCGGTGTTTATCGCGCTGTACTGGGTGCTGCAGGCGTCGGTCGAATTCCGCGGCGCGCCATGGTTCGGCTGGATCCAGGACTTGTCGCAGCATGATCCATGGATCATCCTGCCGGTGCTGTACGCGATCTCGATGTTCATCACCACCAAGCTCAATCCTGCGCCTGCCGATCCGATGCAGGCCAAGATGATGATGTGGATGCCGCTGATCTTCTCGCTGATGTTCTTCTTCTTCCCGTCCGGCCTGGTGCTGTACTGGGTGGTCAACAACATCCTGTCGATCGGCCAGCAGTGGGTCATCACGAAGAAATTCGCTCCGGCGAAGTAAGCGATACCCGGGGTCTGGTCCTGCGGACCTGACCCCATCTTCGACGAAGAAGCCCGCACATTCGCGGGCTTTTTTTACGCCGCGTTCCACTGCGGTGACTCGGCGTCCCCGTCGCTCCGCCGGACCTGATCCCAATCATCTACAATCTGACCATGAAACTCGACTCTTCTCCCATCGCAGCCATCGCCACCGCACCGGGCCGCGGCGGCATCGGCGTGGTACGCGCATCCGGCAAGGACCTTGCGCCGCTGATCGCCGCGCTGTTCCCGGGCGCCGCGCTCAAGCCGCGCCACGCCACCTACACCGACTTCAAGGCCGCCGACGGCAGCGTGATCGACCAGGGCATCGCGGTGGTGTTCGCCGGCCCGCACTCGTACACCGGCGAGGACGTGCTGGAACTGCAGGGCCACGGCGGCCCGGTGGTGCTGCAGATGCTGCTCGCGCGCGTGCTGGAAGCCGGCGCGGAATCCGGCCTGCGCCTGGCCGAGCCAGGCGAATTCACGCGCCGCGCCTACCTGAACGACAAGCTGGACCTGGCCCAGGCCGAGGCGGTGGCCGACCTGATCGACGCCTCCACAGAAGCAGCGGCCAAATCGGCGACGCAATCGCTGTCTGGCGCGTTCTCGAAGACCATCCACACGCTGGTGGAGCAGACCATCAACCTGCGCATGCTGGTCGAGGCGACGCTCGATTTCCCGGAAGAGGAAATCGACTTCCTCGAAAAATCCGACGCGCGCGGTCAGCTGGCCGTCATCATCGGGTCGCTCGACAAGGTGTTCAAGCAGGCGGCCCAAGGCGCGCTTCTGCGCGAAGGACTGAACGTGGTGCTGGTGGGGCAGCCGAACGTGGGCAAGTCCTCGCTACTCAATTCGCTGGCCGGCGCCGACGTGGCGATCGTCACGCCGATCGCAGGCACCACGCGCGACAAGGTGACCGAGACCATCCAGATCGAAGGCATCCCGCTGCACATCATCGACACGGCCGGCATCCGCACCATCGACGAAGCGGTCGATCAGGTTGAGCGCATCGGCATCGAGCGCACCTGGGGCGAAGTGGGCAAGGCCGACGTGATCCTGCACCTGCTGGACGCGGGCTACGGCCCGACCGGCGCCGACGAGCATATCGGCGCCGCATTCCCCGCCGGCGTACCGGTGCTGCGCATCTGGAACAAGATCGACCTGTCGGGGCACAAGCCGGCGGTCGATCCGGCGGCGGACGCGGTCAACGTGTACCTGTCGGCGCACGAACACATCGGCATCGACCTGCTGCGCGCCGAACTGTTGCGCATCGCCGGCTGGCAGCAGACCGGCGAATCGCTGTACCTGGCGCGCGAACGGCACCTGATCGCGCTGCGCGCGGCGCGCGATCACCTGGACCTGGCCGCCCTGCACGCAGCGCAGACCGATCAGTCGCTGGACCTGTTCGCCGAAGAACTGCGGCTGGCGCAGGCGCAGCTGTCGAGCATCACGGGCGCGTTCTCGTCGGACGATTTGCTCGGCGTGATCTTCGGGCGCTTCTGCATCGGCAAGTGAGGTCCACCGGATATGGCCCCGGGCTTTCGATTCCTGATATCCTGAGCCGAAAAAATAACGTCGAAAGGTCACGAATGCGTTTGATTGGAATGCTCGAATCGTCGTATGTCCGCCGTGTGGCCATTGCGCTGATCGGATTTGCCATGAGTTCCCTGGTCGCAGTGACGGGCCACGCGGCGCCTTCCCAGGCCGAGGCATTATCGATCGGATCGACCTGGACGATCGACTCCGCTGTCCTTGGCGAGAAGCGGCGCATCAACGTGTACATGCCCGCCGGCCCTGGCGCCGGCAAGCCGCTGCCGGTGATGTATATGCCGGACGGCGGCATGCTCGAAGACTTCCTGCACGTCGCCGGCCTGCTGCAGGTCGGCGCCGGGAACGGCACTACCCGCCCATTCCTGTTGGTCGGGATCGAGAATACCGAACGCCGGCGCGACTTGACCGGCCCCACCGACAATGCCAAGGATCGCAGCATCGCGCCGCGCGTGGGCGGCTCGCAGGCCTTTCGAAAGTTCCTCCGCACCGAGCTGATGCCGGAAATCGCGAAACGCTATGCGGTGACGTCGGAAAGGGCCATCGTGGGCGAATCCCTGGCCGGCCTGTTCGTCCTGGAGACTCTCGTGATGGAGCCCGATCTGTTCGACGTCTACATCGCGATCGACCCCAGTTTGTGGTGGAATAGCGGCGCACTCGCCAAGAGAGTGGTGGGCGCATCGACGGATCTGAAGGCAGGCAAGTCGCTGTACATCGCCACCAGCGCGGATGGGCAGGCCGTCATCGATGGCGCGGACGTGCGCGCGGGATTCTCAAGGTGGCCTGGTCTGAAGTTCAACTATCAGGACTGGCCCGGCGAGTCGCATGCGACCATTTATCATCCTGCCGCGCTGAAGGCGTTTCGCACCACGCTACAGCCCTGAACTTCCACCTAGAGCGCCGCTCGAATCGCGTCGAAATATTCAGGTTTGACGGAGATGTCGTTATGGCCGGCGCCGCGAATCACCAAGCGCGAAGCGACGTCCTTGGCGAAGGCAGCCGCCAGTGCTTCAGTGTGGCGGCCCGGGATAATCTCGTCGTGCTCGGCCTGCAGAATCAGCGTCGGAATCCGCACTGCGGGTGCATCGCCGATGGCGTCGAACTTGTCGGTCAACAGCCAGCGCACGGGGAAATAGCGGAATTGGTCCGCCGCGACGGCCGCGATGCTGTCGTACGGCGTCACCAATATCAGCTTGCTCGCCGGCCGCTCGGCCGCCAGCCGCACGGCGATGCCGGTTCCCAGGCTGCGGCCCATCAGCGCGATGTCGGGATGCTCGCGCCTTACCTTGTCGAACAGCGCCTGCGCATCGGCGTGCAGGGCCGCTTCGGTCGGCCTGCCGGTGCTGCCGCCGTAGCTTCGGTAGTGCATCAGGTAGAGCGCGTGGTCGGGAAATGCCGCCGCGAAGTCCGCCAGGCTGGCCGACACATCCTCCGCATTGCCGCCGAAGTAGATCAGCGCCTTCGGGCCCGCGCGCGGGCGCACGGTGATGTTCAGGTCCGCGCCGTCGACCCGCAGCACCATCGTGTCGCCCGGGCCGCCGAACGACTTCGGCTGCGGATAGTAGGTGAGCGAGCGCTGGAACGCGAACAGCGCGATGCAGGCGCCGGCGTACAGTACCAGTGCGATCGAGAAGAAGATGGCGACGATGCGCATACCAGGAGCTCCCGTGGTTGGATGCGCCGACTATACAAGAAATCCCGGCAGTTAAGCTTTCGACATTGTTGACATGCGCAAGCTGTATGCAAACGTTACGAAGCGACCTCGGCAAATCGGATGTGCTACGCTTTTGCTCATCATCGGAGAACAGAGCGGACAATGACGACAATCCTGTGGCTATCACGTTGGCGCCATGCCGCGCTGCTCCTCGCTTGCGGCCTGCTCGCCTCCTGCGCCAACCTCGCCGGACCGCGCGACATCGCGATCCCGCTGGCCAAGCTGCAGGCCGGCCTCGACCGGCGCTTCCCGCTGAATAACCGCGCGCTCGAACTGTTCGACATCCAGCTGAGCCGGCCACAGTTGTCGCTGCTGGACGGCACCGACCGCGTGGCGCTGAGCATGGATGCCCTGGTCGCCCCGCCGTTCCTGAAGCAGTCGTGGAGCGGCAGCCTGGCGCTGTCCGGGCGGCTGGTGGTCGATCCCGCGCGCGGCGCCGTGCTGCTGACGGAACCGCATGTCGACCGGTTCGCCGTCGATGGCGTTGACGAGGCGCGCCAGCGCCAGTTCGGCCGGGTCGCCAATGTGCTGATGAACAGGGTGGTCCGCGACGTGCCCGTGTACACCTTCCGCATGGAAGACTTGCGCTACGCCGGCGTGCAATTCATTCCGACCCGGATCAGCAGCCGGCCCGATGCCCTGCTGATCCGCGTCGAGCCGCTGCGCTGACTTTACCGAGCAGAATTCCATGGCACTTGTAAAGCGTTTCGCACGATATCTGCCGCTTGTTGGCGCCTTGCGACAAGGCAGGAATGGGCGCCGTTTTGGCGATTGCAGAGGCCGCGCATTCGGCGTAACTTGTATTTTTACGGAGTCGCTGCAGCTTCAGCACAGGTTCGTGGTCCTGCTTGAGAATTCTCATGCCCCGCGTTATTCCACTAAAGTAATCTTGCCGTACGAATCAGCGGTGTCGCAGCTCTAAGGGGGAAATCTTGGGAACCGTACAGGAGAGTTTGCAGAACAAGGATGCCGGCGCCGAGGCGCCGCCGTTGCCGACGCTGCGTCCGCGCCAGAGCCTGCCGCCGAAGGGTTCGTGCTGGTACTGCGAAAAACCGCTCGACAGCGTGCGCCGCTTCTGCGGCAAGGAATGCGCCGACGGCTTCGACGAGGAAGCCGAGTTCACCCGTTCCGGCGGCGCCGCCGCTCAGGCCTGACCCGGTTCGCCCGCCGCGCGCCGCAGCAGCTCCAGCGCGGCTTCGAAGTCGAACCGGTTCGCCGCGCGCGACACTTCGCCGAACGCCACCGCGCCCAGCGCCGCCGCCAGGCTCGCGCGCGACGCTTCCAGCACATCGAGCGCGGAACCATCGCCGCGATCGAGTAATCCCGCCAGTTGCGCGACCACGGCCCGATCGGCTTGCGCATTGGGCTGCGCCGGGGCATCCGCCGCAGTGGCGCCGGCCGGCGCGCTGTCGATTGCCCGCATCACATCTTCCAGTGCGCGTTCGACCGACGCCACCGCGTCCTCCTGTCCGGGCGCGCGGTTGCGCAGCGCCAGTTCGAGCAGGCTGGCCTGAAGATACAGGGAAGACGCGCCGATCAATCCGGCTGCGCCCTTGAGGGTGTGCGCGAGGCGTTCGGCCACTTCCAGGTTGCCGGCGCCGATCGCGGCGCGGATCGTCCCCGCGCTTTCCCGGTAATCGTCGCGAAAGCGCGCCAGGATCTGGTCATACAGCGCGCGGTCGCCCAGCAGGCGGCCCATGCCGTCCGCGACATCGAGCACGCCCGGCGCCGAGGCTGCGTGCGGGGAATCGGATGCGCTGGAAGGCCGGGGTGCCGTTGTCATGCACTCAACAATAGCAGCTTCGGCCGCCTCGCAGCGTTTATTTGGTGGTGAACGACCAGGACTTGGACACGGGGATGTTGTCGGCAGTGCCGACAAAGGTCACGTCGTAGGTCGTGCCAGCCTTAAGCCGCGCCAGCGGCACGATGGCGGCGGCCGAGTCCGGCGTGTGCTCGTCGCTGGCGTGCTGCAGCAGCTTGACCCCCAAGCTGGCGCCGCCGCGCTCCCGGATGGTGAAGCTCTGCACCGCCAATACTGCCGTGATGTCGGCGTGCACGCTGACCGGATAGCCAACCTCATTCGCGTTGGCCACCGGATCGGGCGACTCCTGGTCGCTGAAGAAGTTCGGCGGCACGCCGGTCTGGCCGTTGTAGGGCCAGTTCACCACGTTGCCGCGGCCGACGCCCGCGCCGAAGCCATTATTGGCCACGAAGTCCGCGGTGAAGTAGGTGTAGTTGCGCGAAGTGGTGCCGGAGCCGGTGCCGATTTCCTTGAACATCGGCTCGAACACGACGAAGCGGTGATAGATCGCGGTGATCAGCTCCTCCGCCATGTAAAAGCCCGAATTGCTGGAGCTGGCCGAAATCACTTCGCCGTATGCGAAGCTGCCCGAGGATGGCGGCAAGCCGGCCGCGGTCAGCCGCGCGCGCACGTCCGCGCCGGTGAAGCCGGCCAGGCCCGGGGTTTCGTCGTGGCTGATGGTGTCGTTCAGGCGCTGGTAGTCGGAGTGATTCTGCGCCGCGCGGTCGACGAACGTATTTTCCGCCAGCGTCGCGATGCCGATCTGACTGCGCCGGTAATTGAACCAGTTGCGCCCGTCGGCCATGACATTGCCGACCGAGGCCGGGGCGCCGACGTCGGTTGGCGGGGAGCCGGCCGGCGGGGTGACGGCGACCGGCGGAGTGGTGGTCGCCGGCGGCGATGTGACCATGTCCGGACTGCTGCTGCCGCCCCCGCTGCAGGCGGCCAGGGAACATGCCGCGGCGAGCGCGGCGAACATGGTATTCCAACGGTAAGATGCTGTTTTCATACGGTTTTCTCGTGTGAAGTGAACTTCAGCGCCAATTCTAGGCGAATTCGGGAATCGGTGAGGTTTGCTTGCATGAAGGACGCGCCTTCTTTCCATAACGGCACTGTAAAATGAATAATTATCGATTTCCCCGAGCGAGCATTTGAAACCTACCCGCCAACAGCGCATGGCGCGCGCCAAATTCGCCCTGCCCAGTTCCGTCACGCTGCTGTCGATCGCGTGCGGCTTCGGCAGCATCGTCATCTCGGTCGACAACGCCCATGTCGGCGACCCCCACGCCTTCCGGATGGCGGCGATCCTGCTGGTGCTGGCCGGGATCTTCGACGCCCTCGACGGCTTCGTCGCGCGCGCCACCAACACCCAGTCCGACTTCGGCATGCAGCTCGACTCGATCGCCGACGTCATGAACTTCGGCTGCGCGCCCGGCCTGCTGGTGTATTGCTGGGGCTTCGCGCAGCTGGGGCAGGGCCACCCGACCCTGCTGCGCGCCGGCGGACTTGCATGCTTCATTTTCGTCGCATGCGGCGCTTTGCGTTTGGCGCGCTTCAATGTCAGTGTCGGCCGCACCGATCCGCGCTACTTTGTCGGCATGCCGATCACCGCGGGCGCCGCCTGCGTCGCCTCGGTGGTGGTCGCCTGGCCGACTGCGCTGGAAACCTTGCTGCAGGGTTACCTGGTGATGGGATTGATGGTGGCGGTGGGCACGCTGATGGTATCGACGGTGCGCTTCCCCAGCTCCAAGCAGCCGAAAAACAAATACACCTTGCTGGCGCTGGCGGTCTGCCTTGGCTTGCTGGCCTGGCTGCAGACGCGGTTTTTCGTGCTGTTCTTTGTGCTGTACGTGAGCGCGACGCTGCTGCTCAATATCGCGTGGCGCGAAGGCTGGCGCGGCCTGCCGCCGCCGCAGGTGTACGAAGACTAACGCCCGTCGTTCCCGCCACTGGCGGAAGCGACTACCAGCGAAGGCTGGTACCCATGCTGATGTCACAGACCATTCAAGCTCAGCATAAGCACCAGCCTCCGCTGGTGCGACGGCTATGCGAATTTATCGAGCAGCGCCGCCAGCCTGCCGGCGCTGGCCTGCGCCTCGTCGAGGTCCTGCGCGTTCTCGCTCTGGTTGACGATGCTGCTGCTGATCAGCTGAACGAAGGCCCGGTCCAGCGCCTTGCGCGCCGCGGCCATCTGCTGCGCCACCGCCTCGCAGTCCTTCGGCTCGGCCGCCAGCCCGATCAGCTTCTGCACGCCGCGCAGCTGGCCCTCGACGCGCGCGAGCCGGTTTAACAGCTCTTTCTTCTGCATTGCGCTAAGCGCGCTGCCTTCGACGACCTTGATCGGCGTGGCGGCCATGCTCAGGCGACCTCGTGTCCCCGCGCCGCGCGCAGGATCGTGAACCAGTCCGGCCGGCTGAGGGTGAACGCCGTTGCGGCCACCGCCACGGCAATGGCTTCTATGCGTCCGCTGCCGGTCAGCGGAACCGGGCGGCTCGGCAGCTGCATGATCCACGCGAACACCACGCTGGCGAACGGCTGGTTGATGCGGTCGGCGATCTCCTTGATCACCAGCCGCAGGTTCTCCGCATGCGCGTCGCTGCCGGAAAACAGGCGCCCGCCCGCCAGCGGCGACCAGATCATCGGCTCCACGCCCAGGTCCTGCAGGCCGTCGAAGGTCTCGTCGAACATCGGCGCCACGTGCATCGGCGAGAACTCGACCTGGTTGGTGGCAAGGGGAATGCGGCGGTTCAGGCATTCGAACTGGTGGCGGCTGAAATTCGACACGCCGAAATGCAGCACCTTGCCGGCCGCCCTGAGCGACTGGAACGCTTCGGCGATCTCGTCGAAGTCCATCAGCGGGTCGGGGCGGTGGATCAGCAGCAGGTCGAGGCGGTCGGTGTGCAGCTGGCGCAGCGACTCCTCGGCCGACGCGACGATGTGCGCGGCCGAGGTGTCGTAATGCTGGATCGAGTGGCCGGCGCGGTGCGGCGACAGCAGCTTGATGCCGCATTTGGACACCAGCTCCATCTTGTCGCGCAGGCCGGGCCGCGCGCGCAGCGCTTCGCCGAACAGGCCCTCGACGCCGTAATTGCCGTAGATGTCGGCGTGATCGAAGCTGGTCACGCCCATTTCGAGGCACTGCTCGATGAAGCCGGCGCGCTGCTCCACCGTCATGCCCCATTCGCTCATGCGCCACATGCCGGCGACGATGCGCGACAGCTGCAAGCCTCCGGCGTAGGTTGAAGTGCGCGGGTATTGCAGGTCGGGTCGGAGGCTGTGCGGCATCGAGTTGGCTTTCGAAGGGGAAGGGTCTGGTCCTGCGGACCTGACCCCGGGTTTGATAGCAATTACATCAACATCTGGTAGACGGGCTATTCAGCGGCGCCGTCAACCCCGGGGTCAGGTCGAGACCTGACCCCAAACCATCACTTGAACATCAGGCGCATCGAGTCCCACGCGCGGCCGAAGATCGACGCCTGCGACACTTCTTCCAGCGCCACCACCGGCAGTTCGAGCAGCGGCTTGCCATCGACCGTCATCTTCAGCGTGCCGACCTTGCCGTGCAAGGCCAGCGGCGCGACCAGCGGATCCCTGCGCTCGAGGACCGGCTTCATCTTGGCGGCGACGCCCTTCGGCACCGTCACCAGCACGTCGTTCGGGAAGCCGATCTTGACGGTCGTCTTCGAACCCTTCCACACTTCCGGCGTGGCGATTGCCTGGCCCTTGGCGTACAGCTTGACCGTGTCGAAGTTCTGGAAGCCCCAGTTCAGCAGCTTCTGGCTTTCCTGGGTGCGCGACGAATCGGATGTGGTGCCCAGCACCACCGAGATCAGGCGGCGCTCGCCCGAGTTGCCGTTCGGCCGGTGCGCCGAGGCGATCATGCAGAAGCCGGCGCCTTCGGTGTGGCCGGTCTTCATGCCGTCGACGGTCGGGTCGAGCCACAGCAGGCGGTTGCGGTTCGGCTGGGTGATCTTGTTGTAGGTGAAGCTCTTGACCGAGTCGATCTTGTAGAACTCGGGGAAGTCGGCGATCACGCGCGCGGCCAGGGTCGACAGGTCCTGCGCGGTCGAGTAGTTCTCGGGGCTTGGCAGGCCGTGCGGGTTGGCGAAGTGGCTGTTCTTCATGCCCATGCGCTCGGCTTCGCGGTTCATCAGCGCGACGAAGGCGGCTTCGTCGCCGGCCACCGCTTCGGCCAGCGCAACGGCGGCGTCATTGCCCGACTGGACCATCAGGCCGTACAGCAGGTCGTTGATCTTGACCGGGACGGCCGGGTCGATGAACATCTTCGAGCTGCTGGCGTCGACTTTCCACGCCTTGACCGACACGTTGACCATCTGGTTGATGTCGATCTTCTTGTCTTTCAGCGCCTGGAAGGTGACGTAGGCGGTCATCACCTTGGTCAGCGAGGCCGGCTCGATGCGCGCGTTCGGGTCCTGGGCGGCGATTACCTGGCCGCTGGTGGCGTCGAGCAGGATCCAGGACTTGGCGGCGATGGTCGGCGCCGGCAGGGTTTGCGCGACGGCCGCGCTCATCAGCACGACACTGGCGGCCAGGGCCGCGAATAATTTTTTCATGGGAATCAAGGTCTTAGTAAAGGTGAAATGCGCAGGCAATGCCGCAAGACATTGCCGAAAAAGAAGAAACTAATTATAGCGCCCGCCCTGCTCAATCCGGGCGACGCCACATTTGTGTTACAAGATTCTTGATGTGGCCGAGCTTGCGGTGGAAGAAGTGGTCGGCGCCGGGGATCACGATCACCGGGATGTCCTGCGGCCGCGCCCACTCGAACACGTCGGCCAGCGGGATGGTGTCGTCGGATTCGCCGTGGATCAGGATGGTGTCGGCCGGCACCTCGGGCATCGCCCACTTGCCGGCGGCCGCGCCGACCAGCACCAGGCGCTCGGCCGGCTGGCCGGCGGCGATCAGGCGCTGCTGCAGCTGGGCCTGGACAAACGTGCCGAACGAGAAGCCCGAGAGCGCGACCGGCAGGCCGGGGAAGCGCGCGCGCATGTGCTCGAGCATCACCTGCATGTCGTCGGTCTCGCCGTGGCCGTGGTCGTGCACGCCTTCGGACGTGCCGACGCCGCGGAAGTTGAACAGCGCCGTCGCATAGCCCAGGCCGACAAAGGTGCGCGCCAGCGTCTGCGCGACCTTGTTGTCCATGGTGCCGCCATACAGCGGGTGCGGGTGGGCCACCAGCGCGATGCCGCGCGGCGCGTCTTCGCCCGGCAGCATCAGCACGCATTGCATGTTGCCGGCGCCGCCGGTCAGGGTGAATTTTTCGTGTCGGTTCATGTTCAGTAACGGTGGTTCAGATTTTGAGGCGTTCGACGACTTTGCCGCCGACCAAGTGGCTGTCGACGATTTCATCGATGTCGCTGTTGTCGACGTAGGTGTACCAGGTTCCTTCGGGATACACGACCAGCACCGGGCCTTCTTCGCAACGGTCGAGGCAGCCGGCATTGTTGATGCGGATCTTGCCGGGGCCGTTCAGTCCGAGCTTCTTGATGCGCGACTTGCAGTGCTTCTGCGCGGCCTGGGCGCCGCGTTCGCCGCAGGACTCGCGGCCGTCATCGCGCAGGTTCGTGCAAAAAAAGACATGCTTTTCGAAAAATGGTTTGTCGCTCATGGAATTCTTTCGCAATGGGGGAAATGCGCCTGCAATGATACCCGCTATCACTGGCGATTGAGGCGGTGCGAGGGCAGCAGCAGGTACCAGAGGGCAAAAAACGGCCATGCCAGCGATAAAAACTGGGCCGCGCCATTGAAGTTGAGGAATTTTCCCTGCACCCACCCTTGGAGGGTCTCGACGAAATACGGGTTGGCCGGAATGGTGTTCACTACCACCAAGCTCAGCAGGAGAGTGACGATAGCCAGCCGCCGCTGCGCCACCTGCGGCGCGAACGCCAGGCCGGCCAGCATGATCAGGCCGATCAGGAAACCGCCCTGGGCGCCGGGCGTGATCCATACCCAGGCGTTGTCGGGCGTGAACAGCAGCGAGGTCGCCAGCGTCTTGACCACCAGCGCCGCCACGATCATCAGCATCATCAGCAAGGTGCGCGGCGCGCCGCGGCGCAACAGGCACAGCATCGCCAGCACGGCGCCGGTCATGCCGCAGGCGGTGATGATGGTCTCCGACAGCCAGTACTGCTCCACGCTCATCGCCGCGCCCGGGTGCAGCATCGCCACCAGGTCTATGCTTGTGTCGAGCCAAGCGGACAGCCATTCGGACAGGATCGGCAGGATCTGGCCGAGGCCGAACAGGTAGCCCTGCGGGTAGATCTGCGCCAGCGGCCACAGGGCCAGCAGCACCAGGCCCTGGCTGGCGTGCGGCGCGAACCACGCGCGGCGCACCTGGTACAGGCGGCTTTCGTTGAGGTAGTTGCGCGCGCCGGCCGCGCCGATGAAGGCGCCGAGCAGGCAGCCCAGCGAGTTGGTGACGAAGTCGAGGTTGGACGGCACCCGGCTTGGCAGGTAGGTCTGCACCGCCTCCATCGTGCCCGACACCAGCACGCCGATCAGCGCGGTGGTCAGCACCGCCCACAGGCCGCGCAGGCGCGGATTGAGCGACGGCACGATCAGCATCCCGAGGGGGATGTAGCCGACCACGTTGACGGCCACGTCGAACACGGTCCAGTAGCGCGGCGGCGCCAGCGTCAGGAAGGCGAAGGGCGACAGCCCGGTGCTGCGCCACCCGGTGAACGGGAACCAGCTGGCGTAGACGATCAGCAGCAGATACGCGAGCAGGGCCGCCCGCGCCATCGGCGATCCCTTGCGCCGCTCCTGCTGGCCTGCCGCCTGGATCATTATTTGGGCAGCCTGGCGCTGGCCAGCCACGCGGCCATGTCGGCCGCCACCGCGTCGGTGGCCTGCGCCAGCGCGCGCGCGCCGCCGCCGGCATCGGCGCTGCTCGCGCTGACCCTGCGGCTGAAGGTGCGCTGGTCGACCAGCGTGTGGCCCTGGAACAGCGACGCGCGCAGCACCAGCTGGCCATAGCTCGCGGTGGTGCTGTCGAAGCTGTGGGTGAAGTCGTCGACGTCGATGCGCAGCAGCGGAATGCCGGCCGAGGCGTCGGTCGCGGACAGCACTTTCATGCCGGTCTGCGCCAGGCGCGACTTGAAGCGCTGGGTGAGCAGCTGCAGCGGCGTGGCGCTCCAGCGGCTGTTGGCGTACGGGCGCGCCTGCAGCGCGTCGGCGTAGTTCAGGCGATAGAACATGCGCTCGGTGTCGAACGCGGGGTTGCCGGTGACGTCGGTGACCACCACCGCCGGCACCGTCTGCGCGGCCCCACTGGCGGCGACCGGATTGGCGGCCGGGCCGAAGTCGTACAGGGCGTTGTTCGCCGGGCTCTTGCCGCCGGAGGCGCAGCCGGCCAGCAGCGCGGCGCCGGCCACCAAGGCGGCCATCATCAAGCGTGTCGTGGTCTGGTTCATGGTTATCCTTATTTGGTCGGTGCGACGAAGCCTGGCTCGCCAGGACCCGGAGTGGCCGCGCCATTGCCGAAGATGAGGCCTTGCGGACGGTCCGACAGCGCGTTGGCGGTGCGCTTGACGGCGCGCAGCGAGGTCTTCGCTTCGTCCGTCATCGACACCACGTGCGGCAGCGTCTCCAGTTCGAGGTCGCGGGTGACGCCCTCCAGCGAGCCGCCGACGCGGTCGATGGTCTCGGTCAGGCGCGTGATCGGGCCGTTCGGCGCCTGCAGCGTGGTGGCCAGGTGGTCGTAATTCTTGATCGCCTTGTTGGCGCTGGCCGACAGCTCGTTGAACGAAGCCATGCTCTGTTCGGCCTTCGCCGTCAGCTCCGGCATGCGTTTGATGGTCGGCTCGAGCTGCTTCGGAATCTCGGCGAAGGCATCGGCCGTCTTGCCGACCTTTTCAAAGGCGCCGACTATCTTCTGCTGGTTTTCTTCCGTCAGCATGCCGTCGATCTTGGTAGTGATCTTCTCGGTCTTGTCGAGGATCGCCAAGCCGCGCTTTTCCAGCTGGTCCAGCAGGCCCGGGCGCAGCGGGATCGCGGCGAGATGATTCTTGTCGCTCTTGAGCAGCGGCGAACCAGTCTTCTCGTCGTCGAGCTGGATGAAGGCGATGCCGGTGACGCCCTGGTAGCCCAGCATGGCGAACGTGGTCTTCGTGATCGGCGTCTCCGGGTCGACCGAGAGGCGGATCACGATCTGCCCGGCGACTGCGGGGTTGAAATTGATGTCGTCGACCCGGCCCACTTCCAGGCCGCGGTAGCGCACCGCCGCCTGCGGGTTCAGGCCGGGAATCGATTCGGTGGTGGCGATTACATACGGCACCCGCTCGGTGCGGTCGCGGTTGAACCAGATCCCGGCCAGCACCGCCGCGATCAAGAGCGCGACGGTGAAGAACCCGGTCATCAGGGCGTGCGATCTGTTTTCCATATATTAGTTCTCCGATTCTTTCGCTTGCTGCACTTCCTGGTCATGCTCGTCGAGCACCTCGAGGGCGCGCTGTCCGCGCGCGCCAAGGAAGAATTGTTTGATGAAGGGATGGTCCACCTTCAGCACTTCGCGCGACGGCCCCAGCGCGATCACGTGTTTTTCCGCCAGCACAGCGATCCGCGTGGACAGCGCGAACAGTGTGTCCAGGTCGTGCGTGACCATCACCACCGTCAGGCCCAGCTCGCGGTGCAGCGAGTGGATCAGCGCGACGAAGGCGTCCGACAGGTCGGGGTCCAGGCCCGCCGTCGGCTCGTCGAGGAACAGCAGCTGCGGCTCGAGCGCCAGCGCGCGCGCCAGAGAGGCGCGCTTGACCATCCCGCCCGACAGGTCCGACGGCATCTTGTTGGCGTGCTCGACCCCGAGCCCCACCATGTTCATCTTCAGCAGCACCGCGTCGTGGATCACGTCTTCGGGCAGCGCGCGCAGTTCGCGCATCGGCTGGGCGATGTTTTCGAACACCGTCAGCGCCGAATACAGCGCGCCCTGCTGGAACAGCATGCCCCAGTGGTTGCGCATGCGCCGCAGCTGGTCGGCGTCGGCCGCGCTGATGTCTTCGCCGAACACCTTCACCGTGCCGCGCGCCGGATGCTCCAGGCCCAGCATCTGGCGCAGCAGCACCGTTTTTCCGGTGCCCGAGCCGCCCACGATCGACAGGATCTCGCCGGCGTAGATCTCCAGGTTCAGGTCCTGGTGCACCACCGTCTTGCCGAACTTGGTCCACAGGCCGTCGATTTCGACCACCGGGGGGCCGACATCCTCGTCCGGCTTCAGGACCAGGCGCGGCGCTTCGCGCTGTGGCTTGGTCTCTTCCATCAGAAGAACCCCACGCCGCTGAAGATGATCGCGAATACCGCGTCGGCCAGGATCACCACCGTGATCGCCGTGACCACCGAGGTCGTCGTGCCGCGCCCGAGGCTCTCGGTGTTCGGCTTGATGCGCAGGCCGAAGTGGCACGACACCAGCGCGATCAGCATGCCGAACACGCAGCCCTTGAGCAGGCCGATGATGTAGTTAATGAAGGGGACCGCGTCCGGCAGCTTCTGGATGAAATAGCGCGCCGACAGGTTCAGCTCGATCTTCGCCGAGACCATGCCGCCCAACAGCGCCATGGTGTCGGTCCACACCACCAGCAGCGGCATCGAGATCGCCAGCGCGACCACCTTCGGCATGATCAAGCGGAAGCCGTGCGAGATCCCCATCACCAGCATCGCGTCGAGTTCTTCGGTCACGCGCATCACGCCCAGCTGCGCGGTGATCGACGAGCCGGAGCGGCCGGCCACCAGGATCGCCGCCAGCAGCGGCCCCAGTTCGCGAATCACGCTCATGCCCAGGATGTTCACCAGGTACATGTCGCCGCCGAAGGTGCGCAGCTGCTGCGCCGACAGGTAGGACAGCACGATCCCGATCAGGAAGCCGACCAGCGCGGTGATGCCCAGCGCCTGGAAGCCGGCATGGAACACGTTCGCCGAAATCTCCAGCCACGGGCCGGTGCGCGGATTGCGCGCGAAGCGCCACATGTCCTGCACCACCTGACCTATCAGCTTGATGAAGCCTTTCAAATGCTCGAAGAAGGTCAGGATCGCGAAGCCGAGCTTCATCACCCAGTTCAGGCGGTGCGCGCGCGCCGGCGGCACGGCGGCCTTGCTCGATTCTTCGATGCGCTTGAACAGCTCCTCCTGCTTCGGCGCCAGTTTCAGTTCGGCGGGCCGCTGCTTGTCCCAAGCGTTCCAGAACATCTGCGCGCCGATATGGTCGATCCGGTCGATGCCGGTCAAGTCCCATCCGAGCTGCCTGCCTTTGAACGAAGCCAGCGTCTTGCTGATCTCCTTGATCGCGCCGCGGTCGCCCAGCGCGTGCACCTGCCATATACCGGATGCCACGACAGCTTCGGTTCCGCTGCTGTCGGCATGGTGGTGGGTTAAGGTTGGCGCATTTTCAATTGGCATTGCGCCAGTGTAAAAGACTTTGACGGCATCCGCCACAGGTGTTCTGTAGCGCGCTCATGCGGCGAGATGGCGCACCTGGCGCTGCGGGGCGGCCGCCGGCTTGTGTTTTTCGGCCGGCGCGATGTCGCTGGCGACCAGCGCGGCCGCGGCCTCCTTGCTCATGCCGCGCACCTGCAGCCATTGCGCCACCAGCGCGGCGAGGCGATCGAGCGCGATGCGGTGGGTCGCATCGGTCTTCCCGTAGATCCAGTCGGAGAAGGCCATGAAGTTGGCGAACGGCGCGTCCCCCAGCATCGTATTGATCGTATTGACGAAGCGTCCCGAGTTGGCGACCAGATCCCAGTAGCGCGCGAAGCGCACCAGCCGCAGCATGGTGGCGAAGTCGATCGTGTTCGTCGCCAGGATCGTGTAAGGCGGGTAGGGATCGAATACCATGCCGAACGCCTCGGTGTGGCGGATGATCGGAGTGCCGCGCAGGCGCTTGAGGATGCCGAACTGGATCTCGTGCGGCTTGAGCGCCACCAGCTGGTCGAAGCCGCGCGCGAAACTGGCCACGTCCTCGCCGGGCAGGCCGGCGATCAGGTCCACGTGCAGGTGCGCGTTGGACTGCTCGCACAGCCAGCGGATGTTGTCGGCCGCCTTGGCGTTGTCCTGCTTGCGGCTCACCAGCGCCTGCACCTCCGGATTGAAGCTCTGGATGCCGATTTCGAACTGCAGCGCGCCTGGCGGGAACTTGGCGATGGTGTCCTTCAGCGCGTCCGGCAGGTGGTCGGGCACCAGTTCGAAGTGCGCGTAGACCGGATCGTCCGGTTTCGCCGCCAGCTTATCGAGGAAGAACTGCATGATCTTCAGGCTGGTCTTGATATTCAGGTTGAAGGTGCGGTCGACGAACTTGAACAGCCGCGCGCCGCGCGCGTGCAGTGCTTCCAGCTCGCCCAGGAAGGTGTCGAGCGCGAATGGCCAGGCGGTCTTGTCCAGCGCCGACAGGCAGAACTCGCACTTGAACGGACAGCCGCGCGAGGCCTCTACATATAGAGTGCGGTGCGCGATGTCGTGGTCGGTGTACAGCGAGTAGGGCATCTTGATCTCGGCCATTGGCGGCTGCACGCCCGCGTGGATCTTCATCAGTGGCTTGGGCCCGCCGAGGATTTCGCCGCACAGTCTGGGGAAAGTCACGTCGCCCCAGCCAGTGACCAGGTAGTCGGCCAGCTTCACGATCTCCTGTTCGCCGCTCTCATGCGACACCTCCGGGCCGCCCAGCACGATGACGACCTGGGGCGCCACGCGCTTGAGCATTGCCACCACGCGGGTGGTTTCCTCGACGTTCCATATATAGATACCGAAACCGATCACTTTCGGCTGGCGCGCGAGCAGGCGTTCGACGATCTCAGTGGTCTTCGCGCCGATGACGAACTCCTGGATGCTGGTCTGCGCCTGCAGCGCTCCCATGTTCGCTAATAGATAGCGCAGTCCCAGCGAAGCGTGGGCGTAGCGGGCGTTGAGCGTGGAAAGAATGATCGTCATGAGGCTGCGTGTGGCGGAAAAGCCGCCATTTTACGCCCACGGCCCCCATTTCTCGCGAAATGTCACAAACTCACTTGCCAAGCTCGACAGGCGTTTGCTATAGTTCGTCTCCCGCTGAAAAAGATGCACCGAATCAACGAGTTGCGAAAGATTCATCGGGGAGTGCCTTAACGGCGCGAAACAAAAAGAAGTTGACGGAATGAGCGAAACGCTTCATACTCTTTCTTCTTCGCGGCTGACAAACAAAACGCTTTGTCAACAAGCCGCAAGCAGTACCGAACAAGTTCTTTAACAATTAACAGTCGATAAGTGTGGGCGTTTGATGAAGGTGCCAGTGACTTCGGTCACTGAATACTTAAATTATCAAATGTTCACAAAAAAGAAATATAGGCGCTACGAAAGTAGTGGCCTGTCAGTATTTTGAGTGAGCGACTGTCGGAAACGACATTAAACAGAGATTGAACTGAAGAGTTTGATCCTGGCTCAGATTGAACGCTGGCGGCATGCCTTACACATGCAAGTCGAACGGCAGCGCGGGGCAACCTGGCGGCGAGTGGCGAACGGGTGAGTAATATATCGGAACGTACCCTGGAGTGGGGGATAACGTAGCGAAAGTTACGCTAATACCGCATACGATCTAAGGATGAAAGTGGGGGATCGCAAGACCTCATGCTCCTGGAGCGGCCGATATCTGATTAGCTAGTTGGTGGGGTAAAGGCCTACCAAGGCATCGATCAGTAGCTGGTCTGAGAGGACGACCAGCCACACTGGAACTGAGACACGGTCCAGACTCCTACGGGAGGCAGCAGTGGGGAATTTTGGACAATGGGCGCAAGCCTGATCCAGCAATGCCGCGTGAGTGAAGAAGGCCTTCGGGTTGTAAAGCTCTTTTGTCAGGGAAGAAACGGTGAGGGCTAATATCCCTTGCTAATGACGGTACCTGAAGAATAAGCACCGGCTAACTACGTGCCAGCAGCCGCGGTAATACGTAGGGTGCAAGCGTTAATCGGAATTACTGGGCGTAAAGCGTGCGCAGGCGGTTTTGTAAGTCTGTCGTGAAATCCCCGGGCTCAACCTGGGAATTGCGATGGAGACTGCAAGGCTAGAATCTGGCAGAGGGGGGTAGAATTCCACGTGTAGCAGTGAAATGCGTAGAGATGTGGAGGAACACCGATGGCGAAGGCAGCCCCCTGGGTCAAGATTGACGCTCATGCACGAAAGCGTGGGGAGCAAACAGGATTAGATACCCTGGTAGTCCACGCCCTAAACGATGTCTACTAGTTGTCGGGTTTTAATTAACTTGGTAACGCAGCTAACGCGTGAAGTAGACCGCCTGGGGAGTACGGTCGCAAGATTAAAACTCAAAGGAATTGACGGGGACCCGCACAAGCGGTGGATGATGTGGATTAATTCGATGCAACGCGAAAAACCTTACCTACCCTTGACATGTACGGAAGCCACGAGAGATCGAGGCGTGCTCGAAAGAGAGCCGTAACACAGGTGCTGCATGGCTGTCGTCAGCTCGTGTCGTGAGATGTTGGGTTAAGTCCCGCAACGAGCGCAACCCTTGTCATTAGTTGCTACGAAAGAGCACTCTAATGAGACTGCCGGTGACAAACCGGAGGAAGGTGGGGATGACGTCAAGTCCTCATGGCCCTTATGGGTAGGGCTTCACACGTCATACAATGGTACATACAGAGGGCCGCCAACCCGCGAGGGGGAGCTAATCCCAGAAAGTGTATCGTAGTCCGGATTGTAGTCTGCAACTCGACTACATGAAGTTGGAATCGCTAGTAATCGCGGATCAGCATGTCGCGGTGAATACGTTCCCGGGTCTTGTACACACCGCCCGTCACACCATGGGAGCGGGTTTTACCAGAAGTAGGTAGCTTAACCGCAAGGAGGGCGCTTACCACGGTAGGATTCGTGACTGGGGTGAAGTCGTAACAAGGTAGCCGTATCGGAAGGTGCGGCTGGATCACCTCCTTTCTAGAGTTGCACCAGGCAGAGATGCCGATTCATTGAGCGTCCACTCTTATCGACTGTTAATAAAGATAAAGAACAGCATTTGGGGCTGTAGCTCAGCTGGTTAGAGCACCGTGTTGATAACGCGGGGGTCGTTGGTTCGAGTCCAACCAGCCCTACCAGTCTACTGTATTACCCTTGGGGGGATTAGCTCAGCTGGGAGAGCACCTGCTTTGCAAGCAGGGGGTCGTCGGTTCGATCCCGTCATCCTCCACCACTCTACTCTTGAAATACCAAACGTAAGTCAGCCAGTTCCTGGTTGCGATTTAGGTTTGGCCTTTTAGAGGTCAATGCTGTTTCGTTCTTTAACAATCTGGAAGAAGTAAAGTTTTATGTCAATCCGTGAAAACGGTTTGGCAGGGTAATGATTGTATGTATCAAAACAAGCAACAACGCTGTACTTTCTTATCTCTGTAACGTCTTTCGGCTTAGTCGGCTGAGAGGTTAACGTTATAGGGACAAGCGAATAAGTGCACATGGTGGATGCCTTGGCGATTACAGGCGATGAAGGACGTAGTAGCTTGCGATAAGCTGCGGGGAGTGAGCAAACACACTTTGATCCGCAGATTTCCGAATGGGGAAACCCGGCCTTTTAGGTCATTGCATACTGAATACATAGGTATGCAAAGCGAACGCGGCGAACTGAAACATCTAAGTAGCTGCAGGAAAATAAATCAACCGAGATTCCCAAAGTAGTGGCGAGCGAAATGGGATGAGCCTGCATGATTTAGCATGACGCATAGTAGAACGGATTGGAAACTCCGGCCATAGAGGGTGATAGCCCCTTATACGAAATGCGATGTGTGGAACTAAGTATGCGACAAGTAGGGCGGGACACGAGAAATCCTGTCTGAATATGGGGGGACCATCCTCCAAGGCTAAATACTCGTAATCGACCGATAGTGAACCAGTACCGTGAGGGAAAGGCGAAAAGAACCCCGGGAGGGGAGTGAAATAGATCCTGAAACCGTGTGCATACAAACAGTAGGAGCGGACTTGTTCCGTGACTGCGTACCTTTTGTATAATGGGTCAGCGACTTACATTCAGTGGCAAGGTTAACCAGATAGGGAAGCCGTAGAGAAATCGAGTCCGAATAGGGCGACAGTCGCTGGGTGTAGACCCGAAACCAAGTGATCTACTCATGGCCAGGATGAAGGTGCGGTAACACGCCCTGGAGGTCCGAACCCACTAATGTTGAAAAATTAGGGGATGAGCTGTGGGTAGGGGTGAAAGGCTAAACAAACTTGGAAATAGCTGGTTCTCTCCGAAAACTATTTAGGTAGTGCCTCAAGTATCACCATCGGGGGTAGAGCACTGTTATGGCTAGGGGGTCATTGCGACTTACCAAACCATTGCAAACTCCGAATACCGATGAGTGCGAGCTTGGGAGACAGACGTCGGGTGCTAACGTCCGGCGTCAAGAGGGAAACAACCCAGACCGCCAGCTAAGGTCCCAAAGATTGGCTAAGTGGAAAACGAAGTGGGAAGGCTAAAACAGTCAGGATGTTGGCTTAGAAGCAGCCATCATTTAAAGAAAGCGTAATAGCTCACTGATCGAGTCGTCCTGCGCGGAAGATGTAACGGGGCTAAGCCAGTCACCGAAGCTGCGGATATCCGCAAGGATATGGTAGGAGAGCGTTCTGTAAGCCTGCGAAGGTGTCTTGTAAAGGATGCTGGAGGTATCAGAAGTGCGAATGCTGACATGAGTAGCGATAATGGGGGTGAAAAGCCCCCACGCCGTAAGCCCAAGGTTTCCTGTTCAACGTTCATCGGAGCAGGGTGAGTCGGCCCCTAAGGCGAGGCAGAGATGCGTAGCTGATGGGAAGCAGGTTAATATTCCTGCACCGTCGTATGATGCGATGGGGGGACGGATCGCGAAAGGTTGTCCGGGTGTTGGATGTCCCGGTTTTTGACTCATAGAAGGCGCTTAGGCAAATCCGGGCGCGGAATTCAAGGGGTCGAGACGAGAGACTTAGGTCTCGAAGCAATCGGAAGTGGTTCCAAGAAAAGCCTCTAAGCTTCAGTCATACGAGACCGTACCGCAAACCGACACAGGTGGGCGAGATGAGTATTCTAAGGCGCTTGAGAGAACTCGGGAGAAGGAACTCGGCAAATTGGTACCGTAACTTCGGGAAAAGGTACGCCCTGGTAGCTTGATTGGTTTACTCCATGAGGGTGAAAGGGTTGCAATAAACTGGTGGCTGCGACTGTTTAATAAAAACACAGCACTCTGCAAACACGAAAGTGGACGTATAGGGTGTGACGCCTGCCCGGTGCTGGAAGATTAAATGATGGGGTGCAAGCTCTTGATTGAAGTCCCAGTAAACGGCGGCCGTAACTATAACGGTCCTAAGGTAGCGAAATTCCTTGTCGGGTAAGTTCCGACCTGCACGAATGGCGTAACGATGGCCACACTGTCTCCTCCCGAGACTCAGCGAAGTTGAAATGTTTGTGATGATGCAATCTACCCGCGGCTAGACGGAAAGACCCCATGAACCTTTACTGTAGCTTTGCATTGGACTTTGAACCAATCTGTGTAGGATAGGTGGGAGGCTTTGAAGCGGGGACGCCAGTTCTCGTGGAGCCATCCTTGAAATACCACCCTGGTTTGTTTGAGGTTCTAACCTTGGCCCGTTATCCGGGTCGGGGACAGTGCATGGTAGGCAGTTTGACTGGGGCGGTCTCCTCCTAAAGTGTAACGGAGGAGTTCGAAGGTACGCTAGATACGGTCGGACATCGTGTTGATAGTGCAATGGCATAAGCGTGCTTAACTGCGAGACTGACAAGTCGAGCAGGTACGAAAGTAGGACATAGTGATCCGGTGGTTCTGTATGGAAGGGCCATCGCTCAACGGATAAAAGGTACTCTGGGGATAACAGGCTGATTCCTCCCAAGAGTTCATATCGACGGGGGAGTTTGGCACCTCGATGTCGGCTCATCACATCCTGGGGCTGTAGCCGGTCCCAAGGGTATGGCTGTTCGCCATTTAAAGTGGTACGTGAGCTGGGTTTAAAACGTCGTGAGACAGTTTGGTCCCTATCTGCCGTGGGCGTTGGAAATTTGAAGGGGGCTGCTCCTAGTACGAGAGGACCGGAGTGGACAGACCTCTGGTGTACCGGTTGTCACGCCAGTGGCATTGCCGGGTAGCTAAGTCTGGAAGAGATAACCGCTGAAAGCATCTAAGCGGGAAACTTGCCTTGAGATGAGATTTCCCAGAGCCTTGAGCTCTTTAAAGGGTCGTTCGAGACCAGGACGTTGATAGGTTGGGTGTGGAAGTGCAGTAATGCATTAAGCTAACCAATACTAATTGCCCGTACGGCTTGTCCCTATAACCTTAACAGGTGCAGAGATAAGAAGAACGGCGCTGTTGCATGTTCTGATTCATACTCATTACCCAGTAATACGAAACTTACTTCTTCCAGATTCTAGGAATTGCTGCCCAATCGGGAGCAAGGCCTGTACAAGTTATGCCTGATGACCATAGTAACTCGGTACCACCCCTTCCCATCCCGAACAGGACCGTGAAACGAGATTACGCCGATGATAGTGCTGCAACCAGTGTGAAAGTAGGTTATCGTCAGGCTAGTTATAAGAGAAAAACCCAAGCAGAAATGCTTGGGTTTTTTTTCGTCCATTGAAAACTGAGCCCATGGATTTTCAGACTCTCTCGAATCAGCGGCAAAACCATGCTGCCTGGCGCCTGCTTTCCGCCACCCATGCGCCGATGATCTGCAGCTTTCTGCACGCCGCTTTCATCGCAATGGGCGCGCGCGCGATCCCGCGGCCGCTGCTGGCATCGAAACTGGACGACCACCTGAGCCGCCTGCATGCCGCCGCGGGCGACACCCTGTACCCCAAATCCGCCACCGCCTATCTCGACGACTGGGCGTCGGACGAGCGCGGCTGGCTGCGAAAATTTTATCCGGCCGGCCAGGACGAGGCCCATTACGACTTGACGCCATCCTCCGAAATGGCGATCGCCTGGCTGGACGGACTCGCGCCGCGCGATCTCATCGGCACCGGCGCGCGACTCGATACTGTCTTCGGTCAGCTGCAGCAGATCGCCGACGGCTCGCAGCTGGATCCGCGTGCACGCGTCGCAGCGCTGAAGCGCCGCAAGGCGGAGATCGACGCCGAAATCACGCGGGTGCAATCCGGACGAATCGACCTGATGGATCCGTCCGAGGCGCGCGAGCGTTTCCTGCTGGCAGACGCCATCGCGCGCGGCCTGGTGACGGATTTTCGTGCGCTCGAACAGAATTTCCGCACACTCGATCGCCGGTTGCGCGAACAGATCGCGGCCATCGATGCCGGCGGCGGCGTGCTCCCCGACTGCGACCTGCTCGGGGAGACCGACGAAGCCAGGAGTTTCCGCGCTTTCCGCGACCAGCTGATGTCGCCTTCGCGCCAGGATGCCCTCGCCGAGTTGATGCGCAAGCTGGCGGCGCTGGACTGTCTGCGCGAATTCGGGCCGGCGGGCAGGATGCAGCGCAGTCGCGACGCCCTGATGGAGGCGGGCGATGAGGCCCAGCGCACCCTGAAGCGCCTGTCTGACCAGTTGCGGCGCAATGTCGGCGACCAGGCCCGCCTTGAGAGCCGCCGCATCATGCACCTGATGCGCGACATCGAACACCATGCGCTCGCCCTGCGCGGCAAAGTCGGAGATGGTGCGTTCATGGAGATCGACGAGACCGGCCCGTCGGTCGGCCTGCCGATGGAGCGGCCGCTGTTCAGCCCTCCGTTCAAACCGAAGGTCACGCAGCATGCGATCGGGGGGCGGGATGCGGATGTCGGCATCGATGCATTATTCAGGCAGGACCTGGTCGACACGACACGCCTGTTGTCGAATGTGCGGCGCGCGCTGCAAACCCGCCGGCAGGTCACTCTGGCGACGCTGGCGGCGGAATATCCCATCCGGCACGGCCTGGCCGAACTGTCCGCCTACGTTCATCTGGCCACGCACGAACTGCAGGCCGCCATCGACGACGATCGCACCGAAGTAGTTGCGTGGACCGACGAATCCGGATGCCGGCGCGAGGCCACGCTTCCCTTGATCATTTACACCGCATGAATACCGAATCGACGATGAATGAACAGAATCGCTTGGGCCAACTGCTCGTTGGCCTGTTCCAGGGCGTGCAATACCGCGAACAGGACCCCGCCTTGTGGCAGCCCTTGATCGAGCTGCAGGGCCGCGTGCGCGATTATTGCGCGACGCTCGGCCTTGAACTGATCCTCGACGACGCCGAAGGTTATGCGTACTTACGGCATCGGACCGCGGCGCCCGGCGAAGCGGTCCTTCCGCGGCTGATCCAGCGCCGCCAGCTCACTTACCCGGTCAGCCTGATTCTCGTCCTGCTGCGCAAGAGGCTCGCCGAGTTCGATGCCGTCGGCGGCGAGACGCGCCTGGTGGTCAGCCGCGATGACATCATCGGACAAGTGCGCGCGTTCCTGCCGGAGACCAGTAATGAAGCACGCCTGCTCGACCGCATCGATACGCACCTGAACAAAGTGATCGAACTGGGATTCCTGCACCGCCTGCGCGGGCACGACGACCAGTTCGAGGTGCGCCGCATCCTGAAGGCGTTCGTCGACGCGCAGTGGATCAGCGAATTCGAGCGGCGCCTTGCGCAATATGGCGAGCACGCGGCTGCGGTCGGAGAGATCGCATGAGCGACCGCAGCGAACTGGACATGGAGAAGCCGGCACTCGACATTGCGCCGAGCGCGGTTGCGCGTGCGGGCTTTCGGCTGCACGACTTCGAGGTCTTCAACTGGGGCACATTCGACCAACGCGTATGGAGCCTGCGCCCTGGCGGCGAGACCATCCTGCTGACTGGCGATATCGGCTCCGGAAAATCGACGCTGGTCGACGGACTCACTACTTTGCTGGTGCCGCCGCAAAAAATCTCGTACAACAAGGCGGCCGGCGCGGACACCCGGGAACGCAGCTTGCGCAGCTATGTGATGGGACATTACAAAGCGGAGCGCGGCGACAATGGCATGGGCGCGCGCTCGGTCTCTCTGCGCGACGAAAACAGCTATTCGGTGATCCTGGGCGTATTCCATGACGAGGCCGTCGAACAGACGGTCACGCTGGCCCAGGTATTTTCGATGAAGGATCCGCGCGGCCAGCCCGAGCGATTTTTTGTCGTTGCCACCAGCCGCCTGTCGATCGCCGCACACTTTGGAGAATTCGGCGAAGACATCGGCCAGTTGCGCAAGCGCCTGCAGGCGCTGCCCGGCGTCACGCTGCATGACAGCTTCCCGCACTACGCCGCCGAATTTCGCCGTCATTTCGGTATCGCCAGCGAGCAGGCCATGGAGCTGTTCCACCAGACAGTCTCGATGAAATCCGTCGGCAACCTGAGCGACTTCGTACGCGGCCACATGCTCGAAGCGTTTCCGGTCGAGGCGCGCATTGCCGCCCTGATCGCCCACTTCGACGAGGCAAACCGCGCGCACGAAGCGCTGGTGAAGGCGAGGCAGCAGGCTGACCAGCTGGCGCCCCTGAGTGCGGACTGCGACCGCTATCAGGCGCTGCACGGCAAGCTCACCCAGTTGCGCGGATGCCGCAACGCGCTGCGCTCGTGGTTCGCAGAGCTCAAGACCGGACTGCTCGGCAAACGCATCGACGGTTTGCAGAACGAACTCGCCATGCTGGCCAACGAACTGGCGCGGCTGGATGAAGAGCGGTGCAGTCAGGCTCGCCGGCATGACGAGATTGTTCACGCCATCGCGTCGAACGGCGGCAACCGCATCGAGCAGATCAAGGGCGACATCGCGCGCCTGCAGTTGACCAGCGAAGCGCGCTTGCGGCGCTTCGGCCAGTACGATCAACTGGCCGGCGCGTTGGGCCTGCCGGCGGCGGCCGACGCAGCCTTGTTCGCGGCCAATCGCCGCGCCATCGAAGAGGGGCAGGCCGCCTGCACTGCCCAGCGCGACGACTACCAGGACCGGCTGACGGAAGCCGGCGTGAGCGTGCGCGAATTGGGGCGCCAGTACAGCGAGATCACCGCGGAACTCGATTCCCTGCGCCGCCGCCGGTCAAATATCCCGCGTCGCATGCTCGAATTGCGCGAGACTCTGTGCAGTGCGCTGCGCATCGCTCCCGACAGCATTCCGTTCGCCGGCGAATTGATCCAGGTGCGTGACGACGAAAGCGGCTGGGATGCCGCCGCCGAACGCGTGCTGCGCGATTTCGCCCTCTCGCTGCTGGTGCCGGAGATGCATTACAGCCAGGTCGCGGCCTGGATCGACGACGCCAACCTTGGCGACCGCCTGGTGTACCACCGGGTTCGCGCCGACGCGGCGGCGGAGCCGCGCAGCCTGCCGGCAAACGCGCTGGCACGCAAGCTGGCCATCAGGCCGGACTCGCCGTTTTACGCATGGATCGAGGCGGAACTGCACACTCGCTTCGACCACGCTTGCTGCAACCGGCTTGACGAATTCCGTCGCGAGAAACGCGTGGTTACCCGCAATGGCCAGGCCAAACATGACGGCGAACGTCACGAAAAAGACGACCGCCACCTGTTCGACGACCGCTCGACCTTCGTGCTCGGGTGGTCCAACCATGCTCGGATCTCGGCCCTGGTCAAGCAGGAACGCGACCTGACCACGCGGGTGCAGGCGCACGGCCTTCACATCCAGCAGCTGAAAGGCGAGGTCCGCGACCAGAATGCTTTGCTGGGCGACTGGCAGCGGCTGGCGACGTTCGACCAGTTCAGCGAATTGGACTGGAAGCCGGTGCTCGCGGCAATCGATGCGCTCGAGCGCGAGCAGCAGGAACTGTCTTCGTCTTCCGACCTGATCGCCACGTTGCAGCAGCAGTTCGCCGATTTGGCGGCGCAGCAGGCGCAGAACCAGGAAGCCTGGAACGCGGTGGTCGGCGCGCTGGCACGTGCGCGCGAAAGACTGGAACAGGCTAACCTGGCCCTGCCCGGCGCTGTCGTCCACGAGGGGCAGGGTTTCTTCCCGCTGATCGAATCGCTGCGCATTCAGGCGCTGGGATCGGCGGCGCCGGACGTCGAATCGTGTGACCGGGCGGAGCTCGATTTCGGCGCGTTCCTGCAGACGCACATCGATGGCGAGGAACAGCAACTCGCCCGCATGCGCGACGCGATCGTCGGCGCCATGCAGGACTACCGGCGCGCCTGGCCGATCGAGGCGCGCGAAGTCGACGCGAGCATCGAGTCCGCGGCGGAGTTCAGCCACATGCTGCGCAATCTGCTGACCGAGGACATCCCGAGATCCGCGGCGCGTTTCAAGGAGGTTCTCAGCGAGAGCACGGTGCGGGAAATCGCCGCGTTCCAGGCGCAGCTCCATCGCGAGCGCGAGACGATCCGCGAACGGATTGCCACCATCAATGGCTCGCTGCGCCAGATCGACTACAACCCGAATCGCTATATCGCGCTGGAGGCGGAGGACAACACCGACGCGGACCTGCGCGACTTCCAGCAAGAGCTGCGCCGCTGCACCGAAGGAGTCGTGGGCGAGCCGGGAGCCGAGGCGCCATTGGAGGAACGGTTCCTGCAAGTGAAACGCGTCATCGAACGCTTCCGCGGCCGCGAGGGAAGCGCGGAGCTGGACCGCCGATGGACCCGCAAGGTCACCGACTCGCGCAACTGGTTTGTGTTCTCCGCATCGGAGCGCTGGCGCGAGGACGGCCGCGAGCACGAACACTACACCGATGCGAGCGGCAAATCCGGCGGACAAAAGGAAAAGCTCGCCTATACCGTGCTCGCGGCGAGCCTGGCGTACCAGTTCGGGCTGGAGCGCGAGGAGCAGCAAGGTCGATCGTTCCGCTTCGTCGTGATCGACGAAGCGTTTGGTCGTGGCTCCGACGACTCGGCGCGATACGGTCTCGAACTGTTCAAGCGCTTGAATCTCCAGCTGCTGGTGGTGACGCCTATGCAGAAAATTCGCATCATCGAACCGTACGTGGCGGGACTTGGCTTCGTGCACAGCGAAGAGGGACGCCGCTCCAAGCTGCGCTACCTGGAGATGGACACCTTTCGCGCCGAGCGAAGCGCGCGGACAGGCACCTGAAAATTATTTTCAGGAATCCATTGCCAGGACCGCGCGGGCTTTGCTATAGTTCGCCTCCCCGAGAAATTGGTTAACAAAAACAAGCACTTGGGGACGTCGGAAACGACGAAGTTGAAAAACAGGTGTTGACGTTGTAAGCAAAACGCTTCATAATCTCGCCTCTCTGCTGATGAACACAACGCTTCATCGACATGCAGAGCAAGCAGTACCGAACAAGTTCTTTAACAATTAACAGTCGATAAGTGTGGGCGTTTGATGAAGGTGCCAGTGGCTTCGGTCGCTGAATACTTAAATTATCAAATGTTCACAAAAAAGAAATATAGGCGCTTCGCAAGAAGTGGCCTGTCAGTATTTTGAGTGAGCGATCTGTCGGAAACGACATTAAACAGAGATTGAACTGAAGAGTTTGATCCTGGCTCAGATTGAACGCTGGCGGCATGCCTTACACATGCAAGTCGAACGGCAGCGCGGGGCAACCTGGCGGCGAGTGGCGAACGGGTGAGTAATATATCGGAACGTACCCTGGAGTGGGGGATAACGTAGCGAAAGTTACGCTAATACCGCATACGATCTAAGGATGAAAGTGGGGGATCGCAAGACCTCATGCTCCTGGAGCGGCCGATATCTGATTAGCTAGTTGGTGGGGTAAAGGCCTACCAAGGCATCGATCAGTAGCTGGTCTGAGAGGACGACCAGCCACACTGGAACTGAGACACGGTCCAGACTCCTACGGGAGGCAGCAGTGGGGAATTTTGGACAATGGGCGCAAGCCTGATCCAGCAATGCCGCGTGAGTGAAGAAGGCCTTCGGGTTGTAAAGCTCTTTTGTCAGGGAAGAAACGGTGAGGGCTAATATCCCTTGCTAATGACGGTACCTGAAGAATAAGCACCGGCTAACTACGTGCCAGCAGCCGCGGTAATACGTAGGGTGCAAGCGTTAATCGGAATTACTGGGCGTAAAGCGTGCGCAGGCGGTTTTGTAAGTCTGTCGTGAAATCCCCGGGCTCAACCTGGGAATTGCGATGGAGACTGCAAGGCTAGAATCTGGCAGAGGGGGGTAGAATTCCACGTGTAGCAGTGAAATGCGTAGAGATGTGGAGGAACACCGATGGCGAAGGCAGCCCCCTGGGTCAAGATTGACGCTCATGCACGAAAGCGTGGGGAGCAAACAGGATTAGATACCCTGGTAGTCCACGCCCTAAACGATGTCTACTAGTTGTCGGGTTTTAATTAACTTGGTAACGCAGCTAACGCGTGAAGTAGACCGCCTGGGGAGTACGGTCGCAAGATTAAAACTCAAAGGAATTGACGGGGACCCGCACAAGCGGTGGATGATGTGGATTAATTCGATGCAACGCGAAAAACCTTACCTACCCTTGACATGTACGGAAGCCACGAGAGATCGAGGTGTGCTCGAAAGAGAGCCGTAACACAGGTGCTGCATGGCTGTCGTCAGCTCGTGTCGTGAGATGTTGGGTTAAGTCCCGCAACGAGCGCAACCCTTGTCATTAGTTGCTACGAAAGAGCACTCTAATGAGACTGCCGGTGACAAACCGGAGGAAGGTGGGGATGACGTCAAGTCCTCATGGCCCTTATGGGTAGGGCTTCACACGTCATACAATGGTACATACAGAGGGCCGCCAACCCGCGAGGGGGAGCTAATCCCAGAAAGTGTATCGTAGTCCGGATTGTAGTCTGCAACTCGACTACATGAAGTTGGAATCGCTAGTAATCGCGGATCAGCATGTCGCGGTGAATACGTTCCCGGGTCTTGTACACACCGCCCGTCACACCATGGGAGCGGGTTTTACCAGAAGTAGGTAGCTTAACCGCAAGGAGGGCGCTTACCACGGTAGGATTCGTGACTGGGGTGAAGTCGTAACAAGGTAGCCGTATCGGAAGGTGCGGCTGGATCACCTCCTTTCTAGAGTTGCACAGGCAGAGATGCCACTCATTAAGCGTCCACTCTTATCGACTGTTGAATTTAGAAGAAACAGTAGCAGTGTCCAAGTCGGGGCTGTAGCTCAGCTGGTTAGAGCACCGTGTTGATAACGCGGGGGTCGTTGGTTCGAGTCCAACCAGCCCTACCAACGCGGTCGGTTGTAAATCCTTGGGGGATTAGCTCAGCTGGGAGAGCACCTGCTTTGCAAGCAGGGGGTCGTCGGTTCGATCCCGTCATCCTCCACCACTCTACAAATCTTGAAAGTGCAAACGTAAGCAAAGATGCTTAGGTTTGATCTTTTAGAGCTCAATGCTGTTTCGTTCTTTAACAATCTGGAAGAAGTAAAGTTTTATGTCAATCCGTGAAAACGGTTTGGCAGGGTAATGATTGTATGTATCAAAACAAGCAACAACGCTGTACTTTCTTATCTCTGTAGCGTCTTTCGGCTTAGTCGGCTGAGAGGTTAACGTTATAGGGACAAGCGAATAAGTGCACATGGTGGATGCCTTGGCGATTACAGGCGATGAAGGACGTAGTAGCTTGCGATAAGCTGCGGGGAGTGAGCAAACACACTTTGATCCGCAGATTTCCGAATGGGGAAACCCGGCCTTTTAGGTCATTGCATGCTGAATACATAGGCATGCAAAGCGAACGCGGCGAACTGAAACATCTAAGTAGCTGCAGGAAAATAAATCAACCGAGATTCCCAAAGTAGTGGCGAGCGAAATGGGATGAGCCTGCATGATTTAGCACGACGCATAGTAGAACGGATTGGAAACTCCGGCCATAGAGGGTGATAGCCCCTTATACGAAATGCGATGTGTGGAACTAAGTATGCGACAAGTAGGGCGGGACACGAGAAATCCTGTCTGAATATGGGGGGACCATCCTCCAAGGCTAAATACTCGTAATCGACCGATAGTGAACCAGTACCGTGAGGGAAAGGCGAAAAGAACCCCGGGAGGGGAGTGAAATAGATCCTGAAACCGTGTGCATACAAACAGTAGGAGCGGACTTGTTCCGTGACTGCGTACCTTTTGTATAATGGGTCAGCGACTTACATTCAGTGGCAAGGTTAACCAGATAGGGAAGCCGTAGAGAAATCGAGTCCGAATAGGGCGACAGTCGCTGGGTGTAGACCCGAAACCAAGTGATCTACTCATGGCCAGGATGAAGGTGCGGTAACACGCCCTGGAGGTCCGAACCCACTAATGTTGAAAAATTAGGGGATGAGCTGTGGGTAGGGGTGAAAGGCTAAACAAACTTGGAAATAGCTGGTTCTCTCCGAAAACTATTTAGGTAGTGCCTCAAGTATCACCATCGGGGGTAGAGCACTGTTATGGCTAGGGGGTCATTGCGACTTACCAAACCATTGCAAACTCCGAATACCGATGAGTGCGAGCTTGGGAGACAGACGTCGGGTGCTAACGTCCGGCGTCAAGAGGGAAACAACCCAGACCGCCAGCTAAGGTCCCAAAGATTGGCTAAGTGGAAAACGAAGTGGGAAGGCTAAAACAGTCAGGATGTTGGCTTAGAAGCAGCCATCATTTAAAGAAAGCGTAATAGCTCACTGATCGAGTCGTCCTGCGCGGAAGATGTAACGGGGCTAAGCCAGTCACCGAAGCTGCGGATATCCGCAAGGATATGGTAGGAGAGCGTTCTGTAAGCCTGCGAAGGTGTCTTGTAAAGGATGCTGGAGGTATCAGAAGTGCGAATGCTGACATGAGTAGCGATAATGGGGGTGAAAAGCCCCCACGCCGTAAGCCCAAGGTTTCCTGTTCAACGTTCATCGGAGCAGGGTGAGTCGGCCCCTAAGGCGAGGCAGAGATGCGTAGCTGATGGGAAGCAGGTTAATATTCCTGCACCGTCGTATGATGCGATGGGGGGACGGATCGCGAAAGGTTGTCCGGGTGTTGGATGTCCCGGTTTTTGACTCATAGAAGGCGCTTAGGCAAATCCGGGCGCGGAATTCAAGGGGTTGAGACGAGAAACTTCGGTTTCGAAGCAATCGGAAGTGGTTCCAAGAAAAGCCTCTAAGCTTCAGTCATACGAGACCGTACCGCAAACCGACACAGGTGGGCGAGATGAGTATTCTAAGGCGCTTGAGAGAACTCGGGAGAAGGAACTCGGCAAATTGGTACCGTAACTTCGGGAAAAGGTACGCCCTGGTAGCTTGATTGGTTTACTCCATGAGGGTGAAAGGGTTGCAATAAACTGGTGGCTGCGACTGTTTAATAAAAACACAGCACTCTGCAAACACGAAAGTGGACGTATAGGGTGTGACGCCTGCCCGGTGCTGGAAGATTAAATGATGGGGTGCAAGCTCTTGATTGAAGTCCCAGTAAACGGCGGCCGTAACTATAACGGTCCTAAGGTAGCGAAATTCCTTGTCGGGTAAGTTCCGACCTGCACGAATGGCGTAACGATGGCCACACTGTCTCCTCCCGAGACTCAGCGAAGTTGAAATGTTTGTGATGATGCAATCTACCCGCGGCTAGACGGAAAGACCCCATGAACCTTTACTGTAGCTTTGCATTGGACTTTGAACCAATCTGTGTAGGATAGGTGGGAGGCTTTGAAGCGGGGACGCCAGTTCTCGTGGAGCCATCCTTGAAATACCACCCTGGTTTGTTTGAGGTTCTAACCTTGGCCCGTTATCCGGGTCGGGGACAGTGCATGGTAGGCAGTTTGACTGGGGCGGTCTCCTCCTAAAGTGTAACGGAGGAGTTCGAAGGTACGCTAGATACGGTCGGACATCGTGTTGATAGTGCAATGGCATAAGCGTGCTTAACTGCGAGACTGACAAGTCGAGCAGGTACGAAAGTAGGACATAGTGATCCGGTGGTTCTGTATGGAAGGGCCATCGCTCAACGGATAAAAGGTACTCTGGGGATAACAGGCTGATTCCTCCCAAGAGTTCATATCGACGGGGGAGTTTGGCACCTCGATGTCGGCTCATCACATCCTGGGGCTGTAGCCGGTCCCAAGGGTATGGCTGTTCGCCATTTAAAGTGGTACGTGAGCTGGGTTTAAAACGTCGTGAGACAGTTTGGTCCCTATCTGCCGTGGGCGTTGGAAATTTGAAGGGGGCTGCTCCTAGTACGAGAGGACCGGAGTGGACAGACCTCTGGTGTACCGGTTGTCACGCCAGTGGCATTGCCGGGTAGCTAAGTCTGGAAGAGATAACCGCTGAAAGCATCTAAGCGGGAAACTTGCCTTGAGATGAGATTTCCCAGAGCCTTGAGCTCTTTAAAGGGTCGTTCGAGACCAGGACGTTGATAGGTTGGGTGTGGAAGTGCAGTAATGCATTAAGCTAACCAATACTAATTGCCCGTACGGCTTGTCCCTATAACCTTAGCAGGTACAGAGATGAGAAAGACCGTTGGCGCTTGTTCTGATTCATACTCATTACCCAGTAATACGAAACTTACTTCTTCCAGATTCAAGGAATTGCTGCCCAGTCGGGAGCAAGACCTGTACAAGTTATGCCTGATGACCATAGTAACTCGGTACCACCCCTTCCCATCCCGAACAGGACCGTGAAACGAGATTACGCCGATGATAGTGCTGCAACCAGTGTGAAAGTAGGTTATCGTCAGGCTAGTTACAAGAGAAAAACCCAAGCAGAAATGCTTGGGTTTTTTTTCGTCTGGCGATTTTGGGGGCTGACGGGGACGCCAAGTCCCCGCGGGTCAGACCCTGGTGTGACGGTCGTCTGCAACCTTGCGCACAGTCAATAACGCGTTGCCCTCCGAAAGCGATGATGAGCGCCGGTCCGCCGCTCTTCCGCTCAGGAGGTTCCCATGCAAGCACGCTTCCGACTTGTCTTTTCTTGGGTAATCATCGCCGGCGTTCTTGCCGCATGCGGCCGAAGCGCCGGCACGCCGCCGGCGCCGGCGCCCCTTCCCGTCTTCAAGGCTGAACTGGCGCGCACCACCCACGGCGTGGCCCATGTCCGCGCCGATGATTTCCGCGGACTCGGCTACGGCCTGGCCTACGCCTACGCCCAGGATAACGTTTGCATGTTCGCCGACAGCCTGCTGACCGCCCGCGGCGAACGCTCGCGTTTTTTCGGCGGCGATGCGCGCGCCACCCGCCCCGTCAATGGCGAGTATGGCGCGGCCAGCGACTTCATGGACCTGAACAACGCCGACAGCGACTTCTTCTTCAAGGGCTATCTCGACATCGACCAGCTGCGCGCCGGTTACGCCGCCGGCTCGAAGGACGCGCGCGATCTGCTCGAGGGCTACGCCGCCGGCTACAACCGCTACCTGAAAGACTACGCCGGCCGCTATCCGGCCGCGTGCAACCAGGCTGCGTGGGTCAGGCCGATGACGGCCGACGACATGATGCTGGTGATCGCCGAAAAAGCGCTGCATGCGTCCGGCGAAGTGTTCGCCAAAGAAATCGTCGCGGGCGCGCGCGACCCGGGCGTGGCCGCGCCTGCGACCGCGTTCAACGCGCCGCGCAAGATCGACCGCAGCTTCATGCGGACCCGCCTGGCGCAACTGACGGCGGCCAAGCTTGGCAGCAACGGGCTGGCGATCGGCAAGGACCTCTCGCTCAGCGGGCGCGGCATCCTGCTCGGCAATCCGCATTATCCGTGGACCAGCACCGACCGCTTCTACCAGGCGCACATGACCATTCCCGGCCGCTACGATGCGATGGGGGTGACCCTGGGCGGCCTGCCGATCATCGTCATCGGCTTCAACAAGGATGTCGCCTGGACCCATACCGTGACGACCGCCGTTCACTTCACTACCTTCAGGCTCGCGCTCGACCCGGGCGACGCCAGCGGCACCACCTACTTGTCCGATGGTGCGCGCATAAAAATGACGGCGAAACCTGTCACGATCGAGGTCCGCATGCCGGACGGGAGCATGGCCAGCCGCCAAAAGACGTTTTACTTCAGCAAGCAGGGCGCGGTGCTGGTGAAGCCCGAGGCCGGCCTCAACTGGACACAGGGCGCTGTGCACGCGCTGGCCGATCCGAACCGCAACAATACCCGCTTGATGGAGCAGTGGATCGCGCTCGGTTCGTCGGCCAGCGTGCAGGACATGAAGGCGGCGCTCGACCGCATCGTCGGCCTTCCGTGGATCAACACGGTTGCCGCCGACCGCGCCGGCAACACCTTGTATGCCGACGCCAGCGTGGTGCCGCATGTCGGCGGCGACAAGTTCGCCTCCGATTGCCTGATGGTGCCGCCGCTGCTGATGTTCGACGGCTCGCGCAGCAGCTGCGGCTGGGGCCAGGACGCCGGGGCGCCGGCCGGCATCTACGCGCCCGCCGACGGCCCGTGGATGATCCGCACCGATTACGTCGGCAACTCGAACGACAGCTACTGGCTGACCAACCCGCGCGCGCTGTTCAAGGGCCCGGCGCCGTTCGGCTTCTCGCCGCTGTACGGTGCGATCGGCATCGAGCAGAAGCTGCGCACGCGCATCGGCTTCCGCCAGCTCGAGGAAATGATCGCGCAGCGCCGGCGCCTGCAGCCGGCCGACCTGCAGGAACTGATGTTCGCCAACCGGGTCTATGCGGCCGAGCTGATCCTGCCGGACCTGCTGCCGCTGTGCGCCGGCGACGCCTCCCTGGCGCCGGCCTGCAACGTGCTTGCCGGCTGGGACCGCCGCGCCAACCTCGACAGCCGCGGCGCCGTGCTGTTTCGCGAATTCTGGAATCTTGCCGCGACGATTCCCGGCAAGTGGGCGGCGCCGCTCGATCCGGCCGATCCGGTCAACACGCCATCCGGCTTGGCGCCGGGCGCCGCCCCGGCGATGCTCGGCGCGCTGAAGGCCGCGGTGAAAAAACTGCAGGCGCTGGCGATCCCGCTCGACGGGCGCCTCGGCGACTTCCAGGACGACACCCGCGCCGGCGTGCGCGTGCCGGTCCACGGCGCCATCGGCGACATCGACGGCTCTTACAACTCGATCCATATGGCCACGCCGCTCGACGCCGGCGGCTATCACGACATCGCCTGGGGCAGCAGTTATATCCAGGCCGTCACCTTCGACGACGCCGGCCCGGTGGCGCAGGCGATGCTCGTGTACGGCCAGTCGGTCGATCCGAAGTCGCCGTACTACAACGACCAGGTGCCCCTGTTTTCGGGCAAGCAATGGCCCTCGCTTCCTTTTGGTCAAGAGAAGATCAAGGCTGACCCGAACTACCACCTTCTCACGCTGTCGGAGTAAATGCTGGTGTCACACCGCCGCGGCGGAAAGACAAACAAACCCAGCATAGTTGCTGGGTTCTTTTTGAGCGCGAGTTTGCGAGTATTGATCTCTCACGGCATATGCGGCGCCCATCCTCGGGGCCGCCAAACTCCCCCGCGCTCGCCCGGGAACTTTCGCCGCTTGCAGAGTCCACGAGTTTTCCGAACCGGTCCGGATTCGGAAAGGAGTGCGTTCGCCCCAGTCGCGCGCGCACAACAATGATGCTGTCCAACAGGGAGCAACGATGAGAACCAAAAAATCACAAGGTGCGGCAGGCATGGGTAACGGTGAAGGTGTCGAACACGACGATTCCGCCGCCAGCATGAACGGTACGCAAGGCAATGGCGGAGCCGGCCACGCTTCGCTGCAGATGCCCAGCGAAGCGCTGATGGGGGAGTCCGACCCGAACGACCGCGGCATGCCTGGCGTCAGTTTGCGCGACCGGGAACCCGGTATGCCGAAGGGGAGCATGGAAGCGGCTGAAGCCGCGCGGGGCCAGAGCATGCCCGGCGGCGGCATGGGCAATGGCGGCGGAGGCGATATCGGCGGTAGCGGGCGCGGCAATGGCGGCGGCGGCGCGCCCAACGTGCGCTCATGTGGGACGATGGCGGTGCACCGCCGGCTGCTGTCGACCGATCCGCACTACGCGCGGATGCGCGACCAGATCGAAGATCACGCTCGCCGCTATGAAACCGGCGCCGCGTCGGCCCAGCGCCCCGGCGTCACCCGCATTCCCGTGGTGGTGCACGTGGTGTGGAATACGGCGGCGCAGAATATCTCCGATGCACAGATCAGCAGTCAGATCGACGTGCTCAATCGCGACTTCCGCCGCGCCAATCCGGATTTTTCGATCACCCCCGCACCCTTCCTCCCGCTGGCCACGGATGCGCGCATTGAATTCTACCTCGCCACCACCACGCCGACCGGCGGACCGTCCACCGGCATCGAGCGGCGCCAGACCACGGTCACCGGATTCAGCGACAACGACGCGGTCAAGTCGGCGGCAACCGGCGGCATGGACGCGTGGCCTTCGGCGAACTACCTCAATATCTGGGTGTGCCCGCTGGACGGCGGCCTGCTCGGCTACGCCCAGTTTCCGGGCGGCCCGGCGAATACCGACGGCGTGGTGATCCTGCAGTCGGCCTTCGGCACCAACGGCACCGCGGCCGCGCCGTTCAACCTGGGGCGCACCGCCACCCACGAAATCGGCCACTGGCTGAACCTGAACCACATCTGGGGCGACGACGGCACCGGCTGCTCCGGCACCGACAACGTGGCCGACACGCCGAACCAGGGCGGCCCGAATTACCACGTCCCGACCTTCCCGACCCTCAGCTGCAGCAACGGCCCGAACGGCGACATGTTCATGAACTACATGGACTACGTCGACGATCGCGCGATGGTGATGTTCACCGCCGGCCAGGTCGCGCGGATGCAGGCCTGCCTGGACGGCGTGCGCAGCGCCATCGGCGCCGAAGCGACCGCCGCCGGCGCGATCCGTCCGAGCTCGTCGCCGGTGGTGGCGTGGGGACCCAACCGCATCGACACATTCGTGCTCGGCACCGACCGCGCGATGTATCACAAGTGGTGGGGCGGCAGCTCGTGGGGTCCGTCGCTGACCGGCTACGAAAACCAGGGCGGCGTGTGCACCAGTTCGCCGCAGGCCGTGTCGTGGGGCCCGAACCGGCTCGACGTGTTCGTCACCGGCACCGACAGCGCGCTGTATCACAAGTGGTGGGGACCCGGCTGGGGCCCGTCGCTGACCGGCTACGAATACATGGGCGGCCTGTGCGTCGGCGATCCGCGCGCCATCTCGTGGGGACCCGACCGCCTCGACGTCTTCGTCCTCGGCACCAACCGCGCGCTGTTTCACAAGTGGTGGGACGGCCACGCCTGGGGCCCGTCGGTCACCGGCTACGAGAACATGGGCGGCGTCTGCGTCGGCCAGCCGGAAGTCGCATCGTGGGGCCCGAACCGGCTCGACGTCTTCGTCATCGGCACCGACCGCGCGCTGTATCACAAGTGGTGGGACGGCCATGCCTGGGGGCCATCGGTCACCGGCTACGAGCGGCTGGGCGGGGTCTGCACCTCGGCGCCGAAAGTGGTTGCATGGGGACCCGACCGGCTCGACGTTTTCGTCACCGGCACCGACGGCGCGCTGTACCACAAATGGTGGGACGGACACGCCTGGGGCCCGTCGCTGACCGGCTTCGAACGGCTGGGCGGCATTTGCATCGGCCAGCCGGAAGTGGTGGCGTGGGGACCGAACCGTCTCGACGTGTTCGTCATCGGCACCGACAGCGCGCTGTACCACAAGTGGTGGGACGGCCACGCATGGGGCCCGTCGGTCACCGGGTACGAGGCGATGGGCGGCGTCTGCACTTCGCAGCCGCGCGCGGTCTCCTGGGGACCGAACCGTCTCGACGTGTTCGTCACCGGCACCGACAGCGCCTTGTACCACAAGGCATGGAACGGCGCGGCATGGTCGCCCTCGGTCACCGGCTACGACTTCATGGGCGGCACCATCTCCGCGCTGCGCGAGGCGCCGAAGCCGGAGCCGGCGGCCGTCATTGAAGCGACGATCCCGCCTGCTTATATCCAGGGCGAGGCAGGCAAGACGCTGCTGGCGAACCAATGATGGGCGGCGGCGAGCAGGGCCTCAGCGGCTCGTGGACCCATTCGTTCGAGGAGGACGTGGGGGCCGATATGGTCTATCGTCCCAGCGGTACGTTCGCCTTTCCGGTGGGCCGGCGTCCGCGCGACACGCTCGACTTCAGCATGCCTGGCCAGGTCACGACTGGTGCGCCGGGGCCGGACGACAGGCTGCAGCGCAGCACCACGAGCCTGACGCCCTTGGGCATGAACCGCTTCCGTATCGGCGATGGCCGCGAAATTGAAGTGGTCGAAGTGCGCAGCGACATCCTGAAAGTGCGTAGCGCCTGATGAAGCTGGGGTCAGGTCCCGCGGACCTGCCCCCATTTTCTTCAACTCGTCCTTGCCACTCCGGCGGCGCTTTGCTATAGTTCGCCTCCCGCTGAAACGGTAGCAAAAACGAGCAGCTGGGACGTCGCAAAACGCGACGCTGCGGTAAAAAAGAAGTTGACGAAATAAGTGAAACGCTTCATACTCTTTCTTCTTCGCGGCTGACAAACAAAACGCTTTGTCAACAAGCTGCAGCAGTATCGAACAAGTTCTTTAACAATTAACAGTCGATAAGTGTGGGCGTTTGATGAAGGTGCCAGTGACTTCGGTCACTGAATACTTAAATTATCAAATGTTCACAAAAAAGAAATATAGGCGCTTCGCAAGAAGTGGCCTGTCAGTATTTTGAGTGAGCGAATTCGGACCAATGGGACGAATTCGGACGGAAACGTCCGACAAACAGAGATTGAACTGAAGAGTTTGATCCTGGCTCAGATTGAACGCTGGCGGCATGCCTTACACATGCAAGTCGAACGGCAGCGCGGGGCAACCTGGCGGCGAGTGGCGAACGGGTGAGTAATATATCGGAACGTACCCTGGAGTGGGGGATAACGTAGCGAAAGTTACGCTAATACCGCATACGATCTAAGGATGAAAGTGGGGGATCGCAAGACCTCATGCTCCTGGAGCGGCCGATATCTGATTAGCTAGTTGGTGGGGTAAAGGCCTACCAAGGCATCGATCAGTAGCTGGTCTGAGAGGACGACCAGCCACACTGGAACTGAGACACGGTCCAGACTCCTACGGGAGGCAGCAGTGGGGAATTTTGGACAATGGGCGCAAGCCTGATCCAGCAATGCCGCGTGAGTGAAGAAGGCCTTCGGGTTGTAAAGCTCTTTTGTCAGGGAAGAAACGGTGAGGGCTAATATCCCTTGCTAATGACGGTACCTGAAGAATAAGCACCGGCTAACTACGTGCCAGCAGCCGCGGTAATACGTAGGGTGCAAGCGTTAATCGGAATTACTGGGCGTAAAGCGTGCGCAGGCGGTTTTGTAAGTCTGTCGTGAAATCCCCGGGCTCAACCTGGGAATTGCGATGGAGACTGCAAGGCTAGAATCTGGCAGAGGGGGGTAGAATTCCACGTGTAGCAGTGAAATGCGTAGAGATGTGGAGGAACACCGATGGCGAAGGCAGCCCCCTGGGTCAAGATTGACGCTCATGCACGAAAGCGTGGGGAGCAAACAGGATTAGATACCCTGGTAGTCCACGCCCTAAACGATGTCTACTAGTTGTCGGGTTTTAATTAACTTGGTAACGCAGCTAACGCGTGAAGTAGACCGCCTGGGGAGTACGGTCGCAAGATTAAAACTCAAAGGAATTGACGGGGACCCGCACAAGCGGTGGATGATGTGGATTAATTCGATGCAACGCGAAAAACCTTACCTACCCTTGACATGTACGGAAGCCACGAGAGATCGAGGTGTGCTCGAAAGAGAGCCGTAACACAGGTGCTGCATGGCTGTCGTCAGCTCGTGTCGTGAGATGTTGGGTTAAGTCCCGCAACGAGCGCAACCCTTGTCATTAGTTGCTACGAAAGAGCACTCTAATGAGACTGCCGGTGACAAACCGGAGGAAGGTGGGGATGACGTCAAGTCCTCATGGCCCTTATGGGTAGGGCTTCACACGTCATACAATGGTACATACAGAGGGCCGCCAACCCGCGAGGGGGAGCTAATCCCAGAAAGTGTATCGTAGTCCGGATTGTAGTCTGCAACTCGACTACATGAAGTTGGAATCGCTAGTAATCGCGGATCAGCATGTCGCGGTGAATACGTTCCCGGGTCTTGTACACACCGCCCGTCACACCATGGGAGCGGGTTTTACCAGAAGTAGGTAGCTTAACCGCAAGGAGGGCGCTTACCACGGTAGGATTCGTGACTGGGGTGAAGTCGTAACAAGGTAGCCGTATCGGAAGGTGCGGCTGGATCACCTCCTTTCTAGAGTTGCACAGGCAGAGATGCCACTCATTGAGCGTCCACTCTTATCGACTGTTGAATTTAGAAGAAACAGTAGCAGTGTCCAAGTCGGGGCTGTAGCTCAGCTGGTTAGAGCACCGTGTTGATAACGCGGGGGTCGTTGGTTCGAGTCCAACCAGCCCTACCAACGCGGTCGTAGTAAATCCTTGGGGGATTAGCTCAGCTGGGAGAGCACCTGCTTTGCAAGCAGGGGGTCGTCGGTTCGATCCCGTCATCCTCCACCACTCTACATACTCTTGAAATACCAAACGTAAGTCAGCCAGTTCCTGGTTGCGATTTAGGTTTGGCCTTTTAGAGGTCAATGCTGTTTCGTTCTTTAACAATCTGGAAGAAGTAAAGTTTTATGTCAATCCGTGAAAACGGTTTGGCAGGGTAATGATTGTATGTATCAAAACAAGCAACAACGCTGTACTTTCTTATCTCTGTAGCGTCTTTCGGCTTAGTCGGCTGAGAGGTTAACGTTATAGGGACAAGCGAATAAGTGCACATGGTGGATGCCTTGGCGATTACAGGCGATGAAGGACGTAGTAGCTTGCGATAAGCTGCGGGGAGTGAGCAAACACACTTTGATCCGCAGATTTCCGAATGGGGAAACCCGGCCTTTTAGGTCATTGCATACTGAATACATAGGTATGCAAAGCGAACGCGGCGAACTGAAACATCTAAGTAGCTGCAGGAAAATAAATCAACCGAGATTCCCAAAGTAGTGGCGAGCGAAATGGGATGAGCCTGCATGATTTAGCACGACGCATAGTAGAACGGATTGGAAACTCCGGCCATAGAGGGTGATAGCCCCTTATACGAAATGCGATGTGTGGAACTAAGTATGCGACAAGTAGGGCGGGACACGAGAAATCCTGTCTGAATATGGGGGGACCATCCTCCAAGGCTAAATACTCGTAATCGACCGATAGTGAACCAGTACCGTGAGGGAAAGGCGAAAAGAACCCCGGGAGGGGAGTGAAATAGATCCTGAAACCGTGTGCATACAAACAGTAGGAGCGGACTTGTTCCGTGACTGCGTACCTTTTGTATAATGGGTCAGCGACTTACATTCAGTGGCAAGGTTAACCAGATAGGGAAGCCGTAGAGAAATCGAGTCCGAATAGGGCGACAGTCGCTGGGTGTAGACCCGAAACCAAGTGATCTACTCATGGCCAGGATGAAGGTGCGGTAACACGCCCTGGAGGTCCGAACCCACTAATGTTGAAAAATTAGGGGATGAGCTGTGGGTAGGGGTGAAAGGCTAAACAAACTTGGAAATAGCTGGTTCTCTCCGAAAACTATTTAGGTAGTGCCTCAAGTATCACCATCGGGGGTAGAGCACTGTTATGGCTAGGGGGTCATTGCGACTTACCAAACCATTGCAAACTCCGAATACCGATGAGTGCGAGCTTGGGAGACAGACGTCGGGTGCTAACGTCCGGCGTCAAGAGGGAAACAACCCAGACCGCCAGCTAAGGTCCCAAAGATTGGCTAAGTGGAAAACGAAGTGGGAAGGCTAAAACAGTCAGGATGTTGGCTTAGAAGCAGCCATCATTTAAAGAAAGCGTAATAGCTCACTGATCGAGTCGTCCTGCGCGGAAGATGTAACGGGGCTAAGCCAGTCACCGAAGCTGCGGATATCCGCAAGGATATGGTAGGAGAGCGTTCTGTAAGCCTGCGAAGGTGTCTTGTAAAGGATGCTGGAGGTATCAGAAGTGCGAATGCTGACATGAGTAGCGATAATGGGGGTGAAAAGCCCCCACGCCGTAAGCCCAAGGTTTCCTGTTCAACGTTCATCGGAGCAGGGTGAGTCGGCCCCTAAGGCGAGGCAGAGATGCGTAGCTGATGGGAAGCAGGTTAATATTCCTGCACCGTCGTATGATGCGATGGGGGGACGGATCGCGAAAGGTTGTCCGGGTGTTGGATGTCCCGGTTTTTGACTCATAGAAGGCGCTTAGGCAAATCCGGGCGCGGAATTCAAGGGGTCGAGACGAGAAACTTCGGTTTCGAAGCAATCGGAAGTGGTTCCAAGAAAAGCCTCTAAGCTTCAGTCATACGAGACCGTACCGCAAACCGACACAGGTGGGCGAGATGAGTATTCTAAGGCGCTTGAGAGAACTCGGGAGAAGGAACTCGGCAAATTGGTACCGTAACTTCGGGAAAAGGTACGCCCTGGTAGCTTGATTGGTTTACTCCATGAGGGTGAAAGGGTTGCAATAAACTGGTGGCTGCGACTGTTTAATAAAAACACAGCACTCTGCAAACACGAAAGTGGACGTATAGGGTGTGACGCCTGCCCGGTGCTGGAAGATTAAATGATGGGGTGCAAGCTCTTGATTGAAGTCCCAGTAAACGGCGGCCGTAACTATAACGGTCCTAAGGTAGCGAAATTCCTTGTCGGGTAAGTTCCGACCTGCACGAATGGCGTAACGATGGCCACACTGTCTCCTCCCGAGACTCAGCGAAGTTGAAATGTTTGTGATGATGCAATCTACCCGCGGCTAGACGGAAAGACCCCATGAACCTTTACTGTAGCTTTGCATTGGACTTTGAACCAATCTGTGTAGGATAGGTGGGAGGCTTTGAAGCGGGGACGCCAGTTCTCGTGGAGCCATCCTTGAAATACCACCCTGGTTTGTTTGAGGTTCTAACCTTGGCCCGTTATCCGGGTCGGGGACAGTGCATGGTAGGCAGTTTGACTGGGGCGGTCTCCTCCTAAAGTGTAACGGAGGAGTTCGAAGGTACGCTAGATACGGTCGGACATCGTGTTGATAGTGCAATGGCATAAGCGTGCTTAACTGCGAGACTGACAAGTCGAGCAGGTACGAAAGTAGGACATAGTGATCCGGTGGTTCTGTATGGAAGGGCCATCGCTCAACGGATAAAAGGTACTCTGGGGATAACAGGCTGATTCCTCCCAAGAGTTCATATCGACGGGGGAGTTTGGCACCTCGATGTCGGCTCATCACATCCTGGGGCTGTAGCCGGTCCCAAGGGTATGGCTGTTCGCCATTTAAAGTGGTACGTGAGCTGGGTTTAAAACGTCGTGAGACAGTTTGGTCCCTATCTGCCGTGGGCGTTGGAAATTTGAAGGGGGCTGCTCCTAGTACGAGAGGACCGGAGTGGACAGACCTCTGGTGTACCGGTTGTCACGCCAGTGGCATTGCCGGGTAGCTAAGTCTGGAAGAGATAACCGCTGAAAGCATCTAAGCGGGAAACTTGCCTTGAGATGAGATTTCCCAGAGCCTTGAGCTCTTTAAAGGGTCGTTCGAGACCAGGACGTTGATAGGTTGGGTGTGGAAGTGCAGTAATGCATTAAGCTAACCAATACTAATTGCCCGTACGGCTTGTCCCTATAACCTTAGCAGGTACAGAGATGAGAAAGACCGTTGTGGCTTGTTCTGATTCATACTCATTACCCAGTAATACGAAACTTACTTCTTCCAGATTCTAGGAATTGCTGCCCCATCGGGAGCAAGACCTGTACAAGTTATGCCTGATGACCATAGTAACTCGGTACCACCCCTTCCCATCCCGAACAGGACCGTGAAACGAGATTACGCCGATGATAGTGCTGCAACCAGTGTGAAAGTAGGTTATCGTCAGGCTAGTTACAAGAGAAAAACCCAAGCAGAAATGCTTGGGTTTTTTTTCGTCTGGCGGTTTTGCGGTGCAAAGAGTCTGGACCGCGGGATCAGGCCCTGGTGTATAATACGCCTCGAGATTCAAGGTCTTGCTGCCCAATTGGGAGCAAGCACCTGTGCAAGTTATGCCTGATGACCATAGTAACTCGGTACCACCCCTTCCCATCCCGAACAGGACCGTGAAACGAGATTACGCCGATGATAGTGCTGCAACCAGTGTGAAAGTAGGTTATCGTCAGGCTAGTTATACAGAAAAACCTCAGCAGAAGTGCTGAGGTTTTTTTTTGCCTGTTGGTTTCGTGGTGCTAAAGGGTCTGACGGGGACGCCGAGTCCCCGCGGGTCAGACCCTGGTGTGAAGGCTTAAGTCGTCGCCGGCGTTGCTTCGGGCGCGATCTTCACGCCCTTGCTGATGCTTTCGCCATCGCCGCGGCGCAACGTCCAGAATGCCAGCGACGACAGGATCGTCACCACCGACAAGGCCACGAACGCGCTGTGCAAGGCGCTGGTCACCATGCCGCGATTGGTTTGCGGTACGTCGCCGAGGAACCAGGCAGCCACCAGGGACCCGGCCGCCAGGCCGAAACTCATCGACAGCTGCTGGAACGAACTGGAGATCGTACTCGCCATGCTCGAATCGGCCTGCGCGACGTCGGCATACGCCAGCGTGTTCATGCTGGAAAACTGCAGCGAATTGAAGAACCCCTGCATCAGGCCGAGCATGACGATGAAAGCCAGCGGCGTGGTCGACTTCACCATCGCAAACAGTCCGATCGTGATGCCGATGCAGACCGTGTTGACGATCAGCACCTGGCGGTAGCCAAATCGCGACAGCAGGCGCGCCGAGATCAGCTTCATGCCCATCGCGGCCAGCGCGGTGGGCATCATCAGGAGACCGGACTTCCAAGCCGGCAGGCCCAATCCCACCTGGTACAACAGCGGCAGCAGGAAGGGCAGGCCCCCGACGCCCAGGCGCGTGGCGAATCCGCCCAGCACCGCCGTGCGAAACGTCCTTACTCTGAATAGCGCCAGGCGCAGCAGAGGGTATTCGATCCCGCTCGCATGCCAGCCATACGCGACCAGCAATGCGATCGACAGCCCCAGCATCACCACCGCAGTCGTCGGGTCGAGCGTGTGTTCGCCAAATATCTCGAGCAGCCACGACAACAACGCGGTGCCGCAACTGAACAGGATCATGCCGATCACGTCGAGCGGCCGGCGCTCCGTTCCGCGATAGTCGGGCATGTATTTCACCACCAGGAACAGCGCCACTAGGCCGACAGGCACGTTGACGAAGAAGATCGCGCGCCAGGAGACCCAGTGCACGATCAGGCCGCCAACGGTGGGCCCGAGCAGCGGCCCGATCAGCGCGGGGATGATCACGAAATTCATCGCGCCCAGCAATTCGGACTTTGGAAAGGTGCGGATGATCGCCAGGCGCCCGACCGGCATCATCATGGCGCCGCCGATGCCTTGCAGCAGCCGCGCAGCCGTCATCATCGGCGCGTTCAGCGACAGCCCGCACAGCACCGACGCCAGCGTGAAGATCGCGATCGCCGTGCCGAACACGCGGCGCGTGCCGTACCGGTCTGCCATCCATCCGCTGACCGGAATGCCGACGGCGAGGCTGAGGATATAACTGGTGACGACGGATTTGAGGCTGAGCGGCGTGACGTGCAGGCTCGCTGCGATGCTCGGGATGGCGGTATTGACGATGGTCGCGTCCAGCTGTTCCATGAACAGCGCGGTGGCGACGACCCACGGGAGGTACTGCTTGATGGTGGCGGTACTGGTCATCGGTCGATTGTCACATAATTCGACCGATGACGAAGTCAACAGAACGCGCTTAGAAGTGGCGCGCGACCTTCACAACCAGCCAGTTGACGCCGCTGTTCGGATGCTTGAAGCCGCCGTTGGAGTAGTGCTGCAGCTTGGCGCCGAGTTCCCATTGGTTGGCGAACACGTAGCCCGCGCCGATGTGATCGGCGAACTGGAACGCGGTCGACAGGCGGTTGTCGTCATTGTTGTACAGGTGGGAAAACAGGCTCACGCCAATCCCGGCCTCGCCATAAAAGCCGCGCTTGTCGCTGCGCTCGAAGCGAAATACCGGCGTGAGGCCGGCCACCGCGATGTTCTGATGGTCGCCCGGCACATTGCGGTAGGCGTTGCCGCGCCACAGCGCCAGGTTGGCGTCCCAATAGCCGGACAGGTGCGTGCCGTTCGATTCGAACCAGCTGCGCTCCCAATTCTTCTGCGCGCTGGCGCGGATCATTTGCACCTTGCTGCCGGTGCCGAATTCCACTGCGACCGAGTCGGCCCCCATGTCCGCGGCGAAAACAGGTTGTAACGCCAGGAGCGCGCCCAGCGCGAGAACCGGCTTGATCTTCTTGAGGAACATAAACGCTTTCATAAAAATGAGTGCAATTCAGTTAACACCATCCTTATTGTACCGGTTTCGCGCTGCGCTGCTGCTGACCGGCACGTTACAATTGAATGCACCTTCGACAACCACGGAGCCGGACATGACATCCCCAACACTCGCCTTCCTCGGCATCGGACTGATGGGCAAACCGATGGCCGCGCGCCTTGCGCAGGCCGGCCATGCGCTGCGCGTGTGGAACCGCACTGCGGCCAAAGCCGAGGAACTTCGCGCAACCGGCGCCGATCCGCGTGTAAATATGGCGGAGGCGGTGACGGGCGCCGACATCATCATCTCGATGCTCGAATCAGGCTCTATCGTCAGCGGCGTGCTCGATGCGGCGCTGCCCGCCATAAAAGCCGGCGCGCTGTGGATCGACATGAGTTCGACGCAAAAAGGCGAGGCGGTCGCCTTCCATGAGCGGCTGCACGCGAAAGGCATCAACTTCATCGACGCGCCGGTGTCGGGCGGCGTGCTCGGCGCCGAGACCGGCACCTTGGCGATCATGGCCGGCGGCAGCGTCCAGGATTTCGCGCTGGCCGAACCTGTGCTGCGCGCGATGGGACGCCCGACCCTGGTCGGCCCGGCGGGGAGTGGCCAGGTCGCCAAGCTGTGCAACCAGCTGATCGTCGGCGGCACGCTTGACATTGTTGCCGAGGCGCTGCTGCTGGCGCAGGCCGCCGGCGCCGACCCGGCCGCGGTGCGCGCTGCCTTGCGCGGCGGATTCGCCGAAAGCCGCATCCTCGAGGTGCACGGCCAGCGCATGCTCGATCGCAACTTCATGCCGGGCGGGCAGGTGAAGAGCCAGTTGAAGGACATGCAGAACGTGCTGGTGGCCGCCGCCGATGCCGGCGTGGTATTGCCGGTCGCCGCCCTGGTGACGGAACACTACCGCTCGATCGCTGGAGAATTCCCCGCTGCCGACCAGAGCGCCGCCCTGCTCGCGCTCGAGAAGGCCAACCCGGGCCAGCGCCTCGGCGATGCGCCGGATCAGCTGCCGTAATTGCAGTTTCGGCGACGCGCGCAATGTCGGGGACCAGGCGTCCCCGTCGCTCCGGCGGACCTGACCCGATTTTCGAATCGTCGATTCCGGCCTTGCGTCCGCAATCCAAAATGGGGTCAGGTCCGCGGGACCAGACCCCGATTCTGCGAGCGCCGGGCTAAGCCGGCGGCAGACTCTTCTCCACCAGCTTCACCCAGTAGCTGGCGCCGACCGGCAGCAGCGAATCGTTGAAGTCGTAGCTGGCGTTATGCAGCTGGCATGGCCCCAGGCCGTGTCCGCCCTCGCGGTGCGCGCCTTCACCGTTGCCGATGAACACATAGCAGCCTGGCTTGGCCTGCAGCATGAAAGCGAAATCCTCCGCGCCCATGGTCGGTTCGACATTTACATCGACCCGGCCGGCGCCGGCCACCGCTTTCATTGCCTCGATCGCAATCGCGGTCTGCTCCGGATGATTCACCAGCGGCGGATAGTTGCGCTTGAAGCCGAACTCGACGGTAGCGCGCGATGCCGCAGCCGTGTGCCTGGCGATCTCTTCCATGCGCGTTTCGATCAGGTCCAGCACCTCGGTGGTGAAGGTGCGCACGGTGCCGATCATCACCGCCTCGTCGGGAATCACATTGGTCGCGCTGCCCGAATGGATCTGGGTGATCGACAGCACGGCGGTGTCGAGCGGATTCTTCTCGCGCGAAATGATGGTCTGCCAGGCCTGCGCGATTTGCACCGCCACCATCACCGGGTCGACGCCCTTGTGCGGCTGCGCGGCATGCGCGCCCTTGCCCTTGACCACCACGCGGAACTCGTTGGAGGACGCCATCATCGGTCCGGCGACGACGCCGAAGGTGCCCGCTTCCATGCCCGGCCAGTTGTGCATGCCGTACACCGCTTCCATCGGGAACTGCTCGAACAGGCCGTCGTCGATCATCTTGCGCGCGCCGGCGCCGCCTTCCTCGGCCGGCTGGAAGATCAGGTAGACGGTGCCGTCGAAATTGCGGTGCGTGGCCAGGTGGTGCGCGGCGCCGAGCAGCATCGCGACGTGGCCATCGTGGCCGCAGGCGTGCATCTTGCCGGCATGGCGCGACGCGTGCGCGAAGCTGTTGACTTCATGCATGGGCAGCGCGTCCATGTCGGCGCGCAGGCCGATCGCGCGCTGCGAGCTGCCGTTCTTGATGATGCCGACCACGCCCGTCACGCCCAGCCCGCGCACGACCGGGATGCCCCACTCGGTCAGGCGCGCGGCTACCACGTCGGAAGTGCGCTGTTCTTCGTAGCAAAGTTCAGGATGCGCGTGCAGGTCGCGCCGGATCTGCTGCAGTTCCGTCTGGAACGCAATGATGGGTTCGACAAGGTTCATCGGAGTCTCCAGGGATGCCTGATTGTTAATGCCATTGTAGCCCTACTCGTCATTGGATGACCAGCCTGTGACGAGGGGCACTCTTCTTGTGCGGAAATCGTATAAAGTAAGGGCTTCGATCCACGTTTCCAGCCCTCCGATGACCATCCGACAAGTGCGCGCGACCTGCCCGCATGACTGCCCCGACACCTGCGCCCTGCTCATCACCGTGGAGGACGGCGTCGCCACCGAAGTGAAGGGCGATCCCGACCACCCGACCACCGCCGGCGTGCTGTGCACCAAGGTGTCGCGCTACGCCGAACGCACCTATCACCCCGAGCGCCTGCTGCACCCGATGCGCCGCGTGGGCAAGAAAGGCGAGGGCAGGTTCGAGCGCATCAGCTGGGACGAGGCGCTCGATGAAATCGCGGCGCGCCTGAAAGAGATCGCGGCCCGCGCGCCGCAGGCCATCCTCCCCTACAGCTACTGCGGCACGATGGGGTTGGTGCAGGGCGAGTCGATGTCGGCGCGCTTCTTCAACCAGCTCGGCGCCTCCGCGCTGGACCGCACGATCTGCGCGATGGCCGGCGCCACCGGCTACAAGTACACCATCGGCGCCTCGATCGGCACCGACCTCGAACAGTTCCAGGATGCGAAGCTGATCATCATCTGGGGCGGCAATCCGATCGCCTCCAACCTGCACTTCTGGACCCGCGCGCAGGAAGCCAAGCGGCGCGGCGCCAAGCTGATCGCGATCGACCCGTACCGCTCGCTGACGGCAGAGAAGTGCCACCAGCACATCGGCCTGCTGCCCGGCACCGACGCCGCGCTGGCGCTCGGCATGATGCACGTGCTGATCGCCGAGAACCTGCTCGACGACGACTACATCGCACAACACACGCTCGGCTTCGAGCAGCTCAAGGCGCGCGCGGCGGAATGGACGCCGGAGCGCGCCGCCGAGACCTGCGGCATCACCGCCGAAGAAGTGGTCGGCCTGGCGCGCGAGTACGGCCAGATGGCCAGGCGCGGCGAGCCGGTCGCGATCCGCGTCAACTACGGCGTGCAGCGCGTGGCCGGCGGCGGCATGTCGGTGCGCACGATCGCCTGCCTGCCGGCGCTGGTGGGCGCCTGGCGCCACGCGGCTGGCGGCATCCAGCTGTCGTCGTCGGGCTCCTTCCCGGCCAACCGCGTCGCGCTGCAACTGCCCGAACTGCGCAAGACGCCGGTCCGCACCATCAACATGACCACCATCGGCGACGACCTGCTGCGCGAAGCGTCGCCCTCGTTCGGCCCCAAGGTCGAAGCGGTCATCGTCTACAACGCCAACCCGCTGGCGATCGCGCCCGATTCGGACAAGGTGATGCGCGGCTTCCTGCGCGAGGACCTGTTCACCGTGGTGCTCGAACACTTCCAGACCGACAGCGCCGACTACGCCGACATCCTTCTGCCGGCCACCACGCAGCTGGAACATGTCGACGCGCACCTCGCCTACGGCCACCTGTACATGATGGCCAATAACGCGGCGATCGCGCCGATGGGCGAGGCCAAGCCGAACACCGAGATCTTCCGCCTGCTGGCCGCGCGCATGGGCTTCGACGATCCCTGCTTCAGCGAGGACGACCACCAGCTCGCGGCCAAGGCCTTCGATTCGCGCGACGCGCGCGCGGTGCACTTCGACTGGGATTCGCTCAAGCAGCGCGGCTGGCAAAAGCTCAACATGCCCGACGCGCCGTTCGCCAACGGCGGCTTCCCGACCCCGTCGGGCAAGTGCGAGTTCTATTCCAGCGCGATGCTGGCCGACGGTCACGATCCGCTGCCGGCCTACACGCCGCCGTACGAATCGGCCGCGTCCAATCCGGAGCTGGCGCGCAAATACCCGCTGGCGATGATCTCGCCGCCAGCGCGCAACTTCCTCAACTCGACGTTCGTCAACGTCAAGAGCCTGCGCGGCGGCGAGGGCGAACCTCACCTCGACATCCACCCGGACGACAGCGCGGCGCGCGGCATCCAGGATGGCGACATGGTCCGCATCTTCAACGACCGCGGCTCCTTCGTCGCGAAGGCGCGCGTGACGGCGAAGGCCCGCCCCGGCCTGGTGGTCGGCCTGTCGGTGTGGTGGAAAAAGCTCGGCAGCGACGGCAAGAACGCCAACGAAGTGACCAGCCAGCGCCTGACCGACATGGGGCGCGCGCCCACGTTCTACGACACGCTGGTCGAGGTGGAGAAAGCATGAAGCGGCTGGCCTTCGGAATAATCGCCGCCGGCCTGCTCGCTGGCTGCTCGACCGTCGGCTACTATTCACAGGCCGCGAAGGGCCAGATCTCGCTGCTGTCCGAATCGCGCTCGATCGACGACTGGATGCAGGATCCGGGCACCTCGCCAAAGCTGCGCGTGCGCCTGGAGACGGCGCGCCAGATCCGCCGCTTCGCGGTGCAGCAGCTTGGCCTGCCCGACAACATGAGCTACAAGAACTACACCGCGCTCAAGCGCCCGTTCGTCGTGTGGAACGTGGTCGCCACGCCGGAACTGTCGCTCAAGCCGCTGCAATGGTGCTTCCCGGTGGCCGGCTGCGTGAACTATCGCGGCTACTACGGCAAGGAGGATGCACAGGCCTACGCCGACGAACTGCGCGCCGCGGGCAACGACGTGCAGGTGGGCGGCGTCACCGCGTATTCCACGCTCGGCTGGTTCAACGATCCGCTGATTTCCACCTTCATCAATTATCCCGACGCCGAACTGGCGCGCCTGATTTTCCACGAGCTGGCGCACCAGGTGGTGTACGTGCCCGGCGACTCGCAGTTCAACGAATCGTTTGCCAGCGCGGTCGAGGAGGCCGGCGTCGAGCGCTGGCTGCAGCAGTTCGGCAATCCGAAGATGCGCGAGAACTTCGTCCGCTACACCGAGCGCAAGCAGGAATTCCTGGCGCTGCTGCTCAAGTGCCGTCGCGCGCTCGAGCGCAACTACAAATCCTCAGAGAGCGACGCCGTCAAGCGCGCCGAAAAAGCGCGGCTGTTCCGCCAGCTGCAGGACGATTACGCGGCGCTCAAGTCGAGTTGGGGCGGCTACGCCGGCTACGACCGCTTCTTCGCCGAGCCGCTGTCGAACGCGCACCTGGCCGCCATCGCCACCTACAACGACTTCGTGCCGGCGTTTCGCGCGCTGCTCGAGCGCGAGCACAGCTTCACCGGCTTCTACACGGCCGTGCGCCGCATCGCCGACCTCGAGCGCGAGGAGCGGCATCGCCGCCTCAAGCAGCTGTCCGCGACCTGATCCATGCTGCATTGCAGCACCCGTGCCCGTTAGAATGCTTGCTCGAATAACAGCAAAACCGCTTGCTATCGGCCGCGCCGCCCGATAGCATCGTATCGAGCACTTGCGAGGCGCCGCTCGAACGGCGTCCATCACGATAATTACAGAGACGAGGGACGTGAGATGGATAAATTTTGGCTGAAGTCCTACCCGGAAGGCGTTCCGGCGGAGATCGATCCCGACCAATACCGCTCGCTGGTCCAGCTGCTTGACGAATCGTTCACCAAGTTCGCGGACCGTAACGCCTACGTCTGCATGGACAAGTTCCTCACTTACAAAGAACTCGACGCCTGTTCGCGCCGCGCCGCCGCCTGGCTGCAAAGCCGCGGCATGAAAAAGGGCGCGCGCGTCGCCGTCATGATGCCCAACGTGCTGCAGTATCCGATCGCGATCGCCGCGATCCTGCGCGCCGGCTACACCGTGGTCAACGTCAATCCGCTGTACACCCCGCGCGAACTGGAACACCAGCTGACCGACTCCGGCAGCGAGGCGATCATCGTGCTGGAGAACTTCGCCACCACGCTGCAGCAGGTGCTGCCGCGAACAGGGGTCAAGCACATCGTCGTCGCCAGCATGGGCGAGATGCTCGGCGCCGTGAAGGGCATGCTGGTCAACTTCGTGGTGCGCAACGTGAAGAAGATGGTGCCCGAATTCTCGCTGCCGAATGCGGTGACGTTCAAGGACATGCTGTCGCAAGGCGCGCGCATGAGCTTCGCGCCGGTCGAGACGACGCCGCAGGACGTGGCCTTCCTCCAGTACACCGGCGGCACCACCGGCCTGTCGAAAGGCGCCACGCTCACCCATCGCAACGTGATCGCCAACGTGCTGCAGTCCGAGGCCTGGTCGATGCCAGCCCTGAACAAGGCGCCCGTGGTCGAGCAGATCACCATCGTCTGCGCGCTGCCGCTGTATCACATCTTCGCGCTGACTGCCTGCGCCATGTGGGGCATGCGCGTCGGGGCGATGAACCTCCTGATCCCGAACCCGCGCGACATCGGCGGCTTCATCAAGGAGCTGCGCAAGTACCAGGTCAACATGCTGCCGGCGGTGAATACGCTGTACAACGCGCTGATCAACCATCCCGATTTCGGCGCCGTCGATTTCTCCGCCCTGAAGATCTGCAACGGCGGCGGCATGGCGGTGCAGCAGGCCGTCAACGACAAGTGGCGCGCGATTACCGGAGTGAGCATCATCGAAGGCTACGGCCTGTCGGAGACTTCGCCGGTGGCCACCTGCAACCGCGCCGACACGGAAGGCTTTACGGGCACGATCGGCCTGCCGGTGCCATCGACCGACATCGCCATCCTCGACGACGACGGCGTGCCGGTGGCGCTGGGCGAACGCGGCGAGATCGCCATTCGCGGCCCGCAGGTCATGGCCGGCTACTGGAACCATCCGGCCGAAACGGCCAGGGTCATGACGCCCGACGGCTTCTTCAAATCGGGCGACGTCGGCATCATGGACGCGGATGGCTACGTGAAGATCGTCGACCGCAAGAAGGACATGATCCTGGTGTCGGGCTTTAACGTCTACCCGAACGAGCTCGAAGGCGTGATCGCGGCACACCCGGGCGTGCTCGAATGCGCGGTGATCGGCGTGCCGGACGCGAATTCGGGCGAAGCGGTCAAGGTCTTCGTGGTGCGCAAGGATCCGAGCCTGACGGCCGAACAGCTGATGGACTACTGCAAGCGCGAACTCACCGGCTACAAGAAGCCGAAGTACATCGAGTTCCGCACCGAGCTGCCGAAGACGAACGTCGGGAAGATCCTGCGGCGCATGCTGCGCGACGAGAAGCAGGCGGCTTAGCGGCAGACGCGCGGGAACGTTCGCTGGCTCAAAGACCGTCGTACCTGCGCAGGCAGGTATCCATGCTGAGTGTGCCGGAGGTTATGCGGCCTCAGTATCGGTACCAGCCTTCGCAGGTACGATATTTTTTTTGGCCCGCGATCATGCGCGTCGCCGTGCTTTTTTATTATCGAATATGAGGTATGGGATGGACAAGTTTTGGATCGAGTCGTATCAGCCCGGCGTGCCGGCGGAGATCGACTGTTCGCAGTATCGCTCGCTCACGCACATGCTGGAGGAGGCCTTCCGCAAGTACGCCGATCGCAAGGCCTTCGCGTGCATGGACAAGTCGATCACCTACGCCCAGCTTGACCGCATGTCGAGCCAGATGGGCGCCTGGCTGCAGTCGAAGGGACTGAAGCAGGGCGCGCGCGTGGCGATCATGATGCCCAACGTGCTCCAGTATCCGGTGGCGATGGCCGCGGCGCTGCGCGCGGGCTACGTGATCGTCAACGTCAATCCGCTGTACACGCCGCGCGAGCTGCAGCACCAGCTGATCGATTCCGGCGCCGAGGCGATCATCGTGCTCGAGAACTTCGCCACCACGGTGGAGCAGGTCATCGCGAAGACGCCGGTCAAGCACGTCATCGTCGCCAGCATGGGCGACATGCTCGGCGCGCTCAAGGGCACGATCGTCAACCTGGTGGTGCGCAAGGTGAAGAAACTGGTGCCGGCGTATTCGCTGTCGGGAGCGATCAGGTTCAACCGCATGATGGCCGAAGGCGCGCGCATGACGCTCGCGCCGGTGACGATCACGCACGACGACATCGCCTTCCTGCAGTACACCGGCGGCACCACCGGCGTTTCGAAGGGCGCCGTGCTGCTGCACCGGAATGTGATCGCCAACGTGCTGCAGAACGAGGCCTGGCTCAAGCCCACGCTGTCCACGCTGCCGGCCGGCGACCAGCTGCAGTTCGTGTGCGCGCTGCCGCTGTATCACATCTACGCGCTGACGGTGTGCGCGCTGATGGCGGTGCGCCTGGGCGGCATGAACGTGCTGATCCCGAATCCGCGCGACATGGCGGGCTTCGTCAAGGAGCTGGCCAAGTACCGCATCAACATCTTCCCGGCCGTGAACACGCTGTACAACGGCCTGCTGAACAACCCGGACTTCGCGAAGCTCGACTTCTCCAGCTATCGCGTCTGCAACGGCGGCGGCATGGCGGTGCAGCAGGCGGTGGCCGACAAGTGGCTCAAGGTTACCGGCACGCCTATTATCGAAGGCTACGGCTTGTCCGAAACCTCGCCGGTGGCCACCGCCAATCGCTGCGACATCCACGAGTTCTCCGGCACTATCGGCTTGCCGCTGCCGTCGACCGAAGTGCAGATCCTCGACGACGATGGCAAGCCTGTGCCGCTGGGCGAGCGCGGCGAGATCGCGATCCGCGGCCCGCAGGTGATGGCGGGCTACTGGAACCGGCCGGACGAAACGATGAAGGCGATGACGCCGGACGGCTTCTTCAAGACCGGCGACATCGGCGTGATGGATGCGAAGGGCAGCACCCGCATCGTCGACCGCAAGAAGGACATGATCCTGGTGTCCGGTTTCAACGTCTATCCGAACGAGATCGAGGCGGTGGTGTCGGGGATTCCGGGTGTGCGCGAGTGCGCATGCGTCGGCGTGCCGGACACGGCGACCGGCGAGGCGGTCAAGCTGTTCATTGTGCGCAGCGATCCGTCGTTGACGAAGGAACAGGTGCTCGGGTTCTGCAAGGAGCAGCTGACCGCGTACAAGAAGCCGAAGTACGTCGAATTCCGCGACGACCTGCCGAAGACCAACGTCGGCAAGATCCTGCGCCGCGAACTGCGCGACACCGCTCCCGCATGATGGGGGTTGGGGTCAGGTCCTGCGCGACCTGACCCCATTTTTCACGCCGCCGTCAGTCCCGCCCGTCCCGCCTGCACAACGAAACTGGCCAGCGTCTGCGTCGTGGTCGCCGCATCGCGCACATCATCAAGCGCCACGAAATGCGTGGTGGTCTTCTCCGGCGTCACCGCCATCAGCATGAACCCCCGCTTGTCGCTGCGCCCGTACTTGATGTGCGGGTTCATGTCGACGTATTCGAGCGTGCGCTGCTGCGGCCGACCGCCCGATGTCACCGACGTCCCGCAGAACTCCGTCGCCAGCACCGGATTCGCGCTGGACACCGGCTTGTAGAAATCGCTGCGCAGCTCCGTCGCATAGAAAGTGTGCACGTCGCCCGAGATCACCAGCGGATTGGCCGCGCCGCTTTTGGCCAGCGCGCCGAACAGCCGCTCGCGCGCCACCGGATAGCCATCCCAGCCATCGGTCCAGAAGCGGCCGTCGTCCGGCGTGACGATTTTGGTCTGCGTCGATTGCGCCATCAGCGTCTGCTGCGCGATGATGTTCCAGCGCGCCGGCGAGGAGTCCAGCCCGGCCGCCAGCCACGCTTCCTGTTCGCCGCCCAGCATAGAGCGGTTCGGGTCGCGCAGCTCCGCGCAGTCGCGCCGCTTCACCGATCCTGAGCGGCCCGCCGGCACGTCCCTGCAGGCGTGATAGGCGCGGTACTGGCGGTCGTCGAGCACGTGGAAGCGCGCCAGCCGGCCCCAGTCGAAGCGCTGGAATATGCGAAATTTTGCATAATCCGTCTGCCCCGGCGACGCCAGGCGGATCGGCATGTGCTCGTAGAACGCCTGGTAGGCCGCCGCGCGGCGCGCCATGAAATCGGCCGACAGGTGCAGGTCGTGGTCGTTGGCGTAGTCGTTTTCGACTTCGTGATCGTCCCACGTGACGATCCAGGGCGCCGCATGGTGCGCGGCCTGCAGGTCCGGATCGCTCTTGTACTGCGCGTAGCGGGCACGGTAATCGGCCAGCGTGAACGACTCGTTGGTGCGCCTCGCCTTCTCCGGATGCTTCAGGTGATACGGACCCCACTCGTAGATGTAGTCGCCCAGGAAGGCCACCAGGTCGGGCGCGGCCGACGCGATCTGCCGGTGCGCCCCGTAGCTGCCGAATTCCCAGTGCTGGCACGACGCGACCGCCAGCTTGAGCATCGAAGGCATCGCGTCAGGCGCCGGCGCGGTGCGCGTGCGCCCGACCGGGCTGACCGCGTCGCCCAGCATGAAGCGGTACCAGTACCAGCGGGCCGGCGCCAGCCCGGTCACGTCGACGTGAACGCTGTGCGCCAGTTCCGGCACGGCCGCAGCGGTGCCCTTCGCGGCGATGCGCCGGAAGCCCTCGTCCTCTGCCACTTCCCATCGCACGGACAGCGCCACCGGCGCGGTTGCCGCGGCATTGAGCGGGTCGGCCAGGATGCGTGTCCACAGTATCACCGAGTCGGGCAGCGGCGAGCCGGATGCGACGCCAAGGCTGAACGGATAAGCGGATCCCTCGGCGCGCGCGCACGCGACGCCGCCCACTGCCGCAAAAGCGGCCAGCTGCGCCGCATTGAGCAGGAAAATGCGACGCGCGCGATCCATCAGGCGTCGGGATTGGAGATCAGCGATTCGAGCGGCGGCAGCTGGCGCGGCTTGCGGTCGGTGCCGGTGGCGACATAGGTCAGCGTCGCCTCGGTGACCTTGACGGTGTCGGCCTGCAGGCGGTTGCGCTCCGCGTACACCTCGACATACACGGTGATCGAGGTATTGCCGACCTTGACGATGTCGGCGTAGAACGACAGCAAGTCGCCGACGAACACCGGATGCTTGAACAGGAAGGAGTTCACCGCGATGGTCGCGACGCGGCCGTTGGCGCGGCGCGTGGCCGGCAGCGAGCCGGCGATATCGACCTGCGCCATGATCCAGCCGCCGAACACGTCGCCGTACACATTGGCGTCGGACGGCGCGGGCATCACGCGCAGCTGCGGCATTTTCCCTGCGGGGAGGCCGGCGCTCGGCGTATTGACTGGGTTTTCTGGCGTGGTCATCGTGAATTCTCGTGAAAGGCTACAATCGTCCCAAATTGAACCATAAATCCCAGAGCTCTGCCATGCGACGTCATTCAGCAAGTCCCAACCCGCCTCCGCCCGACCAGAAAACGCCTGGCCGCAGCGACTGGTCCACGATCGGCACGCTGCTGCCTTACCTGTGGGTCTACAAGTGGCGCGTGCTGGCCGCGCTGGGCTGCCTGATCGGCGCCAAGGTCGCCAACGTCGGCATCCCGGTCGTCATGAAGCACCTGATCGACGCGCTCACCATCAGCCCATCGAGCCCGCAGGCGCTGATGGTGCTGCCGATCGGCGCGCTGATCGCCTACGGCGCGCTGCGGCTTTCCACAACCGTATTTACCGAACTGCGCGAGTTCCTGTTCGCGCGCGTCACCCAGCGCGCGGTGCGCACCATCGCGCTGAAAGTGTTCCGCCACCTGCACGCGCTGTCGCTGCGCTTCCACCTGAACCGCCAGACCGGCGGCATGACGCGCGATATCGAGCGCGGCACGCGCGGCGTCAGCTCGCTGATTTCGTACACGCTATTTAACATCCTGCCGACGCTGGTCGAGATCACGCTGGTGCTGGGCTACCTGATCACCAAGTACGACAAGTGGTTCAGCGTGATCACCGCGGTGGCGCTGGTCACCTACATTACCTTCACCGTGATGGTGACGAACTGGCGCACGCACTTCCGGCGCACCATGAACGAGCTCGATTCAAAGGCGAACACCAAGGCCATCGACTCGCTGATCAACTACGAAACGGTCAAGTACTTCGGCAACGAGGACTACGAGGCGAAGCGCTACGACCACGGCTTGCAGAGTTTCGAGAACGCGGCGGTCAAGTCGCAGACCTCGCTGTCGGTGCTCAACACCGGGCAATCGCTGATCATCGCCACGGCCGTCACGCTGATCCTGTGGCGCGCGACGGTCGGCGTCATCGACGGCAGCATGAGCCTGGGCGACCTGGTGCTGGTCAATTCCTTCATGATCCAACTGTACATTCCGCTCAACTTCCTCGGCGTGATCTACCGCGAGATCAAGCAAAGCCTGGCCGACATGGAGCGCCTGTTCGCGCTGCTCGACCAGAACCGCGAGGTGGCGGACAGCGCGAATGCGCAAGCGCTGATCACGCAAGGCGCGAAGGTCGCATTCAGCCATGTCGAATTCAGCTACGAAGCCAAGCGCCAGATCCTGTTCGACGTGGACTTCACAATCCCCGCCGGCACCACGACCGCGGTGGTGGGCCACAGCGGCTCCGGCAAGTCGACGATGTCGCGGCTGCTGTTCCGCTTTTACGACGTCAACGGCGGGGCGATTACGATCGACGGCCAGGACGTGCGCGACGTGACGCAGGAATCGCTGCGCGCCGCCATCGGCATCGTGCCGCAGGATACGGTGCTGTTCAACGACACCATCGAATACAACATCGCCTACGGCAAGCCGGGCGCGAGCAAGGACGACATCATTGCGGCGGCGCGCGCGGCGTCCATCCACGACTTCATCGAAAGCCTGCCCGACGGCTATGGCACGATGGTCGGCGAACGGGGACTGAAGCTGTCCGGCGGCGAGAAGCAGCGCGTTGCGATCGCGCGCACGCTGCTCAAGGATCCGGCGATCCTGATCTTCGACGAAGCCACGTCGGCGCTCGACTCGAAGGCCGAGCAGGCGATCCAGGCGCAGCTGAAGGAGATTGCGAAGAACCGCACCACGCTGGTCATTGCGCACCGCCTGTCGACGGTGGCCGACGCGCAGCAGATCCTGGTGCTCGATCACGGCCGCATTGTCGAACGGGGAACGCATTACGCGCTGCTGGCCGCGAAAGGGCTGTACGCGCAGATGTGGGAGCGGCAGCAGGCGAGGCAGGATGAATCGCTGGCGTCGCCGCCGGTGGAGCTGGAGCAGGATTAGCCGTCGCTCCTGCGAAGGCAGGAGCCCATGCTGAATAAGCTCAGTATAGGTTCCTGCCTCCGCAGGAACGACGGGCGTTAAGTCAGTAGGTGTAGAACATCCGCTGAATCTCTCTGGTGCTGTTGGTCTTCGTCAGCGCCAGCATCAGCAGGATGCGCGCCTTCTGCGCATTGAGCGTATCGGCCACCACGAAATCCAGCTCGTCGTCATTCGCTTCGCCATTGCGCGCCAGGATGCCCTGGCCGACCCGGCTCGCGCGCACGATGATCACGCCTTTCTGGCGCGCCGATTTCAGCGCCGGCACCACCTTCGACGCCAGGCTGCCATCGCCCACGCCAGCGTGGATAATGCCCTTGTCGCCAGCCGCCACGAACGCATCGACAGCCACCGGTCCGACGTTCGCATGGCCGTACACGATATCTACCGCCGGCAGCGCGCTCAAGGCGCTCACGTCGAACTCGGTATCGACCGTGTGCTTGCGGGTCGAGGCGCGATAGAAGAACGGCTTGCTGCCCTGGATGTAGCCGAGCATGCCCAGCTCCGGCGTGCGGAACGAATCGAGCGTCGAGGTATTGGTCTTGGTGACTTCGCGCGCGGCCTGGATCTGGTCGTTCATCGCCACCAGCACGCCTTTGCCCACTGCGTCAGGGCTCGCTGCGAGCAGCACCGAGTTGTACAGGTTGATCGGGCCGTCGGCAGACAGCGCGGTCGATGGCCGCATCGCGCCCACCAGCACCACCGGCTTGCGGCTCTTGACCACCAGGTCGAGGAAGTACGCCGTCTCCTCCAGCGTGTCGGTGCCGTGCGTGATGACGATGCCGTCCACGTTCGGCTGCGCCAGCAGCGCGTTGACACGCTTGGCCAGGATCAGCCAGTGCTCGTTGCTCATGTTCTCGCTGGCGATCTGGAACACCTGCTCGCCGGTGACGTTGGCGACCTTCGCCAGTTCCGGCACGGCCTTGATCAGGCTTTGCACGCCGACGGTGGCTGCGGTGTAGCCGACCGTGGTGGTGCTGGTGGCGCCGGTGCCGGCAATGGTGCCGCCGGTGGCCAGGATAACGACGTTGGCCAGGCGCGGCGCCGGCGCCTCGGCGCGGACGCTCGAGACGAAGAACAGGGAAACGAACAGCGCCATCATCGAACGGCGGGTTGCTTGGTGCAGCATGGAACCTCCAGGTTAAAAATTAAGGCTGTTTGAAGACCGCGCCGGCCTTCATCACAAATTTCACGCGCTGCAGCGTCGTGATATCGCGCAGCGGATCGCCGCTGACGGCGACGATGTCGGCGGCGTAGCCCGGTTCGACCGATCCGAGCTTGTCCGACTGGTCGAGCAGGGTGGCGGCGCTCAGCGTGGCGGAGCGGATCGCTTCGAGCGGCGGCATGCCGGCTTCCACCATGTAGGCGAACTCTTTGGCGTTGTCGCCGTGCGGGTAGACCGCGGCGTCGGTGCCGAAGGCGATCTTCACGCCGGCGCGGTAGGCGCGGCCGAAGGTGGCCTGGATCTGCGGGCCGATCGCGGCGGCCTTGGGCTGCACCAGCGCCGAATAGTAGCCGTCGATCTTCGCCTTGTCGGCCACATAGCGGCCGGCGGAAATGGTCGGCACGTACCAGGCGCCGTGTTTCTTGAACAGCGCGATCGCCTCGTCGTCCATCAGCGTGCCGTGCTCAATCGAATCGACGCCGGCGCGCAGTGCACGCTTCATGCCCTCGGCGCCATGCGCATGCGCGGCCACGCGAAATCCGTAGTCTTTGGCGGTGCTGACGATCGCGCGCAACTCGTCCTCGGTGAACTGGGCGTTCTGGCCGTTGCGCGCCTGGCTAAGCACGCCGCCGGTGGCGGTGACCTTGATCAGGTCCGCGCCGTCCTTGTAATGGGCCCGCACGGCCTGGCGGCCCTGTTCGGGACTGTTCACCACCGAGGAGGCGTCGACCGCATGGCCGAACTGTTCCGACAGGTTGTTCGACGGGTCGCCGTGGCCGCCCGTGGTCGAGATGATGGAACCGGCGGTGAACATGCGCGGTCCGATCACTGAGCCTTTATCGATCGCCCGCTTGAGGGCGATGTTCAGGCCGTCGTTGGCGCCCAGGTCGCGCACCGTGGTGAAGCCGGCCTTGAGGGTGCGCTCCGCATACGGCACCGACTGGTAGGCCGCGTCGGCGGGATTCGAACTCAGTGCGTCGCGCAGCGAAGCGATTTGCGGCTGGGTTTCGCCGGTCAGGTGCACGTGCATGTCGATCAGGCCGGGCAGGCAGGAATAGGCCGACAGGTCGATATGCCCTGGCGCGGCGGCCATCGGCCCGATCGCGGTGACCACGCCATTGTCGACCGTGATGCTGACGCGTTCGCGCCAGACGCCGGCCTTGACGTCGAGCAGGCGGCCGCAATCGACCACCTGCGGCGCTGCGTGGGCGGCGCCGGCAATCATCAACATGCCGGCCAAAGAGATTTTTCGCATCAGTACGCTCCTGAGAGTGATGAAAATGGGGTCAGGTCCGCAGGACCAGACCCCGGCTTCGTGACGCGGCGCAGGGAGCTGGTCCCGCGAGCCTGACCGGATCCTGGCCGCGCTACAAAAAAGGGCCTTCCATCGCTGGAAAGCCCCTCGTGATCGAGCGCCGGCGCCTTACGGCAGTTCGGCCGCGGCCCAGTCCTGCCTGACCGGCACGGCCAGTTCGTTCTCCCATTTGGCGACGACCGCGGTGGCGATGCCGTTGCCGATGACGTTGGTGGCCGAACGCGCCATGTCGAGGAAGTGGTCGATGCCGAGCAGGAGCAGCAGGCCGGCTTCAGGGATATTGAATTGCGTGAGCGTGGCGGCGATCACCACCAGCGAAGCGCGCGGCACGCCGGCCATGCCCTTGGACGTCAGCATCAGCACCAGCATCATGGTGATCTGGGTGCCCAGCGACATCTCAATGCCGTAGGCCTGGGCGATGAAGACGGCTGCGAAGGTGCAGTACATCATCGAGCCGTCGAGGTTGAACGAATAACCGATCGGCAGCACGAAGGCGGCGATGCGGTTGCGCACGCCGAAACGCTCGAGGCCTTCCAGGGTTTTCGGGAATGCCGCTTCCGACGACGCGGTGGAGAAGGCCAGCAGGGTCGGCTCGCGCAGTTCGGCCAGCAGCTTGATCACGCGCGGACCCAGGAACAAGAAGCCGAGGACGGTCAGCACGATCCACAGCAGGATGATCCCGAGGTAGAACTCGCCCATGAACACGCCGTAGGTCTTGAGGACCTCCAGGCCTTTTGCGGCGACGATGCCGGAAACCGCCGCGAACACCGCGTACGGTGCGAAATTCATCACGTAGCCGGTCACCTTCAGCATGATGTGGGCGACGCCGTCGATCGCGTCGACCAGCGGCTTGCTGCGCTCGCCCACCGCGGCGGCGGCGGTGCCGAAGAATATCGAGAAGATCACGATCTGCAGGATCTCGTTCTTGGCCATGCCGTCGATGATCGACGAAGGAACCAGGTGGGTGATGAATTCCTTCAGCGTCAGGCTGCTGGTGGCGATGCCCGAGGCGGTGCCGATGGCCGGCATCATGTTGGCGGCGTGGATCGCGTCGCCCGGACGGAACAGGTTCACCAGCACCAGGCCAAGCGACAGCGAAATCACTGATGCGATCACGAACCAGCCCAGCGCCTTGACCCCGATGCGGCCGACTTCCTTGGTGTCGCCCATCTTCGCGATGCCGACCACCAGCGTCGAAAACACCAGCGGCGCGATGATCATCTTGATCAGTCGCAGGAACAGCGTCGTCACCAGAGACATGATGTCGGAGTACGAAGCGGCGTTCGGCTTCATGTAGGCGTTGACGAAGTAGCCGGCCACGATCCCCAGCACGAGGGCGATCAGGATGTAGGTGGTCAGGCGGTTGCGATTATTCATATGCGGCGCTTCCTGTGAAAGTGTCGATGCGTGCGTCGATGGGACTCGTGATTAAATGCTGTAGCCTTGCGTTCTCGGGCCGCTCACGCTATTTTGTTGGCGCGCCAGACTTGATACTGATGAGAATTACAAGTTCCGCAGTATCCTAAGCATTCCCGGTGCTGTCAAGCTTGCTTGCCCCTACCAACAACGGACAACATGATCGAACTGAATAATGTGAGCAAGTGGTATGGCGCCTTCCAGGTGCTGGACGGATGCAGCACCCGCGTCGGGAAGGGCGACGTGGTGGTGATCTGCGGCCCGTCCGGCTCGGGCAAGTCAACCCTGATCAAGACCGTCAACGGGCTCGAACCGTTCCAGCAGGGGAGCATCGTGGTCGATGGGGTGTCGGTGGGCGACCCCAAGACCAACCTGTCGGCGCTGCGCGCGCGCATCGGCATGGTGTTCCAGAATTTCGAGCTGTTCCCGCACCTGACCGTGCGCCAGAACCTCACGCTCGGGCAGGTCAAGGTCTTGAAGCGCAGCCAGGAGGAGGCGACCGCCAAGGGGCTGAAGTACCTCGACCGCGTCGGCCTGCTGGCGCAGCAGGACAAATTTCCCAGCCAGCTGTCGGGCGGCCAGCAGCAGCGCGTGGCGATTGCGCGCGCGCTGGCGATGGATCCGGTCGCGATGCTGTTCGACGAGCCCACCTCTGCGCTCGATCCCGAAATGATCAACGAAGTACTCGACGTCATGGTCGGCCTGGCGCAGGAAGGCATGACGATGATGGTGGTGACGCACGAGATGGGATTTGCGCGCAAGGTGGCCGACCACATCGTCTTCATGGACCACGGCAGGATCGTCGAGGACAGCCCGAAGGAGGAGTTCTTCGCGGCGCCGCGCTCCGAGCGGGCCAGGGAATTTCTCGCGCGGATCATTCACTAGCGAGCAAGACGGACCTGACCTCGGTATTACACCGCCGCAGACCTAGAAATAGTCGTCCTCTCGCTGGTGTCGCGCCGCCAGGATCGTGACCGTTGAAGCGTCTTCGATTTCGAACAGCAGGACGTAGCCACTGCTTCCGAAGGGAATAATCAATTCGCGCAGAAGCGGAGTGTCAGGCGACGCCTTTCGGCAGGTGAAGGGAAATTCCTTCAGCAGTTCGACACCCTTCGCGATCTTGTCCCGCGCGCGGCGTGCTCCCTTTACATCGACCTCGAGCATATACGCATACAGCCGGCGCAGGTCGTCGCGCGCCGCTTTCGTGTATCGGACGCGGAAGGTCACTTGCGCACTTTCGCTTCCGCTTCCTCCAACGAGGCATCGAGTTCGGAAAGCACGTCGTCAGCGGTGAAATATTCGCCCGAGCGCCGCGCCTCGTCGCGCGAAGCAAGCCCGCGTGCGACAAATTCGCGTTGCGCCTGCCGACGGGCGATCTGGACGCGCAACGACTGTTCGACGAAGCTGGACAGGGTTTCGCCCCCTTCAAGCACGCTTTCTGCCTCCGCGCGGAGCTCGGGGGTGACGCGCAAGGATGGAATGGATGAGGTTTTCATTGACTTGCTCCAATGCGATGCGTTTGCGATGCATTATCGCATGACGAATGTCGCGCACAGTTCAGGACAATTTGCGCGAATCGGGTCCCGCGTGCAGAATGGTCCTTCAACGGAGGCCATCATGAAACCACTCAGGTTGCCAGTGATACTCGCGTGCGCCGCATTTGCCGGCCTCGCCTTCCAGGCCAGCGCCCAGGAGTTGACGGGCACGCTTGCCAAGATCAAGCGCACCAACACCATCACGCTCGGCGTGCGCGACGGGTCGGTGCCGTTTTCCTACCTGGACGACAAACAGCATTACATCGGCTATTCGGTCGACCTGTGCATGCGCGTGGTCGATGGGCTGAAAAAGCAGCTCGCGTTGCCCAACCTGAAGGTGGCGATGAACCCGGTTACCTCGGCCAACCGCATCCCGCTGATGGCCAACGGCACCATCGACCTCGAATGCGGCTCGACCACCAATAACCTCGAACGCCAGCAGCAGGCCGCCTTCGCGCCCACGATGTTCATCATATCGGCCCGGCTGATGTCGAAAAAATCGTCCGGCATCATCTCGCTGGCCGACATGAAAGGCAAGACGCTGGTCGTCACCGCCGGCACGACCACCCAGAAGCTCATGACGATGCTCAATCAGGAGCGCGGGCTGGGCATGAATATCGTCGTCGCCAAGGACCACCCCGAATCGTTCCTGATGCTCGAAACCGGGCGCGCGGCGGCCGAGGCCAATGACGACATCTTGCTGGCCGCGCAGATCGCCGGCTCGAAGAATCCGGGCGACTACCAGACTTCGCCGGAGGCACTGTCGGTCGAACCCTACGGGATCATGATGCGGCGGGGCGACCCGGCCTTCAAGCAGGCGGTGGACACTGCGCTCAAGCGGGTGTACCGGTCGGAAGAATTCGAAAAGATCTACGCCAGGTGGTTCCTGCAGCCGATTCCGCCGCGCGGCATCAATCTGCACTTCCCGATGCCGGCCGCGCTGAGGGCGGTGATCGCCAATCCGACCGATTCGGGCGACCCGGCCGCATACCGCACCATCAAATAGCGTGAACTATCACTGGAACTGGGGGATTTTCTTCCAGCTCTCGCCCGATGGCGTGCACACCTACCTCGGCACCTTGCTGGCGGGCCTGGGATGGACGGTGGCGACCGCGCTGTCGGCGTGGCTGATGGCGCTGGCGCTGGGCATCGCCGTCGGCACCGTGCGCAGCCTTCCCGGCGCCTGGCCGCAGCGGCTGGCGTCAGGCTACGTCGAACTGTTCCGCAACATCCCCTTGCTGGTGCAGATGTTCCTGTGGTTTTTCGTGCTGCCCGAGCTGCTGCCGGTGGCGGCGGGCGATGCCCTCAAGGCGCTGCCGAATGCGTCATTTCTCACCGCGACAATCTGCCTGGGTTTCTTCACGTCGGCGCGGGTAGCGGTGCAGGTGGCGGCCGGCATCGACGCTGTCGCCGCCTGCCACAAGCTGGCGGCGCGCGCGCTCGGCATGCGCCTGTCGCAGGTCTATCGCTTCGTCCTGCTGCCGCTGGGCCTGCGCATCGTGCTGCCGCCGCTGACCAGCGAGTTCCTCAACGTCATCAAGAACAGTTCGGTCGCCCTCACCATCGGCCTGATGGAGCTGACCGCCAGCGCGCGCGCCGTGCAGGAGTTCTCGTTCCAAGTGTTCGAAGCGTTCACCGCCGCCACCGTGATCTACCTGCTGGTCAACCTGGCCACGGTGACGCTGATGCGCGTCATCGAGCGCCGCACCGCGCTGGTCGGCGGAGCATGAGCCATGTTCGCCGCGTTCGATTTCGACGTCATCGCGCGCTCGTGGGGCTACCTGTTTCGTGTCGGGATGGTGTTCACGCTGCAGCTGACCGTGTTCGCGATGGCCGGCGGGATCGTGCTCGGCACCTTGCTGGCGCTGATGCGCCAGTCGGGCCTGAAGATCGTCGCGTTCTTCGCCGGCGCCTACGTCAACCTGGTGCGCTCGGTGCCGCTGGTGCTGGTGATCTTCTGGTTCTACTTCCTGGTGCCCTACCTGGCCGCGTGGGTAATCGGCGCCGCGGAGCCGGTCGAAGTCGGCGCTTTCTGGTCGGCGCTGATCACGTTCACCCTGTTCGAAGCCGCGTACTACTGCGAGATCATGCGCGGCGGGATCCTCGCGGTGCCGCGCGGGCAGGCTGCCGCGGCGCTGGCGCTGGGCATGGGACATTGGCAGGCGATGCGGCTGATCGTGCTGCCGCAGGCGTTCTGCCACATGATCCCGGTGCTGCTGACGCAGACCATCGTGCTGTTCCAGGACGTGTCGCTGGTGTACGTGCTGTCGATTCCTGATTTCGTCGGCGCCGCCAGCAAGGTCGCCCAGCGCGACGGCCGGCTGGTCGAAATGTACTCGTTCGTCGCGCTGGTGTACTTTGTGATGTGCTTCGCGCTGTCGCGCATGGTGTTGCGCCTGCAGCGGCGCATTGCGATTGCGTGATTTGCAACTGATACTGCAACGCCCAGCATGGGGCCAGGTCCGCGGGACCAGGCCCCGGGCTTCGTGTCGCGGCGCCGGCTAAATTGGGGTCTGGTCCTGCGCACCTGACCCCATCCTGAGTCACAGCACTTAATAGCGACAGCGCGTAAAATAACGCCACTTGCTCTTCGAAAGCCGCCATGTCCAACATCGAATCCCCCCAGACCATTACCATCACGCGTCCCGACGACTGGCACCTGCACCTGCGCGACGGCGCGGCGATGGCCAGCGTGCTGCCGCACAGCGCGCGCCAGTTCGCCCGCGCGATCGTGATGCCGAACCTGAAGCCGCCCGTCACCACCACCGCGATGGCAAGCGCCTACCGCGACCGTATCCTGGCCGCGCTCCCGGCGGACATGCAACGGGCGGCGAACCGCTTCGAGCCGCTGATGACGCTCTACCTGACCGACAACACCGAGCCGGACGAGATCCGCCGCGCGATGGACACGGGCTTCATCCACGCCGTGAAGCTGTACCCAGCCGGCGCCACCACAAATTCCGACGCCGGCGTCACCGACCTGGCGAAGTGCTACAAGACGCTCGAAGTGATGCAGGAACTCGGCATGCCCTTCCTGGTGCACGGCGAAGTGACGGACCAGGACATCGACCTGTTCGACCGCGAGGCCGTCTTCATCGAACGCGTGATGCGACCGCTGCGCCGTGACATGCCGGAGCTGAAGATCGTGTTCGAGCACATCACCACCAAGGACGCCGCGCAGTACGTGGCCGAAGCCGACGGCCCGATCGCCGCCACCATCACCGCGCACCACCTGCTGTACAACCGCAACGAGATCTTCAAGGGCGGCATCCGCCCGCACTATTACTGCCTGCCCGTGCTCAAGCGCGAAGAGCACCGCCTCGCGCTGATGACGGCTGCCACCAGCGGCGACGAGCGCTTCTTCCTCGGCACCGACTCGGCGCCGCACGCGATCGGCGCCAAGGAGACTGCCTGCGGCTGCGCCGGCTGCTACACCGCGCTGCACGCGATGGAGATGTATGCCGAAGCCTTCGACCGCGCCGGCGCGCTCGACAAGCTCGAAGCCTTCGCCAGCTTCTACGGCCCGGACTTCTACGACCTGCCGCGCAACGAAGGCACCGTCACGCTCAAGCGCGAATCGTGGACTCTGCCGGCCACCGTGGCGCTGGGCGAATCCGCGCTGGTGCCGCTCAACGGCGGTGAGCAAATCAACTGGAAGATGCTGTAACGCCGATGCTGCCCGAAATCGACTGGGGCCGGCCGTGGTACGACGCGGTGCGGCCAGCGTTCGAGCGGCTGGACTTTGCCGGCGGCGACCTGATCGCGGCCTTCAACGCCGGCGCGGGCGGACTGCATAACGCTGCCGGCCAGCCCCTGCGATTCGTGCCGCAGGCCGAGCTGCCGGAAGGGCGCGCGTATGAGGAATTCATCGGCGCCACCGGCTGCGTGCCCACGCGCGAGAACCTGCACGACTTCTTCAACGCGCTGGTGTGGCTGACCTTCCCGCGCATCAAGCGCCAGCTCAACGCCTTGCAGGCGGCGCAGATCGCGCTGGCCGGCGTGGGCAAGTCGCGCGGCGCCGCACGCGACGCCGCCACCATCTACGACGAGAACTCGGCGCTGCTGGTGGTGCGCGATTCCGATGAAGGCCGCGCGCTGGTCGACGCCTTGCGCGGCCATCGCTGGCAGGAAGCGTTCTGCCAGCGCCGCGCGCAGTTCGGCCGCGACGCGCAGGTATGGCTGTTCGGCCACGCGCTGATGGAAAAGCTGGTCGCGCCGCGCAAGGCGATCACCGCGCACACCCGCGTGATCTTCGCCGGCGACGACTATTTTGCGCTGGCTCCCGAAGCGCGGCGCGCGTGGATCGACAAGCACGAATCGCTGGCGCTGGCCGGCGAGCCGCTCGATACTTCTTGCTTCACGCCGCTGCAGGTGCTGGGAGTGCCCGGCTGGTGGCCGGGGCAGGATGACGATTTTTATGCCGACACCAGCGTGTTTCGCCCGAAGCGCGCTGCCTGAACGAGGAGTAAGGCGATGGACGAAGTGCGCTGGGGGATTCTCGGGACGGGCAAGATATCGCGCGCGTTTGCCGAGGCGCTGAAGGACACGCCGGGCGCCGTGCTGGCGGCGGTGGCGTCGCGCGGCATCGACGGCGCGCAGGACTTCGCGCGCGAATTCGGCGCCGCGGCCGCCTACGGTACCTACCAGGAGCTGGCCGACGCCGCCGATGTCGACATCGTCTACATCGGCACGCCGCACCCGATGCACGCCGAGAACGCGTTGATGGCGCTGCGCGCTGGGAAGGGCGTGCTGTGCGAGAAAGCGTTCACGATGAACCGGCGCGAGGCCGGGGAAGTGGTGGCGCTGGCGCGCGAGAAGCGGCTGTTCCTGATGGAGGCGATGTGGACGCGCTTCATGCCGGCGCTGGCCGAAGTGCGCCGCATCATCGCCTCCGGCGAAATCGGCCGTGTGCACCAGGTCAGCGCCGATTTCGGCTTTACGGCGACGCAGGGGCCGGAGCACCGCATCTTCAATCCCGTGCTGGGCGGCGGTGCGCTTCTCGACCTTGGCATCTACCCACTGTCGATCGCGGCGGCATTGCTGGGTCCCGTCGCATCGGTGCGCGCGCTGTCGGAAATGGGCCCCACTGGCGTCGACATCCAGACCGCCTTCACGCTGCGGCACGAGAACGGCGCGCTGTCGGCATGCAGCTGTTCGCTGCGCGCGCGCACGCCCTGCGAGCTGACCGTGTCCGGGGAGCTGGGCCATGTGCGGATGAACACCATGTTCCACCGCGCGAACTCGATCAGCGTGGCGCTGGCCGACGGCAGCGCGCGCACGGTGGACACGCCGTTCATCGGCAATGGCTACGCGCACGAAGCGATCGAGGCGCAGCGCTGCTTCAGGGCCGGCCTGATCGAAAGTCCCGGTATGACGCACGAGGAAACGATGGCGCTGATGGGCGTGATGGACGACATCCGCGAACAAATCGGCCTGCGCTACCCGGCCGACGGCGGCGCCGCGAGCGGCTAAGTTGCCAAAAAAATATATTGCACAAAGTGAATGATGTTGGGTTTACAATTGTCGCGGCAGGGGCTCCGTCCGTTCGGGAGCCGCTTGCGCGAGACCAGGGCGCACCCATGCGCGCCTGGAACGGTTGAAACGTCTCCATCAAGGGCACTTCGTGAATACACGTCTTTCCGCACTCCTGATTTCCGCCACCTTCCTTCTGACTGCGTGCGCTTCGGCGCCGCAACTGCCGCTGCCGGTCGCTCCGCAGGCGTTTGCCGCCCCGGCGAACAACTACGGCGTGGTCCTCGCCAAGATGCCGGTCGTCGATACCCAGTTTCCGGGCGCGAGCTGCCTGCTGTGCCTTGCGGCGGCCTCCGTCGCCAATTCGGACCTGACGAAATACACCAAGACGCTCCCCGCGGACGACCTGGCGGGCCTGAACAAGCAGGTGGCCGAAGTACTCAAGAAGCGCGGCGCCAAGGTCACGATGATCGACCAACTGGACCTGAGCGCTCTGCCGGACAGCGGCAAGGGCGTGAATTTCGCCTACAAGGATTTCAGCAGCCTGAAAGCCAAGTACAACATCGACAAGCTGGTCGTCGTCAACTTCAGGACGGTAGGTATCGAGCGTACCTATGCCGCCTATATCCCGAATGGCGATCCGAAGGCGACCATTGTCGGCGAAAGCTATATCGTCAACCTGAACGACAATTCGCTCGAGTGGTTCCAGCGGATTACTGCCATGAAGGCATCGGACGGCAAGTGGGATGAGCCGCCGAAGTTCCCGGGCCTGACCAACGCTTACTACCAGGTAATCGAACTGGCCAAGGACAGTGTCCTGACGCCGCTGGCGCAGTGAGATTGACCATGGCCAGGCCAGTTGAATTGCGAGGCGGCGCTTCGCGGTGCGCCTTGCTCGGCGCCGCGCTGCTGCTGTTCCTGGCCACTGCGAATGCGCTCGCGGCGGAACCGGCGCGCCGATTATGCCTGCGCGGCCCGGTCGCCGAGCCGGTCGTGTTTCACGGCGCGCTCAATTACGACAAGGCCGGAAGCGGCGCCGGGGCGATGATGTATCCGGCGCCCGGCCTGGTCGGGATGCTGGCGGCGGTCGCGACGCATGCGGCCATCAGCGGCGGGATGCGCGAGAGCGAAAAGCAGAAGATGCGCGACGAAGCAGACAAGGTCCTGTTGCCTTACCGGCCAGCGCTGGCGAACTACGGGCACCAGGAACTGATGCTTGCCTCCCTCGCCGAAATGAAAACCGCCGGCGACAAGCATCTGCTGCCTGCCGCGGCTCCCTGCGCGGAAGGCGAAGTGGTCGCCGACGGCGTCCCTTCCTTCTTCATGACCCAGGACCAGCGCGCGCTGATCCTGGAAAACGCCATTTCGATACAGGGCGCGGGCGCCAGGCCGTACCAGAAGATCATCCGGGTGATCTCGCCGGCACAGGACGAGGGCGCGGGCGTGGCGGCCTGGTTCAATGACAGGGAAAACCTGCTCAGGAAAGTCAGCGCGCGGATGGTTGCGCAGTCGCTCGATATCGCGCTGGCCGACGCACAAGCCGCCGGCGAACCTTCGGATCCGTTCAAGACCGTGCGCTACAACGAAGGCGGGGCGGAGCGGATGGAGCGCGCACAGGTGATCAGTGACCAATGCGGCCAGCTGGTGCTGCGCACCTTGCGCGGCAACCTGATCGCGGTCCCGAGCAAGGCGCCGCAGGCGCCGGCAGCAGGCTGTCCCGCAGCCGCGCTCTGAGTGACACGCCTGTGGCAAGGCCGGCAGAATCCGAGCAGCATCAACATTACATTTGTGTAATGTTGATGCGTCCATACGGCTTGTAAATTATAATCATTCTCATTTAGAGATTTCCTTAGGGAAATAAAATTCTTTTTGAGAGCCCCTGTCATGCGTAAAAACTTCGTCGCGACCGCGGTCGTCGCCGCCTTCCTCACTTCACCGCTGGTCGCCCAGGCCACCGAGGCCGAGCTCCTGGCCCGCATCGAAAAACTGTCGGCCGAACTGGAGGCGGTCAAGGCCGAACTGAAGGCGGGGGCGCAAAAGACCGCGGCTGTCGAACAGCGGCAGCAGCAAATCGAGGCGCCGGCCGCCGCGGCGGCGAGCGCCCCGGCCACGGTGATCGGCGGCTACGGCGAGATCAACTACAATCGCCCGACCCGCAACCCGGCGGGCGCGCAGACCGATGTGCGCCGCGCCGTCATCGGCATCGAGCACCGGTTCGACGAGCGCACCAAGCTCGTGTCCGAATTCGAATGGGAGCACGCGATCGCATCGGCCGGCGACCAGGGCGAAGCCGCGATCGAACAGCTGTACGTGGAGCGCCAGTTCGGCAACGGCATGCGCGGCAAGGCGGGCCTGTTCCTGATCCCTGCCGGCCTGCTCAACACCAGCCACGAGCCGACCGCGTTCTACGGCGTCGAGCGCAACTTCGTCGAAACCGCGATCATTCCGAGCACCTGGCGCGAAGCGGGCGTGGGCCTGTCGGGCGATTTCGGCGAGGGCTTCACCTGGGACACCGGGCTGACCACCGGATTCGACCTGTCGAAGTGGGACGCCGCATCGGAAGAAGGCCGCGAATCGCCGCTCGGCAGCATTCACCAGGAAGGCCAGTTGGCCAAGTCGCGCCATCTGTCGGTGCACGGTGCGCTGAACTGGCGCGGCGTGCCGGGCCTGCTGCTGGGAGGCTCGGTCTTCACCGGCAAGGCAGGGCACGACACAGCGGGTTTCGCCGCGCCCGACGCGCGCATCTCCGTGTGGGACCTGCATGGCCGCTACACGCCTGGCCTGTGGGACCTGTCCGCGGTCTATGCGCGCGGCCGCATCGCCAACATCGCCGCCCTGAACGCCTCGTTCGGCGACGAGCCGGCGCCGGTGCCAAGCAGTTTCGCGGGCTGGTACTTGCAGGCCGCTTACCAGTCCTTCAAGTCGGGCGACATCGCATTGAACCCATTCGTTCGTTACGAGCAGTTCAACACCGCCAGCAGCTTCACCAATCAGGCCACGCCGGACGCCGATCACAAGGTCGGCACTGTGGGCGCCAATTTGCGCATCGGCGAAGGTGTTGTGCTCAAGGCGGATTATCAGAAGTTCCGCGGCGACAGTGCGCGCGACCGCCTGAACCTCGGCGTCGGCTTCTCCTACTAAGGAAAACGCGATGAACGTGCTTCGATACCTGCCGGTGCTTGCCGCCGCCTCCGCCGCGCCGGCCTTCGCCGTGCAGTATCTGAGTGTCGAACAGGCGCAAAAGCTGATGTTCCCGGACGCCACCGCATTTCGTGAGCAGAATCTCGCGCTGTCGTCGAGCCAGATGCGCGAGGTCGAGAAGCTTTCCGGCCTGCCGGCGCGGTCGGTAGCGTGGCGGGTGTTTGGCGCGTACCGGGGCGACACGGCGATCGGCTTCGTGGTGCTCGATGACGTGATCGGCAAGTTCGAGCTGATTTCGTATGCGGTCGGCCTCAATACCGATGCCTCCATCCGCCAGGTCGAGATCCTGGCGTATCGCGAAAGCCACGGCGGAGAGATTCGCAATCCCGCCTGGCGCCGGCAGTTCGTCGGCAAGCGCGCGCCCGCGGGCCTGTCGATCGGCGAGGGCATCGCCAACATCAGCGGCGCGACCTTGTCGTGCACGCACCTGACCGACGGCGTGCGCCGCATCGCCGCGATCGGACAGCTGCTGGTAAAAAAATGAGACGGCGCGCGCAGCCCTGGCTGGGAACACTGGTCGAGGTGACGCTGGCGCAAGGACTGGCCGATGCCGATGCGGATGCGGCCATCGCGACCGCGTTCGAGCGCGTCGCGCTCGTGCACCGTTTGATGAGTTTTCATGAGACCGGCAGCGACGTGTCGCGGTTCAACCGCGCGCAAGCCGGTGAAGTCCTGGCGGTGCACCCCCTGACCTGGCAGGTGCTCAAGCTGGCCAGCGAGATCGCCGAAGCGTCGGAGCGCGCGTTCAACGTCGCCTGCGCGCCGAACCTGGTCGCGTGGCGCTTGCTGCCCGCACCGGCGGTCGGGGGGCCGACATTCGTTCCGGGCGTCGCGGTGTATTCCTGCGAAGAGGATGGGCAGGTGCGCAAGCTCGCGCCGGCGTGGATCGACCTTGGCGGAATCGCAAAAGGTTTCGCTGTCGATTGCGCCGTCGAGGCGTTGCAGGCCGCGGGCGCGCTGGCCGGCTGCGTCAATGCGGGCGGCGACCTGCGTGCTTTCGGTCCGCTTGCGTTTCCCGTGCTGGTGCGCGCGCCGCACGACCCGCGCCGGTTTTCCGAATCCCTGCAATTGCGCGACCGCGCGATGGCGACGTCCGCCGGCTATTTCTCGCGCGGCAGCGTGGCAGGACGTACAGTCAGCGCGCTGGTCGACGGCCGCGACGGCGCCGCGATTGTCGATACCGTCAGCGCGACCGTCAGCGCCACCCGTTGCGCCGTGGCCGACGCGCTCACCAAGGTCGTGCTGGCGACACGAGATCCAGGCCACCCCGCGCTTGCCGCGTTCGGCGCCGACGTCATGCTGCGCTGCCATTCACCCCAATCACACAATGACGCATAAACACACTGCCAACCACGCGCGACACCACATCAACCTTCGCCTCGAGCGCTGGCACCGCCGATGCGTGTACGCCAGCGGCGCGGCATTGCTGATCAGCGGAGCGGCCTGGCTCATCGCTCGGTTTTTCCTGCGCGCGCAGGGCCAGTTCGGCGAGTCGGTCAGCCCGATCGAGCCGTGGGCCATGAAGCTGCACGGCGCCGCCGCGATGGTCATGCTGTTCTTCCTCGGCAGCCTGATGAACGGCCATATCCGGCGCGCGCTCAAGAGCCGTCGCAACCTGGTGTCGGGATGGTCGATGATCACGACGTTCCTGCTGCTGGTTGTCAGCGGATTCGGCTTGTATTACCTGGCTGGCGAAAGCGATCGCAGCGTGTGGTCGGCGCTGCACTGGATCATTGGCCTCGGCGGCGCGCTGCTGCTTGTCGTACACATACGGCTCGGCCGCGCGGAGCGCTTACGCGCTTAGTCCCATGCGTTGCGCCGCGTCGAACACTGCCTGCAAAAACTGTTGGTCGCGGGCCGCCATTTCACACCTTCAAATTGCTGAGATGCCGCGAAAAAATCACGTTAATTCAGATACTTAGTCTGGTTTCGCCGGACTGGCACGGGTCATGCTGTATGGGGGATGTGGGCGTCGAAGCCCGCGCCTCCGAAACCCGACCTGAAAGGAATTATCGTGAACATCCACAAAAACATGGAAGTGATTTTCGTGACCGCGCTGGCTACCGTTAGCCTGGGAAGCTGGCTGCTCGACAGCCTGCCGGCCGCGCAGGCAGGAGCGAAGCCGGTGCCGGTGGCCCGCAACATCGCCACGCCAACCAGCATGGCGGTCGTGATCATCAAGGCGCCACGAGTGCGCAACGCCGATTGAACGCTCAGCCGAAGTTCGCGCGTGCCGCATCCAGGCGCCTGAACAGGTCCTGGTGCTGGCCGCGGGTGTGCCTGGTCATGTGCTTGCGCGCGTGGTCGAGTTCCTTGAGCTCGCGCTCGGCCAACGGACGCTGGCCCTGTTCGATCGCCCACAGCGCCAGTCCGGCGCGCGCTTCGACGCTGCCGAAGCGCTGCACCAGCATCTCGTACTCGACGCCGGCTTCGTCCTTGCGGCCGGCGGCCGTGTAAGCGCTGGCCAGCAGGAGGCCAATTTCCTGCGGACGGAAGTTGGGCTGGGTCGCGCGCAGCGACACCAAGAGGCCGATCGCGGGCCGCGGCTGACCGTTCGCCAGCTTCGCGCGCGCCGCGCCCAGGTTGATCTCGGCGTCGTTGGCGAAGGGGCCGCGCAGGCAGGCGTCGTACTGCTCGACCGCCTGTGCCACCTGGCCGGCGGCCAGCAGCGCTTGCGCCAGTTGCATCTGGTTGTGCGCCGTCGGCGTCAGGTCGAAGGCCTGCTGGGCCTCGCGGAGTTCGCGCCCCGGGTTCAGGGTTTTCTGGATGGCCGCGCCGGCCTGGCGCGCGCCACGTTCGATGCGCGAATGGGGCAGGAACACCACCGCGAAATAGACGATGCTGCCCAACAACGGAAACATGAAAAGGATGAACAGCCAATACAGCTCGCGCCCCGTGCGCACTGCATGGATCGCGAAAAACACGGCGACGAGGATGTGAAGTCCGATTCCGAAAATGGGCATGCGATTACCTGTGTAACGACGGCACTTGAATGGGCGACAAGCATACCTGCAATAACCGGTCGAAAACTATTGAATAATCACACTGTCGTTGTCAGCCCTTGTCGTTAAAATCGCGACAGGAATGAATGTATTTACGCCGCGATTCTGCGGGCGGGAGCTAGACCTTCAGGAATTCCTCTTTGCCGCCGAGCCAGCGCGCCAGGTGCGCTTCGACCACCTCGTCGTCCGATTCGTGCAGCAGGTTGTGCGCGACGTCGCGCGCCTGCTCGACCAGCCACTGGTCGGTCTCCAGGTCGGCGAAGCGCAGCATGGCCTGTCCCGACTGGCGTGCGCCGAGGAATTCGCCGGGGCCGCGGATCTCCAGGTCGCGCCGCGCGATCTCAAAGCCGTCGGTGGTTTCGCGCATCGTCATCAGGCGCTGTTTCGCCACACCGCCCAGCGGGCTTTGGTACAGCAGCAGGCAGACACTGGCCGCCGAGCCGCGCCCGACCCGGCCGCGCAGTTGGTGCAGCTGCGACAGGCCGAACCGCTCGGCGTGCTCGATCACCATCAGCGACGCATTCGGCACGTCCACGCCCACCTCGATCACGGTGGTCGCCACCAGCACCTGCACCTCGTTGGCCGCGAACGCATCCATCACTTCCTGCTTCTCGGCGGGCTTGAGGCGGCCGTGCACCAGTCCCACCTGCAGGTCGGGCAGCGCCTCGGCCAGCATCGCGTGGGTGTCGGTCGCGGTCTGCAGCTGCAGCGCTTCCGATTCCTCGATCAGCGGGCAGACCCAGTACACCTGGCGGCCTTCGAGCGCGGCGGCGTGCACGCGTTCGATGACTTCGTCGCGCCGGTTCTGGTCGATCGCGCGCGTAACGATGGGACTGCGGCCCGGCGGCAGCTCGTCGATGATCGACACCTCCAGGTCGGCGTAGTAGGTCATCGCCAGCGTGCGCGGGATCGGCGTGGCCGACATCATCAGCTGGTGCGGCGTCTTGCCGTTGCTGCCCTTGTTGCGCAAGGTGAGGCGCTGGCCGACGCCGAAGCGGTGCTGCTCGTCGACGATGACCAGTCCCAGCTTCGCAAAGTTGACGGTGTCCTGGATCAGCGCGTGGGTGCCGATCACCAGCTGCGCCTCGCCCGATTCGACCAGCGCGGTGGCGGCGGCCTTGTCCTTCTTTTTCAGGCTGCCGGTCAGCCACGCCACCTTCACGCCGAGCGGCTCCATCCACGCCGCGATCTTGCGGAAGTGCTGGTCGGCCAGGATCTCGGTGGGCGCCATCAGCGCGGCCTGGTAGCCGCTGTCGATCGCCTGCGCGGCGGCCAGCGCGGCGACCACGGTCTTGCCGCTGCCGACGTCGCCCTGCAGCAGGCGCTGCATCGGATACGGCTGGCGCAGGTCGGCGCGAATTTCCTTGAGCACGCGGGCCTGCGCGCCGGTCAGCTGGAATGGCAGGATCGCGGTGAACGTTTCGGTCAGCGTGCCCATCGTCTTGATCACCGGCGCCCCCTTGGCGCGGCGCGCACGCTGCGCGCGCTTGAGCGAGAGCTGCTGGGCCAGCAGTTCGTCGAACTTCATGCGCACCCAAGCCGGATGCGAGCGGTCCATCAGCGCGTTCTCGTCGATCTCCTGCGGCGGCGTGTGCAGCAGCCGCACGGACGGCTCGAAGTTCGACAGGTTCATCGCCGCCAGCAGCTTGGGCGGCAGCGTGTCCTGCCAGTCGATGCGCTTCATCGCGTCGCCGATCGCGCGCCGCAGGATCGCCTGCGACAAGCCTTCGCCGGAGGGGTAGACTGGCGTAAGCACGGTGGGCAGCGGAGCGCCTTCGTTGATGACTTTATAAGCGGGGTGCACCATCTCCGCGCCGAAGAATCCATGCTTGAGTTCCGCTCGGGCGCGCACGCGGGTGCCTTCGGCCAGCTGCTTGACCTGGCTGCCGTAGAAGTTCATGAAGCGCAGCAGCAGGTCGCCGGTTTCGTCGGCGATGGTCACGAGCAGCTGGCGGCGCGGCCGGAAGCTGATTTCGTTCTTGGTGACGACGCCCTCGACCTGCGATACGTGGCCGCCGCGCAGGCAGGCTTCGCGGATCGAGACGACCTGGGTTTCGTCTTCGTAGCGCATCGGCAGGTGCAGCACCAGGTCCATGTCGGTGCGCAGTCCCAGCTTCGCTAGCTTGCTTTCGTTGGTTTTTGGCGCAGGTTTCGGTTTGGATGCTGGCATTGTGGCGATTTCGCGGGGCAAGTGGCGTAAAATAGAGGGTTGCCTTGCGCTTGTAAGCCCTATTGTAAGGCCCCTGAACCCCATTTTTCCAGAATTAGCAGAATGTACTCGCTTTCCGATTTCGATTTCGACCTGCCGCCCGAGCGCATCGCGCAGACCCCGCTGCCCGACCGCAGCGCCTCGCGCCTGCTGCAACTCGACGGCGACACCATCGTCGACCGCCAGTTCAGCGATATCGTCGACCTGCTCGAAGCGGGCGACCTGCTGGTCATGAACAATACCCGCGTGCTCAAGGCGCGCTTCTTCGGCGTCAAGGAATCCGGCGGCCAGGTCGAAGTGCTGGTCGAGCGCGTGCTCGACAACCGCACCGTGCTGGCCCAGGTGCGCGCCTCGAAGTCGCCCAAGCCGGGCAACCGCATCCGCCTGGCCGACGCGTTCGACGTCGTCGCCGGCGAGCGCGCGGGCGAGTTCTTCACCCTGACGTTCGAAGGCGACGTGTTCGAGCTGATCGAAGCGCACGGCCGCCTGCCGCTGCCGCCCTACATCGACCACGCCGCCGACGAATTCGACGAGCAGCGCTACCAGACCGTGTACTCGAAGGAGCCGGGCGCCGTCGCCGCGCCGACCGCCGGCCTGCACTTCGACGACGCGCTGCTGGCGAAGCTGGCCGCGAAGGGCGTCAACTTCGCGTACGTCACGCTGCACGTGGGCGCTGGCACCTTCCAGCCGGTGCGGGTCGAAGACCTCACCAAGCACAACATGCACACCGAGTGGTACACCGTGCCGCAGGAGGCCGTCGACGCGGTGAAAGCCGCCAAGGCTGCCGGCAAGGCCGTCGTCGCCGTCGGCACCACCAGCCTGCGCGCGCTCGAATCGGCGTCGCAGTCGGGCGAACTGGTGGCCGGCAGCGCCGACACCGCGCTGTTCATCACGCCCGGCTACACCTTCAAGACGGTCACGCGCCTAATCACCAACTTCCACCTGCCGAAGTCGACCCTGCTGATGCTGGTGTCGGCCTTCGCCGGCTATGAGCCGATCCGCAAGGCCTACGCCCACGCGATCGCCAGCGAATACCGCTTCTTCAGCTATGGCGACGCCATGCTGCTCACGACCCAATCACGTTAAGACTCCAATGCTCGAATTTACTCTACTCAAGACCGACACCAGCGGCCTGTCGCACGCGCGGCGCGGCCGCCTCAAGCTCAATCACGGCACCATCGAGACGCCGATCTTCATGCCGGTCGGGACCTACGGTTCGGTCAAGGCGATGGATCCGGACGAACTGAAGGCGGTCGGCTCGCAGATCATCCTGGGGAACACCTTCCACCTGTGGCTGCGCCCGGGCACCGAAGTGCTCAACAAGTTCGGCGGCCTGCACGGCTTCATGGGCTGGAACGGCCCGATCCTGACCGACTCCGGCGGCTTCCAGGTGTTCTCGCTGGGCGCGATGCGCAAGATCACGGAGGAGGGCGTCAAGTTCGCCTCGCCGATCGACGGCAGCAAGCTGTTCCTGTCGCCTGAAATCTCGATGCAGATCCAGCGCGCGCTGAACTCGGACATCGTGATGCAGTTCGACGAATGCACGCCGTACGAAATCGACGGCCGTCCCGCCACCAGCGAGGAAGCGGCCAAGTCGATGCGCATGTCGCTGCGCTGGGCGCAGCGCTCGATGAACGAATTCAAGGGCGGCGAGAATCCGAATGCGCTGTTCGGCATCGTCCAAGGCGGCATGTACGAGCACCTGCGCGACGAGTCGCTCGCGGGACTCGAGGACATCAACTTCCCGGGTATCGCGATCGGCGGCCTGTCGGTGGGCGAGCCGAAGGACGACATGATGCGCATGCTGGCGCACGTCGGCCCGAAACTGCCGGCCAACAAGCCGCATTACCTGATGGGCGTGGGCACGCCGGAAGACCTGGTGGCCGGCGTGGCGAACGGCGTCGACATGTTCGACTGCGTGATGCCGACCCGGAATGCGCGCAACGGCTGGCTGTTTACGCGCTTTGGCGACGTCAAGATCAAGAACGCGCGCTACAAGGACGATCCGGCGCCGCTGGACGAGAGCTGCGACTGCTACTGCTGCAAGAACTTCTCGCGGGCCTACCTGCACCACTTGCACCGCTCGCAGGAGATCCTGGGTGCGCGGCTCAATACCATCCACAACCTGCACTACTACCTGAAGCTGATGCAGGAGATGCGCGATGCGATCGACGCGGACGGCTTCCATGCGTTCCGCCTCAAGTTCAATGCGGACCGGGCGCGCGGGATCTGACGGAAGGATGGGGTCAGGTCCGCCGGACCTGTCCCCGGGGTTGACACCGACGCTTGCAAAAACAATTACAAGACCCACATGGCGAAAATGACTAGCCGCCTTCGCCCGGTGCTAGAATACAGCGCTGCTTTTTTAACCAAGTAAAACTAATAACTGGAGTAACTGTGTTCATTTCTAATGCTTACGCACAAACCGCCGGCACCGCCGCGGACGCCGGAACGATGGCCACCCTGACGTCCATCGCGCCGTTTATCCTGATGTTCGCGGTCATCTACTTCGTGATGATCCGCCCGCAGCAGAAGCGTGCAAAAGAGCAGAAGTCGATGATGGACGCGCTGGCCAAGGGCGATGAAGTGATCACCGCCGGCGGCATCCTGGGCAAGGTCGCCAAGGTCAACGATACCTACATCACCGTCGAAGTGGCCGCCAATACCGAAATCGTGATCCAGAAGAGCGCGATCACCACGCTGCTGCCGAAGGGCACCCTGAAGTCGCTGTAAGCCTGCCGGGCGGCGTGCGCGCCGCTCCCGCCTGCTCACCATCACACGCTGGAACATTATGAATCGCTATCCCCTCTGGAAATATATCCTGATCGTCATCGCGCTGCTGTTCGGCGCGCTGTACACGGCGCCGAACTATTTCGGTGAATCGCCGGCGCTGCAAGTGACGACCGGCAAGACCACCATCAAGGTGAACGACGCCACCTCGGCCCAGGTCGCCGCGGCGTTGAAACAGGAGGGGATTGCGCCCGACCGCATCAGCCTCGACGGCCAGGGCGCCGGCACCTCGGTGCGCGTGCGCTTCCCGACCACCGACGCCCAGTTCAAGGCCAAGCTGGCGCTGGAACGCGACCTGAACCGCGACCCGACCGATCCGGACTACATCGTCACCGTCAACCTGGTGAAGAACACCCCGGCCTGGATGCAGGCGATCCGCGCGCTGCCGATGAACCTCGGCCTGGACTTGCGCGGCGGCGTGCACTTCCTGATGCAGGTCGACGCCAACGGCGTGCTCGACAACAAGATCAAGGGCCTGCAGGCCACGTCGCGCAGCGTGTTGCGCGACAAGAACGTGCGCCACGCCGGCATCGAGCGCGTGGGCAACACCATCGTCATCAAGTTCCGCGACGCGGAAACCCGTTCGCGCGCGCACGACGTGCTGGCCGGCCAGGTGGCCGACCTGGCGTTCGCCGACGCGGCCGACGGCGCCGACCTGAAACTGGTGGTCTCGCTCAAGCCGGAAGCGCTCAAGCGCATCGTCGAAGAAGGCGTCAAGCAGAACATCACCACGCTGTCGAAGCGGATCAACGAACTGGGGGTGTCCGAGCCGATCATCCAGCAGCAGGGCGCCGACCGCATCCTGATCCAGTTGCCGGGCGTGCAGGACGTGGCGCGCGCCAAGGACATCATCGGCCGCACGGCGACGCTGGAGATGCGCATGGTCGACGAGTCGATCACCCCGGGCACCGAAACCACCGCCGCCATTCCGCTGAACTCGGAACTGTTCACCGTCGGCACCGGCGCGCCGGTCGTGCTGTACAAGGACGTCAACCTGACCGGCGAATACATTTCCGGCGCCGCCGCGAGCTTCGACCAGAACCAGCAGCCGGCCGTCAGCATCGACCTGAACGGCGACGGCGGACGCAAGATGCGCGAAGCGACCCGCGAGCGCATCGGCAAGAAAATGGCGATCCTGCTCAAGGAAAAGGGCAAGTACATGGTGGCCTCGGTGGCGACCATCCAGAGCGAACTGGGCAGCACGTTCCAGATCTCCAACATGGGCACCGCCGAGCGCGCCAACGAACTGGCGCTGCTGCTGCGCTCCGGCGCACTGTCGGCGCCGATGGAATTCGTCGAAGAGCGCGTGATCGGGCCGCAACTGGGCGCCGAGAACATCGCCAAGGGCCTGTACTCGACCGTGTACGGCTTCGTCGCGATCGCGATCTTCATGATCATCTACTACCAGCTGTTCGGTTTCTTCAGCGTGCTGGCGCTGGCCTGCAACCTGTTCCTGCTGCTGGCCCTGCTGTCGATCATGCAGGCGACCCTGACCCTGCCGGGTATCGCCGCTATCGCGCTCGCGCTCGGCATGGCGATCGACGCCAACGTGCTGATCAACGAGCGCATCCGCGAGGAACTGCGTGGCGGTAACACGCCGCAGGCGGCGATCGCGGCCGGCTTCGACCGCGCCTGGGCCACCATTCTCGACTCCAACGTCACCACGCTGATCGTCGGCCTGGCGCTGCTGGTGTTCGGTTCCGGCGCCGTGCGCGGCTTTGCCGTGGTGCACTGCCTCGGCATCCTGACCTCGATGTTCTCGGCGGTGTTCGTGTCGCGCGGCGTGGTCAACCTCTGGTATGGCCGCAAGAAGAAGCTTGGCAAGATTGCCATCGGCACCGTGTGGACGCCCGGCGTGGCTTCCATCAAGAAGTAATTAAGAAAGAGGATTCAAGATGGAATTTTTCAAGATCAAGCGGGATATCCCGTTCATGCGCCACGCGTTGATTTTCAACATCGTGTCGGCGCTGACCTTCGTCGCCGCGGTATTTTTCCTGTTCCACAAAGGCCTGCATCTTTCGGTCGAGTTCACCGGCGGCACCAAGCTGGAACTGCGCTATCCGCACGCCGCGGACCAGGAAAAAATCCGCGCCAGCCTGGTCAAGCTCGGCTACGAGCAGCCTGAAGTGACCAGTTTCGGCACCGCGCAGGACATCATGCTGCGCCTGCCGGTGCTCAAGGGCCAGTCCGGCGCCGACAGCTCGACCGCGGTGTTCAACGCCTTGTGCGCTTCCGAGAGCGGCACGCCGAAGCAGATCGACAGCGTCGGTCCGGGCGGCCAGCCGGTATCGAAACAAGGCTGCGTGAGCGCGGCCGGCGCCGAAGTGCTGACCCTGCAATCGAAGGACTTCGTCGGTCCGTCGGTGGGTGACGAGCTGGCGCAGAACGGCGTGAACGCGCTGGTCATGGTGGTGATCGGCGTGATGATCTACCTGGCGGTGCGCTTCGAATGGAAATTCGCGGTGGCGGCGATTGTCGCCAACTTGCACGACGTGGTGATCATCCTCGGCTTCTTCGCCTTCTTCCAGTGGGAATTCTCGCTGACCGTGCTGGCCGCGGTGCTGGCGGTGCTGGGTTACTCGGTCAACGAATCGGTGGTCATTTTCGACCGGATCCGCGAAAACTTCCGCAAGCAGCGCAAGGCGCCGGTGACCGAAGTGATCGACAATGCGATCACCAGCACCATCTCGCGCACGATCATCACCCACGGCTGTACCCAGATGATGGTGCTGTCGATGCTGTTCCTGGGCGGGCAGACGCTGCACTACTTCGCCATCGCGCTGACCATCGGTATCTGCTTCGGCATCTACTCGTCGGTATTCGTGGCCGCGGCGATCGCCATGTGGCTGGGCGTCAAGCGTGAAGACCTGATCAAGCCGGTCAAGGAAAAAGACGAAACGGACGGCGCGGTGGTGTAAGCGACCGGAAAGTTCAAAGGGAAGGGCAGCCGAGGTTGCCCTTTTTTTATTGCCGCACGTCGGGCATTTCTAACTATTTTCGATTTGTGTGGGCCAACGCACAGAAGAAGAGCCATCGGAAAACTATAGTGGAACTGTCTCTTTCAGGACATCCCTAGTTTTGGACTTAGGCCCGCTCTTTCGAGAGTGGGCATTTTTTTTGTGGAATGCTGTCTTCAGGTCGGATCGGGCGGCGTCGCGCAACGTCGGGGTCAGGTCCGGCGGACCTGACCCCAGGTGTCGGTCGCAGGCTTAAAACAGCGCTGCGCTCAGGCTGCTGACTTCTTCCGCCGATTCTTCGAGGATCGCGGCCAGGGTGCCGTCGCCGGTGACGAAGTCGATGGTGGCCGCCGATTGCAGCGTCGTCGCGCCGGCGCGCACGTGCAGCGGCGACGGCAGCGGCGCCAAGTCGTTGGCCAGCATCAGCGTGTCGCCAAGCGTTTCGGGCGGCAGCGCGCGCATGCCGTTCCACATGGCTTCGATGGCATCCATCACGGCTGGCGGCACGCCAAGCTTTTTCAGCACGCCGCGGCCAATTTCCATTTCGCCAAATTCAATCCATTCTTCCGGATCGCCATCGAGCAGGCCGGGAAACTCGGCCGCGCGCGACAGCAGGTAGAAACCGCCGACCTCGTGCACAATGCCGGCAAACAGTGCTGTTTCCGGATCGACATGGGTGACGCGCCGCGCGATCACTTGCGACAAGGCGGCGACGTGGGCGGAGTGCTTCCACAACTGGTCGGCCTTGGCGCGCAGGTCCGGTTGGGTAATCTTGCTGTCGAGCTGGCGGACGATGACTGCCGCCGCCAGCGCATTGAGGGTGCGAAATCCGACGCGCTGCACGGCGGCGCGCACATTGGTGACGTCGCTGCCGGAGCGCTTGTAAGCGGCCGAGTTGGCGATCGCCACCGTGCGCGCGGCCAGCAGCGGCTCGGCCTGCACCAGGCGGGCAGCCTCGTCCGCGTGCAGGTCCGGGTCACTCAGGGCGCGCTGCAGCTTGAGGGTGGCGTCGACGTTGGTCGGGAAGGTGAGCTCGCCGCGTCCTGCTTGGGCGGCAATGCTTTTGAAGGCTTCGAGTCTGTCCATGGGAAAAATTATACTCCCAATAAACGGACCGCCTGGCGTTAAAGCGTTCTCAAAAGCATCTTTTTTGCCACAGCGCTGGCGTGGATCAAGGCGCCGAGAAGATCGCGTCGCAGCCTTCCTGCGGATCTTCGGTGTCCTGCAGTTCGTCCACCAGGCCCAGGTCTTCCAGCTCTTCCACGGCATTCGTGTAGTTGTTGGCCTTGGGCGCGCCGATCAGGCGGTAGATCTGGCCGGCTTCGTTGCGCACGCCGATCAGCAGTTTTTCCTGGCGCACATCGGCGACGGACGCGACGTCCAGCAACAGGTTGCCGATGATTTGTTTATCGATCTTGGCCGGCGTGACGCCGTCGAGCAGGGCAGTTTTCATTGTTCTTCCTTGAAGGGTGAGGTTGAAGGGGAGTGGCCCGCGTGGGAGATCAGCTGCTTGAGCCTGGACAGGGCCTGGTCGATGGCGTCGAACTCGGCGTCGCTGCAGCCGGCGAACAGCTGCTTGCCGTGCGCCACCACCGTCGGGAACACCTCGCTGAACAGGGCGGCGCCGCTGGGCGTGAGGCTGACGAAGAACGAGCGCTTGTCGTCGCCGCTGCGGGTGCGCGCGACCAGGCCCTTCTGTTCCAGGCGGTCGATGACGCCCGTCAGGGTGCCCTTGGTGATCAGCGTGCGTTCGCCCAGTTCCTTGTAGGTCATCCCGGCCGTGTTGCCCAGGGTGGCGATGATATCGAACTGGGCGTGCGTGAGCCCGCACTGGCGCACCGACTCGCCCGAAAAGCGCTCGAAGCCCTGCATGCACTCCGCCAGCAAGCGGACACTGCGTAAGTATCGTTCCCCCATAAGCGATGATTATAGCTGGCCGCGCCTTGTTGCCGGAATGGCGCGTTCGCGTTTTATGGCCGAGGCAGTTACCATACGCCTATTATTATCAAATCGACGCCGAGACATTCATGACCCATCAGTTCCGCGGCATCCTCGCCCTGCTGCTCGTCACCCTGGTGTGGGGAACCACTTTTCCTGCCATGAAAGGGCTGACGCTGTATTTTTCGGCGCAATGGATCATCTTCATCCGCTTCGCGATCGCCGCGGTGCTGCTTTCGCCGTTCCTGTGGAAGCCGGGGCGCGACGACCTGGTGTCGGGCGGCCTGCTGGGCGTGCTGCTGTTCTTCTGCTACGTGTTCCAGGTCGAGGGGCTGGCGCTGACCACCTCCAACCGCAACGCCTTCATCTGCGGCCTGTCGGTGCTGGTGGTGCCGCTGCTGGGCCTGGCGTCGGGCAAGCTGCCGGAAAAGCGCATCGTGCTGGCGCTGGTGCTCGCCGTGGCGGGTCTGGCGGCGCTGTGCTGGGACGGCGGCGCATGGGGGCGCGGCGACACGCTGGCGCTGGCCAGTGCGTTCGCCTTTGGCCTGTACATCAAGATGATGGCATTCCGCACCCGGCGCGCGTCGCGCCTGATGACGCTCACCGCGATGCAGATCCTCACGGTCGCCCTGTGCGCGGCGATCTGGCTTCTGGCGCGCGAAGTGCCGCGCACCACCATCGACGCCAGCCAGGACTTTGCCAATTACTGGGAATACATCGGCCAGGGCCTGGCGACCTACACGCTCAAGCTGGTGTACCTGGGCGTGGTGGCGACGGCGGCGATCATCTCGCTGCAAAGCTGGGGCCAGTCGCGCGCGTCGGCCAATGAAGCGGCGGTGATCTACTCGTTCGAGCCGGCGGCGGCGGCCTTCTTCGCCTACTTCTGGCTGGGCGAGACGATGACGGCGCGCGGCTGGGTCGGCGCGGCGCTGCTGATCGCCGGCATGATCGTCAGCCAATGGAATGCGGCCACGCCGCGTCCGGCGGCCGCGCTCGCGCCCGAATAACGACCGGCGATGCCGCTGTCCGATCTCGCCCGCCTGGCGCATGAAAAGCCGCTGCGCGTCCTGCTGGTCAACGCCGGCGAGCCGGACTCGCTGACCTGGTCCGGCCTGTACCAGCCGCTGCGGCTCGCCGCCAAGCTGCTGGGGCCGGAGCGCCTGCACGTGGACGTGCGCACGCCTGACAAGTTTGGCGCCGACGCGGTGCGGCACTGGCACATCGTGCTGCTGGTGGCGGACGAATCGGAAGCGGGACTCAAGCCCGCCAACAGCCGCACGGTGTATTCGCGGCTGCGTGCGGCGCCGTTCTGGGGCGGGGTCGGCGCCGGCGTGCTGTGGCTGGCCGAAGGCGGCGTGCTCAATGGCGTGCGCACGGCGCTGCCGTGGGCGCTGTACGCGGAAGTCGACACCAGCGCCGACCATGCCGTCTTCACGCCGCACCTGTACGAAATCGACGACAACCGGCTGACCTGCTGCGGCGGCGCGGCAAGTATCGACTTCGCGCTGGCGCTGGTCGAGATCATCTTCGGCGCCACGGTGCAGGCGCACATCAAGGAAGCGCTGTGCATCGACCGCGTGCGCGGCAAGGAAGAGCGGCAGCGGGTCGCGTTGCAGGCGCGCTTCGGCGTGCTGCAGCCCAAGCTGAGCGAGGCGGTGACGCTAATGGAAGCCAACATCGAAGAGCCGCTGTCGACGGACGACATAGCGGGGCTGGTGGGGCTGTCGCGGCGCCAGCTCGAGCGATTGTTCAAGCAATACCTGGGCAGCCTGCCGTCGCGCTACTACCTCGAGCTGCGGCTCCAGCGCGCGCGCCAGCTGCTGCTCGACACGAACTACTCGATTGTGCAAGTTGGCTTGATGTGCGGGTTTTCGTCGGGCTCGCATTTTTCGACCGCGTTTGGGGCCTTGTTCGGCAATACGCCGCGCGAAGAGCGCCAACGCAAGTTGAGTTCGTAAGCCGTTGGGTCTGACCCTGCGGGTCAGACCCTGGTGTAGCTGCCGTTCGATTGATGCCGGTCGAGTTACGGGGCGCCGTTGAAGTCTAGGGTAGCAATTTCATATCCTTATTGATGAGCACCCCATGCCCCGCCAACCCCGTCCGGTGATCCCGGAAATTCCTCTGCATATCACGCAACGCGGCAACAATCGGCAAATTTGCTTCTTCGACCGAAGCGATTTCATGGTCTATCTCGATTTGCTGCTTAAGGCTGCCAAGCAATCGTCTTGCCAACTGCACGCCTATGTACTCATGAGCAACCACATCCACTTGCTGGTAACGCCGAGCGATGAAGCTGGGCCGGGCGCAATGATGAAGTCGCTTGGCGAAAACTACGTGCGCTATGTCAACCGCCGCTACGAGCGCACTGGCGGGTTGTGGGAAGGCCGTTACCGATCCTGCCTGGTGCAAAGCGAAACCTACCTGATGGTCTGCCAGCGTTATATCGAGCTCAACCCGGTGCGTGCGGGCATGGTGGCCGCTCCGTTTCACTACCACTGGTCGAGCTACCGCTGCAACGCGCACGGTGAAGTGAACGAACTCGTGACGCCGCACGAGCTCTACCTCCGACTTGGCCGCGGCTCGGATGAAAGGATCCACGCGTACCGCGCGCTTTTCAACGAAGTGCTGGGGGAAAACACCATGAAGAAGTTGCGTCGCGCCACGAACGGGGGATTGGCGCTGGGCAATCAGTCGTTCACCGACCGGGTGCAGGAACTGCTCAAACGCCCACCAGGGTCAGACCAGTTGGTCTGACCCGACTGCCAAAACGCGATATTCCCCCTTGGGTCAGACCAAGTGGTCAGACCAACCGGTCTGACCCGGGTTTTATGGCAACGACGAAAAATGAAAATGCCTGTCGCACATTGAAAAGAACTCAACGGCGTCCTTTCCTATAATTGGCCATCCGCCCAGCTGTCCGAGCCCGGGCGACCCTAACATTGGATGAGGAATGCCATGAACGCAAAGCTTGAATCGGGTGTCACCACGCGGCCTGTCACGAGGCAGACTTTCGACGAAGTACTGGTCCCCACCTACGCCCCGGCGGCGATGGTGCCAGTGCGCGCCTCCGGCCTGGACCTGTGGGACCAGAACGGCAAGCATTACCTCGATTTCACCGCCGGCATCGCCGTCACCAGCCTCGGCCACGCCCACCCGGCCCTGGTCGACGCCCTCACCAAGCAGATCAACACGCTCTGGCACCTCGGCAACGGCTACACCAACGAGCCCGTCCTGCGCCTGGCCCTGGCCCTGACCGACGCCACCTTCGCCGACCGCGCCTTCTTCTGCAACTCCGGCGCCGAAGCCAACGAAGCGGCCCTGAAGCTGGCCCGCAAATACGCCCACGCCAAGTTCGGCGCCCACAAGTCGCGCATCGTGTCCTGCCTGTCGTCGTTCCACGGCCGCACCCTGTTCACCGTCTCGGTCGGCGGCCAGCCGAAGTACACCGAAGGCTTCGAGCCGCTGCCGCAGGAGATCAACCACATCCCATACAACGACATCGCCGCCGCGCGCGCCGCCATCACCGATGACGTCGCGGCCGTGATCGTCGAGCCGATCCAGGGCGAGGGCGGCGTGATCCCGGGCGACCCTGCTTTCCTGAAAGCGCTGCGCGAACGCTGCGACGAAACCGGCGCGCTGCTGGTGTTCGACGAAGTCCAGTCCGGCGTCGGCCGCACCGGCTCCCTGTACGCCTACATGGAAACCGGCGTCACCCCTGACATCCTGACCACCGCCAAGGCGCTCGGCAACGGCTACCCGATCGGCGCCATGCTGACCACCACCGCAATCGCCGAACACTTCAGCGTCGGATCGCACGGCACCACCTACGGCGGCAACCCGCTGGCCGCGACCGTCGCGCTGAACGTGGTCGAGACGATCAACCAGCCGGCCTTCCTGGCGCGCGTCAAGCAGGCCAGCGCAAAGCTGTTCGCCAACCTCGAAAAGCTCGCGGCCGACTACCCGCAGCTGTTCGGCAAGGTGCGCGGCCAGGGCCTGCTGATTGGCCTGCCGGTCGCCGACGCCTTCAAGGGCCGCGCCAAGGATTACACCAAGGCCGCCGAAGCCCTCGGCCTGATGCTGCTGATCGCCGGCCCCGACGTGATCCGCCTGGCGCCGGCCCTGATCGTCTCCGACGAGCAGATCGCCGAAGCCGACCGCATCATGCGCGCCGCCGCCGACGCCATCCTGGCCGCCGTCTGACCGCCCACATCGGACCTTCCAAGGGAGTCCCCATGCACGTTGTCCGTCCGGTAGAACTGTCCGACGTCGCCGCCCTCGAAACGCTGGCGGCGGTGACGATGCCGGGTGTCCACACGCTGCCGAAGACGCGCGAGAAAATCGCCGCTTCGGTGGAGCGTTCGATCGCCTCGTTCGCCGCCCACGTGGACATCCCCAGCGAAGAGTCCTACCTGTTCGTGCTGGAGAACCAGGCCACGCGCGAAATCGTCGGCACCGCCGCGATCCACGCCTCGGCCGGTTCGAACGGCACCTACTTCTCCTTCCGCAACGACGTGATCCAGCAGGTCTCGCGCGACCTGAACATCAGCCACAGCGTCCACGCGCTCACGCTCTGTTCCGAGCTGACCGCCTACTCGCAGCTTTCCGGCTTCTACGTGCGCGAGCGCGAAGCCGCCGGCATCGAAGCGGCGCTGCTGTCGCGCGCGCGCCTGCTGTTCGCCGTGCTCGCGCCGCACCGCTTCGGCGACCGCTTCTTCGTCCCGCTGGCCGGCGTCACCGACGACAAAGGCTCGTCGCCGTTCTGGGACGCGCTGGGCCGCAAATTCTTCAAGATGGATTTCCTCGACGCCGAACGCGTCATCGGCGGCGCCCGCAACCGCACCCTGATCGTCGAGCTGATGCCGCACTACCCGGTGTACGTGCCGCTGCTGCCGGGCGACGCGCAGGCGGTGATGGGCCAGATCCATCCCGACGGCCAGCTCGCCTTCGACCTGCTCACCGAGGAAGGCTTCGAGGCCGACGACTACGTCGACATCTTCGACGGCGGCCCGATCCTGCAGGCCCACAAGAATTCGCTGCGTTCCTTCACCGGCTCGGTGATCCGCCAAGTGGCGCTGGCCGAACCGGGCGCCGCCTGCGACGCGCTGGCGACCTACGCGATCGCCGCCAGCAGCGAGCAGAACTTCCGCGCCATCACCACGACCTGCCCATCGGTCGAAACGGGCGAGGTGGTGTATCTGGCGCAGGACGCGCTCGATGCGCTGATGGTGGCCCCCGGCGACAGCGTCATCTGCGTCAGAATCTGAGAGAGAACCCATGCTAGTCGTACGCGCAATCAAAACCTCGGACCTCGACGCCCTGCTCGACATGGCGACCCAGGTCGGCAGCGGCATGACCACCCTCAAGCCCGACCGCACCATGCTGGGCGACCGCGTGGACGTCGCCGTGGCCTCGTTCGCGCAGGCCATCGCGCCCGAAAAACGCGACTACATGTTCGTCATGGAGGACACCTCGAATGGCCGCATGGCCGGCGTCTGCGCCATCAAGGGCGCGGTCGGCCTGACCGAGCCGTTCTATAACTACCGCATCGGCACGCTGGTGCACTCGAGCCGCGAACTCGATATCTTCACGCGCATGGACACGCTGTACCTGTCGAACGACCTCACCGGGTCCACCGAACTGTGCTCGCTGTTCCTGCATCCCGACTACCGCTTCGGCCACAACGGCAAGTGGCTGTCGAAAAGCCGCTTCCTGTTCATCGCCCAGTTCCCGCACCTGTTCACCGAAAAGCTGATCGCGGAGATGCGCGGCTACCAGGCCGACGACGGCAGCTCGCCGTTCTACGAAGGCCTGGGCCGCCACTTCTTCAAGATGGATTTCGACCACGTCGACGAACTGACCGCGCTGGGCAAGAAGTCCTTCATCGCCGAACTGATGCCGCGCCAGCCGCTGTACGTGGACTACCTGCCGGCTTCGGCGCAGGAAGTGATCGGCAAGGTCCACCGCAACACCCAGCCCGCGCGCAAGATGCTCGAGCAGGAGGGCATGCACTTCGAAGGCTACGTCGATATCTTCGACGCCGGCCCGGTGCTTCAGGGCCGCGTGTCCGAACTGCGCGCCGTGCGCCAGAGCGAACTGGTGACCGTCGTCGAAGGCGCCGCGCCGCCGAACTCGGACCATACGCTGGTGTCCAACACTGTGATGCAGGACTTCCGCATGATCGTCGCCTGCGCGGCGCCGGCATCGGACTCCATCGCACTGACCTCCGCGCAGCTCGATCTGCTGCACTGCCGCCACGGCGAACAGGTGCGCACGCTGCCGCTCAATTCAAGGAAGAACCTCAATGGCACACCTCAGTAACTTCATCGGCGGCCAATGGCTGGCCGGCAGCGGCGCCGAGCTGGCGACCATCGATCCGTCCACCGGCCGCCAGACCTGGACCAGCAACGAGTCCACCCCAGGCGACGTCGCGCAAGCCGCGCAGGCCGCGCGCGCCGCCTTCGAAGCCTGGGCGATGACGCCGCTCGACGAGCGCATCGCCGTATGCACGCGCTTTCGCGACCTGCTCAAGCAGGACGCTGAGGAACTCGCCGGCATCATCGCCGAGGAGGTCGGCAAGCCGCTGTGGGAAGCGCGCACTGAAGTGACCACCATGGCCAACAAGGTCGACATCTCGGTGCAGGCCTACGGCGCGCGCACCGGCGAGACGGCCGCCAAGGTCCCCGACGGCAATGCCGTGCTGCGCCACCGGCCGCACGGCGTCTTCGGCGTGTTTGGCCCTTACAACTTTCCTGGCCACCTGCCGAACGGGCATATCGTCCCGGCCCTCATCGCCGGTAACACGGTGGTGTTCAAGCCAAGCGAGTACGCGCCGCGCACCGCGGTCAAGACCGTGCAGCTGTGGGAAAAGGCGGGCCTGCCGGCCGGCGTGATCAACCTGGTCAACGGCGGCCGCAACACCGGCATCGCGCTCGGCCAGCAGAACGCGATCGACGGCGTGCTGTTTACCGGCAGCTGCCAGACCGGCGTCGCACTGCACAAGCAGTTCGGCGGCCAGCCCGGCAAGATGCTCGCGCTTGAAATGGGCGGCAACAACCCGCTGGTGGTGTGGGACGCGCGGGATGTCGACGCTGCCGTGCACCACGCGGTCATGTCGGCCTTCATCTCCGCCGGCCAGCGCTGCACCTGCGCGCGCCGCCTGATCGTGCAGGACAACGCCGCCGGCGCCGCCTTCATCAAGCGCCTGGTCGACGTCGCGTCGAAGCTCACCGTCGGCCCGTCCAACGCCGAGCCGCAGCCGTTCATGGGCCCGGTCGTGTCGAACGCCGTCGCCTCGATGCTGGTGCAGGCGCAGGCCGACATGGTCGCAAAAGGCGGCGTCAACCTGCTGCAAATGCGCCAGCTCGACCCGAAGGCCGGCTTCGTCACCGCCGGCATTGCCGACGTCACCGATGCGAAGGGCATTCCCGACGAAGAATGGTTCGGCCCCCTGCTGCAAATCATCCGCGTGAAGGATTTCGATACCGCGATCAAGGTCGCCAACGCCACCGAATTCGGCCTGGCCGCCGCGCTGTTGTCGGACGACGAGGCGCTGTGGAAGCGCTTCTCGGTGCAGGCGCGCGCCGGCATCGTCAACTGGAATCGCCCGACCACCGGCGCGGCCAGCTCGGCGCCGTTCGGCGGCGTGGGCAAATCGGGCAACCACCGCCCGAGCGCCTACTACGCGGCCGACTATTGCGCCTACCCGGTCGCATCGATCGAAACCAGCGAACTCGCGCTGCCGGCCAAGCTGTCGCCCGGCCTCACCATTTGATACGGACGCTCGATGCCATCTGCACGCGAATATAACTTCGACGGCCTGGTCGGCCCATCGCACAACTACGCCGGGCTCTCGTTCGGCAACGTCGCTTCGTTCAGCAACGTCAAGAGCGCTTCCAATCCAAAGCAGGCCGCGCTGCAGGGCCTGGCCAAGATGCGCGCGCTGGCGGCGCGCGGCTTCGCCCAGGCAGTGCTGCCGCCGCACGCGCGTCCCGACTTCCGCATGCTGCGCCGCCTCGGCTTCGGCGGCACCGACGCCGACGTGCTGGCGCGCGCGTATCGCGAAGCGCCCGTCATCCTGGCCTGTGCGTATTCCGCGTCGCCGATGTGGACCGCCAACGCCGCCACCGTCAGCCCGTCCGCCGACAGCGGCGACGGCCGCGCGCACTTCACCGCGGCGAACCTGAACAACAAGCTGCACCGCGCGCACGAGCACGTGCAGTCGACCCGCACCCTGCGCGCGCTGTTCGGCGACGAGCGCCACTTCGCCGTGCACGACGCGCTGCCATCGACGCCGGCCTTCGGCGACGAGGGCGCGGCCAACCACACCCGGCTGGCCGCCAGCCACGGCGACAAGGGCGTGCAGTTGTTCGTCTACGGCCGCGTCGAATTCGATCCTTCCGCGCCGGCGCCGAAGCGCTACCCCGCGCGCCAGACCCTCGAAGCGTCGCAAGCGATCGCCCGCCTGCACGAGCTCGATGCCGGCCGCACCGTGTTCGCCTCGCAGAATCCCGACGTGATCGACCAGGGCGTGTTCCACAACGACGTCATCGCCGTCGGCAACGGCAATGTGCTGTTCTATCACGAGCAGGCCTTCGCCGACGAAACCCAGGTCCTGAACCAGCTGCGCGCTGCGATGGATGCGGCAGGCGCACAATTGGCGCCGCTGCGGGTCGATACGCGCGACGTGCCGGTGGCCGACGCGGTGACCAGCTATCTGTTCAACAGCCAGCTATTGAGCAAGCCCGATGGCGCGATGGCGCTGGTGATCCCGCACGAATGCCGCGAGAACGCCGCGGTGTCGCGCTACCTGGAACGGCTGGTGGGCGAGGGCGGCCCGGTTGACGAACTGATCGAATTCGACCTGCGCCAGAGCATGCGCAACGGCGGCGGGCCTGCGTGCCTGCGCCTGCGCGTGGCCTTGACGGAGGCCGAGTCCCGGGCGATGCACCAGGGCGTCATTATGACCGAGGCGCTGTACGCGCAACTGGCCGAATGGGTCGAAACGCATTACCGCGACCGCCTCGAACCGAAAGACCTGGCCGATCCGCAGCTGGCCATCGAATGCGCGCAAGCGCTCGAAGAACTGGAACGCATCCTCGGGTTGCCTGGATTGTACGACCTGTCGTAACGGCGCCTCGCGGGGTTTGATTACGTTGCCGTTAGCTGGTCTAATACCGGCAGCGTCGATTTTTGACTGAATTTTGGACCGGCCACCCCGGTCTGCCTTAGATCGCGACCGCAAGGCCACAAGCCGGCGCGGGCACGATGCAATAACACTCGTATTGGAGATGTAACGATGACACAAACGCCACAAGATCTGCGCTCGCAGACACTCGACATGGTCAACGCCAACCAGCCTTCGGCTGCCGGCGGCCAGGTTTCCGCGCTGATCAGCGCCTGGATCAAATCGCTGGACGAGGAGGACCTCGCGGGCACCGTGCCGGCCAGCCTCGCGCCGGTCTTGTGGGATGGCTTCACGCAGGCCGCGACGCGCGAAGCGCCCGGCTGCGAAATCGAACAGATGCGCTACTCCGATGGCCGCGGCGGCATGGCCACCGCACTGCTGATCCTCAACGACGACATGCCTTACCTGGTCGACTCGATCGTCATGGCGATGCGCAAGCAGCGCGTGGCCGTCTCGGGCGTGATGAACGCGGTGCTGCCGGTGCAGCGCGACGCGGCCGGCACCGTGGTGGCGGTCGGCGCAGCGGGCGCCCCGCTCGAATCCTACGTCCTGTGCCTGCTGTCGGAAGACCTCGGCGCCGACGAACTGGCTGCGCTCACCGCGCGCCTGCACATGGTGGCGCGCGACGCCGCCGTGGTGCGCCGCGACTCCGTTGCGATGGCCGACCGCCTGACCGCCGTTGCCGCGCAGGCCGCCGCGCACGGCGGCGCCGGCCTTGAAGTGGCCGCATTCCTCGAGTGGGCCAAGAACGAAGGCTTCGAGCCGTTCGGCTACGCCTACTACGTCGTCAAGCCGGGCGTGCGCGAACTCGAACGCGACATCCCGAGCCGCATCGGCGTGCTGCAGGACACCTCGCACCCTGTCTACGGCACCTGCCTGGCCAATATCCCGGGCGACCTGGTGACCCTGTCCGGCCGCGCCGACACCCTGTCGATCGTCAAGGCCGACGTCGAAGGCACGCTGCACCGCGACCAGCCGCTCGACTTCATCGGCGTGCGCAACACCGACGCGCAAGGGAACATCCTCGGCGAACACTGCTTCGTCGGCCTGTTCACCCGCGCCGCCACCTCGACCCCGCTGGCGCGCCTGCCGTTCGCGCGCGGCCGCGTCGCCAAGGTCCTCTCGCTGGCCGGCGTGCGCCAGGAAGGCTTCCGCGCCGAGAAATTCCTCGAGATCCTCGAATCGCTGCCGCGCACCGAAGCGCTGGAAGCCGAGCCGGAATGGCTGGCGCAGGTATGCAGCTCGGTCGTCTCGCTGTACAAGCAGCCGCGCGCCCGCGTGTTCGCCCGCCGCGACGTCTATGCGCGCCACCTGAACGTGCTGGTGTACCTGCCGCGCGAGCGCTACAGCGCCGCCGTCGCCGCAGCGCTGGCCTCCGCGCTGAAGGAAAGCTCGGGCGCCAGCGACGTGCGTGTGCAGACCCTGGTCGCCGACGGCCCGCTGGCCCGCGTCTACCTGATCGCCCACGCCGCGCGCAATCCGCTCGACCTCGAAGACGACATCCAGCGTCCGCTGCTGTCCGTGCTCGATGGCTGGCACGACACCTTCGCGTCGCTGACCGACAATCTGACCGATACCCCGTTCCGCACCAACCTGCGCAAACTCTGCGCCACGCTGCCGGTGAACTACGTCGCCGCCACCGCGCCTGCCGTCGCCTTCCGCGACCTGGGCGCGCTGCTGCGCAACGGCCAGCCTGGCCACGTGTCGGTGCGCGTCGAAGCCGACGATGCCGGCGCCGCCTCGGTGCGCCTGTACTCGACCGGCTCGGTGCCGTCGCTGTCGCGCATCCTGCCGGCGCTGCACAACGCCGGCGTCACGATCGACCGCGAGCAGACCTTTGGCATCAACATGGCCGACGGCTCGCGCCACTTCGTCACCAGCCTGGCGGTGGACGCCGACAGCGCGGCCAAGCTGGCCAAGCCGAACGTGATCGCCGTCGCCGAAGAACTGTTTGCCTCGCTGTTCAACGACGAAGCCGAAGACGGCCGCCTGAACGGCCTGGCCATCGAAGGCGGCCTGCGCATGCGCGAAGTGCAGCTGGTGCGCGCCTACATCAGCTACTGGCGCCAGACCGGCAGCAAGTTCTCGGTGCGCTACATGGCCGAAACGCTGCGCGGCCAGCCGATGATGGTCAAGGAGCTGGTCGACGCCTTCGTCCAGCGCTTCGATCCGAAACTGTCGCAAGCCGACCATGAAGCGGGCAGCGCCAAGCTGGCCGCGATGAAATCGAAGCTGGCGTCGGTGAACCACGCCGACACCGAAGAAATCCTCGCCGCGCTGATCGACCTGGTGCTCGCCACCGTGCGCACCAGCTACTTCCAGAACGACCAGAAGGGCGACAAGATCATCTTCAAGTTCGACACCAGCAACCTGGCGCTGGTGCCGGAACCGCGTCCGTACCGCGAGATCTTCGTGTTCTCGCGCCGCTTCGAAGGTGTGCACCTGCGCGGCGGCCCTGTGGCCCGCGGCGGCCTGCGCTGGTCGGACCGCATGGAAGACTACCGCACCGAAGTGCTCGGCCTGGTCAAGGCGCAGATGGTGAAGAACGCCGTCATCGTGCCGGCCGGCTCGAAGGGCGGCTTCGTCTGCAAGCAGATGCCGAAGGACGCCGTGCGCGAGACCATCGCCGCTGAAGGCGAAGCAGTCTACCGCCTGTTCATCTCCAGCCTGCTGGAAGTGACCGACAACCGCGTGCGCGGCGTCATCGTGCCGCCGCTTGATACGGTCCGCTACGACCAGGACGATCCGTACCTGGTGGTCGCCGCCGACAAGGGCACCGCGACCTTCTCCGACATCGCCAACAGCATCGCCGTGCAGCGCGGCTTCTGGCTGGGCGACGCCTTCGCGTCGGGCGGCTCGAACGGCTACGACCACAAGAAGATGGGCATCACCGCCAAGGGTGCGTTCGAAGCGGTCAAGCGCCACTTCTTCGAAATGGGCCACGACATGAACACCACCCCGATCACCATGGTCGGCGTGGGCGACATGTCTGGCGACGTGTTCGGCAACGGCGTGCTGCTGTCGCGCCAGCTGAAGGTGCTCGCCGCGTTCGACCACCGTCATATCTTCCTCGACCCGACCCCGGACGTCGCCGTGTCGTTCGCCGAGCGCGAGCGCATGTTCGCGCTGCCGCGTTCGTCGTGGGACGACTACAACAAGGAGCTGATCTCGGCCGGCGGCGGCGTGTTCCCGCGCAGCGCCCGCTCGATCGAACTGTCGCCGCAGGTGCGCCAGGCGCTCGACATCGCCGAAACCTCGTTGTCGCCTGAAGAGCTGATGCACCGCATCCTGCTGGCGCCGGTGGACCTGTTCTACAACGGCGGCATCGGCACCTACATCAAGGCGTCGACCGAAACCCACGCACAGGTCAAGGACCGCGCCAACGACAACATCCGCGTGGACGGCAACCAGCTGCGCTGCAAGGTCGTGGCCGAAGGCGGCAACCTGGGCGCGACCCAGAACGGCCGTATCGAATTCGCGCTGGCGGGCGGACGCATCTTCACCGATGCGATCGACAACTCGGCCGGCGTGGACTGTTCCGACCATGAAGTCAACATCAAGATCTGGCTGGACACCGAAGTCAATGCCGGCGAACTGCCAGAGGCGGACCGCAACCGCATCCTCAACGAGATGACCCTCGATGTCGAAGACCTGGTCCTGCGCGACAACGAACTGCAGACGCACCTGCTGGTGCGCGAAGTGCAGGCGCAGGCCGACCCCGCCGTGGTCGACGGCTACGCCTCGCTGATCACCAGCCTCGAAAAAGAAGGCGCCCTGTCGCGCGAGCTGGAGCAGCTGCCGACCGACGCCGAGCTGGCGCGCCGCAAGGCCAACGGCATCGGCCTGACCACGCCGGAACTGGCAGTGGTGATCGCCAACGTCAAGAACCGCTTCAAGCGCCTGCTGGCCGCGCTGCCGCTGACCGACCTGCCTTGGGCCGAGTCGGTGCTGCGTCCTTACTTCCCGGCGCAGCTGGTCGCCACGCGTAACCCGCTGGCGCACCCGCTGGCAAACACGATCCTGGCAACCGTGCTGGCCAACGAGTCGGTCAACCGCTGCGGCCCGCTGTTGATCCGCGACCTCGCCGTCGAACACGCGATCGACGAGACCGAAGTGGTCAAGGCTTGGGGCCAGGCATGGTCGGCGCTGAACCTGGCGCCAATCTTCGCCGCGCTCGACGCCGACGCGTTGAACGTGCCGCGCGTTGCCTCGGTCAAGGTCGATGCGCGCACCCGCGTGCTGTTCAAGTCGGTGCTCGAGGGCGTGCTGTCGGTCGCCGCGACCCAGCAGGCTGGCGGCATGGAAGAACTCTCGCGCCTGTTCGCCGAACCGGGCATGCTGCAGCAGCTGATGCCTGCCCACGCCGAAGCGGACAGCGTGCCGGGCCTCCCGGTCACGTTCGCGCAGGCGTGGAAAGCCGTCGATGCGATCGAATCGGTCGCGACCTTCCTGTTCGCCGCAGTGTCGGTGCAGCGTCCGGCCGGCATGACGCTGGCGCAGTTCCTGCAAGTTGGCATGGCGCTGCGCGGCCAGGCCGGCATCGATACGCTGGAACGCGGCCTGAAGCTGGCGTCGCACAGCAAGTCGCAGGATCAGCTGCGTAACTACGCGATGCAGGCGCTGCGCCGCACGCAGCAGCGCTTGCTGATGCAGGTACTGGCCAAGTCGAACGGCGGCGCCAAGCCGCTGGACGCGGTCGGCACGGTCACTGCCGGGATGGGTCTGTCCGGCTACGCAGCGCCGGCTGACCTCGAGCAGGCAATGCTCGACGTGTGGGCGCTGTCCGAGGCGGCCAACGCCGTCGCGGCCTGATGGCGACACTATCGGCAGCGGTCCGCCAGCTGGCATCGGCGGACTTCAGCGCGCTCGCGCAGCGCTTCACTGAGGCAGGTTTCAGTGTTGCGCTGCCGGCGCCCGGCATCGTCACCATCAAGGCGCCGGGCGGCACGCAGCGCGCGAGCGTTGCGGTGTCGGTTGGCGTGCACGGCGACGAAACCGGGCCGATCGAAATGCTGGCGCAGGTCCTCGACCGGCTCCAGCCTTCGGCGCTCGCGGTGGACCTGATGGTCTGCGTCGGTAACATCGACGCCATCGCGGCGGGCAAGCGCTTCATCGACGCGGACCTGAACCGCATGTTCCGCGCGCAGCGGGGATCGCTGGCCGGTACCGCGGAAGCCGCGCGTGCCGACGCGATGATCGCAGCCACGACCGCGTTCTTTGCCGATGCGGGACCGGTGCGCTGGCACCTCGACCTGCATACGGCCATCCGGCCTTCGGTCTATCCCACCTTCGCGGTGGTGCCGGACCTGGTGGCTGACGGACCGAAGGCAAAGCTGGTGGACTGGCTCGGCCAGGCCGCCATCGGCGCCATCATCATGAACCCGCAATCGGCGGGCACCTACAGTTACTGGTCGGCGGAGCATCACGGCGCCGCCGCCAGCACGGTTGAACTGGGCCGGGTTGGGACATTAGGCCAGAACGATCTGACCCGGTTTGCCGACGTGGAGACCGCGCTGGGCGACCTGCTGCGCGGCGCCGCCCCGGCAGCGGCCAAGGCGCGCGCGCATGTGTTCAAGGTCGCCCAGGAGATCATCAAGATTTCCGATGATTTCAAGATGGCGTTCGGCCGCGACACGCAGAACTTCACCGCGATCCCTGCCGGCGAAGTGATCGCCACCGACGGCGACACCGTGTACCGTGTCGGCGACCAGGAGGAGCTGGTGGTGTTCCCCAATCCCGACGTGCGCGCGGGCCTGCGCGCCGGGCTGATGGTGGTGCGCACCGCCTGATCGGCAGCGGTGTAGACTGGCGGCTCGTCCATCTCCTGGAGCCGCCCGTGAGTCAACTGTTCTCGCCCATTTCGCTCGGACCCCTTCAACTCGACAACCGCATCGCCATCGCGCCGATGTGCCAGTACTCGGCCGACGAAGGCCTGGCCACCGACTGGCACATGATCCACCTCGGCCACCTGGCGCTGTCCGGCGCAGCCATCCTGTTCCTCGAAGCGACCGCCGTGGTGCCGGAAGGGCGAATCTCGTCCCGGGACCTGGGCCTGTGGTCGGACGAGCACGCGGCTGCGCTGGCGCCGGTCGTCCAGAGCATCCGCCGCCATTCGCCGATCAAGCTGGCGATCCAGCTTGGCCACGCCGGCCGCAAGGCGTCGTCGGCGGTGCCGTGGGAGGGCGGGGCGAACATCGCGCCCGGCGACGGCGGCTGGCAGACGGTGGCGCCGTCGCCCGTTCCGCATGCGCAGGGCGAGAGTGTGCCGCACGAACTCGATGCGGCCGGAATGCAGCGCGTGATCGACGGCTTCGTTAGCGCGGCGAAGCGCAGCCACGCGCTCGGCTTCGACGCCATCGAGATCCATTCGGCGCACGGATATCTTCTGCACCAGTTCCTGTCGCCGCTGTCGAACAGGCGCCAGGACGATTACGGCGGCTCGCTGGCCAACCGCATGCGCTTTCCGCTCGAAGTGTTCCGCGCCGTGCGCGCTGCGGTGCCGCCGGAGATGACGGTGGGCGTGCGCATTTCGGCCTACGACTGGGTCGATGGCGGCTGGGACGTGGAGCAGAGCGTGGCCTACGCGCAGGCGCTGGAGCAGGCCGGCTGCCACTTCATGCACGTGTCGAGCGGCGGTGTGTCGCCGCATCAGAAGATCCCGGTCGGACCGGGCTACCAGATCGGATTCGCGGAGTGCATCAAGCGCGAGACCGGCATGCCGGTGATCGGCGTGGGCATGATCACCGAGCCGGTGCAGGCGGAGCAGATTTTGGTCAGCAAGCAGTGCGACATGGTGGCGCTGGCGCGCGCGATGCTGTTCAATCCGCGCTGGCCGTGGCACGCCGCCGCGGCGTTGGGCGCGCAGGTGCAGGCGCCGCCGCAGTACTGGCGCTCGCAGCCGCGCGAGTACAAGCAGCTGTTCGGCGAGACGAAGCTCGGCCAGCGCTGACGCGGGATTGTCGTACCAGCGCAGGCTGGTACCCATGCTGAGCGGGCAGAAAGGGGAAAGCACATTCACTATGGGTACCTGCCTTCGCAGGTACGACATTCTGGTTTTGCCGCCTATACCGCGATTCTTGCAGTTCGTCGCACGCCCGGTGCCGGCCGCCGGGGCGGCTGCTATCGTCTGGACACTACCAACAACAATACAAAGGTCCAAACCATGCGTTCATTGCTTACCGTCGGCTGCCTCATCGCCTTGTCCGGCTGCGCCGTCATCGTCACCGGCAACGACGATGTGCAAGTCAAATCCGTTTTCAGCAGCGACACCGTGACCGGCAACGGCGTGCTGGCGCATGACGTGCGCGCTGCGGGCAACGTCAGCGCCATCGATGTCAGCGGTCCGCTGGAAGTGAATGTGCGCGTCGGCGTGGCGCCGTCGCTGGAAGTCGATGCCGACAGCAACCTGCTGCCGATGATCCGCACCGAGGTGGTGGGCGGTGTGCTGCGCATGTGGGTGCAGGGCAGCGCGCGCAGCAACAACAGCATGCGCGTGACCTACACCGTGCCGTCGCTGAATTACGTGAACGCGAGCGGCTCGACCCGGCTGACCATCAGCGAACTGAATGGCGGGCCGCTGGACTTTTCCAAGAGCGGCAGCGGCGCCGTCAACCTGTCGGGCCGCGTCAGCCGCTTCGACCTGCGCCTGTCCGGGTCCGGTCACGTCAACGCGGCCGCCCTGAAAAGCGGCGACGCCAACATCAACCTGAGCGGCTCGTCGCGCACCACACTGGGCCAGGTGGAGGGCAATTCGCTCACCGCCCACGTCAGCGGTTCGGGCTCGCTGCAGGCCAGCGGCGCGGTCGCCTCGGTCAACGCGCACACCAGCGGCTCCGGCGGCATTAACCTGGCCGCCCTCGCCAGCGAACAGGCCGACCTGATCGCCAGCGGCTCGGGCGATATCACCGCCACGGTCAAGCGCAGCCTGCAGGCGCAGAGCAGCGGCTCCGGTCATATCACTGTCTATGGCAATCCGGCCCAGCGTTCGGTCACGGGCAAGAACGTGGCGGTGCTGAACTGAGTTGAGCGGCGCGGGGTCCTGGACGGCGGCCTCCTTTCGGTATCAAAGGGCCGCTGACCAACAGGAAAGTTTTTTATTGTAAAAGCAACTCTTTCTGATAAGATATTCCGCGGTTAAACGCCGACGGCCTGCCGGCGACAGGAATTTCAGGGAGAGTTGCAATGGGAATCAGGAACGCCGTGCTGGCGGCGATGGGCGGCATGCTGCTGTTGATTGGCGCGAGCGCGCATGCGGCATACATCGGGACCGATATCGGCTACTCCGGCCGCCAGGTCGCGGCCGACTTCCGCACCGTCAGCGGCACGGCCAGCGCCTTCGCCGGCGACGATGACTGGACGTCGTTCGTGCTGCCGTTCGCCTTCAATTTCTACGGCCGGGACTACGCCGCCGGCAGCGCCGCCTGGATCTCGGTGAATGGCCTGATGGGATTCGAGCCGGACAACGCCGGCGATTACTGCTGCAACGCGACCATGAGCTTCGGCGCACCGACCAGGACCATCCAGGCCGGCTGGTTCGACCTGTTCGGCACCGTGTACACGCAAACGAACGGTAGCGCGGGCAACCGGGAACTGGTGGTGACGTGGGACGGCAACGAGTATGACGATTCGGACGCGAACGGCGTGGGCGCGGCGAACCTGTTCCAGGCCATTCTGCACGAGGGCAGCAACGACATCGAGTTCCAGTACGCCACCCTGAACAACCTGCGGCACTACGCCAGCGTGGGCGGGATTCGCGGCGATGACGAGTCGATGGGCCTGAACTTCATCGATTTCTCGCAGAACGTCAGCCTGAACGACGTCGGCCTGATGCTCCACTTCGACCCGCTGGCCGTCGATGTGCCCGAACCTGGCTCCGCGCTGCTGCTGGCGCTCGGCATGGCCGGGCTGGCCGCGGCGCGCCGCACGAAGCGGCGCGCGGGCTGACGGAGCAGCTTACAGCAGGTGGTCCAGCAGGTCGGGACCGAACACTTCACGGTGCAGTCGCGCCGGCGGCACGCCGGCCTTGACCAGCGCCAGCCACTGCGCCTGCATGAACGGCAGCGGGCCGCACATGTAGACGTCGGTTTCGGCGCGCGGCCACGACGGCATGGCGTCGAGCGTCATCAGGCCTTGCAGCGCGTCGGTCGCGCCGTCGCGGTTTTCATAGAACGTCACCACCTGCAGGTTCGGCATGGCCGCCTTGGCCGCGGCGATGTCGCCGGCGTGCGCCTGGTGGGCGAGGTCGCGCGCGGCGTGGCCGAAGATCACATGGCGCTGCGGGTTGACCTGGGCGATGCGATTGAGCGCGCCGATCATCGGCGTGATGCCCACGCCTGCCGACAGCAGCACGACCGGCTCGTCCGACTCGGTGTCGATGGTGAACTCGCCGCACGGCGGCGACACCAGCAGCGTGCTGCCGGCGACGACGTTATCGTGGATCCAGTTCGATACTTCGCCCGCCGGCGTGGCCTGGCCGGCCGGCTCGCGCTTGACCGAGATGCGCAGGCTGTCGCCGGCCGCATCGGACAGGCTGTACTGGCGCAGCTGGCTGCGGCCGTCGCCGAAGTTGACGGTGACGCTGATGTACTGGCCGGCCTTGAACGCGGGCAGCGGGGCGCCGTCTTCGGCGACGAAGCGGATCGATTTGACCTGCGAGCCTTGCGGGGTCACTTCGGTCACGCGCATGGCGCGGGTCTGGCCCGGCTCGATTCCCACTTGCTCGTACATGTTCTTTTCCGCTTCGATGAACAGCTTGGCCAGCGAACCGTAGGCCTCGGCCCAGGCGGCGATCAGCTCGGGCGTGGCGGCATCGCCAAGAACATGGGCAATAGCGCCAAGCAGGTGCTGGCCGACGATCGGGTAGTGCTCCGCCCGGATGCCGACCGAGACGTGCTTGTGGACGATGCGGGTGACGACCGGGCCGAGCGCTTCCGGCGTGCCGATGTTGGCGGCATACGCGAACACGGCGGAAGCGAGCGACTGCTGCTGCGCGCCGCTGGCCTGGTTGCCCATGTTGAACAGGTTCGATAGCTCCGGGTGCGCGGCGAACATGCGCTTGTAGAATTCGGTGGTGATGGTCAGGCCATGCTCGCGCAGGACGGCGACACTGGCGTCGATGTAGGGACGGGATGCGGCGGAGATCATGAAATTCCTTTTGCTTATATCTGGTATCTAAAATGCATGTTATTGCCGGCAGCACGGGCGTAATTTGCCTGCTGCCGGCGCCATTCTACTATACATGCATCGATAATGCATCTTTAAATCCTGTGCTAAAAGATATGCGTAAGACAAAGCTATGGCCCTATAATCGTCAGGTTTTTGGCGTCCGGCATCCGCGGCGGCCAACATTATCCTGTAAAAACAAAGGACTACCGTGAACCTGACACTCGGCCAGAAGCTGATCCGCACCAAACCGACCGACCGCAAGGAGGCCGAGCACAGCCATGCGCCCGCCGCCGGCCGGCTGGGCCGCAGCATCGGCCTGTTTCCGCTGACGATGATCGGCGTGGGCGCGACCATCGGCACCGGGATTTTTTTCACGATGGTCGAAGCGGTGCCGAAGGCGGGGCCGTCGGTGGTGCTGTCGTTCCTGATGGCCGCGATCACCGCCGGCCTGACCGCGCTGTGCTACGCCGAGCTGTCGTTCCGGATTCCCGCGGCCGGCTCCTCGTACTCGTTCGCCTACGCCACGGTGGGCGAGTTCGCCGCTTTCATCATGGCGTTCTGCCTGCTGCTCGAATACGGGCTGGCGGCCAGCGCCACCGCGATCGGCTGGTCGGACTACCTGAACAACTTCCTGTCGAATGCGATCGGCTGGAAGATCCCCGAGGCGCTGCGCACGGCGATGGTGGCGTCCGGCCCGAATGGCGTCGAAATCCACAAGTGGCACATCAACCTGCCGCCGATCCTGCTGGTGGTGATGTGCGGGATCCTGCTGATTCGCGGCGCGCGCGAGTCGGCCACCGCCAACGCGGTCATGGTGATGATCAAGCTGGCGATCCTGATTTTCTTTGTCGCCATCGCCTTCTCCGGCTTCGACAGCGCCAACTTCCATCCCTTCTTCTACGAGGCCTCGGCCAAGACGCCGGGCGGCATCGCCGGCGTGACCGCGGCGGCGGCCACGGTGTTCTTCTCGTTCATCGGCCTCGATACGGTTGCCACGGCGGGCGAAGAAGTGCGCGACCCGACCCGCAATGTGCCGGTGGCGATTCTGTCGGCGCTGGCCATCGTCACGGTGTTCTACATGCTGGTGGCGGTGGCCGCGATCGGCGCCCAGCCGGCCCACCTGTTCGAAGGCCAGGAGGCGGGGCTGGCGGTGATCCTGCAAAACGTCACCGGCAAGGCGTGGCCGGCGCTGGTGCTGTCGGCCGGCGCGGTGATCTCGGTGTTCAGCGTGACGCTGGTGACGATCTACGGCCAGACCCGCATCCTGTACGCGATCAGCCGCGACGGCCTGATTCCGAAGACCTTCCAGAAAGTCCATCCGCGCACCCTGGCGCCGGTCGGGAACACCATCATCGTGTGCGTGGTGGTGGGCATCGTCGCCGGCCTGGTCGATGCGACCTTCTTGTGGGACATGGTCAGCATGGGCACGCTGACGGCGTTCATCGTGGTGTCGATCGCGGTGCCGGTATTGCGCAGCAAGGAAGGCGAGTCGGGCGTGAAGGGCTTCCGCGTGCCGTTCGGGCCGTACCTGGTGCCGGCGCTGAGCATTGCCGCCTGCCTGTACCTGATGTGGGGACTGTCGATGACGACCTACCGGGTGTTCGCGATCTGGATGACGGTGGCGGTGCTGACCTACTTCTTCTACGGGATGCGCAATTCGCGCTTGAACAAAGTCGCCGCATGATCGGGCGGGGACTCGGCGTCCCCGTCGCTCCTGCGGACCTGACCCCATCTTGAAAAAGCCACGCGGCGATTGCTAGCGTGGCTTTTTTTTAAGCCGCGGCCCAAGGTCTGGGGTCAGGTCCGCCGGACCTGACCCCGTGTTTGTCCGCGGCCGATGCCGATAGCCGCACCAAAAAAAAATCCACGCAGCCTCGCGGTGCGTGGATTCTTCAAATGGGGGCAGGTCCGCGGGACCAGACCCCCTGCTGCGGGCGCTTACTCGACGCCCATTTCCTTCAGCAGGTTGTCGGCGTGGTCCACGTGCTTCATGTTCCACAAGATGTAGCGCACGTCGACCTGGATGTCGCGCGTGTTGGCCTTGTTGAAGTCCCAGTCGGAGATGATCGAGTCGAGCGTGCCGTCGAACGCCAGGCCGATGAACTCGCCCTTGCTGTTCAATGCAGCCGAACCCGAATTGCCGCCGGTGATGTCCAGCGTAGCCAGGTAGTTGACCGGAACGGTCTTCAGCTTCGGATCGACAAACTTGCCGAAGTCCTTGGCGCGGATCGCCGCCAGCTGCGGTTCAGGCGCGTTGAACTCGCCTTCGCCGGTCGCCTTGGCAACCACACCCTTGACCGTGGTGAACGCGGTCCACGAACCGGTGCCGTCGGCGCCGTGGTCGCGGCCGGCGATCTTGCCGAAGGTGACGCGCAGCGTGCCGTTGGCGTCCGGATAAACCGCTTGGCCCTTGCTGTTCATGTAGGCGATCTTGGCCTTCATGTAGTTGGCGTACGCTTCCTGGATCTTGCCACCGAGTTCCTCGTCTTCCGCTTCACGCTTCAAGCCGCCTTCGTACATCGCGACCGCAGCCTTGATGAACGGGTCGTTGCTGGCCTTGAATTCGGCCGGCGACTTCTTCAGCCATGCGGTGCGCTGCGCGGTGTCGCCCAGCGTGGTGCCGGCGTACATGCGGTCGAGCAGGGCGGACAGGTCCGATGCGCTCATGCCGTCCTTGATGCCCATCGCGGCGTCGAAGTTGGCGTCGCGCGATGCGGCAGGCTGCGCGACATACTTGGTCAGGCTGTTCATGACCAGCGCCTTGTCAACCTTGGCGTCGTAGGTGCGATCGAGGCCGCCGATGCTCGACTGGAAGCGCTTGAGGTCGCGTTCCTGGTAGCCCGACTTGCGCTCGGTGTCCGGCTTGGCGCTTTCGTTGGCCAGGCGGTACATCGAACGCGCTGCCGACAGCAGGCGCGGCGACGACGACATCAGGTAGTAGTCGCGCTTCATCTGCGCATCGCGCTCGGCGATCAGTTGCTCGACCTTCTCGATGTCGGCGCCGTATTCCTTCTGGCGTGCCGGATTGGCGTTGACCCATGCCTTCAGGTCCGCGTGCTCCTTGGTTTTACGCGCCAGGAAATCGCTGCCTTCATAGCTGGTCAGCATGCCCTTGCGGTTCTTGTAGTAGTTGTTGACGTTGGCGACCTGGCCGGCGTACTTCAGCTTGGCCGCAGGATCGTTCTTGGTCTCGCGCTCGATGATCGCCAGCGTTTCGGCCGAGGTCTTGATGAAGGCCGGGTAGCTCCAGCCGAAGGTGGACGCCACTTCCGACGGCAGGCGGTGACGGTTGGTGCGGCCAGGGTAGCCCAGCGCCATGATGAAATCGCCTTCCTTGACGCCTTCCTTGGCGATCTTCAGGAAGTGCTTCGGCACGTAAGGCACGTTGTCCTTCGAGTAGTCGGCGGCCTTGCCGTCCTTGCTGACGTAGGCGCGGTAGAAGCCGTAGTCGCCGGTGTGGCGCGGCCACATCCAGTTGTCGGTGTCGCCGCCGAACTTGCCCACGCCGGCCGGCGGCGCGTGCACCAGGCGCACGTCGCGGATTTCCAGTTGCTTGAGCAGGTAGAACTCGAGGCCGCCGTAGTAGCTGGCCACGGTGCAGCGGTGTCCCGGATCCTTTTCGCATTCGGCGACGATGTTCTTCTCGTTCTTTTCGATGCCGTCGATGCGCGCCTTGCCCGAGAGCTTGGCGACTTCAGGGGTGATGACCTGGCTGCTGACGTTGGTCACTCCCTCGGTGACGAAGACGCGGCTGCCCGGCGCGGCCGGCAGTTCTTCGGCGAAGCTCTTGGCCAGGAAGCCGTTGGCCAGCAGGTCGCGCTGCGGCGTCGAGTTGACGGCCACGCTGTTGTAGACGCAGTGGTGGTTGGTCGCGATCAGGCCTTGCGGCGAGACGAACGACGCCGAGCAGCCGCCCAGGCTGACGATCGCGCCCATCGGGAATTCGGTCAGCTTGGTCAGGGTGGCGGGATCGAGCTTGAGGCCGGCGGCCTTGAGTTGCTTGGCTACTTGTGGCAGCTGCTGCGGCATCCACATGCCTTCGTCGGCGTACGCGGCGGAGGTGCTCAGGATGGCGAGCGTCAGGAGGGTTTTCTTCATGCGCGGTGGTCTCTCTAGAGTGATCGAACTGCTCCGGATCGTTGCCGGAGCGTTCAAGAGTATCCTTACCGCCTACCCAATAGTCAACCTGAATTTTCGAGGGTGTCGTACCTGCGAAGGCAGGTACCCATGTTGAGCATATTCAGCATGGGCACCTGCCTCCGCAGGTGCGACAGCATCCGTATTTACAGCTGCGCCCCAATCAGCGACGCCACCTTGCCCATCGCCTTTTCCTTCCACGGCCGGTTCTCCCACGCCGCGTAGGTGATCGGCTTGGCCTTGGCCCAGTCGGCGTCGAATACCTTCTGCTGCGACGCCGCGAACGCATGGTCGAACACGTTCAGGTTCGCTTCGTCGTTCAGGCTGAACGAGCGGTTGTCGAAGTTGGTCGAGCCGACCGACACCAGCAGGCCGTCCACCACCAGGCATTTGACGTGGAACATGGTCGGCTGGTACTCGGCCATCTTGATCCCTGCCTGCAGCAGCGGTCCCCACTGCTCGCGCGAGGCCGAGCGCACCACGTCCGAATCGATGATCGGGCCCGGCGTGATGATCTGGATCTTGACGCCGCGCTTGGCCGCGGCCAGCAGCGCCTTGATGGTCAGCTCGTCCGGCACGAAGTAGGCGTTCGACAGCTGGATCGAGTGGTGCGCCGCGGTGATCGCCATCAGGTACATCAGGTGCATGCTCTCGCTGCCGCCGGTCGGCGAGCTGGAGAACATCTGCGCCGGGTGCGTGCCTTTCGGTTCGAGCTGCGGGAAGTAGGCGTCGCCGTCGAGCACGCGGCCGGTGGACTTGGTCCAGTTGTCGGTGAAGACGGCCTGGATCTGGCCGACCACCGGGCCTTCGACGCGGAAGTGGGTGTCGCGCCAATGGTCGGCGTCCTGCGCCTTGCCGCGCCACTTGTCGGCGATGCCCACGCCGCCGGTAAAGCCCACCTTGCCGTCGACCACCAGCAGCTTGCGGTGGGTGCGGTTGTTCAGGCGGGTCAGCTTCCACCATACGGGCTTGTGATAGCGCTGCAGCTGCACGCCGGCCGCCTTCATCGCGTCGGCCGAGGCCTGGTCCATCTTGATGCTGCCGATGAAGTCGAGCAGCACGTGCACCTTGACGCCGGCCTTGGCGCGCTCGATCAGCGCGTCGGAAAATTCTTTGCCGATCGTCTCGGACCAGTAGATATAGGTTTCGAACGTGATGGTGCGCTCGGCGTGCTTGATCGCGTCGAGCATGGCCGGGAAGATCTCGTCGCCGTTGAGCAGCACCTCGACCTTATTGCCTTCGACGATGGGCGGTCCCAGCAGCACGCTCATCGAGCGGCGGAACTGCGGGTCTTCCAGGTCGTATTTCCTGGTCAGCTGATGCTCGATCTTCTTTTCGCTCGGCATGAGGTTGAGCGCCAGGAAGCCGGCAATCAGGGTAACGACGCAGGAGACGAGGGCAATGACCACGGGCTTGGTTCTCATTCGATTAGTGTCCGAAAAATAAAAAACCAACGCCGAAGCGTTGGTTATTTGGGGTGGTGCATATTAACGAGTCCGGCCGCGGCGGAACAGGTTCACGATGGCCAGCAGGATGACGGCGCCCAGGAACGACACCAGCAGGGAAGTGACGCTGAAGTCGTCCGAATTGATGGTCCCGGTACCAAACAGCGGGGACAGCAACCAGCCACCCAGGAAGGATCCGACGATACCGACGACGACGTTGAGGATCATGCCTTGCTCGGCGTCCGTTTTCATGACAAGGCTTGCAAGCCAACCCAAGATGCCGCCGACGACGATCCAGATGATGAATAACATGGTGATTCTCCTTAAGTTGAATTTAGCCCGAGACCATTGAATATCGCTGGCCTTGTTAAAAAGTCTAGTCTCCGGAAATCGCTTGGTCGGTGCGGCAACGAACGTAGCGGCGACGATTTGAAAATGTCAAAAAAACATGCCGCATGGAATGTCGCGTGCTGGGTGCGTCAACGAACAGAGCGGTTCGTCGCACGGCCTTAATGTTGCAGCACTGGCAATTAACTTCCAAGTGTTTTTTGCGGGACCCCACCGATAATTCGAAAGGAAATACGACATGAGCAACTACGATCCAACCGCTAAGAATTCCCGTATGGTCACCGGCCTTTTCCGCGATCGCGACAGCGCCGAGCGCGCCTATTCCTCGCTGGCCGACCGCGGCTACAACAAGGACGACGTCACGCTGATGATGTCGGACGACACCCGCAAGACCCATTTCGCCGACACCGACACTGAGCTGGGCAGCAAGGCTGCCGAAGGCGCGGGCATCGGCGCCGGCATCGGCGGCACCATCGGCGCCGTGCTGGCCGGCATCGCTGCCGTCGGCACCACGCTGGTCCTGCCAGGCATCGGCCTGGTCGTGGCCGGCCCAATCGCAGCGGCACTGGCTGGCGCCGGCGCCGGCGGCGTGGCGGGCGGCCTGGTTGGCGCGCTGATCGGCGCCGGCATTCCGGAAGAGCGCGTGGTGCACTATGAAGAGGGCATCAAGAACGGCGGCATCCTGATGGGCGTGACCCCACGTTCGGACGAAGACGCAGCGCACATCGAGCGCAGCTGGACCGAAAACGCCGGTGAGCACATCATCGGTACCGGCGTTGGCGCCGCTGGCGGCGCTGCCACCGGCGCGGCGATCGGCTCGGTCGCCGGTCCTGTCGGCACCCTGGCTGGCGCGGCAATCGGCGGCATCGCCGGCGGCATGGCTGGCAAGGGCGCGGCGGAAGTCGTCAATCCGAAGGCTGGCGACGACCTGGCCGAGCACCACTTCGCCAAAGGCGTCGGCGCTGGCAGCGGTGCCGCGATGGGTGCGGCCGCTGGCGCGGTCGGCGGCCCGATCGGCATGGCGGCCGGTGCGGCCATCGGTGGTATCGCCGGCGGCCTGGCTGGTCGCGGCGCGGCTGAAGTAGCCAATCCAAAAGCTGGCGATGACCTGGCCGACCACGGCCTGGCCAAAGGTGTCGGCGCTGGCGCAGGCGCTGCAACCGGCGCGGCCATCGGCGCGGTCGGCGGCCCTGTCGGCATGGCCGCTGGTGCTGCCATCGGCGGTATCGCGGGCGGCCTGGCTGGCCGCGGCGCGGGCGAAGTGGCCAATCCGAAGGCCGGCGACGATCTCGGTGACCATGGCCTGGCCAAGGGCGTAGGCGCGGGCGCCGGTGCGGCAACCGGCGCGGCGATCGGCGCGGTCGGCGGTCCTGTCGGCATGGCTGCTGGCGCGGCAATCGGCGCGCTGGCTGGCGGCGCTGCAGGTCACGCGGCTGCCACCGTGGTCAATCCGGCGGCGGAAGACACCTACTGGCGCGATTCGTACACCAAGGCGCCATACTACTCGTCGCAGTACTCCTACGACGACTACGGTCCGGCCTACGCGCTGGGCTACAACAGCCGCGGCCGTTACATCGGCCAGAGCTTCGACAGCGTCGAAAACGACCTGGCGCAGGACTGGAACTCGGTCAAGGGTGCATCGCGCCTGTCGTGGAACGAAGCCAAGTCGGCGACCCGCGCTGCGTGGGACAAGGTCGAGCGCGCCATTCCTGGCGACTCGGATCACGACGGCCGTTGAGTCAACACCTGGGTCTGACCCGCAGTTCGGGTCAGACCCTTGGCTTCCGCTCAATTGAAAAAGCCTCGCTTCGGCGAGGCTTTTTTGCGTGGGTCTGTCCCGCTGTAAGGGCCGGACCCTGCTGTTGACCTTAGTTGGCCTTGATCGCTTCGATCTGGATCGCCAGCTTCACTTCCGGCGAGAACGTCGGGGTGCCAAAGCCGATGCCGAAGTCGGCGCGGCTGAACTGGCCCGACGCATCGGCGCCGCACCATTCGCGCTTGAGGCGCGGGTGCTGGATGCACTTGAACTTGTTGATCGTCAGCGTCACCGGCTTGGTCACGCCATGCAGCGTCAGCTCGCCGTTGATCGCCGCCGGCACGTCGCCCTTGAAGACGATCGAATTGGACTTGTAGGTCGCGGTCGGGAATTTCTCGACGTCGAACATGTCGGCGGTCTTGGCGTGCTTGTTCAGGCCTTCGATGCCGAAATCGAGCGAGTTGGCGTCGATCGTGATGTCCACCGCGCCGGTCTTGGCCGCCCGGTCGAGCGCGACGGTGCCGCTGGTCTTGTTGAACTTGCCGCGGAAGACGGACATGCCGGCGTGGTCGGCCTCGAAGCTCGGGAAGGTGTGGCTCGGGTCGATGTTGTAGGTGTCGGCGGCGAAGGCCGACGCGGCGCTGGCCGCGAGCAGGGCAACGATCAGGTGCTTGATTTTCATGCGGTTTCCTTTGTGTGAAAAAGTGGTTACTGCGCCGCGATGACGCGGAATTTGATGACGACTTCGTCGGCCACCATGCTGGTGTCCTTCCACTCGCCTTCGCCGATGTTGAACGCCAGCCGCTTGATCGGCAGCGTTCCCTCGAATACCTGCTTGCCGCCTTCGGCCTTGACGCTCAGGGGGAAGCTCACGTCCTGGGTCTTGCCCTTGATCGCCAGTTTGCCGGCGACGGTCAGCTTGCCGGCGCCGGCCGGCTTGATCGACGAGGAGGTGAAGTTCGCTTTCGGGAACTGGGCCGAATTGAACCAGTCCTTCTTCGCCACTTCCTTGTTCATGTCGGCGTCGCCCAGGTCCAGGCTGGCCGTTTCGATATCCACGCTGGCCTTCGCGCTTTCCGGTTTGGCGGCGTCGTAGTCGATCTGCGCGCTGAACTTCTTGAATTTCGCTTCGACCGGCACGTTCATCTGCTTGAACACGGCGGCCACGGTGCTGTGGGCGACATCGGTCTTGAGCGGGATGGCGCCGGCGGCCAGTGCGACGCCGAGCAGGGCGGCGGCGATCAGGGATTTCTTGTTCATCTTGGTCTCCTAGAAAATCAGGGAAGCATACGTTTCATGACGCCGTCGCGGTCGATGAAGGCATGCTTGAGCGCGGCGGCGATGTGCAGGCCGACCGCGCCGGCCAGGCCCATGGTCAGCCAGTAGTGTACTTCCTTCAACAGCGGCTTCAATTCGGGGTTGGCGTCGATCAGCACAGGCAGCGGCAACACGCCGAAATATACCACCGGCACGCCGGCCGCCAGGGTGTAAAAGTAGCCCGACAGCGGCACGGCGAACATCAGCACGTAGAGCAGCAGGTGCAGGTGGTGCGCGGCCTGCTGTTCCCAGCGCTTCATGCTGTCCGGATAGGCGGGGGCGGTGTTGGCCAGGCGCCACAGCAGACGCAGGGTCGCCAGCAGCAGCACGGTGACGCCGGCCCATTTGTGCCAGGAAAAATATTTAAGCTTGGTCGGGGTGATGCCGGGGATGTCGGTCATTACCAGGCCGAGCGTGAAGGCGCCGATGATCAGCAGGGCGATCAGCCAGTGAAACAGGATGGCGGGACGGGTGTAGCGCTGCATCGGCAGGTCCAATTAGTACGTGTTAGGACTAATAGTACCGCAATTTGGAAGTGGATGTGTGCAGGCAAGAAAATGGGGTCAGGTCCGCAGGACCAGACCCCGATGCTGCCGAAGTCCGGGGTCTGGTCCCGCGGACCTGACCCCATGTTGATCAGATCTCTGCAGCCAGCTTGGCCGCGATGCCGATGTAATTGGCCGGCGTCATCTGCAGCAGCAAGTCTTTCGCTTCCTGCGGCACCGCCAGGGTCAGGATGAACTCGCGCAGCGCGTCTTTCGAAATGCCCTTGCCGCGCGTCAGTTCCTTGAGCTGCTCGTACGGGTTCTCCACGCCGTAGCGGCGCATCACCGTCTGCACCGGCTCGGCCAGCACTTCCCAGTTGGCGTCCAGGTCCTGCTCCAGGCGCGCCGCATTCACTTCCAGCTTGTTCAGCCCGCGCAGGCAGCTGTCGTAGGCCAGCAGCGCGTAGCCGAAACCGACGCCGATGTTGCGCAGCACGGTCGAATCGGTCAGGTCGCGCTGCATGCGCGATACCGGCAGCTTCTCGGACAGGTGCTTGAGCATGGCGTTGGCCAGGCCCAGGTTGCCTTCGGAGTTTTCGAAGTCGATCGGGTTGACCTTGTGCGGCATGGTCGAGGAGCCGATCTCGCCGGCCTTCAGGCGCTGCTTGAAGTAGCCCAGCGACACGTAGGTCCAGATGTCGCGGTTCAGGTCGAGCAGGATGGTGTTGGCGCGCGCGATGGCGTCGAACATCTCGGCCATGTAGTCGTGCGGCTCGATCTGGATGGTGTACGGGTTGAAGGTCAGGCCGAGGCGCTGCTCGATCACGTCCTTCGAGAACGCCGGCCAGTCGAACTGCGGATAGGCCGACAGGTGGGCGTTGTAGTTGCCGACGGCGCCGTTCATCTTGCCGAGGATTTCGACCGCGGCGATGCGCTTGACGGCGCGATCGAGACGGGCGACGACGTTGGCGAATTCCTTGCCAAGCGTGGTCGGGCTGGCGGTCTGGCCGTGGGTGCGCGAGAGCATCGGCAGCGCGGCGTTGGCGTGGGCGATCTCGCGCAGCTTGTCGATCACCGACTGCAGCGCGGGCACGATGACGCCGTCGCGCGCGGCCTTGAGCATCATGCCGTGCGAGGTGTTGTTGATGTCTTCCGAGGTGCAGGCGAAGTGAATGAACTCGGTGGCCGCGACCAGTTCCGGCACGTCCTTGACCTGTTCCTTCAGCCAGTACTCGACCGCCTTGACGTCATGGTTGGTGACCGCTTCGATCTCCTTGATGCGCGCCGCGTGGGCTTCCGTGAAGTCGGCCGCCATCTTGTCGAGCAGCGCGTTGGCCTCTTTCGAGAACGGCTTGATCTCGGCGAAGCCGGCCTGCGACAGCGCCTGCAGCCACGCGATTTCGACCTTCACGCGATGGTGCATGAAGCCGGCTTCGGACAGGATCGGACGCAGCTTGTCGGTCTTGGCGGCGTAGCGGCCGTCGAGCGGAGACAGGGCGGACAGGGTGGAGTACGGGGCGGTGGAGGTCATGGCGGAAGGGGCTGGGCAAAACAGCGATTTTACCACCGGGCGCCCGGCGCCGCCGATGTTGCGGCCATACCGAATTCGCGCCGCGGGCCCGCCATCGGGCGTCTTGCCGATGCTATACTGGCCTCCAATCATTTACAAAAAGTGCCCATGAAACTCATCGGATCGGTTACCAGTCCCTATGTCCGCAAGGTGCGTGTCGTCCTGGCGGAAAAGAAGCTCGATTACTCGTTCGAATTGGAAAACGTCTGGGCCTCCGAGACCACCATCCACCTGGCCAACCCGCTCGGCAAGGTGCCTTGCCTGGTGATGGAAGACGGCCGCCCGATGTACGACTCGCGCGTCATCGCCGAATACCTCGATACGCTCACGCCCGTGTGCAAGCTGCTGCCGCCGAACGGCCGCGATCGCGCCGACGTCAAGGTGTGGGAAGCGCTGGCCGACGGCGTGCTTGACGCCGCAGTGCTGGTGCGCCTCGAGAAGACGCTGCGCCCGGCCGAGCAGCAAAGCGCCGACTGGATCGCGCGCCAGATGGGCAAGGTCCACGCCGGCCTGTCGGTGATGTCGGCCGAGCTGGGCGAGTCGCCTTTCTGCAAGGGCAACCATTACACGCTGGCCGATGTCGCCGTCGGCTGCTGCCTGGGCTGGCTGCAGTTCCGCTTCCCCGAAATCGGCTGGCGCGGCGACTACCCGAACCTCGCGCGGCTGTTCGACAAGCTGTCCGAGCGCGCCTCGTTCAAAGAATCCGTGCCGCAGTGATCCCCGTCCTCAAGCAGGAGGGCGCGCGCACCATCGTGGTGTTCGGCGAAGCGCTGGTCGACGACTTCGTCACCGAGCAGCAGGTCGGCGGGGCGCCTTTCAACGTGGCGCGCAACCTGGCGGCCTTCATGGAGCCGCAGCTGATGATCACCCGCATCGGCGACGACCATAACGGCGCGGTGGTGCGCGGCGAGTTCGAGCGCTTCGCCATGTCCGAGGCCGGCCTGCAGCTCGACCGCATGGAAGAAACCGGCCGCGTGCTGGCCGAGCGCCGCCCCGACGGCCACCGCTTCGTGATCCTGCCGAAGCAGGCTTACGATTTCATCGACCCGGTCCATGCGCTGGAAGCGCTGGCCGGCGTGGCGCCGGCGGCCTTCTATTTCGGCACGCTGGCGCAGCGCGCGCCGCGCTCGCGCGACACCCTGCACCAGCTGCTGGACGGCGCCAGCGCGACGCGCTTTCTCGACCTGAACCTGCGCGAAGGCCAGATCGACCGCGGCTGCGTGACCGAATCGCTGAAGGCGGCCGACATCGTCAAGGTCAACGAGGAAGAGCTGCAGGCGCTGTTCGAGTGGTTCTTCCAGATCGCGCCGGCCACCACGCTCGCCACCAGCGAGGTGCATGCCGCGTGCCGCGCGCTGCTCGACATGTTCGAACTCGAAGCGCTGATCGTCACGCTGGGCCATCGCGGCTCGGTGTATTTCGGCGCCGACGACGCGCTGATCGTCAACCGCGACAACCCGGCGCCGCCGTTCGTTATCGACACGGTGGGCGCGGGCGATGCGTTCTCGGCGATCTTCCTGCTGGGGCGCGCGCGCGGCTGGCCGCTCGAGCTGACGCTGGCGCGCGCCAACGAATTCGCCGGCGCCATCTGCGCGGTGTCGGGCGCGGTACCGCGCGACATCGGCTTCTACGACAAGTGGGTGGCGCGCTGGCGCTAGGCCGTTTTGGCGCGGCTCGCAAGGATCGGGGTCTGGTCCTGCGGACCTGACCCCATGTTGAAAAATGTCGACGACCTCGAACTCACACGATGTTTTCGGTGACCGAAAAATCAAAATGGGGTCAGGTCCGCAGGACCAGACCCCGACTTCGCGCTACTTTGCCGGCGGCCACGCCATGCGCATGACCCGGAACGATTTATTCTTGGCCGCCAGGTCCTTGTCCTTGCACTTCATCGCGCCGACGGCTTCGTCGCCATCGTCGCTGAGCATCACCAGTTCCTTGCTGTCCGGGTCGAAGAACAGCGCCTCGGGGCGAAAGCTGCCCTGGTCGAGATCGTGCACCTTCTTTGGCGCCGCGCCGCCCGAGCCGCTCCAGCGATACAGTGCAAACGCCGGCTTGACGGAGCTGTCTTTCGCTTCGCCGCGCGGACCGGCGACGATCAGGTAGTCGCTGCCGACCCGCTCGAAGCTGCGGATGCCGCGCCCGCCCAGGTCCAGCCGGATCAGCGCGCCGAACTTCGGCTTGACCTTGCCCTTGCCCGCGATGAGCTCGGCCGGATTGGCCAGCGGCACCACCAGCGCCATCTTGCCCGGCTGCGGGCTGCGAAATCCGATGAGCAGTGCGCCGTCCGGCGTGGCGGCCAGGCCCTCGATGTTGAGGCCTTCCTTCGGCGGCGCGTCCTCGGGGCCGAACTTGCTGGCTTCGGCCAGCACGGCAAATCCGGGTGCCGCGACCAGGTCTGCCAGCAGGGATTCATAGGGCGGTTCGGGCGCCAGCTGGACGGTCGCCGCATTGCCCGCGCCGGCCAGCGTCGTGGCGAACAGGCGCTGGCGGTGCGGGTCCACCGAGCCGTCCTTGCCCTTGCGGGCGTGCGAGCTGATCCAGTAGATGCGGTCGCCGATGACCGCGGCGCCTTCAATGTCGCCCTCGTGATTCTTGTCCGTCCCCTTGCGGTTGTGCAGGTAGTCGATCAGGTCCAGCGATCCGACCGGCGCGCTGGCCGATTTCTGATAGATGCGCAGCACGTCGAGTTCATCGTCGGCGACGACAAAGCGGCCGTAGCCGAGCGCCACCGCGGCCGAGGCGTCGCACATGCCGGTGTAGCGTTCTTCGGCATGGGCGGCGATCGCGGTGCAGGCGATGGCGGCGGCAATCAGGGTGGAAGGCAAGCGGGTCATCGTGCGCTCCTCAAGGAAGGGAATAGGTCAGATCCGCAGGACCAGACCGCCGGCTCTGTCGGCGCCGCCAACCGGAAGGCGGGGTCTGGTCCCGCGGACCTGACCCCATCTTCGCTTACAGTTTAAGCGACATCGCCCGGAACGCTTTTTGCGCCGCCGGCAATTGCTTGCATTTGCGCCCGCCGATTTCTTCGTCGCCGTCGTCGCTGAGCAACACAATCTCATCTGCGATCGGATCGAGAAACAGCGCCTCCGGCCGAAAGCTTCCCGCGTCCAGGCTTTGCACCAGCTTCGGCGCCGGCCCGCCCAGCCCGGTCCACCGATACAGCGCGAAGCGCGGCGTCGCCGTGCTGGCCGACGCCTCGCCGCTGGGGCCGGCCACGATCAGGTAGTCGTCGCCCACCAGTTCGACGCTGCGAAAGCCGCGCGCGCCCAGGTCGAGCCGGATCAGGTCGCCGAACTCCGGCCTGGCGGCGCCTTCAATGACAGCGGCGGGGTTAAGCAGCGGAATGGCTAGCGCCATGCCCTTCGGCAGCGGATTGCGAAAGCCGATCAGCAGGCCGCCGGCGCGCGTGGCGGCGAGCCCTTCGATGTTCAGGCCGCCCTCGGCCTCGGGATTGCGTGCGCTCGCTTCGCGCAGTTCGGCGAAGCGCGGATCGGCCAGCATGTCGGCCAGCAGCGCTTCATACGGGGGAGTGGGGGCGGGCAGCAGCGTCGGCGCCGGCGTTGCGGCGATGATGTCGGTGGCGAAGAAGCGCCAGCGGTGCGGCGCCAGCGCGCCATCCTTGCCCTTGCGCGCGTGCGAACTGATCCAGTAGATGCGCGTGCCGATCAGGGCCGAGCCTTCGATGTCGGCTTCGTCGCGCTTGCCGTCGGCACGGCGGTTCTGCAGATAGTCGCCAAGATCGAGCGCGCTTACTGGCTCGGGCGCGCCGCGGCGGTAGATGCGCAATACGTCCAGCTCGTCGTCGGCCACGGCGAAGTGGCCTTGCCCGATCGCGACCGCCGCGGAGGCGTCGCACAAGCCGGCGTAGCGCTCGATCATGGGCTTACTCGCCCATCTGGCTCTGCAGGTAGTTCTGGATGCCGATCTTGGCGATCAGGTCGAGCTGGGTTTCCAGCCACTCGATGTGCTCTTCGGTGTCCTGCAGGATGCCCACGAACAGCTCGCGCGAGACGAAGTCGCCGGCCTTTTCGCACTCCGCCACGCCTTCCTTGACGGTGACCTGGGCGGCGCGCTCGAGCTGCAGGTCGCAGTTGAGCATTTCCTCGGTGTTCTCGCCGATCAGCAGCTTGTGCAGGGCCTGCAGGTTGGGCAGTCCGTCGAGCATCAGGATGCGGTCGATCAGCTTGTCGGCGTGCTTCATTTCGCCGATCGACTCGTCGTATTCCTTCTTGCCCAGCTTTTCCAGGCCCCAGTGGCGGTACATGCGCGCATGCAGGAAATACTGATTCACCGCAGTCAGCTCGTTGGTCAGCTGCGCGTTGAGCAGACGGATGATGTTCGGATCGCCCTTCATGGAGTGCTTTCGTGTGGTGAGATTAAGAACATCATAGCAAACCACGAACCCGGCACGGATGAATTGTGCGCCGCTTAGCCGCCCAGCTTGAAGTTGAGCGGGACCACCACGTACACGGCGACCGGGCGGCCGTCTTCGAGGTGCGGCTTGAACTGGGCGCGCAGGGCGGCTTGGCGTCCGGCTTCGTCGAGCCGGGCGAAGCCGGACGACGTCTGCACCTGCACCTGCTCGGGCAGGCCGGTTTCTCCGACCAGGATGCGCAGCACGACCCGGCCTTGTTCGCCCAGGCGGCGCGAGACCGCAGGGTAGTCGGGCTGGGGCGGCCTGATGTATTCGACGCCGGACGTGATCGTGCGCGGCGTGGCTGGCGGCGCGGGAGCGGCGGCGGAGGGAGCGGACGCTGCGCCCACGCCAGGGCCGGCCGGCGCAGCCACGGCGCCCGCGGCGGCAACAGGTGCGGCCGGGCTGGCCGGCGGCTGGGCAGGCGCGATATCGATGACGGTGGTGGGTACGGTGACCTCGGGCGGCTCGATCGCCTGCACTTCGGCCGGCGGCACCACCTCGGGCTCGGGCGGCGGGGGCGGCGTGGCGGCCAGCAGGCTGACGAACACTTCGGCCGGCGCCGCATCGTGGGCCACCCGATGCAGCAGGCCGCTGTAGATTCCATACAACACCAGCGCGTGGACGGCGGCGATCAGGAACAGGGGAGTGAACTGGCCGCGCAGGCGGCCGATCGCGGCGCCCGGGGCGCCGATGGGAGGGTAGGGCGAGAAGCTATGCGCGCCCACCGGTGTCAGGCAACCTGGCTAGGGCGAAACGACAGTTCGGTAACGGTGGTGGTCGTGCTGGTACGTTCGACGTGCTCGTTGAACACCTGTTCGGCGTAGTCGGCGCACTTGCCGCAGCAGGTAGCCACGCCCAGGTCGCTGCGCAGCTCGTCCATGGAGGACAGGCCAAGGTCCACCGCCTGGCGGATTTCACGGTCGGAGATGTTGTTGCAGACACAAACGATCATTCTTGCACCTTCTGAAGAGTGGACATTTCGGCAGTTGGCGATTTGTCCAGAATGAGAATCATTATCATTACGATTGAGAGTTTGTCCTAACTCGTCGGCCAACGCAAGCCTTTTTTTTGAGCAAACGCAGGCCCGGCGCGGAAATTACCGGCTGACGCTGCCTGTTTTTGTTGCAGCCGCGTGCAATTGATCAGCACAGTGGTAGAATCGTAAATAGAAATAATTCGCATTACCGTTTATGATGCTAGTATCTGCTTCATCCACCGACCAAAGCTCATCATGACCTTAGCTTCGACACTGACCACACTCGACACCCTCGCCGCGGGGCAGGGCGGCACCGTGATCCACCTCGCGCCGACGAACGGGGACGTGGACGTGTCGCGCCGCTTGATGGAACTCGGTTTCGTGCCGGGCGAGCGGATCCGCATGCTGCGCCGCGGCCTGCAGGGCGGTCCGCTGGCGATCAAGGTCGGCCAGTCGACCTTCGCGCTGCGCCGTTTCGAAGCGGCGCTGGTATCGGTCAAGCCGGAGTAAGCATGGGTGCTGTCGAACGGCGGGTCCAGGCCGACCCGCGCACGCCGCTGATCGCCCTGCTGGGCAATCCCAACTGCGGCAAGACTGCCTTGTTCAACCGCCTGACCGGCGCGCGCCAGAAAGTGGCCAACTACGCCGGCGTCACCATCGAACGCAAGGAAGGCAGCTTCGTCTCGCCTGCCGGTCGTCCCATCCGCCTGCTCGACCTGCCCGGCGCCTACAGCCTGTCGGCCCAGACGCCCGACGAAGCGATCACGCGCGATGTCGTGGCCGGCCTGCGCGCCGGCGAACAGGCGCCCGACGCCATCGTCTGCGTCGTCAACGCCACCAACCTGCGCCTGAACCTGCGCCTGGTCCTCGAGATCAAGCGGCTCGGCCTGCCGATGGTGCTGGCCCTGAACATGGTCGACGTCGCGCAAAAACGCGGCATCACCATCGACGCCGACAAGCTGTCCGAGGAACTCGGCATGCCGGTGGTGGAAACGGTCGCGGTGCAAAGCGGCGGCGAAAAGTCGCTGCTGCGCGCGCTCGACCTGCTGCCCCACGACGCGCCGCGCGCGGCCAATCCGCTGTCGGCGATCGACGCGGTGTCGGTGGAGGACACCCAGCGCGAAGTGCGCCGCATCCTCGACGCCTGCACCAGCCACGCCAACGATACCGGCAACCTGTCGGAGAAGATCGACCAGTTCGTGCTGCATCCCGTGCTCGGCCCGCTCCTGCTGGCGGCGCTGATGTTCCTGGTGTTCCAGGCGGTGTTCAGCTGGGCTACGCCGCCGATGGACATGATCAAGGCCGGCGTGGACAACGTCGGCCAGTGGATCGGCGGGCACATGGCCGACGGCATGCTGAAAAGCCTGCTGGTCGAGGGCATCCTGGGCGGCGTCGGCAGCGTGCTGGTGTTCCTGCCGCAGATCCTGATCCTGTTCTTCTTCATCCTCGCGCTGGAGGACTGCGGCTACCTGCCGCGCGCCGCCTTCCTGCTCGACCGCCTGATGGGCGGCGTGGGGCTGTCGGGACGCGCCTTCATCCCGCTGCTGTCCAGCTTTGCCTGCGCCATCCCCGGCATCATGGCCGCGCGCACGATCCAGAATCCGCGCGACCGCCTGGTGACGATCATGATCGCCCCCCTGATGACCTGCTCGGCGCGGCTGCCGGTGTACGCGCTGATCATCGCCGCCTTCATCCCGAACCGCGAGGTCGGCGGCATCGTCAGCCTTCAAGGTCTGGTGCTGTTCGTCCTTTATTTCGCCGGCATCGTCAGCGCGATGGCGGTGGCGTGGGTGTTCAAGCGCAGCATGGGCGGCAGCGGCCAGCAGCCGCTGATGCTCGAGCTGCCTAGCTACCACTGGCCTCACCTGCAGAACCTGGCGCTGGGCCTGTGGGAGCGCGCGAAAATATTTTTGTCCCGAGTAGGGACGATTATCCTGACCCTGATGGTGCTGGTGTGGTTCCTTTCCAGCTTCCCCGGCGCGCCGGAAGGCGCCACCCATCCGGCCATCTACTACAGCATCGCCGGCATGATCGGCCGCGGCATGTCGGTGATTTTCGAGCCGATCGGCTTCGGCTGGCAGATATGCATCGCTCTGGTGCCTGGCATGGCCGCGCGCGAAGTGGCGGTCGGCGCGCTCGGCACCGTGTACGCGCTGTCGCAAAGCGGCGAAGCGCTGGCCAGTTCGCTCACGCCGATCATCGCGCAATCGTGGACCATGGCCACCGCGCTGTCGCTGCTGGCGTGGTACGTGTTTGCGCCGCAGTGCCTGTCCACGCTGTCGGTGGTGCGGCGCGAGACCGGCGGCATCCGCTGGCCGCTCATCATGGCGGGGTACATGTTCTCGCTGGCGTACGTGGCGTCGTTCATTACCTACCGCGTCGCGCTGGCGCTGGGGAGCTGACATGGTCCAGAACCTGGTCGTCGCGCTGATCGTCGGGTTTGCCGCCCTGTACGTGGCGCGCAAGTACCTGCCGGCCAGCTGGCGCACGAAGCTGGTGTATCTGCTGACGAAGCGCGGCGCCAGCCAGTCGAAGGTGGCAAGCTGGCTCAATACCGAGTCGAGCTGCGGCAGCGGCTGCGACACGTGCAAGGCGTGCGAAGAGCCGAAAGAGCACGTCATCAAAATCGTCCGTAGATAAGCACCTTCAGCATGGGTTCCTGCCTTCGCAGGAACGACGGCGGTAGATTTATCGTTCCTGCGAAGGCAGGAACCCATACTGAGCGTGCTCAATCGAGCGGCGTCAGCTTCCCCTCCGGATCCAGCCCAAGTTTCTCGATCAGCCTGCGCGCATCGAACGGCGCGCGCACCTTCACGTCGTTGTCGAAGTAACAGAACACATCGCGGCTCGCGCGCTTTGGCGGCGCTTTTGACGACACCAGGTGCGCATCCTCCGGTTGCCCGCCCGTGGACCAAGCGCCGATCCTCTCCGCCCAACGGTCCAGTGCCTTCTCGGTGTAGCCGCTTGCATACAGCTCCTTGTCGCCATGCAGCCGCAGGTAGATGAAGTCCGCGGTCACATCCTCGATATACGGCCACTTGCCGGCGGTATCGGCCACCACCACCGCCACCTTGTACTTGCGCAGCAGCGCGATGAAGGCCTCGTCGATGAAGCTCTCGTGGCGGATCTCGATCGCGTGGCGCAGCTTGCGCTTCTTGCCGACCTCCAGCGCGGTCCGCCCGTTCATGCGCGCCTCGTGTTTTAGCGCCAGCTCCAGCCCCGCATCGGTATCGTGCGGCAGCAGGCTGAGGAAATGCTCCATCGTCTCGGGATCGAAATGGAAGTTGGGCGGGAACTGCCATAGGAAGGGGCCGAGCTTTTCGCCCAGCTTGAACACGCCGGACGCCAGCACGTTGGCCAGCGGCCCGTCGATGTTCTTGAGGCGCAGGATGTGCGTCAGGAAGCGGTTGCCCTTGACGCTGAAGACGAAGCCGGGCGGCGTTTCGTCATGCCAGGCGGCGTAGCTTTCCGGCCGCTGCAGGGAGTAGAACGAGCCATTGAGTTCGATCGAGGACACCGCGCGCGAGGCGAATTCGAGCTCGCGGTGCTGGGCCAGGCCATCGGGATAGAACGTGCCGCGCCACGGCGGGTAGCGCCAGCCCGACATCCCGATGTAGATCTTGCCCATCCATCCATTCTGCCCTTACAGGGCCGCCTTTCCAACCACCGGCAGTTCAATCGTGCTCTCCATGCCCGGCGCGTGATAGATGCGCTGGGTGGCCTTGCGGTAGTCGCCGGGCTTGGCGTAGAAGATGTTCGGCACGAAGGTCTGCGGGTTGCGGTCGTACAGCGGGAACCAGCTGGACTGGATCTGCACCATCACGCGGTGGCCGGGCAGGAATACGTGGTCGGCGTTCGGCAGCGCGAAGCGGTACTTCTCCACTTTGCCTGCCGGGATAGCTGCCGGCTTGTCGAAGCCCTGGCGGTAGCGGCCGCGGAAGATGTCCATCGAAATGCCCAGTTGGTAGCCTCCCATCTCCGGCTGCGTGGACACTTCGTCGGGATACACGTCGATCAGCTTGACCACCCAGTCGGCGTCGGTGCCGCTGGTCGAGGCGAACAGGTTGACCATCGGCTCGCCAGAGATTTGCAGCGGCGCCTTCAGCGGTTCGGTCACGTAGGTCAGCACGTCGGTGCGGTCGGAGAAGCCGCGCTGGTCGGCCACCAGCCATGGCTGCCACACCTTGCCTTCGGCCATGCGCACCGGGCGATGCACGAACGGCACCGGCTTGGCCGGGTCGGACACGTACTCGTCGAACTGCGCGCCGCCGGCGGGCTTGTCGAAGCCGAGGCGGGAGCCATCCTTCAGGTAGATCGGCGCGGCGGCCGGCGCCAGCGGCCACTGGTTCAGGCGCTGCCACTTGTTGGTGCCGGTCTGGTACGAGAACACCGGCGGCGTGTTCGCGGCCGGGGCGCCATCCTTCAGGTACTGGTTGAAGAAGGGCAGCATCACGTCGCGGCGGAATTCGGCCGCGGTGTCGCCGGTGAACTGCAGCGCGCCAAGGCTCGAGCCGTTGAAATTGACGCCGCTGTGACGCCACGGTCCCACCACCAGGTGGTTCATGTCGTTGCGCGTGTCCTTCGGCTCGGTCGCGGCGTAGGTCGCGTAGGCGCCGTAGATGTCTTCCTGGTCCCAGCGCCCCACCACGGTCATGGTCGGCACCTTCAACGGACGGGCGCCAAGGATGCGGTCGAGCGCCTGGCCCTGCCAGTAGCTGTCGTAGGCCGGGTGTTCGAAAATCTTCTTCGTGAAATTGAGCTGCTCGGCGCCGAACTGCTTCGCGTAGTCGGACACCGAGCCGGCGCGCAGCCACGCATCGTAGTCGTCGTACACGCCGGTCGACAGGCGCGCGCCTTCGCCGCGGGCGGCGGTCTGGCCGCCGATGTAATCGATGTTGGTGGTGCGGAAGGCGCCGTTATGGAACCAGTCGTCGCCGCGCCAGCCGTCCACCATCGGGCTCATTGGCACCGCGGCCTTGAGCGCTGGGTGCGGATCGGCCAGCGCCATCAGCACGGTGAAGCCTTCGTACGACGAGCCGACCATGCCGACCTTGCCGTTACTTTGCGGGACGTTCTTCACCAGCCAGTCGATCGTGTCGTAAGCGTCGGTCGCGTGGTCCACCGGGGTGTCGTTGAGCGGCCCGCGGATTGGGCGCGTCATCACGTAGTCGCCTTCCGAGCCATACTTGCCGCGCACGTCCTGGAACACGCGGATGTAGCCGTTGGCGATGAAGCCGTCGTCGCCCTCGGGCAGGATCGACGCCATGTGCGGGCTGATGTTGCGCTCGGCGCGCTTGGCCGCGTTGTAGGGAGTCCGGGTCAGCATCATCGGCGCATGGGCCGCGCCTTTCGGGATCACGATCACCGTGTGGAGCTTGACGCCGTCGCGCATCGGGATCATCACGACCTGCTTGACGTAGTCGGCGCCGGGGATCTGGGCGACGAACTTGGCGCTCGGGATGTCCGGCGCCATCGCCGGGGTCTGGGCGAGGGCGGGCAGCGCGGCGAGGATCAGGGACAGCGCGGACAGGTGAAGCGTGACTCGATGGGACATTCAATCTCCATGGGAAACAGTTGACTCATTGCATACTATCGGACGCCGTCGCGGCGTGCAATCGGTGTGGCTTGACTGGTGCTTCGGGCAGCGGCTGGAAAGAGCCGGCCTGCGCGACCGGCCAGTACAGGCCGAATACCGGCGGCAGCCGATGCAGCTGCGCCGGGTCGAGCAGTTCGCCGGGCGTCAGGTAGGGCAGCAGCGCGGAGGCAAGCTTGACCTGGTTGGGCGAGACGCGCCTCACGATGTGGTGCGGTTTCAGCTGCGATGGGTGGGTCAGGCCGGCCGCGGCAATCAACTCGGACAGCGCCTTCATCGTATTCTGGTGGAAGTGCGCGACACGCTGTGACTTGTCGGGCACGTCGAGCGCCTTCTGGCGCTGTGCATCCTGGGTGGCGACGCCGGTCGGGCAGCGGTCGGTGTGGCAGTTCTGCGACTGCACGCAGCCAAGCGCGAACATGAAGCCGCGCGCCGAGTTGCACCAGTCGGCGCCCAGCGCGATGGTGCGCGCGACGTCGAACGCGGTGACGATCTTGCCGGACGCGCCGATCTTGATGCGCTCGCGCAGGCCGGCGCCGACCAGGGTGTTATGCACCAGCAGCAGCGCTTCCTGCAAGGGCGTGCCGACGTGGTCGGAGAACTCCACCGGCGCCGCGCCGGTGCCGCCTTCGCCACCGTCGACGACGATGAAGTCGGGCGTGATGCCGGTTTCGAGCATCGCCTTGACGATGGCGAAAAACTCCCACGGGTGACCGATCGCCAGCTTGAAGCCGGTCGGCTTGCCGCTCGACAGAGTGCGCAGCCGCTCGACGAAATTGAGCAGGCCGACGGGCGTCGAAAACGCCGAGTGGCGGGCCGGCGACAGGCAGTCGCGCCCCGGCGGCACGCCGCGCGCGGCGGCGATCTCGATCGTCACCTTGGCGCCGGGCAGGATGCCGCCCTGGCCCGGCTTGGCGCCCTGCGACAGCTTCACCTCGATCATCTTCACTTGCGCGCTGGCCGCATTGGCGACGAAGCGCTCCTCCGAAAAACTGCCGTCATCGTTGCGGCAGCCGAAGTAGCCCGAGCCGATTTCCCACACCAGGTCGCCGCCGTGTTCGCGGTGGTACCGGCTGATGCTGCCCTCGCCGGTGTCGTGCATGAAGCCGCCCGCTTTGGCGCCGGCGTTCAGCGCCAGGATCGCGTTGGCCGACAGCGCCCCGAAGCTCATCGCCGAGATATTGAAGACGCTTGCCAGGTAGGGCTGGGCGCGCGGGCAGTCCGGATGGTTGCCGATCTCGATGCGAAAGTCGTGGCCGGCGTTGTCGGCGGGGCGGATCGAATGGTTGATCCACTCGTAGCCGGCCTGGTACAGGTCGAGCTGGGTGCCGAACGGACGCTTGTCGGTTTCCACCTTGGCGCGCTGGTAGACGATGCTGCGCTGGTTGCGCGAGAAAGGCTTGGCGTCGGTGTCATCCTCCAGGAAGTACTGGCGGATCTCGGGCCGGATCGATTCGAAGAAATAGCGGAAGTGCGCCATGATCGGATAGTTGCGGCGCAGCGCGTGGCGCGTCTGCAACAGGTCGGCCATGCCAACGAGCACCAGCGCGCCGCTCGGCACCGCGAGCCACCAGCCGTCCTCGCCCTTGAGGCCCATCCACAACGACAGCAGGAACACGAAGGCAGCGATCAGCAAAGCCATGTATCGGCCGGATGGAATCGACATTGCGCACACTCCTGAAATCAAGGCGGGTCGAGTGTACTCTGTTTCCACGCGGAAGCTACAGGCCGGGCGAAAACCCGTCAACAATGCTAAGCTGACGGCCATTTCCACGCGCGCGAAAGCACATGATGATCGTCGTCCACCACCTCAATAATTCGCGTTCCCAGCGCATCCTCTGGCTGCTCGAAGAACTGGGGCTGGACTACGAGATCAGGAAGTACCAGCGCGATCCGAAGACCATGCTGGCGCCGCCCGAACTGCGCGCGATCCACCCGCTCGGCAAGTCGCCGGTGATCACCGACGGCGATGTCACCGTGGCCGAATCGGGCGCGATCATCGAATACCTGCTTGAACGTTACGGCAACGGACGCTTCGTGCCCGCGGCCGGCACGCCGGACAAGCGCCGCTACACCTACTTCCTGCATTACGCGGAAGGCTCGGCGATGACGCCGCTGCTGCTCAAGCTCGTGTTCGACCGCGTCGAAACGAGCCCGATGCCGTTCTTCGCCAAACCGATCGCGCGCGGCATCGCGCAGAAGGTCAAGAGCTCGTATGTGATGCCGCAGATCGTCCAGCACCTCGACTACCTCGAAGGGGAGCTGGGCAAGTCGGCCTGGTTCGCCGGCGAGCAGTTCACCGCCGCCGACATCCAGCTCAGTTTCGTGCTGGAGGCAGCGGCCGCGCGCGGCGGCCTGGGCGCGCAGTATCCGAACCTGACGGCATGGCTCGCGCGCATCCACGCGCGGCCCGCCTACCAGCGCGCCCTGGAGCGGGGCGGCAAATACGATTATGCAAAATAACGCATAAATATGGGCAAGCTGCTAGCCATCGACGGACTCAATATCGTGCGGCGCGTGTACGAAGCGAGCCAGGAGCCCGACTCGCATGAAAAGGCGTCGATCGCGCTGCGCCACGCGCTGTCGTCGTTCCGCCGCCTGCTCGAAGCGCACGAGCCGACCCACGTGCTGGCGGCGTTCGACTTCGGCGGCACGACCTGGCGCCACGAGCTGTATCCGCGCTACCGCGAGCAGCGCGCGCCGATGCCGTCGTACCTGCGCGAGGCGCTGCCGGGCTTTCACGACAAGCTGCGCGACGCCGGCCTGCACGTGCTGATGCTGCCGGGCGTCGAGGCCGACGACGTGATCGGCACCGGCGTGCTGCGCTGGCTGTCCGAGGGCCGCGGCGAAGCCATCATCGCCACCACCGACAAGGACCTGCACGGCCTGATCGCCCACGGCGCGCTGGTGTGGGACCACTTCAAGGGCGAGTGGCACGACGACGCCTGGGTGCGCAACAAGTTCGGCGTGGCGCCGGAACTGCTGGTCGACCTGCTGGCGCTGATGGGCGACGTCACCGACGGCGTGCCGGGCGTATCAAAGGTCGGCATGAAGACGGCGGCCAAGCTGCTCAATGCCTACGGCGACCTCGATGCCGTGATTGCCGGCGCCGGCATCCTGAAGACTCCGATCGGCGAGAGGCTGCGTGCCGAGCGTGCGATACTCGACGTGTCGCGCCAGCTGGTGCGGCTCAAGACCGACGTGCAGCTGGGCGTGACGTGGAAGATGCTGGCGTACGAAACTTTCTAGGAAGGATGCGATGCTGAAGGCGGTAATCATCGACACGAACGCGATCTCGCGCGGCCTGTTGAATACGGTGCTGACCGAAGGCGGCTACGGCGTGGCCGGACAGGCGCACACGGCCAGCCTGGGGTTCGCGCTGGTGCAGAAATTCCGTCCGCACTTCGTCTGCATCGCGCGCGACCAGGTCGAGGATGGAGAGAACATCGTCGAACAGATTCGCGCCACCCTGCCGAAGACCATCATCTTCATGGTCGCCGGCGCGATCGATGCGCCGACCTTGCAAGCGTCGATGGCGCGCGGCGTGAACGGCTTCATCGTCAAGCCGTTCAAGGCCGATGCGGTGCTCAAGACCATCCGCAATACCGTGCTGGCGCTGGTGCGCAAGCAGCAGGGTTAGTGCGTCGGCGACAAAACCGGGGTCAGGTCCGGCGGACCTGACCCCATTTTTCATCGCGGCCGCGTGAGGATGACGACAGCCATGCCGCCGACGATCGCCGCGAAGGCGCCGGCCAGCTGCCAGGTGAGCGGTTCAGCCAGCAGCAGCACGCCGCCCAGCGCGGCGATGGCCGGCACGCTCAATTGCACGGTCGCCGCGGTTGCCGGCCGCAGTCCCTGCAGGGCGGCATACCAGATGGCGTAGCCGAGACCGGAGGTGACGGCGCCGGACGCCAGCGCGAGCATCACGCCCGCGCTGTCAACATGGGCGGACGATAGGAAGGGCAGGTACAGCAGCGCCGCGAGGACAGCGGCGCGCACGAAATTGCCGGCGGTGGCGCGGGTGGGATCGCCTGCTCCTTTGGCGCGCAGCGAATAGACTCCCCATGCGGCGCCGGCGGCGATCATCAGCGCCGCGCGCGCGGGCGACGGCGCCTCCAGGCCGGGCAGCAGCAAGTCGACCAGGCCCGCCATTGCGCACAGCATGCCGAGCATCTGCCATGGGCCGAGGCGGTCGCCGCGCCAGAGGCCAAAAGCGATCATGGTCGCCTGCACGGAGCCGAACAGCAGCAGGGCGCCGGTGGCGGTGGTCAGGCCGACGTAGGCAAACGAGAAGAATGCAGCGTAGGCGAACAGCGCCGCCGCCGAGATCCAGTTGCCGGCGGCGGTTGGACGCGCGCCGCGCAGCATGACGATCAGGGCCAGGACCACGGCGCCGGAGACCAGGCGGATTGCGATGAAGCTGGCCGGGTCGATGTGCGCCTGTTTCAGCGCGATGCGGCACAGGACAGAATTGCCGGCGAAGGCCAGCAGGGCGAGGAAGGTGAGGAGGGCGGTGCGCATGCCGCGAATGATACAGCGCAAAATGGGGTCAGGTCCGCGGGACCAGACCCCGATGCTGCCGACGCCGGGGTCTGGTCCCGCGGACCTGACCCCATCTTCATGCTACAGTCGCCGCATGAAAACTTACCTCGGAAGCTGCCATTGCGGCGCCGTGCGCTTCGAAGCCGACATCGACCTGAGCGCCGGAACGATCCGCTGCAACTGCTCGATCTGCAGCAAGATGCGATTCTGGCCGGCGATCGTCAATCCGGAAGCGTTCCGCCTGCTCGCGGGGGAGGAGCACATGACCTGGTACCGGTTCGGCACGGGCGCGAACGGACATCCGTTCTGCCGGCACTGCGGCGTGCATCCGTTCGGTACCGGAACTTCGCCGCGGTGGGGCGCGTTCTACGCCGTTAATGTAAGTTGTCTTGATGATGCCGTGGCTGAGGAACTGGCGAATGTGCCGATCACCTGGCTTGATGGGCGCAGCGACAACTGGAACGTGCCGCCGGCGGAGGTGTGGCATCTCTGAAAATGGGGTCAGGTCCGCGGGACCAGACCCCCTACGTGCTTACGCCGGCGTCGCGCCGTTGATGATGCCGCCGCCCAGGCACACGTCGCCGTCGTACAGCACGGCCGATTGCCCCGGCGTCACCGCCCATTGCGGATCGGTGAAGTTGAGCCGGAAGCGGTCGCCATCGATCGGCACCACGCCGCATTCGACGTCGGCCTGGCGGTAGCGCGTCTTGGCCGCCATGATGCGCGCCTCGGGTGCCACGCCGGCCACCCAGCTCGCCTGCGCCGCGTCGAGCGACGACGACAGCAGCCACGGATGGTCGTGTCCCTGCACGATGTACAGCGTGTTGGTCTCGATATCCTTGCGCGCGACGAACCATGGCTCGCTGGTGCCGTCGGCGTTGCGATGCGATTTCAGCCCGCCGATGCCGATGCCCTTGCGCTGGCCCAGCGTGTAGAACGACAGGCCGACGTGCTCGCCCACCGTCTTGCCGTCGTCGGTCTTCATCGGCCCCGGCTTGTACGACAGGTAGCGGTTCAGGAAGTCGCGGAACGGCCGCTCGCCGATGAAGCAGATGCCGGTCGAATCCTTCTTGGCCGCATTCGGCAGCGCCAGCTTCTCGGCCAGCTTGCGCACTTCGGTTTTCGGGATCTCGCCCAGCGGGAACAGGGTCTTGGACAACTGCGCCTGGTTCAGCCGGTGAAGGAAGTAGCTTTGGTCCTTGGTCGCGTCCACCGCTTTTAACAGCTCGAACTTGCCCGCATTCTCGCGCACCCGCGCATAGTGGCCGGTGGCGATGAGGTCGGCGCCCAGGTGCATCGCATGGTCAAGGAAGGCCTTGAACTTGATTTCGGCGTTGCACAGCACATCCGGATTGGGCGTGCGGCCGGCCTGGTACTCGCGCAGGAATTCGGCGAACACGCGGTCCTTGTACTCGGAGGCGAAGTTGACCGCCTCGATGTCCACCCCGACCACGTCGGCCACGCTGGCCGCGTCGATCCAATCCTGGCGCGACGAGCAGAACTCGGAGTCGTCGTCGTCTTCCCAGTTTTTCATGAACAGGCCGACCACGTCGTAGCCCTGTTCCTTCAGCATCCACGCCGCGACGGAGGAGTCGACACCGCCCGACATCCCGATCACGACTTTTTTCTTGCTCATGTTACGTCCGTCTTCATAGTAAGCCCGCCCTCGAACACCGAGAGGTGGGTGTGCAGCAAATCCAGTTCGGCGCGCTTGCCCGCCAGGTAGTCGTCCACGCAGCGCAGCACGATCGGGCTGCGGTGGCGCTCTTCGCAGGCGGCGATCTCGTCGCGCGTCATCCACATCGTGCGCAGGATGCCGTGGTCGAGCGGCTGGTCGTATTCCTTGCCGGCCGTGCCGCAGAAGGTGAAGCGTAAATACGTCACGTCCGTGCCGCGCCGCTTTGAGGTGTAGCGCGACATGTACATCCCCACCAGCGCGGTGGGCGTGAAATCGTGCGCGGTCTCCTCGAGCACCTCGCGCACCACCGCCTGCTCCAGCGATTCGTGCGGGTCGAGGTGGCCGGCCGGCTGGTTCAGCCGCACGCCTTCGCTCGTTTCCTCTTCGATCAGCAGGAAGCGGCCATCGCGCTCGATGACGGCGGCGACGGTGACGGACGGTTTCCAAGTATTGGGCATGGGCGCCTTTCGAAATGAGCCGACATTCTACCTTGGCCCCGTCCGCCTTGCGCGGCGCCCCCCGCCACGCACGCCGAAACACGACAATTTTTCATTGACCTGAGACAGGAATTTAACACTTTGTGAACCCGTGGATTCGAAGACGACACATTCGGCGGAATAACCGGGGTAAGGATGACGTTGCTGCAATTTACGTGGTAGATTCTAGACAGTTTATCAATCAGGAGGCATTCATGAGAATAGGCATACCGGCCGAAACACGGCCGGGGGAAACCCGCGTCGCTGCAACGCCAGAGACGGTGAAGAAGCTGGCCGCGAAGCACCAGGTCATTGTGCAGTCCGGGGCCGGCGTGATGGCCGCGGCGATCGACGAGGCCTACGTGGCGGCCGGCGCGACCATCGGCACGGCTGCCGACGCGTTCGGCGCCGACGTGGTGCTGAAGGTACGCGCCCCGGACGCCGGCGAGCGCGCGCTGATGAAGCCCGACGCGGTGCTGATCGGGATGCTCAATCCTTTCGATGCCGAGAACATCGCGGCGATGGCCGCGGCGAAGCTGCGCGCGTTCGCGCTCGAAGCCGTGCCGCGCATCACCCGCGCGCAGTCGATGGACGTGCTGTCCTCGCAGGCCAACATCGCCGGCTACAAGGCCGTGATGGTGGCGGCCAACACCTACCAGCGCTTCATGCCGATGCTGATGACCGCCGCCGGCACCGTCAATGCCGCGCGCGTGCTGATCATGGGCGTCGGCGTGGCCGGCCTGCAGGCGATCGCCACCGCCAAGCGCCTCGGCGCCGTGATCGAGGCGTCCGATGTGCGCCCGCCGGTGAAGGAGCAGGTCGAGTCGCTGGGCGCGAAGTTCATCGACGTGCCGTTCCTGACCGACGAGGAGAAGGAAATCGCCAAGGGCGAGGGCGGCTACGCCCGCGCCATGCCCCCCGACTGGATGGCGCGCCAGGCCGCGCTGGTGCACGAACGCGCCAAGCTGGCCGACATCGTCATCACCACGGCGCTGATCCCGGGCCGCCCGGCGCCGGTGCTGATCTCGGAAGAGACGGTCAAGGCGATGAAGCCCGGCTCGGTGATCGTCGACCTGGCCGTGTCGCAGGGCGGCAACTGCCCGCTGTCGGAGATGAACAAGACGGTCGTCAAGCACGGCGTGTATATCGTCGGCGAACCGGACCTGGCCACGCTGGTGGCGGCGGACGCCTCGGCGCTGTACGCGCGCAACGTGCTCGACTTCCTCAAGCTGATCATCGACAAGGACGAGCAGCTGGTGATCGACCGCGAGGACGAGATCCTGAAGGCGTCGCTGGTCTGCGCCGGCGGCGAAGTGCTGCGCAAATAATTCGAAATAAGGTTAGGGAGGCATCATGGAAATCAGTCATACCATCATCAATCTCATCATCTTCGTGCTGGCCATTTATGTCGGCTATCACGTGGTGTGGACCGTCACCCCCGCGCTGCATACGCCGCTGATGGCGGTGACGAACGCGATTTCGGCGATCATCATCGTCGGCGCGATGCTCGCCGCCGGCCTGACCGAAGGCATGGTCGGCCAGGTCGCAGGCACCGTCGCCGTCGCGCTGGCGGCGGTCAACGTGTTCGGCGGCTTCCTGGTCACCCAGCGCATGCTGGAGATGTTCAAGAAGAAGGAGCCGAAGGCCAAGCCGGCGGCAGCCATCGCGGGAGAACAGGCATGATGGAATACGTCAGCATGAATCTGGTCACGATGATGTACCTGATCGCCTCGGTGTGCTTCATCCAGGCGCTCAAGGGCTTGTCGTCACCGGGCACGGCGCGCACCGGCAATGCGTTCGGCATGACCGGCATGGCGATCGCCGCCATCACCACGGTCGCGCTGATCTTCAAGATGAAGGCGCAGATCGGCACCGGCGGCATGGGCTTCCCGCTGGTGATCGTCGGCCTCGTTGTGGGCGGCGCGATCGGCGCATTCGCGGCGAAAAAGGTCGAGATGACCAAGATGCCGGAACTGGTCGCGGCGATGCACTCGCTGATCGGCCTGGCCGCGGTGTGCATCGCGGTTGCCGCGGTGTCCGAGCCGTGGGCATTCAACATCGCCACGCGCGGCGCCGCGCTGCCGTTCGGTAACCGCCTCGAGCTGTTCATCGGTACGTTTGTGGGCGCCGTCACCTTCTCCGGATCGGTGATCGCATTCGGCAAGCTGGCCGGCAAGTACAAGTTCCGCCTGTTCCAGGGCGCGCCGGTCAGCTTCCCGGGCCAGCACATGATCAACCTCGGTGTGGCAATCGCCATCATCGCGCTCGGCCTGATGTTCTGCTTCGCCGATGGCGCGCAGCCGGCGTGGACGCCGTTCATGATCATGGCCGCGCTGTCGTTCGTGCTGGGCGTGCTGATCATCATCCCGATCGGCGGCGCCGACATGCCGGTGGTGGTGTCGATGCTGAACAGCTATTCGGGCTGGGCGGCGGCGGGCATCGGCTTCTCGCTGAATAACTCGATGCTGATCATCGCCGGCTCGCTGGTGGGTTCGTCGGGCGCGATCCTGTCGTACATCATGTGCAAGGCGATGAACCGCTCGTTCTTCAACGTGATCCTGGGCGGCTTCGGCGGCGCCCCGGCCGACGTTGCCGGCGGCGCGCAGGAACAGCGGCCGCACAAGGCCGGTTCGGCCGAAGACGCGGCCTTCATCATGGCCAATGCGGAAAGCGTGATCATCGTGCCGGGCTACGGCCTGGCGGTGGCGCGCGCCCAGCACGCGCTCAAGGAACTGGTCGAAAAGCTCAACCACAAGGGCGTGATCGTGAAGTACGCGATTCACCCGGTTGCCGGCCGCATGCCGGGCCACATGAACGTGCTGCTGGCCGAAGCTGAGGTGCCGTACGACCAGGTGTTCGAGATGGAGGACATCAACGGCGAATTCGGCCAGACCGACGTGGTGCTGGTGCTGGGCGCGAACGACGTGGTCAATCCGGCGGCCAAGGATCCGAAGTCGCCGATCGCCGGCATGCCGATCCTGGAGGCGTACAAGGCCAAGAGCATCATCGTCAACAAGCGCTCGATGGCCTCGGGCTACGCGGGCCTGGACAACGACCTGTTCTACCAGCCGAACACGATGATGGTGTTCGGCGACGCCAAGAAGGTGATCGAATCGATGGTCAAGGCGGTGGAGTAATGGAGGGGCGGGGTCTGGTCCTGCGGACCTGACCCCATCTTGTTCGATACGCTGCAGCATACCAAAATGGAGTCAGGTCCGCAGGACCAGACCCCCCGCTTCAAGCCGGGGGCTGCGCCGTTTCGATACGGTTGCGGCCCCTTTCTTTTGCCTGGTACAGCGCCGCGTCCGCGCTGGCCTCCGCCTCTTCCGGCGCGCCGCCCGGCGCCAGCGGCGCCAGCCCGATGCTGATCGTGACCTTGATGCATTCGCCCTCCGGCGTCGTCACGCTGCACGCCTCGACCGCTTCGCGCATGCGCTCGGCGACCTTGCGCGCCAGCTCGACCGAAGTGTCGGGGAACAGCATGCCGAATTCCTCGCCGCCGGTGCGGGCCACGAAGTCGGTGCCGCGCGCGGCCTGCTCGAGCGCCTTGCCCACTTCGATCAGCACCAGGTCCCCGACCGGGTGGCCCCAGGTGTCGTTGACGTGCTTGAACAGGTCGATGTCGGACACGCCCACCGCGATCGGCGCCTTGTTGCGCCGGCTTCGCGCCACCACCCGCGCCATTTCGGCGTCGTAGGCGCGCCGGTTCGGCAGCGTCGTCAGCTGGTCGGTCAGTGCTTGCTGCTCGAGTTGCGCCATCAGCGCCGCGGTGTGCGCTTCCTCGCGCCGGCGCGGGCGCATGTCGGCCAGGAAGGCGCCGAAGAAGCGCTCGCTCTCGTGGACGCCGAGGTCGATCGCCTTCAGTTCGATCGGGATCATCTCGCCGCTTTTGTGGCGGATAGAGAATTCGCGCACATGACCCAGCACGGTGGAGACGCCGCCGCGCGCGATGTAGCTGGCGACGTAGCCGCGGTGCTTGCCGGCCACATCGTCGGGCAGCAGAACGTCAAGCGGCTGGCCCAGCAGGTCATTGGCCGCATGGCCGCACAGCGCGTCCATCGCCGCGTTCTGGTAGCGGATGGTGCTATCCTGGTCGATCACGACGACCGCGTCGATCGATTCGTCGAGCACGCAGGCATACAGCTGGGCTGGAAGTGGCTGGGCCATGATGGTTTATTGTCGCACCGCTACGTCTTATTTGCTATCCTGCGCACTTCTGAATCGCGGACACACCATGAGAAAATCGCGCATGCTCCTCGCCGCCACGTTGCTGATGGCCGCAGGTGCTTATATTGTAGTCGCCGGCCAGTCCGAGTTGAAGAGGATCGCCGTGCCGCTGCCGGCCGCTGCGCCCGGCGCGCCGGGCGCGGCGCGGGTCGACAGCGCCCAGCTGCTCGGCGACGTGCGCACGCTGGCGTCGGCCGAATTTGGCGGGCGCCGCACCGGCACCGAGGGCAGCCGCAAGGCCCAGGCCTTCCTGCAGGCGCGCTTCGAGGCGCTGGGACTGCGCCCGTTCGGCGGCGCCTTCGCCGAACCGTTCGCGTTCACCCACAAGAGCATCAAGGGCCTGCTCACGCCCGGCAAGGCCTACAAGACCGAGTATCCGAAGTCGGTCAACTACATCGGCTTCATACCGGGCAGCGCCACGGACGCGCGCTACATCGTCGTCTCGGCGCACTACGACCACCTGGGCGAGAAGGCCGGCAAGCTGTATCCCGGCGCCGACGACAACGCGTCGGGCGTGGCGGCGATGCTGGCGATCGCAAAGTGGTTCAAGGCGCATCCGCCGCGGCATTCGATCGTGTTCGCCGCCTTCGATGGCGAGGAGCTGGGGCTGCAGGGCGCGCGCGCCTTCCTGGCCGCGCTGCCGTTCCCGAAGGCGCGGCTGGCGCTGAACCTCAACCTGGACATGGTCAGCCACAACGACAGCAACGAGATCTATGCGGCCGGCACCAGCTACACGCCGGCCCTGACGCCGCTGGTGGCGCAGGCCGCCGCTCGCAATACCGTCAAGGTAAAGCTCGGGCACGACCGTTCGCAGCTGGTGGCCGGCAGCGTCGAGGACTGGACCGGCAGCTCGGACCACGGGCCGTTCCACGACGCCGGGGTGCCGTTCCTGTATTTCGGGGTCGAGGATCACGACGATTATCACGCGCCGAGCGACACCTTCGAGCGCATCAACCAGAAGTTCTTCGTCGATGTGGCGAACCTGCTGGTGGACGTGGCGGAGACGGCGGACCGCAACCTCAGGTAGGCGCGGTCTGGTGCTGCGGAGCGACGGGGACGCCGAGTCCCCATGTTGAACTTAGCGGCGCCCGAACATCATCAGCTCGGCCAGCAGCATGCGCGCCGGCGCCACCGCGTCGAGCACGCCCAGCGACAGGCCAAGCAACGCCTGCGCCGGCCCGGTGTCGGCGAACACCCGCGCCATCGCGTCGGTCAGCGTGACCGTGGTCGCGCGGTCTGTCTCGCGCGCCGCGCCGAACCCGGCCAGCGCCGCGGGACTGGTTTCTCTTGCCAGCAAACGCGCCAGCACGGCCGCGTCGCGCAGGCCCAGGTTGAGTCCCTGTCCCGCCACCGGATGCAAGGTCTGCGCGGCATTGCCGATGGCGACCGTGCGACTGGTGGCGCGCGGCTCGGCATTGAGCCCGAGCGGGAAGGCGGCCCGGCTCGAGGCGCGCGTAAAGCGGCCCAGCCGGCTACCGAAGGCCTCGCCCAGGCGAGCAAGGAAGGCGTCGTCGTCGAGGCCCAGCACAGCCTGCGCGCGGTCCGGGCGCATGCACCACACCAGCGCGTACTGCAGGCCGTCGGCGCCGTCCTGCGGCAGCAACGCCAGCGGGCCTTCGTCGGTGAAGCGCTCGTAGGCGCGGTGCGCGATCGGCGTGCTGGCCGAAACCCGCGCGATCACCGCGCTCTGCTCATAGTCGCGCTGGCGCGCGCGCCGTTCCTGCTGGCCGAACACGCCTCCCTCGGCCTGCACCGCCAGCGAAGCGGCCAGGTCGCGCCCGTCGTCCAGGTGCAGCACGACGCGGTCATCGTCCTCGTCGATCGAACTGGCGCGCGCCGGGCGGATCGCCTCGATGCCGAAGCGCTCGCACGCCGCGGCCAGCGCCGCCACCAGCTCACCGTAACGCGTGACGTAGCCGAGCGCGGGCAGCTTGTGCTCGTCGCGGTCCATCATGCTGCGGCCGAAATGGCCGCGGCGCGAGACGTGGATCTGGTGGATCGGCGTGGACGGCAGCGGCCAGGCGCCAATTTCTTCCAGCAGCATGCGGCTGCCGTACGACAGCGCGATCGAGCGCGGATCGGTGATGGCGGCGGCCAGCGGTTTGGCGTCGATCAGCGCGATGCGCGCCGGCGCCACGCCGCGCTTGGCCAGCAGCGCGGCGAGCGCCATGCCGACCGGCCCGGCGCCGCAGATGGCGACATCGAACTGGTTCATCGCTGGCGCATCGCTTCTTCGATGTCGGCGACCGTGCGCGGCGCGCCCTCCGACAGGATTTCGTAGCCGCCCGGCGTGACCAGCACGTCGTCCTCGATGCGGATGCCGATGTGCCAGAACTGCTCGGGCACGCCGGCGGCGGGGCGCACGTAGATGCCCGGTTCGACCGTCAGCACCATGCCCGGCTGCAGGGCGCGCGACGGTTTGCCTTCCGCATGCACGTCGCGGTAGGCGCCGGCGTCGTGCACGTCGAGCCCCAGCCAGTGGCCGGTGCCGTGCATGTAGAACTGCTGGTGGGCGCGTTCGGCGATGGCGTTTTCGGCCGTTCCGTACACCGCCTTGTCGAGCAGGCCGGTGTCGAGCATGCCCTGCGCCAGCACCCTGGTCGCGCTGTCGTGGATGTCGCTGTAGGGCCGTCCGGGAACGACCGCCGCCAGCGCGGCCGACTGCGCCGCCAGCACCAGTTCGTACAGCAGCTTTTGCGGCGCGGAGAAGCGGCCATTGACCGGGTAAGTGCGCGTGATGTCGGCCGCGTAGCTGTCGAATTCGCAGCCGGCGTCGATCAGGATCAGGTCGCCGTCGCGGCTTTGCGCGTTGTTGGCGTTGTAGTGCAGCACGCAGGCGTTGGCGCCGGCCGCGACGATCGGCGTGTAGGCCGGATACTGCGCGCCGCTGCGGCGAAATTCGTGCAGCAGCTCCGCTTCGATCTCGTACTCGAACATGCCGGGACGCGACGCGCGCATCGCACGCAGGTGGGCGCGCGCCGAAATTTCGCCGGCGCGGCGCATGACCGCCTGCTCGCTGGCGTCCTTGAACAGGCGCATTTCGTCGAGCATGGCCAGCAGGTCGTGCGCGACGGCCGGCGCGGTGACGCCGGTGCGCGCCTGGCGCCGCACATTCTGCAGCCAGGTTTTCATCTGCAGGTCGAGCGCGGCGCTGTGGCCAAGCGCGTAGTACGCCGCCGGCGCATTGGCCAGCAGGCGCGTCATCTCGCCGTCCAGGTCTTCGATCGGGAAGGCGGCGTCGAAACCGAACGCCGCGCGCGCGCCGTCCGGGCCGTGGCGGAAGCCGTCCCAGATTTCGCGCTCGACGTTTTTCTGGCGGCAGAACAGGATCGCCTGCGCCGGCTTGTCCACGCTTGCGGCCACCAGCACCACCACGCTGTCCGGCTCCGTGAAGCCGGTCAGGTAGTAGAAGTAGCTGTCGTGGCGGTACGGATAATCGCTGTCGCCGTTGCGCGGCGCTTCCGGCGCGGTCGCGAGGATCGCCACCGCGCCCGGCAGCATGCGCTCCTGCAGGCGCGCGCGGCGCGCGGCGAACGGGCTCACGATGCGGCCCTTTGCGCCGGCGGCGCGTTCAGTTCCTCCAGCTGCTCGATGGTGCCCACGTTGACCCATTGGCCATCGTAGATTTCGCCGCCGACCTGCTTGAGGTCGATGAACTTGCGCATCAGCGGGCCGAAGCGGGCGTGCTCGCCCGGGGCGATCCCGGCGAACATCTCGGGCCGGTACACGCCGATGCCGGCAAAGTTCCATTTCGGCGAACCTTCGTTCGACAGCGAATACATGTTGATGGCGAAGTCGCCGTCCGGGTTATGCCAGGGGTTCGGGGTCAGGTACAGCCAGGCCACGTCGCGCTTGTCGGGCGGGTAGGGAATGCCCCACATGTCCTTGTCGTGCAGGACATCTTTCACCTGGGTGAAGTCGAAGTAGGGACAGTAGATATCGCCCGACACCGCCACGAAGGGCTCGTCGCCCAGCAGGTGCAGCGCGTTGGCGATGCCGCCCGCGGTCTCGAGCGCGGTTTCCTCGCGCGAGTAGACGATCTTCGCGCCGTACTTGCTGCCGTCGCCCAGCTCTTCCTCGATCATGTGGCCGAGATGGGCGTGGTTGATGACGATCTCGGTGATCCCGGCGCGCACCAGGTTGAGCACCTGCCAGGTGATCAGGGGCCGCCCGCGCACCTTCAGCAGCGGCTTCGGGCAGGCGTCGGTCAGCGGACGCATGCGCTCGCCGCGCCCGGCGGCAAAAATCATGGCTTTCATGGGAGTCCGATCAGAAGGTGTAGCCAACCTGCGGCGCCTTTTCCTCGAGCTCGTCGAGCAGGCGCACCAGCGGTTTCAGGGCGGTGTAGCGGTTGGCGGTCTTGCGCACGTAATCCATCACGGTCGGCAGGTCGCCCATGTAGATCGCCTTGCCGTCGCGGTAGTTCAGGCGGCAGAAGATGCCGAGGATTTTCAGGTGGCGCTGCAGGGCCATGAATTCGAAGTCGCGGTAGAACGCGTCGATGTCCGGATTGACCGGCAGGCCGACCTGCTTGGCGCGCTGCCAGTAGCGCACCACCCAGTCCAGCACGATCTCTTCGTCCCACTGGATGTAGGCGTCGCGCAGCAGCGAGCCGAGGTCGTAGGTGACCGGCCCGTACACGGCGTCCTGGAAATCGAGCACGCCCGGGTTGTTCTGGTCCATGAACATCAGGTTGCGCGAGTGGTAGTCGCGGTGCATGAACACCTGCTGCTGCGCCAGCACGTTGGAGGCGATCGCCTCGAACACGGCGTCGAGCTGGGCCTGCTGCGCGGCCGACAGCGTCACGCCCAGGTGTTTGCCGACGAACCATTCGGGGAACAGGTTCATTTCGCGCATCACGAAGGCGCGGTCGAAGTCCGGCAGCACGCCAGGCTGGCTGGTGAGCTGGAACTTGATCAGCGCGTCAACCGCGTCGGAGTACATGAAGGCGGCGTTGTCGGAATCGAGGCGCGCCAGGTAAGTGGTGGTGCCCAGGTCCGACAGCAGCAGGAAGCCGTTCGGCACGTCGCGCGCGACGATCGCCGGCACGTTGACGCCGGCCTCCAGCAGCAGGCCGGCCACGTGGATGAAGGCCGGGACGTTCTCGCGCTCGGGCGGAGCGTCCATCGCGATCAGGGTCGCGCCCAGCTTGTCCTGCAGCTCGGGCAGCACGTCGAGCCGGAAGTAGCGCCGGAAGCTGGCGTCGGACGAAGCCGGGCGGCGGCTGTCGACCCGGACCAGTCCGAGCGTGTCGAGCCAGCTGTTCAGTTGAACCAGGCGGGCGTCGGGCGAGGTCGTTGCGGTGGTAGGTGATGACAATAAAGACATGAAGCGACCTGTAGAATCCGGAGGAATGTGGCAATTCCCATATAATAAGGGATTAGCCCCAAAAAATCGCCCTTCAATGGTGTTTGCACCCATCACATGAGCTGGTTATCAGCCCCACAACCCTCGCAACGCTGGGTGCTCGTCCTCAGTGCGCTCGTCACCGTCACGGCGGGGCCGCTGCATGCGCAAACGGTCGCCAAGCGTCCGCACGTGGACGACCCGAACGCGCCGACCGTGGTGCGGGCGGAGGAAATCACCGGCAGCCCTGACCGCGAAGTGAACCTGGTGCGCGACGCGGAGCTGGTCAAGGGCCAGACCCGCCTGACCGCCGATACCGCCTGCTACAAGGTGGTCGAGGACCAGGTCACGGCGCAGGGCCACGTGCAGATGTGGCGCTTCGGCGACCGCTACAAGGGCGACGCGCTGCAGCTGGCGCTCGATTCCGGCCGCGGCTGGGTGCTGCATCCGGAATACCGGCTGGAGTTGAACAACGCGCAGGGCAAAGCCAACCGCATCGACTTCATCAACGAGGACGAGGCGGTGGTGGCCGACGGCACCTACAGCACCTGCGAGGGGCCCAATCCCGACTGGTACCTGAAGGCCGACACGCTGAACCTCGACAGCGGGCGCGACGTCGGCACGGCCGGCAAGACCATCGTGTACTTCAAGGGCGTGCCGATCATCGGCACCCCGGCGATGTCGTTCTCGCTGTCCGGCTCGCGCCGCTCCGGCTGGCTGCCGCCGTCGATCGGCTTCGGCTCGAAGGGCTCGGGCGAAGTGATGGTGCCGTACTATTTCAACATCGCGCCGAACCGCGACCTGACCCTGTATCCGCGCCTGATCCTGCGCCGCGGCCTGCAGATGGGCGCGACCGCGCGCTACATCGGCGAGACCGACGCCGGCCCTTACAACGGCGAGACCCATGCCGAACTGCTGGTGCACGACCGCGTCACCAATACCGACCGCTGGCTGGTCAACTCGCAGCACTCGCAGGCGATCGCGCCGGGCCTGTCGTACGGCTGGTACATCCACGCGGCGTCGGACGACAAGTACCCGAGCGATTTTTCGAAATCGATCGCCAACAGCGCCGAGCGCCAGCTGCTGCGCGAACTGCGCACCGACTACCAGCGGCCCTACTGGAGCCTGACCGCGCGCGTGCAGAACTACCAGGTGCTGCAGGACCCGGCGGCGGCGACCAATCCTAGCCTGGCGGTGCCGCGCCCGTACGACCGCCTCCCGCAGATTAACTTCCACACGGGCCGCTACGACGTCGCCGGCTTCGACTGGGCGATCGACGCGGAGATGACGCGCTTCTCGCACCCGACCCAGGTGAACGGCAACCGCGCGGTGCTGGTGCCGCAGGTGTCGTATCCCTTCGTGCGACCCGGCTATTTCATCACGCCGAAGGTGATGTTCAACGCCGCCAAGTACGACCTCGATGGCGCCAGCTTCAACCCGGGCGCGGCCGGCACTTCGCTGACGCGCGCGCTGCCCACCTTCTCGCTCGACAGCGGCATGGTGTTCGAGCGCGACAGCAAGCTGTTCGGCCGCGCCGTCACGCAGACGCTCGAGCCGCGCCTGTTCTACGTGCGCACCCCGTACAAGGACCAGAGCCAGTTCCCCAATTTCGACAGCGCCGAAGCGGGCTTCAACTTCGCCCAGATCTTCACCGAGAACCGCTTCATCGGCTCGGACCGGGTCGCCGACGCCAACCAGGTCACCGCGGCGCTGGTGTCGCGCTACATCGAAAGCAGCGGCGCCGAGCGCCTGCGCCTGGCGCTGGGGCAGCGCTTCTACTTCAGCGACCAGCGCGTGCAGCTCGATCCGAACGCGAAGCTGAACCAGAGCCGCTCCGACGTGCTGCTGGCCGCCGCCGGCCGCATCGCCGACGATTGGAGCTTCGACAGCGCGATACAATACAATGCGAGCGCGCGCAGCGTGTTCAGTTCGAACTACGGCGTGCAGTGGCAGCCGGGCCAGAAGAAAGTGGTCAATGCCGAATACCGCTACGTGCGCGACAGCTTCAAGAACATCGACCTGTCGAGCCAGTGGCCCTTGTCGGCGCGCTGGTACGGCGTGGGCCGGGTCAGCTACGAGCTGCGCGACCGCAAGGTGCTCGAGAGCCTGGTGGGGCTCGAGTACAAGGCCGATTGCTGGGTGTTCCGGATGGGCGCGCAGCGTTTCGTGACGGCGGCCCAGACCACTTCGACGCCGATCTTTTTCCAGCTCGAGCTGAACGGCCTGTCGAAACTCGGACTTGGCAATCCGCTGGAGTCGTTTTACAAGAGCATCCCCGGCTATGCCCGGCTCAATCCTGAGACCGGCCGCTAGGCGCGCCGATGTCGGTTTTTTTTCATTCACCTGAATATGAGTGCCACTTTCGATTATGCGTAATATCCGTTTGCACCAACTGAACATCGCCGCAGTCCTGCTGTGCACTCTGGCCGCCGGCCACGCGGGCGCGCAAACCCCTGCGGCCAAGCCCGCCGCCGTCAAGCCATCGACCGGTTTCCTGCCGCCGGCGTCCAGTTCGGCCCATGTGATCGATTCGATCGCCGTGGTGGTCAACGACGACGTCATCACGAACAATGAGATCGCCGCGCGCCTGCGCAGCATCGAAGCGCGCATGAAGGCGTCGAATGCGCCCTTGCCCGAAGCGGCCGACCTGCGCCGCCAGGTGGTCGAGGCGATGATCGTCGAACGCGCGCAGCAGCAGCTGGCCAAGGAAATGGGCGTGAAGGTCAGCGACCAGGAACTCGACCGCGCGATCGGCCGCATCGCCGAAAGCCAGAAAATGAGCCTGCAGGACATGCGCAACCAGATGGAAAAGGAAGGCATGCCCTACGCCACCTTCCGCGAGGAGATCCGCAACGAGATCATGATGCAGCGCCTGCGCGAGCACGAGGTCGACAACAAGATCCAGATCTCCGACGCCGAGGTGGACACCTACCTGGCGGCCGAAAAAGCCGCCGCGGCCGAGCAGGTCGAGGTCAACGTGTCGCAGATCCTGGTGAGCATTCCGCAGAACGCGACGCCCGAGCAGATCGCCGCCCGCAAGGCGCGCGCCGACGAAGTGGCGCGCCAGCTGCGCACCGGCGCCGATTTCGCCAAGATCGCCGCCACCTATTCGGACGCGCCGGACGCGCTCAAGGGCGGCGAAGTGGGCTGGCGCGACGCCAACCGCCTGCCGCCGCTGTTCTCGGGCGAACTGCTCAAGCTGTCGCCGGGCCAGGTCACCCCCGTCATCCGCAGCAATACCGGTTTCCACCTGCTCAAGCTGGTGGGCAAGCGCAACGCCGCCGCGGCCCAGCAGGCCAGCGCCGTCCAGCAGCAGAGCCATGTGCGCCACATCCTGCTCAAGGTCACCCCGACCATGACGGCGGTGGAAGCGAAGCGCAAGCTGACCGAACTGAAAGAGCGCCTCGACAACAAGGCCGCCAAGTTCGAAGACCTGGCGCGCCTGTTCTCGAACGACGCCTCGGCCTCCAAGGGCGGCGACCTGGGCTGGATGGCGCCGGGCGACTCGGTGCCGGAATTCGAAGCGGTGGTGAACGCGCTCAAGCCGGGTGAAATCGGCGGCCCGGTCGAGACGCCGTTCGGCGTGCACCTGGTCGAAGTGCTCGAGCGCAAGAGCGACGACCAGTCGCAAGAGAAAGAGCGCAACATGGCGCGCAACGTGATCCGCGAGCGCAAGATGCAGGAGGCGACCGAAGACTGGGCGCGCCAGGTGCGCGACCGCGCTTACGTCGAGTTCCGCGAGGAAAAGTAAAGGCATGACCGGCACCCGTCCCGCGATCGCCATCACCACCGGCGAGCCTGCCGGGATCGGCCCGGAAATCTCCCTGCGCGCGGCGTGGGCGATGCGGCGCGAGGTCAACTGCGTGCTGATCGGCGACGCCGCCTTTCTCGCCATGATCGCCGCCGACATCGACCCGGCGATCCGCATCGCCGCCTTGTCCACGCAGGCGCTGCGCAACGGCCGCCTGCCGCACTTCGGCCCCGAGCGCCTGACCGTGATCGACGTGCCGCTGGCGGCCCACGTCACCCCGGGCGTGCTGGACGCCGCCAATGGCCGCTACGTGCTGGCCACGCTCGACCTGGCGGTCGAAGGCATACAAGCCGGCTGGTTCGCCGCGATGGTCACCGCGCCGCTGCAAAAGAGCACCATCAACGACGCCGGCGTGGCGTTTTCCGGCCATACCGAATACCTGGCCGAGAAGACCGGCACGCCGCTGGTGGTGATGATGCTGGCCGGCGCCACCGCGGCCGGCGGCGCGCCGCTGCGGGTGGCGCTGGCCACCACCCACCTGCCGCTGCGCGCGGTGCCCGACGCCATCACCCAGGAGAGTCTTGCGCGCGTGCTCGACATCATCGACGCCGACCTGAAGCGCAAGTTCGGCATCGCGGCGCCGCGCATCCTGGTGGCCGGCCTGAACCCGCACGCGGGGGAGAACGGCTATCTGGGACGCGAAGAAATCGACAGCATCATCCCGGCCCTGGAAGCGGCACGTGCGCGCGGCATCGATGCGCGCGGCCCTTATCCGGCCGACACGCTGTTCCAGCCAAAATACCTGCAGGACGCCGACTGCGTGCTGGCGATGTACCACGACCAGGGTCTGCCCGTCCTCAAGCACGCCACCTTCGGGCGCGGCGTCAATATCACGCTCGGGCTGCCGCTGATCCGCACCTCGGTCGACCACGGCACCGCGCTCGACCTGGCCGCGCTTGGCCTCGGCCACGCCGACTGCGCCAGCATGGAAGAGGCGATCCGCAGCGCGCTGCAGATGGCCGCCGCCCAGCGCCGCGCCCCTTAAATCAAGAAAAGAACACCCATGAAACACGTCGCCCGCAAACGCTTCGGCCAGAACTTCCTGACCGACAAATTCGTCCTCGATAACATCATCGACGCGATCGACCCGGAACCGGGCCAGGCGATGGTCGAAATCGGCCCGGGGCTGGCCGCGATGACGGCGCTGATCCTCAAGCGCCTGCCGCACATGCATGTCGTCGAACTGGACCGCGACCTGGTGGCCCGCCTCGAAAAATCCTTCCCGCGCGACAAGCTGACGATCCATTCGGGCGACGCCCTCAAGTTCGACTTCGGCAGCATTCCCGTGCCGGAAGGGCAGAAGCTGCGCGTGGTCGGCAACCTGCCGTACAACATCTCCAGCCCGCTGCTGTTCCACCTGGCCGAATTCGCCCACCTGATCGAAGACCAGCACTTCATGCTGCAAAAGGAAGTGGTCGAGCGCATGGTGGCCGAACCGGGCGGCAAGGCCTACGGCCGGCTTTCGGTGATGCTGCAGTGGCGCTACGACATGTCGCTGCTGTTCATCGTGCCGCCCACCGCCTTCGATCCGCCGCCGCAGGTGGAATCGGCGATCGTGCGCATGATGCCGGTGCGCGAGCAGCTCGCCTGCGACGGCGCCACGCTCGAGGCGGTGGTGCTGAAGGCGTTCTCGCAGCGCCGCAAGGTGATCCGCAACTGCCTGGCCGGCATGTTCACCGAGGCGCAGATCGTCGAAGCCGGCATCGACCCGACCGCGCGGCCGGAAGCGGTGGGGCTGGCGCAGTACGTCGCGCTGGCCAACCTGCTCAAACCGGCGGCTTAGGCGCCTTTTCCTCGAGCATCGCCAGCGCCGCCTTGCGCGCTTCCGCCTCGGCCTCGGCCTCGGTGTCGAACACGTGTTCGACGGCCACGCGCTGCGGCGGCACGATGCTGTTGCGATGCATCGGGTTGGGCGACGGGCCGTAGATCGTCACGTAGGCCGCCCAGCCTTCGACGTCGGTCATCCTGACCCCGGAATAATCGATTTCGTAGTCTCCCAGTTGTTCGGTCGGCACATTGCCCTCCTGGCGGTGGTCTTGCGCCCATGATGCCAGTTTTGCACGAATTACGATGCCCGGCTGCGCGCCGGCGCCGGCAGCCTGCGATCCGCCGAGGTCTGGCGCCTGCGGACCTGCCCCAATTTTTCTTTGCCGCCGCCGGCTGCGGATCAGGCAGCGCCATTGCGCCGCCGTCGAGCCCGCCGCCGCAGACGCGCAGCGCCGGTCAATCCCGTACTCGCAAGCATGGTCGGAAGTAATGTCTTGATGTGGCGCTTGACCGGATGCTCGGAACAAAATAGCGCTATAATTGGAGCTAATTTAGGAGCCGAAATGGAAACGATCTTTTCTGATATCACGGTGAGCATGTCCGAGTTCAAAAGGAATCCCTCGGCCGTGCTTCGGCAAGCGGGCAGCCGACCTGTCGCGGTGCTGAATCACAACAAGGCGGCGTTCTACATGATCGAGCCGGCCATGTTCGCGGCAATGCTGGCGGAATTGGCGGACCGGGACCTGCATAGCAAGGTGCTGTCTCGCATGGGTGAGCGGGCAAATGCGATCGAGGTTGACATTGACTCAATCTGAAAGCGCAGATGCCCGGCACTAAGTATCGGCTCAAATTCGTGCCATCGGCATGGGCCGAATGGCAGGCGCTCGACGGGTCGGTAAAAGAACCGCTGCGCAAGCTTCTCAGGAAACGTCTGGACAATCCTCACGTGCCGGGCTCGGCGCTTCATGGTCAGCTCGCGGGTTTTTACAAGATAAAGCTCAGGAAGCAAGGCTTTCGTCTGGTGTATGGCGTGGAGGACGATGTCCTTGTCGTGATGGTGATGGCGGTGGACAAGCGTGAGGACAGCGTGGTGTACCAAGCTGCACTGAGCCGACTGAAGTCCGGCGATGAGTAAGCTGGAACAAAAAAAAGCCCGCTGTTGAGCGGGCTTGAAATCCAATTCTTTTTTAAGGAGAGTTGGAGGAGACAGGTGCATTATGCTGCGCTACAGCATATATCTCCAATTTTTCTTTCGCATACCAGATATGCCTGGAAGCAATATCTTTCTCAACCCTTCTATTTGCAGGTCACGAGCAGGTCGCTGACCGGCTTGTCGCCCATCGTGCCGGTGCCGTTGGGGTTGCTGGTGCCTTCGCCGCTGCCGGCGCCGCCGCTCACGGTGCAAACTTGCTTGGTCGGCTGGGTCAGCACGGTCACGCCGTACGTCACACCATAGGCGACCCCGCCGGCAAAGGTGGCGGAGACGTCACCACCGGTGGCCAGCGGGGTGATCGTGAGTTGATCGTTGCCGTTGGTCAGTTGCAGGCCGTCCGAGGTCAGGCCGGTGATCTTGACGGTCAGCGTTTGCGTGGTGAGCGCGCAGCGGACACCCACATCGATCACCGCCAGGCGGCCGGCGGTATCTTTCGCGCCGCCGTGAACCTTGTTGGCGGCATCCACGAACGCGCCGACCACGCAGGATTGATGGGCCGGCTGGGCCGTGGCCGAGACTTCGTACACCTCGCCGTAGGAAAGCGTATTGGGGAAGCTGAACGTGGTCGCATTGCGCGGCACCGCCAGGCTCATCCCGTTGGTCGCCAGGACCAATCCGTCGTATTGCAGTCCTTCGATGGTGCCGCCGACCGTAAAGCTGGCTTTGCCGCCGCAGGCGGCCAGGGTCAGCGCCAGCGCGATCGCCAGCGCAGGGCGCGTAAATTTGAAAGTCATAGAGTTCTCCAGAATGGGGGCGATCAGGGGTGGCAGGTGACTTGCACGTTGTCCACCTTGGCGTCGCCCATCTTGCCGCTGCCGTTGGTGACCTCGCAGGTGCGGCCGGTCGGCTGCCTGAGCACGGTGACGCCATAGGAATCGCCGTTGAATACGGCGGTGCCGAAGGTGAAACTGGTGGCGTTGGCCGGCACGGCCAGGCTGTCCGCGCCGTTGACCAGCACCAGGCCCTCGGCGTCGAGATGGTCGACATGGCCGCCCAGGGTGTAGTAGTCGGTCTGGCAGTGCACGACCACCGAAGTGACGTTGAACGCGCCGGTGCGGCCCTTGTTCGTGGCCGGGTCCGGCACGCATTTGGCGCCCGTTGGCTGGGTCCTGACGGTGACCTCGTAGTCCTCGTCGTTGCTCAGCAGCTTGGAAAAGGTGAACGTAGTCTGGCCAGACGAAATGGTCAGCGGGTCGCCGCCCTTGTTTTGCAACACCAGGCCATCTTTGTGCAGGCCGATGATGCTGCCGCCGAGCAACAGGTTGCCGCTGCCGCCACCGCATGCGGCGAGGCTCAGCGCGCAGGCGAGCGCGACGCTCGAACGCAGGATCATACTTTTCATGGTTTCTCCAAATACGACAGGGTAAGGCGGGGAGGGCTCGCGCCGTACCGCGGGACAGACAAATTGGTCGTCATTTTAGTGCATTTGGCAAGTCGCGGCGCCATTACTGATGTATCACCGTGTAACGGACGCGCGCGATTTGATTTTCCGGCCCGGCCTCGCTATGCTCGACTCGCTCTTACCAACATCGCTTCCATGACCGACACCCGCCGCCCCGCCTGGCCAAAAGCCGTGCTGTTCGACCTCGACGACACCCTGTGGCCGATCGCGCCCGTCATCGCCCAGGCCGAACTGTCCCTGTACGCCTGGCTGCAGCGCCACGCCCCGCCGGTGGCCGCCGCGCACACCATCGACAGCCTGCGCGCGGCGCGCCTGGCCCTGCTCGAGCGCGAGCCGGGCTACCACCTCGACCTGGGCGCGCTGCGCCGCGCCGGCCTGCTGCTGGCCTTCGCCGAGGCGGGCGAGGACAGCGCCAAGGTCGACCTGGCGATGGAGCATTTCTTTGCCGCCCGCAATACCGTGACGCCCTACGCCGACGTGCTGCACGGGCTCGAGCGGCTGGGGCGCCGCGTGCTGGTCGGCTCGGTGTCGAACGGCAACGCCGACCTGCGCGCGATCGGCATCGCGCACCACTTCAAGGTGTCGGTCGCGGCGCATGAGTTCGGCAGCGCCAAGCCCGGGCCGGCGATTTTCCTGGCCGCCTGCGGCGAACTGGGCGTGGCGCCGCACGAGGCCGTGTACGTGGGCGACGACGTGCTGCTCGACGTGCGCGGCGCCCAGCAGGCCGGCCTGCGCGCGGTGTGGCTCAACCGCACCGGCAGCACCCGCCATCTCGAGCACGGGGTCGAGCCGGACGCGATCTGCGCCGATTTCGACGAGCTGATCGACTGGCTGGAGCGCCATCATGACTGATCCATTGCGGCGCCGCACTGCACAGCGGCGCGGCGAACGTGCATAATGAGGGTGTCAGCTGACCCAGAATGCCATCACCATGCAACTCGATACCCGCGCACAAACCCTCCTCAAGGCCCTGGTCGAGCGCTACATCGCCGACGGCCAGCCGGTAGGCTCGCGCGCGCTTTCGAAAATCTCCGGCCTCGACCTGTCGCCAGCGACCATCCGCAACATCATGGCCGATCTCGAGGAGATGGGCTACGTGGCCAGCCCGCACACCTCGGCCGGCCGCATCCCGACCCCGCGCGGCTACCGCATGTTTGTCGACACCCTGCTGACGGTGCAGCAGATCGACGAGCACGCGGTCGAGTCGCGCATGCGCCTGCAGGCGCCGCAGCCGCAGAAAATCATCTCGAACGCGGCGCAGATGCTGTCGTCACTGTCGCAGTTCGCCGGCGTCGTCATGAGCCCGCGGCGCGAGTCGGTGTTCCAGCAGATCGAATTTCTGCGCCTGTCGGAAAAGCGCATCCTGCTGGTGATCGTCGATCCGCGCGGCGACGTCCAGAACCGCCTGCTTCTGACCGACGTGGACTACACGCCGGCCCAGCTGATCCAGTCGGCCAACTACATCAACCAGAACTACGGCGGCCTGTCGTTCGACCAGGTGCGCGCGCGCGTCACGGGCGAACTGCGCCAGCTGCGCGACGACATGAGCCGGCTGATGCAGGCGGCGGTCGAGGCGGGCAGCGAGGCGATGGCCGACCAGTCCGACGACATGGTCATCTCCGGCGAGCGCAACCTGCTGTCGGTGTCGGACCTGTCGTCGAACATGACGTCGCTGCGCCAGATGTTCGACATGTTCGAGCAGAAGACCGGCCTGATGCAATTACTTGACGTGTCAAGTAAAGCGACGGGCGTGCAGATTTTCATCGGCGGCGAATCGAAGCTGGTGCCGATGGACGAGATGAGCGTGGTGACGGCGCCGTACGAGGTCAACGGCACCATCGTCGGCACCCTCGGGGTGATCGGCCCGACCCGCATGGCCTACGAGCGGGTGATCCCGATTGTCGACATCACGGCCAAGCTGCTGTCGAATGCCTTGAGCCACGGCTAGAAAGCTTGTCGTTCCTGCGTAGGCAGGAACCCATACGCCGCGTGAGTCGCTCATTCAGCATGGGCCCCTGCCTCCGCAGGGGCGACAGGCGTGAATTAGTGGCGGTGCGGACAGGCCGGCTTGACGCAATTGCCGTAAATGGCCAGCGCGTGCTCGGCGATGCTGAAACCGCGCTCGGCGGCGATCCTGTTCTGGCGCGACTCGATCTCTTCGTCGAAGAACTCTTCCACGCGGCCGCAATCCAGGCATACCAGGTGGTCGTGGTGCGAACCGGCGTTCAGCTCGAAGATCGCCTTGCCCGTCTCGAAGTGGTTACGGTTGAGCAGGCCGGCCTGTTCGAACTGGGTCAGCACGCGGTACACGGTGGCCAGGCCGACGTCGAGGTTCTCGGTCAGCAGCTGCTTGTACACGTCTTCCGCGGTCAGGTGGCGCACGTCGCTGTTCTGAAAAATTTCGAGGATTTTCAGGCGGGGCAGGGTCGCTTTCAGGCCGCTGGCCTTCAGGTCGGAGGGGTTGTTGCTCATGTTTGTTGCTCGGATATTGGCAGAGTGCTTTATGATATAGCGTTTTGGAGCTAGCGCTCAAACGTTTTGAGGTCACCTATGCGCGTCAAGAATGTTGTTTTGCACCGTTTTAACACCCGCGCCTCGCTCGCGGCGGCCGCCGCATGCGCGCTGCTGACCCTGGCCGGCTGCGCTTCGCGCCAAACTCAGCCTGCCGCGCCGGTCTCGATCGCGCCGGAAGCGGTCGCCGCCGACGCCAGCAAGTCCGCCGCCGTCGCCAATGCCGGTGCGCAGACGACCACCGCGACCAAGCTGCAAAAATTCTTCTGGGTGTTTTCGCCCTACCGTCCGGACATCCAGCAAGGCAACTTCGTGTCCCAGGAAATGCTGGCCCAGCTGAAGGTCGGCCAGACCCGTGAACAGGTCAAGTTCCTGCTCGGCACGCCGCTGCTGACCGACGTGTTCCACGGCGACCGCTGGGACTACCCGTTCTACCTGGCGCGCGGCAACGGCGAGCTGACCAAGGCGCGCGTGACCGTCTACTTCAAGGACGACAAGGTCGAGAAATTCGACGGCGGCAACCTGCCGACCGAGCGCGAGTACATCGCCCGCATCGCCGGCCCGGCGAAGGTCGCCGCCAAGGAAGCGCCGAAAAAGGAAGAGGCGGGATCGGCCAGCATCAGTATCAAGAAATAAGCCATGACTCCAATGAAAATTGCGGTAGCCGGCGCCAGCGGGCGCATGGGCAAGATGCTGATCGAGGCGATCGCCAAGGCGCCTGACGCCGTCCTGGCCGGCGCGCTCGACGTCGCCGGTTCGCCTGCGCTGGGCAATGACGCCGCCGCCTTCCTCGGCCAGCCGGCCGGGGTGGCGATCGAGTCCGACCTGGCGAGCGGCCTGACCGGCGCGCGCGTGCTGATCGACTTCACCCGTCCCGAAGGCACGCTGCAGCACTTGGCTTACTGCGCCGAGCATGGCATCGCGATGGTCATCGGCACCACCGGCTTCGACGACGCCGGCAAGGCCGCCATTCGCGCCGCCGCCGAAAAGACCGCGATCGTGTTCGCGCCCAACATGAGCGTGGGCGTCAACGTCACGCTCAAGCTGCTGGAGATGGCGGCCAAGAGCTTCGCCGAAGGCTACGACATCGAGATCATCGAAGCGCACCATCGCCACAAGGTCGATGCGCCGTCCGGCACCGCGCTGAAGATGGGCGAAGTGATCGCCGATGCGCTGGGCCGCGACCTGAAGCAGTGCGCCGTCTACGGCCGCGAAGGCGTCACCGGGGAGCGCGATCCGTCCACCATCGGCTTTGCCACCATCCGCGGCGGCGACATCGTGGGCGACCACACGGTGCTGTTTGCCGGCGACGGCGAGCGCATCGAGATCAGCCACAAATCGAGCAGCCGCGTCACCTACGCCCACGGCGCCCTGCGCGCGGCGCGCTTTTTGGCCGACAAGACGACCGGCCTGTACGACATGCAGGACGTGCTGGCGCTGGGGCGCTGATCAAGGAGCAGGGCTATGGCAATCGCAGAACTGAACGGCGCGGCAATCGACGGCGCGGAAAGCTTCCACGCCGCGTCGAAGGCCGCGTTCGGCTTTCCCGACACCTACGGCAACACGATGGACGCCTGGGTCGATTGCCTGAGCTACCTGCGCGACGAAGACGCCATGAGCAAGTTCCGCCTCAAGCCGAACGAGGTGCTGGAAATCGTCGTCAAGGACGCCGCCGTCATGCGCGAGAAGGCGCCCGACCTGCTCGACGAGATGACCTACTGCGTCGCCGGCATCAACGAGCGCTATGAAGACTACGGCGAGAAGCCGGCGCTGAAGCTGGTGCTGCGCTGACGCTGGCTTCAAGGGAAAAATTGCTTCACCAACACTGCGATAATTAGCGCAGTATGAATGCCAAACATCCAATAGAGCTGTTTCCTGAGGTGTCGGATTTCCTGTTCTAAGGAGTCGATCCGGGCCGATAGCTCCATCCGCACAGACTCAATGCGATTGCTTAGCTTTTGTTCTACCAAGTCGATATGGTTCGTCAATTCCTGCTTTACTGAGTCGATATGATTCGTCAACTCCTGCTTTACTGAATCGATACGGCAGTTCAATTTCTCCCCAAGCGCCGCCAGGTCCGCCCGCGATGCCGAGCAACTCACCAACGCCAGCGCCAGCATTTTGGCATGCACCTCCGCCTGCGCCTGCGGCACCCCGGCAGCCTCCAGCTGCTGCGCATAATCGATCGCGTTGAATTGTCCGTTCATGCGGATAAGACCATATCGCCCTCCAATGGTTCAGCGCTGAGGGACCGATTCCACCCCCGCCAGCCCGGGCGCCGCCCCGAAGCAATCTGTACCAGTATAATGTTCGGTTCAAACCAACTTTCCTGGCCCGCAGAACATCATGCAAGATAAATATAGTCCCGCCGACGTCGAACAAGCCGCCCAATCGCACTGGAAGGCGATCGATGCCTACAAGGCGGTCGAGAACGACCCGCGTTTCCCGAAGGGCAAGTACTACGCTTGCTCGATGCTGCCTTACCCATCGGGCAAGCTGCACATGGGACACGTGCGCAACTATACGATCAACGACGTGATGTACCGCTACCTGCGCATGAACGGCTACAACGTGCTCATGCCGATGGGCTGGGACGCGTTCGGCATGCCGGCCGAGAACGCCGCGATGGCCAACAACGTGCCGCCGGCGCAGTGGACCTACGCCAACATCGCCCACATGCGCGAGCAGATGGAGTCGATGGGACTGGCGATCGACTGGTCGCGCGAGATGACCGCGTGCAAGCCCGAATACTACAAGTGGAACCAGTGGATGTTCCTCAAGATGCTCGAAAAGGGCATCATCTACAAGAAAACCGGCACCGTGAACTGGGATCCGATCGACCAGACCGTGCTGGCCAACGAGCAGGTCGTCGACGGCCGCGGCTGGCGTTCCGGCGCGCTGATCGAAAAGCGCGAGATCCCGATGTACTACGCGCGCATCACCGACTACGCCGACGAACTGCTCGATTTCGTCGACAGCAAGCTGCCCGGCTGGCCGGAGCGCGTGCGCGTGATGCAGGCCAACTGGATCGGCAAATCGGTCGGCGTGCGCTTCGCCTTCCCGCACCACATCAAGGACAGCGACGGTGAGCTGATCAATGGCGGCAAACTGTACGTGTTCACCACCCGCGCCGACACCATCATGGGCGTGACCTTCTGCGCCGTGGCGCCGGAACACGCGCTGGCCGCGCACGCCGCAAAGAACAACCCGGAACTGGCCGCCTTCATCGCCGAGTGCAAGCTGGGCTCCGTGATCGAAGCCGACATGGCAACGATGGAGAAGAAGGGCATGCCGACCGGCCTGTTCGTCGACCATCCGCTGACCGGCGAGAAGGTCGAAGTCTGGGTCGGCAACTACGTCCTGATCACCTACGGCGACGGCGCCGTGATGGGCGTGCCGGCGCACGACGAGCGCGACTTCGCCTTCGCCGCCAAGTACCAGCTGCCGGTCAAGCAGGTGGTCGCCGTCGAAGGCGAGGAGTTCTCGCTGGACGGCTGGAAGGAATGGTACGGCGACAAGGAGCGCGGCACGCTGGTCAACTCGGGCAAATACGATGGCCTCGATTACAACGCCGCCGTCAACGCGATCGCCGGCGACCTGTCCGGCATGGGCCTGGGCGAGAAGAAGATCACCTTCCGCCTGCGCGACTGGGGCATCTCGCGCCAGCGCTACTGGGGCACGCCGATCCCGATGATCCACTGCGCCGACTGCGGCACCGTGCCGGTGCCCGAGAAGGACCTGCCGGTGGTGCTGCCCGAGGACTGCGTCCCGGACGGCAGCGGCAATCCGCTCAACAAGCACGAAGCCTTCCTTAAGTGCGACTGCCCGCAGTGCGGCAAGCCGGCGCGCCGCGAGACCGACACGATGGACACCTTCGTCGATTCGTCGTGGTACTACATGCGCTATACCTCGCCAGGCTCGAACGACGCCATGGTCGACGCCCGCAACGACTACTGGATGCCAATGGACCAGTACATCGGCGGCATCGAGCACGCCGTCATGCACCTGCTGTACGCGCGCTTCTGGACCAAGATCATGCGCGACCTGGGCCTGGTCAAGTTCGACGAGCCCTTCGTCAACCTGCTCACCCAGGGCATGGTGCTGAACGAGACCTACTACCGCGAAGACGAAGCGGGCAAGAAGACCTGGTTCAACCCGGCCGACATCGACCTGTCGCTCGACGACAAGGGCCGTCCGCAAGGCGCGCTGCTCAAGTCCGACGGCCAGAAGGTTGAAATCGGCGGCACCGAGAAGATGTCGAAGTCGAAGAACAACGGCATCGATCCGGCCGCGCAGATCAGCCAGTACGGCGCCGACACCGCGCGCCTGTTCACCATGTTCGCCTCGCCGCCTGAGCAGACGCTCGAGTGGTCCGACAGCGGCGTCGAAGGCGCCAGCCGCTTCCTGCGCCGCGTGTGGGCCTACGCGTACGCGCAGTCGTCGCGCATCGCCTCCGAACTGGCCAACCCGTCGAAGGACGCGCTGAACGACGCGCAGAAAACGCTGCGCCGCGAGATCCACAAGATCCTGCAGCAGGCCGACTATGACCTCAAGCGGATCCAGTACAACACCGTGGTGTCGGCCTGCATGAAGATGCTCAACCTGATGGAGTCGGCCAAGCTGGAAGCCGGCGCCGCGTCCGACGCGGTGATCGCTGAAGGCCTGTCGATCTTCCTGCGCGTGCTCAACCCGGTCGCGCCGCACATCACCCACGTGCTGTGGCAGGAGCTGGGCTACGCCGGCGACATCCTCGACGCGCAATGGCCGCAGGTCGATCCGGCCGCGCTGGAGCAGTCCGAGATCGAAATGATGATCCAGGTGAACGGCAAGCTGCGCGGCTCCATCATGGTCGCCAAGGGCGCCGACAAGGCCGCGATCGAAGCGGCCGCGCTGGCCTGCGAGGCGGCGCAGAAGTACATCGAGTCGACGCCGAAGAAGGTGATCGTCGTGCCGGGCAAGCTGGTCAACATCGTGGTCTGATCGATGAACACCCGCCGATCTTCCCTGCTGCGCGCCGGCGCCACCCTGATGCTGGCGCTGGCTTTGACCGCCTGCGGCTTCCAGCTGCGCGGCGCGAACGGCCAGTATCACATGCCGTTTCAGAGCATCTACCTGGGCTTTTCCGACACCTCGCCGCTCGGCATCGAGCTGCGCCGCAACCTGCGTGGCGCCGACGCGGTGGTGGTGGTGACCGATGCGGCCAAGGCGGAAGCGAAGCTCGACGTCGTGACCGAGACGCGCGCCAAGACCATCCTGTCGCTCAACAGCCAGGGCCGGGTGCGCGAGTACCTGCTCACCTACACGCTGGTGTTCCGCGTGCGCGACGCCAAGGATGCCGAGCTGCTGCCCAATACCGAGATCTCGCTGAAGCGCAGCATTGCGTTCAACGAGAACCAGACGCTGGCCAAGGAATCGGAAGAAGCGCTGCTGTACCGCGACATGCAGTCCGATCTGGTGCAGCAGATCCTGCGCCGGCTCGCGGCGATCAAGCGGGTATAAACGATGCAACTGCGCATTGACGCTCTCGAAGGCCACCTCGCCAAGTCGATCGCGCCGCTGTATGTGGTCAGCAGCGACGAGCACTTGCTGGCGCTGGAGGCGGCCGACCGGATTCGCCAGGCCGCGCGCAAGAACGGCTATTCCGAGCGCGACGTGCTCACCGTCGAACGCAATTTCAAGTGGGGCGAACTGCTGGCGGCGAACCAGGAGATGTCGCTGTTCGGCGACAAGAAGATGATCGAGCTGCGCATCCCGACTGGAAAGCCCGGCAAGGACGGCGGCGCCGCGCTGCAGGCCTACGCCAAGGACCTCAGCCCCGACAACCTGACCCTGATCACCCTGCCCAAACTGGACTGGCAGACCGCCAAGGCGGCCTGGGTCGCCAGCCTGCAGCAGGCCGCGGTGTATATCGAAATCCCGGTCGTCGAACGTCCCGCGCTGCCGGGCTGGATCGGCACGCGCCTGGCCGCGCAGGGCCAGTCGGCTGACCGCCAGAGCCTCGACTTCATCGCCGAGCGCGTCGAAGGCAACCTGCTGGCCGCGCACCAGGAAATCCAGAAACTCGGCCTGCTGCACGAGGCGGGCAAGCTGACCTTCGAGCAGGTGCACGACGCGGTGCTGAACGTGGCGCGCTACGACGTCTTCAAGCTGTCCGAGGCGATGCTGGCGGGCGACCCGGCGCGCCTGGTGCGCATGCTCGAAGGCCTGAAAGGCGAGGGCGAGGCGCTGCCGCTGGTGCTGTGGGCGGTCGCCGAAGAAATCCGTACGCTGCTAAAATTGAAAGCGGCGATGGCGCAGGGCCGTCCGCTCGGCGCGCTGCTGAAGGAATACCGCATCTGGGGCCCGCGCGAACGCATGATGGAGCCGGCGCTGCGGCGCGTGTCGCTGACGGTGCTGGAGCAGGCGCTGCAGGACGCCGCGCAGGTGGACAAGATGATCAAGGGCTTGCGTTCGAAGGCATTTGCCGGCGACGCATGGGACGCAATGCTGCAGCTGGCCTTGAAAGTAGCGCGCTAGAAGGCCCGCTCGAATCAACCAGAAGAGCACACAGATGAACATCCCGCAGTACATGGAACAGGTTGGCCGCCAGGCGCGCGCCGCATCGCGCGCGATGGCCCGCGCCGACAGCGCCACCCGCAACCGCGCGCTGCTGCTGATCGCCGACGCGATTGTGCGCGACAGCGCCAAGCTGCGCGCCGCCAACGGCCGCGACCTCGACGCCGCCCGCGCGGCCGGCCTGGCGCCGGCGATGGTCGACCGCCTGGAGCTGTCCGACAAGGCGATCGCCACGATGGTCGAAGGCCTGCGCCAGATGGTCGCGCTGCCCGACCCGATCGGCGAAATCTCCAACATGAAGTTCCGCCCGAGCGGCATCCAGGTCGGCCAGATGCGCGTGCCGCTGGGCGTCATCGGCATCATCTACGAAGCGCGCCCGAACGTGACGGTCGATGCGGCCGGCCTGTGCATCAAGAGCGGCAACGCCACCATCCTGCGCGGCGGCTCCGAGGCGATCGAATGCAACCGCGCGCTGGCCGCCATCGTCGCCGAAGGCCTGGCCGGCGCCGGCCTGCCGCAGCACGGCGTGCAGGTGGTCGACACCACCGACCGCGCCGCCGTCGGCGCCTTGATCACCATGCCGCAGCACGTCGACGTCATCGTGCCGCGCGGCGGCAAGGGCCTGATCGAGCGCCTGATGAAGGAAGCCACCGTCCCGATGATCAAGCACCTGGACGGCATTTGCCACGTCTACATCGACGCGAAGGCCGATTTGGCCAAGGCGCTGCCGATCGCCTTCAACGCCAAGTGCCACCGCTACGGCACCTGCAACACGATGGAGACGCTGCTGGTCGACCGCGCCACCGCCGCCACCGTGCTGCCGCAGCTGGCCGCGCTGTACGCCGAAAAGGAAATCGAGCTGCGCGCCGATCCGGAATCGATGGCCATCCTGGCCGGCTACCCGCACCTGGTCGCCGCCACCGAGGAAGACTGGCGCACCGAATATGTCGCACCGATCCTCGCCATCAAGGTGGTTGGCGGCATCGACGAGGCCATCGAACATATCAACGAATATTCGTCGCACCACACCGACGCCATCGTCACCGAAGACTACAGCGACGCGCTGCGCTTCCTGCGCGAAGTCGATTCCGCTTCCGTGATGGTCAACGCATCGACGCGTTTTGCCGACGGTTTCGAATACGGCCTCGGCGCCGAAATCGGCATCTCCAACGACAAGCTGCACGCCCGCGGCCCGGTCGGACTGGAAGGCCTGACCTCGTTGAAGTACGTCGTGTTCGGACACGGCGAAGTGCGCAGTTGACCCCACCTGGAACCCTATGCTCTGGATCAAAGCCTTTCACATCGTCTTCGTCGCCTCCTGGTTCGCCGGCCTGTTCTACCTGCCGCGCATCTTCGTCAACCTCGCCATGGAAACTGAAACGGTCGCCACCGCGCGCCTGCTGCTGATGGCGCGCAAGCTGTACCGCTTCACTTCCATGCTGATGGTCCCGGCCCTGGTGCTGGGCGTGTGGATGTGGCTCGGCTACGGCTTCAAGGGCGGCTGGCTGCATGCCAAGCTCGCGCTCGTGATCTTCGCAATCGGCTACCATCATGCATGTGGGTCGCTGCTGAAAAAATTCGAAAACGGCGAAAACCGCCGCTCGCACGCCTGGTACCGCTGGTTCAACGAAGTGCCTGTGCTGCTGCTGCTGGCCATCACGATCCTCGTTGTCGTCAAACCTTTCTGACGGAGCTGCGATGAGCAAGACCATCCAGTACTTCCTGGCCCCCCAGTCGCCGTGGACCTACCTCGGGCACGAGCGCTTCGTCGCGATCGCGCGGGCCGCCGGCGCCCGCGTCGACGTCAAGCCCTTCGACGTGGGCCGCGTATTCGCCGCGTCGGGCGGCCTGCCGCTCGCCAAGCGCGCGCCGCAGCGCCAGGCCTACCGGCTGGTTGAACTGGCGCGCTGGTCGCAGCACCTGAACATCCCGCTCAATGCGCAGCCGGCGTTTTTCCCGGTGCCGGCCGATCCGTCCGCAAAGCTGATCATCGCCGCGCGCACGGCGCTTGGCGGCGACGCGGCGCTGGACCTGGCGAGCGCCGTGATGCGCGCGCAGTGGGCTGACGACAAGAACATCTCCGACGACGCCGTGCTGGCGCAAATCGCCAACAGCTGCGGCTTCGACGGCGCCATGCTGGTCAAGTCCGCGCAGACGGCCGGCGTGCAAGCGGAGTACGACAGCAACACCAACGACGCGCTGGCCGCCAACGTGTTCGGCGCGCCGTGGTACGTGGTCGATGGCGAAGGCTACTGGGGCCAGGACCGGCTCGATTTTGTGGAACGGGCTTTGCAGAAGCCTTGATGGAACATGGGGTCAGGTCCGCCGGACCTGACCCCGCCTTGGGATGGCGGCGGCGCCGTCCCTTCACATTCACTTTTTTAACGGATAAAGGGTACACCTTATGGCATCATTTTTCTGTCCTTGCCCGCGCGGCATGGAAGCGGCGCTGGCCGAAGAACTGGGCGAAATCGCCCTTCAAAGCACCACCATGAAGGTGCACAACCAGGTGCCGGGCGGCGTGCATTGCTCGGGCCACTTGCATGACTCCTACCGCATCAACCTGCACTCGCGCATCGCCTCGCGCGTGCTGATGCGCATGGGGCACTCCAGCTACGACAACGAAAACGACATCTACGACCTCACGCTGCAGCAGCCGTGGGAAGACTGGTTCGGCGTGGACCACACGATTCGTGTCGACGTCACCGCGATCAAGTCACCGTTGAAGAGCCTCGAATTCACCACGCTGAAGATCAAGGACGCCGTGTGCGACCGCTTCCGCGACCAGTTCAACAAGCGCCCCTCGGTCAACACGCAGGAGCCGGACATCCGCATCGTCGGCTTCCTCGACCAGCGCAACTTCACGATCTACCTCGACACCTCCGGCGAAGCGCTGTTCAAGCGCGGCTGGCGCGAAGAGACGGGCGACGCGCCGCTGCGCGAGAATCTCGCCGCCGGCATGCTGCGCGTGTCGGGCTGGAAGCCTGGCACGGTGCTGTTCGATCCGATGTGCGGCTCCGGCACCATCCTCGTCGAAGCGGCGCAGATGGTGCAGGGCATTCCGCCCGGCGCGCGCCGCAGCTTCGCCTTCGAAAAATTCAACAGCTTCGTGCCCGAGCCATGGCAGGCGCTGAAAAACGCCATCAAGCCGAACCCGCTGCCGTCCTCGCCGACCATTTTCGGCAGCGACATCTCCGGCGACATGGTGGCGATGACGCGCCATAACCTGAAGGTGGCCGGCATCATGTTCGACGTGCCGCTCAAGCAGATCGAGGCGCAGGAAGTCAAGCCGCCGACCGAGCAGCCGGGCATCCTCTTGACCAACCCGCCGTACGGCGAGCGGATCGGCGTGCGCGGCGACAGCACCGTGCCGGCCGACGAGATGTCGGTGGCGTTCTACTCCGCGCTCGGCACCACGCTCAAGCAGCGTTTCGCCGGCTGGACCGTGTTCCTGTTCACCGCCGACCTGTCGCTGCCGAAGCTGCTGCGCCTGAAGGAAGCGCGCAAGACGCCGTTCTTCAACGGCGCGCTGGAATGCCGCCTGTTCCGCTTCGACATGGTGGCCGGCTACAACCGCCGCGAGGAAGCCAAGCCGAAGCAGGCCTGACCGATGCTGCCGACTTCGACGCCGTCCAATCTGCCGAAGGACCCGGTGGTCCCGGTGCCGCTGCCCCCGGTCCACAAGCGGCCGGTGCTCGGCGCCGGCGCGCTCGCCGCGCTGCTGGCCGCGCTGTCGATGCTCGGCCCGTTCGCGATCGACGCCTACCTGCCGGCCTTCCCTGACATTCAGGCCGACCTGCACGCCAACGCGATCGAAATGCAGCAGACGCTGTCGGCCTACCTGCTGGCGTTTGCAGGGATGGTGCTGTGGCACGGCGCGCTGTCGGACGCCTTCGGGCGCCGCAACGTGATCCTGGTGGCGATGCTGGTGTTCGCGGTCGGCACCTTTGGCTGCGCCGCTTCGCATTCGGTGCACTACCTGTGGGTGTTCCGCATCATGCAGGGCGTGTCGGCGGGCGCCGGCGTGGTGGTGGGACGCGCGATAATCCGCGACCTGTATTCCGATGCGCCGGCCGCGCGCCTGCTGTCGATGGTGACGATGATCTTTTCCATCGCGCCCGCGGTCGCGCCGGTGCTGGGCGGCCTGATCGTCAAGTACCTCGACTGGCGCGTGATCTTCCTGTTCCTGCTGGTGTATTCGCTGCTGCTGTTCGCGGTCTGCTGGCGCTACCTGCCCGAAACGCTGCCGCCTGGCCAGCGCCAGCCCTTCAATCCCGGCTACGTGGCGAAGAACTACAGCGCCATCTTCCGCTCGCCGCTGTTCCACATGAAGTCCGGCGTGGTCGCCTTCAATTTCTGCGGCCTGTTCCTGTTCATCACCGCGGCGCCCGTGATGCTGCCTGTACACCTGCACCTCGGCCCCGACCAGTTCGCGTGGCTGTTCGTGCCCAGCGTGTCCGGCATCTTCCTCGGCGCGCTGGTGGCCAACCGGGTGGCGGGGCGCATGACCTTCGCGCGCCAGATCGGCATCGGCTTCTGCTTCCTGATCGCCGCCGCCGCGGCCAACGTCGGCTACCACTTGTTCTTCCCGCCGGCGATTCCGTGGTCGGTGCTGCCGATGTTCTTCTACACCTTCGGCATGTCGATCGTCGCGCCCGGCGCCACCCTGCTCACGCTCGACCTGTTCCCGCACATCCGCGGCACCGTCGCCTCATGCCAGTCGTTCGCCGTGACCCTGGCGGGCGCGCTGGTGGCCGGCGTGATCGCGCCCTTCCTGTCGCATTCGGTGCTGTGGCTGGCGCTGGGACAGCTGGGCTTTGGCCTTGCCGCGCTGGGGTTATGGTTGACGTCGCGCCAATACCGGCGCATGATCTCCGCCCAAGTTGCCAAGTAAATATCCGACAAGTGTGGCAAACAGGAAAATTTTTTTGGAATTTAAAATTCCCAAATGGAATTTTCGTGTATATATGTTAAGATCGTTGTATTAAATACCCGAATAGGGCCCGAAACATTGCCTTGTTCGATGTTTCGACAATAAAAACGTCGTGGCCGCTTTCTCGGAAGGCGCCACCTGGAAACCTAAGACATTGGCGGCTGTGCTGAGATAATGCATCAATCAGACCATGATATTCGCAATCGGCTATTGATTGCCCGTCTGCCGGCAATGCCGCAGATACTCATCAAGTTGATCGAGCACTTGCAGGCCGACGACCTGGGCATGGCCGAACTGGCGGCGCTGATCTCGAACGACGCCGGCATGACCAGCAAGATCCTCGCGGTCGCCAACAGCTCGGCCTATCATCGCGCCAGCCGCGCGGTCGGCCTCGAGCAGTCCCTGATCGCGCTCGGCACCGACATGATCAAGACGCTGGTGATCAGCGAGTCGGTTTTCCAGACCTTCAACAACTTCCCGCACTCCGGCAGCACCGACCTGCGCGGCTTCTGGAAAAACTCGCTGGGCGCCGCTTTCATCGCGCGCGACCTGGCCGGACGGATGGAGTACCCGCACGTCGAGGAGGCCTACCTGGCCGGCCTGCTGCACAACGTCGGCCGCCTCGCGCTGCTGGCCACCGCGCCGAAGGAATACGCCTTCAACTTCGGCGCGCGCGACGACGAAGACCTGTGCGCGGTCGAACAGCGCACCTTGCAGATCACCCATTCGGAAGCGGGGGCTTGGCTGATCGAACGCTGGCACCTCGACTCCTTCCTGGCCGACTCCGTGCTGTATCACCACGAGCCCTCCGCGCGCCTCGAATCGGCGCATCCCCTGATCCGCATCGTGCGCCTGGCGCACTTGATGGCCACCCACGGGCCGGACGATGAGGCGATCGCCGACGGCGCGCGCCTGTGCGGGCTGGAGCAGGATGACATCGACGCGATCGGCGCCGCCGCCGCGCGCCAGGTCGAAAAAGCCGCCGCGCAGCTGGGCATCGACCTCGAAGGCGCCGACGACATCGTCGCCCCGCCGGCCTTTGCGCCGGCCACGCCGATGGACCCGGTGCGCCAGCGCCTGTCCGAGGAAGTGCGCAACCTGGTGCTGGTGTCCGAAGTGGGCCAGTCCTTCGCCCGCCAGCAGGGCGAGAACGGCCTGCTCGAATCGATGACGCGCTCGGCGCGCATCCTGTTCGACTTCGACAACACCGTCGTCCTGCTGGAAAACCCGACCGGCCACGCGCTGGTCGGCATGCCCACCGGCGAGCGCCAGCGCATCGCCGAATTCTCGATTCCCCTCACGCGCGGCGGCGTGGTCGCCGAAGCGGCCCTCGAGCGCCGCACCGCCTTCGTCAAGCGCGACGCGCAGTCGCTGGGCCTGGCCGAAGAACAGCTGTTCCGCATGCTCGGCACCGACAGCCTGGTGTGCCTGCCGCTGGTCGCGGGCGGGCGCTGCCTGGGCGTGATGATCGGCGGGCTGGCCGCGTGGCAGGTGCCCAACTGCCAGAAGCGCGAGCGCTTCATGCAGGCCTTCGGCAGCCAGGCGGCGAGCGCGCTGGAAACCGCATTGTCCGAGCGCGGCCACGCGCGGCGCCAAATCGCCCACGTCGCCGAGGAATACCGCGAAGCGTCGCGCCGCGTGGTGCATGAAGTGAACAACCCGCTGTCGATCATCAAGAACTACCTCAGTGTCCTCGATGGAAAGCTTGCCAAGCGCGAGCCGGTGGTCGGCGAGATGTCGATCCTGAACGAAGAGATCGACCGCGTCGGCCAATTGATCAACGGCCTGGCCGACCTCAAGCCGACCGAGTCGCCGCGCGCCACCAATGTCGCCAGCGTGGTGGACGACGTGCTGCGCCTGTTCCGCGCCACCGAGTTCGTGCCGGCCGGCGTGCAGATCACCGCCAGCATGGCCGACGACGCCGCCGAGATCGAAGGCGACGCCGATGTGCTCAAGCAGATCCTGGTCAACCTGGTCAAGAACGCCGTCGAGGCGCTCGGCAGCCACGGACGCATCGAAATCGCCAACCGCGGACACGTCAACCGCGAGCGCGCGCTGTACGTCGAACTGGTCGTCTCCGACAACGGCCCCGGCCTGTCGCAGGACGTGCTGGCCAACTTGTTCTCGCCGGTGCGTAGCACCAAGGACGGCGCCCACCACGGCCTCGGCCTGTCGATCGTGCATGGACTGGTGAAGAAGATCGGCGGCCTGATCTCGTGCCGCAGCGGCCGCGCCGGCACTACTTTCGAAATTCTGCTGCCAGCACACGGCGCAACTACGGCCGCCGGCGCCAAGCCGCGGGCGATGGACTCAGTTTAAGGCGATGATGAACGCGACCGCTGCCAGCGTAGACCCGGCAATCGAACCAGCCCAGGACGCACCCGTCGTGCCGCCGCATTTCGAGCAGGACGCGATGCCGCGGCTGCTGCTGGTCGACGACGAGCCGCGCCTGCTGTCGTCCCTGTACGAACTGCTGCGCGACCGCGACTACCACCTGGTCACGGCGTCCTGCGGCAAGGAAGCGCTGGCGCACCTGTCGCGCGTGCGCTTCGACCTGGTGCTGCTCGACCTGCGCCTGCCCGACATGAGCGGCCATGACATCATGGACTTCATCAACGACCGCGGCATCGACGCCGACGTCATCGTGATGAGCGGCGAAGTGGGGATCGAGGCGGCGATCGGCGCCCTCAAGCGCGGCGCCTACGATTACCTGCGCAAGCCCTACAGCCGCGAGGAGCTGCTCAAGACCGTCGCCAACGCGCTGCAGCAGCGCGCCCTGGCGTCGGCCAACATGCGCATCGCTTCGCAGCTGGAGAACTCGGAAAAGCTGTACCGCTACCTGGTCGACAGCTCGCCCGACATCATCTACACCCTCAACCACGAGGGCAAGTTCACCTTCGTCAACGACCGCGCCTACCAGCTGCTCGGCTTCGCGCGCGAAGACCTGATCGGCAAACACTACTCGATCCTGGTGCACGAGGAAGACCTGGAGCGCGCGCGCTACGTGTTCAACGAGCGCCGCGTCGACGAGCGCGCCTCGCGCAACGTCGAACTGCGGCTGAAGTGCCACGCCGGCGGCAACCAGGACCGCACCTTCAACAACACCCTGATGACGATCTCGCTCAATTCGATCGGCATGCACGTCCCCGACCACGAGGTCAAGAAGCTCGAATTCTTCGGCACCTACGGCGTGGCGCGCGACATCACCGACCGCAAGCGCGCCGAGGAAGTGATCTCCTACCAGGCCTACCACGACATCCTGACCGACCTGCCGAACCGCATGCTGTTTAAGGACCGCCTGGGCTTGGCCGTGATCCAGGCCAAGCGCAAGATGACCGAGCTGGCCGTCATGTTCATCGACCTGGACCGCTTCAAGCTGGTCAACGACACGCTGGGCCACGTCAAGGGCGACGAGCTGCTGCAGCAGGTGTCGGTGCGCCTGAAGGACTGCCTGCGCCGCGGCGACACGCTGGCGCGCCAGGGCGGCGACGAATTCACCATCGTGCTGCCCGAGCTGCGCGACCGCGAGGACGCCAAGCGCATCGCCGACAAGTTCCTCGAATGCCTGCACAAGCCGTTCGACCTGGACGGCCACGAAGTGCACATCTCGGCCAGTATCGGCATCGCCATCTATCCGGGCGACGGCGAATCGATCGACGAGCTGCTGCGCCACGCCGACATCGCGATGTACCAGGTCAAGGCGCTCGGCAAGAACGGCCACAGCTTCTATCACAACTCGATGCTGGACGTGTCGCACCAGAAGATCGCGCTCGAGCAGAGCCTGCGCAAGGCGCTCGAGCAGAACGAGCTGGAGATGTACTACCAGCCGCAGATGGACGTGATCACCGGCCGCATCATCGGCGCCGAAGGCCTGATGCGCTGGAACCATCCGCAGCGCGGCCTGCTGACGGCCGGCGAGTTCCTGCCGTTCGCCGAAGAGAACGGCCTGATGCTGCCGATCTCGGACTGGATGATCGGCGCCCTGTGCCGCGATATGCTGCAGTGGAACGCGCAGGGCGGCGAATCGATCCGCCTGTCGCTGAACCTGTCGCCGCAATACCTCGACCGCGGCGACTTCTTCGAGAAGATGCGCGGCGCCCTGGTGCGCTACGGGATTTCGCCGGCCCAGATCGAAGTCGAGATCACCGAGAACATCTGCATCCGCAATCCGCAGTACGCGATCGAGCAGCTCAACAAACTGTGCCAGCTCGGCGTGTCGGTGGCGATCGACGACTTTGGCACCGGCTACTCGTCGCTGTCCTACCTGCACCGCTTCCCGATCCACACGATCAAGATCGACCAGTCCTTCGTCAAGGAGATCCACGACGAGCATGGCCACTATCCGGTGATCCTGGCGATCATCTCGATCGCGCGCGGCCTCGGCCTGCACCTGATCGCCGAAGGCGTCGAGACCGATATCCAGGCGCGCTACCTGAAGGCCAACGGCTGCCTGACCATGCAGGGCTACCTGTATCACCGCCCGATCGCCCTGTCGAATTTCATGGACCTGCTGCGCGTGCAGGACATCGGCGCGCCGCAGCATCAGGCGCCGCAGCTCGCCTCGATGCAGTCCTGAACCCGCGCGCGGCCATGTACAAGGATCCGGCATCCGCGCGCACGCCGTCCAGGCACACCGCCGAATTCTTGCGCGTCAAGGCGCTGGCCGAACGCGGCGTCGCCAACGCCCAGCACAGCCTGGGCTTCATGTACGTCAATGGCCAGGGCGTGCCGCAGAACTTCGAGCTGGCCGTCGCCTGGTACCGCATGGCGGCCACCTCCGGCCTCGAACAGGCCCAATACAACCTCGGCGTGATGTACCAGAAGGGCCAGGGCGTCGGCCAGGATTACCAGATGGCGGTCCAGTGGTACCAGCGCGCCGCCGAACAGGGTTACGCCGCGGCCCAGTACAACTTGGGCTGGCTGTACGCCAAGGGGCAGGGCGTGGCGCAGGATCCGCAGCAGGCGATGCACTGGTTCAGCAAGGCCGCCTCGCAGGGCGATGCCGGCGCGCAGAACAACCTGGGCATGATGTACGAGACCGGGAAAGGCGTGCCGCAGGACCTGCAGCAGGCGATCGCTTGGTACCGCAAGGCGGCCGAGCAGGGCTATGCGCGCGCCCAGTTCAACCTCGGCCTGCGCTACGACAACGGCCAGGGCGTGCAGCGCGACGCGCACCAGGCGGTGTCCTGGTACCGCAAGGCCGCCGAGCAAGGCTACGCGCCGGCCCAGTTCAATCTGGCGCTGCGCTACGAGCAGGGACAGGATGTGGCGCAGGACATCCAGAAGGCGATCGGCTGGTACCGCCGCGCGGCCGAACAGGGCCACGCGAGTTCGCAGTTCAACCTCGGCCTCATTTACGATAACGGACAGGGCGTCGAGCGCGACGCCGCGCTGGCGCTGGTCTGGTTCCGCGAGGCCGCCGAACAGGGCCACGCCGGCGCGCAGGACAACCTCGGCCTGCGCCACGAATTCGGCCAGGGCGTCGCCCAGGATTTCGCGCAGGCCGCGCGCTGGTACCGCAAGGCCGCCGAGCAAGGCTTCGCCAGCGCCCAGTACCACCTGGCGCAGCTGCACGACAGCGGCAGCGGCGTCGCAGCCGATCGCGCCGAAGCCTTCCAGTGGTATCGCAAGGCCGCGGAGCAGGGCCACCTGCGCGCCCAGTTCGACCTCGCCCTGTGCTTCGAGAACGGCACAGGCGTGGAGCAGGATGTCGAGGCCGCGCTGAAATGGTATCTGCGCGCGGCCGAACAGGAATATCCGGCGGCCCAGTACAAGGTCGGCACCATGTTCGACCTCGACGATGCCGAAAGCGACCAGGCCGGCGGCTGGTACATGAAGGCGGCCGAACGCGGGCACGCGCTGGCGCAGTTCGCGCTGGGCCTGCGCCATGACAACGGCCAGGGCGTGCCGCGCGATTACGCGGCGGCCCATTACTGGTACCTGTGCGCCGCCCGCCAGGGCCACGCGCGCGCCCAGTTCAATGTCGGCCTGATGTACCTGACCGGGCAGGGTGTGGCGGCGGACGCTCTCGAAGCGTCGCTGTGGCTGCAGCGCGCCGCGCAGGGCGGCATCGACGCCGCCGAACGCTACGCCCGGCAGGCCGCAGCGCGCATGGATGCTGCGCAGCGCGCGCAGTTCGAGCACGACCACGCGCAGCCGCGCGCCGCATGACATAGCCTCTTTCGATTCGTCGCGGGACGGGTTTGCCATGGACGCCAATATGAAATTCGCTGATCCAGCGGGTTTGTTCCCATGTGTTGTCTTTCAGTCGTCCTGGACATAAAGCCGTCCAATCGCGCGCCACCCCGTCGCCTTTGGTGTAGTATGCTGTATAAACATACAGTTATCACTGAAGCCGATGGACCTGACCGACAAGCTGGAAATCCTCGCTGACGCAGCGAAATACGACGCCTCCTGCGCCAGCAGCGGTGCGCCCAAGCGCTCGTCCGAGGGCAAGGACGGCATCGGCGCCACCAGCGGCATGGGCATCTGCCACAGCTACACGCCGGACGGCCGCTGCGTTTCCCTGCTCAAGATCCTGCTGACCAACTTCTGCATTTACGACTGCCAGTACTGCGTCAACCGCCGCACGTCGAACGTCCCGCGCGCGCGCTTTTCGGTGGACGAAGTGGTCAAGCTCACCGTCGACTTTTACCTGCGCAACTACATCGACGGACTGTTCCTCAGCTCCGGCATCATCCGTTCGGCCGACTACACGATGGAGCAGCTGGTCCATATCGCGCGCCAGCTGCGCGAAGTGCACAACTTCCGTGGCTACATCCACCTCAAGACCATTCCCGACGCCGATCCCGCCCTGATTGCCGCCGCCGGCAAGTACGCCGACCGCCTCAGCGTCAACATCGAGCTGCCGACCCAGGCCAGCGTCGAAAAGCTGGCGCCCGAAAAAAGCGTGCACACGATCAAGCTGGCGATGGGATCGATCCGGCGCCGGCTCGACGAAAAGGCCGAGGAGCCCAGGTCGCCGAAGTTCGCGCCGGCCGGGCAGAGCACCCAGATGATCGTCGGCGCCGACGCCAGCGACGACCAGACCATCCTGTCGACGGCCGAGACGCTGTACACCAGCTACAAGCTCAAGCGCGTCTACTACTCCGCCTTCAGCCCGATCCCGCAAAGTCCCGGCAGCGTGCCGCTGGCGCCGCCGCCGATGCTGCGCGAACACCGGCTGTACCAAGCCGACTTCCTGCTGCGCAGCTACGGCTTCGTCGCCAGCGAATTGCTGCCTGCCAGCGGCGGCAACCTGGCGCTCGACATCGACCCCAAGCTGGCATGGGCGCTGGCCAACCGCGAGCATTTTCCCCTGGACCTGAACCTGGCAGACGCGAGCATGATCGCGCGCGTGCCGGGCATTGGCCTGCGCAACGCCAAGCGCATCGTCGAGCTGCGGCGGCTGCGCCGGATCCGCTACGCCGACCTTGTCCGGCTACGCTGCAGCATGAAAAAAATCGCGCCCTTCATCGTCACCGCCGACTATTCGCCGGTGCGCGGAGCGGCATCCTCGGAGGTGTTGCGGCGTTCGCTGGCCGAAGCGCCGCAGCAGATGAACCTATGGCCGGAACTGCGGGCAGCATAAACGCGGCCGTCGCCGCCAGCGCCGGCCAACCCTTGCTGGTAGCCGGTTTCGCCGAATGGCGCGAGGCGGCGCGCGAACTGCTGGCGTTCGACATTGCGCCGCACGCGGTCAAATGGATCGGTCAGCGCGACGAGGCCGACCTGTTCGCCGGGGCTCCGGCCGATCCGCACGAGGCGGCGCATGCCATCGACCTGCGCCAGGCCAGGCCGGTGATGCACCTGCCGCGCAAGCTGATGGACATGCTGCAAAGCGCGGCGTGCTGCCGCGTGCCGGACCGCTGGGCATTCCTGTACCGCGTGGTCTGGCGCTGGCAGCATGGCGACCAGGTCGTGCTGTCGCCGGCCGACGAAGACGGCGCCCGGCTGCACGCGATGGTCAAGGCGGTGCACCGCGAAGAACATGACATGCATGCCTACATCCGCTTCCGCGAGCGTCCCGAAGCGGCGGGCGCGCCGCGTTTCGTCGCCTGGTTCGAGCCGGCCCACGACGTGCTGCCGCAAGTGGCCCAGCATTTCGTCAGCCGCATGGGCCGCATCAGCTGGATGATCGCCACGCCGGACGCGAGCGTGCTGTGGGACGGCGAAACCCTGCACAACACCGGCCCGCTGGTGAGCAGCGCGGCCGACCTCGACGATGCCGGCGAGGCGCTGTGGCTCACCTACTACCGCAGCATTTTCAATCCGGCGCGCCTGAATGCCGGGCTGATGCGCAGCCATATTCCCTCGCGCTTCTGGAAGCACCTGCCCGAAGGCAGCGTGGTGCCGCAGATGGTCAGCCAGGCGGCGGCCGGCGCGCGGCGCACTGGCCAGGCCGAAGCGGTCGGGCAGCGCCGCGGCACGACGATCCCGATTGCCGCCGACAAGGCGCAGCCGCAGCGCCAGGCGCCGTCGACGCTGGACGAATGCCGTCGCTGCGAGCTGTGGCAGCACGCCACGCAGGCGGTGGGCGGCGCCGGGCCGGCACACGCGCGCATCATGCTCGTCGGGGAGCAGCCAGGCGACCAGGAAGACCTTGCGGGCGAACCGTTCGTCGGTCCGGCCGGCCAGTTGCTGGACCAGGTGCTGCGCGACGCCGGCCTGGACCGCCGCACGATCTACCTGACCAACGCCGTCAAGCATTTCAAGTGGGAGCCGCGCGGCAAGCGGCGGCTGCACAAGACGCCGGCGCAGCGCGAGATCGAGGCGTGCAGTTACTGGCTCGACCAGGAGCTGGCGCAGGTGAAGCCGGACGTGATCGTCGCGCTCGGCAGCACGGCGCTCAAGTCGGTGCTGGGCACGGGCAACGTCACGCTGAAGGACACCATCGGCAAGCCGATCCGGCACGACGGGCGCTGGGTCATCACCGTGTATCACCCCTCGTTTGTATTGCGGGTGCCCGACGAGGCGTCGAAACAGCAGGCGATGGCGGTGATGGTTGACGGTCTCAGGCAGGCGCAGCAATTACTGCAAATGAAAAGCGAAAACTAAGCCCGCGGAGGATTGATCCGCCTGCATCGGGATTTCGGAATTTAACAATCTCGGCAGTGGACCGCGGTGCTCTCCAGTCGAGGTAGCGTATTTTTGCCTTATCAAAAAAACACGTGCGCCGGCGCGAATGCGGACTATATTTAACACAGTGGGATCGCGAAAAAATGGTCGCACCGACGGGTTGCAACATTGTATCGACCCGATTGTTGAGTGCATGACGCCGGAGGCTATGATGAAAAAGCTGCTGATTTCAACCTTTCTGGGAATGCTTGCGCTGGGGGCGGCGGCGCAGACGGAGCCAGATCCATCGGTTCGCATTACGGGATACCAGATTGTGCTTCCCGAACACAGGTATCAGATGTCCGCGCAGGATCTTGATGTGTACAAGGGCATGTACGATTTGTCGAATGGCCAGACGATGCGGCTGCGCGTGTATGGCAACCGCATGTATGCCGCGGTCAATGACGGCCAGCGCAAGATGCTCGTCGCCTCGTCGCCGAACACCTTCGTCGCCACCGACATGTCGCTGAAAATGACGCTCAACCGCAGCGATTTCGACGAGGTCACCGGCGAAATGCTGATGGTGGTGCCGCACCTGACGGCGCAGGGCGAGACCTCGGGTACGGAAGTTGTGCGGTTGCTGACCAGCCGTTGAGAGGACGGCAGGACGGCCGCCGCCGGGGGCGTTCGACCCTGGAGCTACGCGCGGTTTCTTCCTGCGCGATATGCGCTTGCGCTCCGAATATCGCGGGGTGCTTAACCCAATTTGGACGTAGTCCGCGCGCCGGCGAACGGCTTGCCGGCCAATGCCGGACGGCCGCGGTTCGACCCAGGCCCACGTTGAACCTGCGCGCGTTCGCGTGCGCCTCCCAGGTAGTCCCGATCCATTGAGGCGGCTTGGGCCGCAATACCGAACGGGTGCGGGCCGAGAACGTGCGTATCGGAATTTTGTCAAAGTCGCCAGAATCCGCGTAGAATGCGGGCTACGCGGGTGTAGCTCAATGGTAGAGCAGAAGCTTCCCAAGCTTACGACGAGGGTTCGATTCCCTTCACCCGCTCCATCTCCCGGCTAAAGTTTGTCGTGCAGCGCCGCCAGCATGTCCCCCTTTCGGTTTTTCCCTCCGCAGACAAGCGATTTGCGCACGACCCTTGACAATGATTCGATACTTCCATTATTATCGAAGTATCGTTAATTGCAAAGGCACCGACGCAATGGAAAACAAAGAAGCCATCGTGGCCCTGAACGCACTGGCCCAGGAATCGCGCCTCGCCGTGTTTCGCCTGCTGGTGCAAGCCGGAACGGAAGGCATGCCGGCCACTCGCATCGCCGAACACCTCGCCATTCCGCCGTCGTCGCTGTCATTCCATTTGAAGGAGTTGACGCACGCCGGCTTGGTGTCGCCCACCAAGGCCGGGCGCTCGCTGATCTACACGGCCAGTTTCGGCACGATGAACGACCTGATTGGCTTTTTGACTGAAAACTGCTGCGGCGGCAATCCGTGTTCGCCCGCTGGCAGCGCCACCTGTCCCACCAACCAAGGAGTCTGCTCATGAAACGCTTGCACGTTCACGTATCCGTCGCCGATCTTGCCGACAGCATCCGGTTTTACTCCGGCATGTTTGCCTCGCCGCCCACCGTGGTCAAGCCTGACTACGCGAAATGGGCGCTCGACGATCCGCGCGTCAATTTCGCCATTTCGCAACGCGGCGCGGCAGTTGGCGTGAATCACCTGGGCATCCAGGTCGAATCGGCCGAGGAACTCGGCGAGATGCATGGTCGCCTGCAAGCGCTGCAGGGCGAGGTCGAAACGGAAGAGGGCGCGGCGTGCTGCTACGCCAAGTCCGACAAGTACTGGGTCAACGATCCCGCGGGCATTGCCTGGGAAACCTTCCATACGCTCGATACGATCCCGGTGTTTGGCGCGGCCGCAACCGAGCCCGGCGCCGGCGAGGCTTGTTGCGTGCCGGCCGTCAAGGCGAAGGCGGCCGCCGCATGCTGTGCGCCAAAGAGCCAATGTTGCTGATGCGGTCCGCCACGGAACAGGACTTCGACGCCGCGATCGCATTGCTCGGCGCCTGCAAGCTGCCGCACGAAGACCTACACCCCGGCGGCATGGGCGAATTCATCGTCGCCATGGAAAGCCGGTCCCTGCTTGGCGTGATCGGCCTCGAGCGCTTTGGAAAGGTCGGCCTGCTGCGTTCGCTCGCCGTGAGCCCGGAACGCCGCAGTGCCGGGCTCGGCGGCGAACTGGTCGACGCCCTCGAGCGCAGGTCGCGCGATGCAGGCGTTGAAGCGCTGTACCTGCTGACGACGACCGCGGCCGACTTTTTCGCGCGGCGCGGATACGCCATCGTGCCGCGCGCACAAGCGCCCGCATCCATCCAGTCCACGCAGGAATTTTCCACCCTGTGCCCGTCGCAGGCGGTGTGCCTGCGCAAAATCCTCACTGAACAAGGCGGTGAACCATGAATGAAAAGATCTACAACGTGCTGTTCCTATGCACAGGCAATTCGGCGCGCAGCATCATGGCCGAAGCCCTGGTGACGACGCTTGGCGCCGGCCGCTTCAAGGGCTTCAGCGCCGGCAGCAAGCCGGGCGGCACGGTGAACCCGTTCGCCATCGAACAGGTGCAGCAGATGGGCTATCCGGTCGACCAGCTGCGCAGCAAGAGCTGGGACGAATTCGCCGCGCCCGGCGCGCCGCGGATGGACTTCATCATCACCGTGTGCGACAACGCGGCCGGCGAGACCTGTCCATTCTGGCCCGGCCATCCGGCGACCGCACACTGGGGCTTCGAGGACCCGGCCGCGGTGGAGGGTACGGAACAACAGAAGCGCGCGGCGTTCGAGACCATCTGCCGACAGATCCGCAGGAAGGTCGATGCCTTCGTCGGCTTGCCGCCACAGCTATTCGACACGCCGGCCATCAATGACGAAATTCGCAAAATCGGGGAGATGCCGGTATGACGGTGGCGAAGCGCCTCGTGGCGGAAGGCCTGGGCAGCGCCATGCTGCTGGCGGTGGTGGTCGGCTCCGGCATCATGGCCGAGCGCCTCGCGGGGGGCAATGTGGCTCTGGCCTTGCTGGCGAATGCGCTGGCCACCGGCGCCGGGCTGGTCGCGCTGATCCTGATGTTCGGCACCATCTCGGGCGCGCATTTCAACCCGGTGGTCACCTTGTCCGAAGCGTGGCAGGGCAACATGCCGGCGCGCGAAGTGGCGCCCTACATCGGCGTGCAACTGCTCGGCGCCTTTGCCGGCGTGGCTGCGGCGCACCTGATGTTTTCGCTGCCCGTGTTCTTCGCATCGGCGCACGTGCGCACCGGCGGCGCGCAATGGTGGAGCGAGTGCGTGGCCACCTTCGGCCTGGTCGGCGTCATCATGGGATGTTCGCGCAGCCGCCCCGCGGTGACGCCGTTCGCGGTTGCGGCCTACATCACCTCCGCCTATTGGTTCACCTCATCGACTTCGTTCGCCAATCCCGCCGTGACGCTCGCGCGGGCGGCGAGCGATACCTTCGCCGGCATCCGCGCGGCCGATGCGCCCGGTTTCATCGCGGCGCAGTTGGTGGGAGGCGCGGCGGCGACGCTGCTGTTTGGCTGGCTTTATCCGAGCGCTCCGGCAGGCGCCACTATCGCCGGCACCGTGGCGCCCGGCGACTTCGATCCGCAGCGCGCCCAGCGCTGAAGCGGGAGCGAACTACTTCGACAGCCGGATCTGGCTCAATTCCCCGGTCAGGTAGCCCACCGCGGCGCCTGACTTGTCCTTGTAGTTGGCCCGGATCAGCGGATCGAGCGTCGGCTTGACGACGGCGTGAATGGCGCCCCAGTCGCCCGCATGCTGGAAGTTGCTCATGATGTAGGTCCAGCCATTGATTTCATCGACCGCGTGCAGGCCGGTCGACTCGCCGCCGGCGGGAATCGACATTACCCGCGCCAGCACCCTGGTGTCGACGTTGTACGCCCACAGGAAGTTGTTGACGTGCTGGCTGCTGTCCTCGCCGATGAACAGCGTGCGCATCTTCTCCGAGAACTTCAGGTTGTCCGGATTGGCGACCTTGTCGGGATTGGCGGTATTGCCCAGCGCGTCGGCGGCGATGTCCTCGCCCGTCAGCAGCGCTTTCGTATCGGCCGGCATCCACTCGCTGTCGATTGCCGCGCCGGCGCTGTCCTTCGCGCCGCCCTTCAGGTTCAGCATCATCACCGCGCCCGCGTCGAGCGCCTTCGGGATCGACACGCCGTTGCCCGGCACGTTCAGCGCGTTCCCCGCCACCATCGAGCCCTGGCAGTTCTGCAGCGCCGAGTAGGCGATCTTGTCCTGAATGTTGACGGTCGTGCCTTCCATCTTGGTGAAGCCCATCGATGCGCCCACCAGCGCCGCGTAGCGATGGGTCTCGAGGAAGGCCGCCGCCTTCTCCATGCCCGGCGCCAGCTTTACCCATTCGATGCGCCCGCTCGCCGCGATCCTGGTGTAGCTCGCGTCGTGCGGGTCAGCGCTGCGCACGTCCATGATGTCGGTCGGCTTCAGCGACGCCGCCATGGCCCGGACCTCCGCGCTGGTGGCCGACCCGAGCTTGATCCAGGAGAGCGGCGCCGCGGCGGCCGTCGGATCGAGCGAGAAGCCGGCGCCGACCCTGGCGACATACAGGCTACCCGCCGACAGGTCCTTCTCCTTCTCGGCAACGAAGACGAAGTAGCCGCTGTTGGTGGCGTCGTCGCCCATGATCACAGTGCGGTTGTCCGGCATGACCTGCACCAGTTCGTGCGAGATGCGCCCCAGGCAGTAGTGCTTTTTGATGGACGCCGTGCCGTCAGCATTGACCGTCACTTCCGGCAGGTGTCCGTAGTTGTAGGGATTGGCCGCGGTTTCGCTGCCGTACAGGTTCTTGCTGAAGGCCTTGAACTGCGCGTCGGTGGCGGCGGTAAATGCGTTGGGTTCGTACTCCTCGCTGGACAGGTGGGTCCCCCACGGCGACAGGCTGGCGCCGCAGGTGATCCACAGGCCGTTCACGCTGGAGGTATCGACGTTGTGGTACTTCACCAGCGACAGCTTGCCGGTGGCCGGGTCCTGATCGAGGGTCAGCACGGCGATCGGCGACGGCAGACGCCCGTACATGCCGGTCACGCCATCCTGCGCCCCGGTGGTGTACTCGAACTGCACCACGGCGAACACGGTATTGCCCTTCACGCCGGCCGCTTTCGCGTTCGGGACGGTGAGCAGCGAGGTGCCGTCCGGCGAGTCGGAGAAAAACTGGCGCTCCCTGCCGGCGACGGTGGCGTCGATAATCGGCGCGCCGTGGATGTCGTAGTAGCCGCCGGCGACGATCCTGCCGCCTGCGCCGTCGGCGACCAGGTCTCCGGTGATGAAGAAGGGCTGGTAGGCCAGCTTGAAGTCGATCTTGCTGGCGTCGCTGAAGCGCGCGGTCATGACCGAGGTCGTGCTGGTGGTTGCCATCGCCGCGGGATTGGACAGCGAGGGCGCCGGCATGGAGCTGAAGGTCACACCGGCCAGCGTTGCGGCGCCGGGCGTCGCGGCGGTGGCGATGCCGGCCTGGGCGCCGCAGCCGGACAGCAGGCTCGCTGCGCTGAACGATGACAGTGGCAGCAGGGGGGCGGCGGCGAGCAGTTGCAGCAGGCGGCGGCGCGGCACAGTCGGGACAGGGGTCATTTTTGCGGCTCCAGGTTGGCGAACGAAACGGGTTGATTGCCTGGAGCATAGCGATGCATTGTGTCAGCACGATGACGCGGCGGGATCGGGATCCAGGCGCGCGTACCCGACCATGATGCCTTCAAGTCAAGCTGCCGTACCTGCCTGGGCGGGTACGACGGCCTGCAAGCCGGCAGTTCCGCTTTCCGGCAGAGGCGGTGCGATATAATGTCGGCCGTACCTTATTCTCTTCCTTCGCACCCCATGTCATCCGAAACTCCTCCAAGCGGCAGCGGCCGCCCGATGCTGTACGACCCCACCGAACACCGCATCCGCAGCTTCGTCACTCGTGCCGGCCGGCTGTCGATCGCCCAGGCGCGCGCGCTGGAAGAACTGGGGCCGAAGTTCCTGATCGAGTACGCCAAGGCGCCGCTCGATTTCGAGCAGGCGTTCGGCCGCAAGGCGCCGGTGATCCTGGAGATCGGTTTCGGCATGGGCGACACCACCGCGCACATCGCCAAGGGCATGCCGGAGAAGGACTTCATCGGCGTCGAAGTGCACACCCCGGGCGTCGGCAGCCTGCTCAAGCAGATCGGCGAGCAGGGCCTGACTAACCTGCGCCTGATCCAGCATGACGCGGTCGAAGTGCTGAACCAGATGATCCCCGACGCTTCGCTGGCCGGCGTCCACGTATTCTTCCCTGACCCCTGGCACAAGGCGCGCCACAACAAGCGCCGCCTGCTGCAAACGCCATTCGTCAGGCTGCTGGCCGAGAAGCTGGCGCCGGGCGGCTACCTGCACTGCGCGACCGACTGGGAAGACTACGCGGTGCAGATGCTCGAGGTGCTGGGCAGCGAGCCGCTGCTGAAGAACACCGCCGAAGGCTACGCGCCGCAACCGGCCTACCGTCCGCTGACCAAGTTCGAAAACCGCGGCATCAAGCTCGGTCACGGCGTGTGGGACCTGGTGTTCGAGAAGAAGTAATCCCGCGGCGGGACCGGATCGTATTTCGTTCCCGCCGATTCGTCGCTCGTCGCTTCGCGCTTCCCACGGCGCCCTCGTTTCCTTAGACTGCTCTGCATGACAGCCATTTGGAGAGCTCCATGTTTCGCGCAATCGTGAATTGGTATCGGGAGTGGGAACAGGAGCAGTTCAAGGTGCTTGCCGATCCCGCGTTCGCGGCGCAAACGGCGCCAGGTTATCGCAGGCATCTGGCCAATGCGCTGGCGCGCCTGTCCGACATCGAACGCGAGCAACTGCTTGAGTTCTCGCTCAAATATCGCGGCTGGCGCCTGATCGCCGCCATTGCCCGGCTGGCCGTGGGATTCACTCTGGCTGGCGCAGTGCTGCATGTTGTCGTGCCGCGCCTGAGCTGGATCGCCGCGATCGGCGTCGTCAACGTGATGGGATTCGCGATCGCTGCCGGCCTGGTGGCGGTGTGGTTCAACTATCGCCGAAACAACTGCCGAAGCCAGAACGGCACAGGGATGATGCTGTTCGTGATCGGCCTGGCGCTCGCGATGGTCGGTTTTCTGATCAAGTTCCAGCACCTGACGGTCAACGAGGCCTTGTTTGACACCTTCCCCGGCGGGATGCTGGTCGGCGCATTGGTCGCGGCCCTGCTGGTCGGCATTCCCCTCAGGCTGATCGTCGTCATGCGTAACCGCCAGCACGAAGCGCGCACCGTGCAATTGCGGCAGGACGCCGAGCGCGACCGCCTGGCGCGCGAATTGAGCGAGTCGCAACTGCGGCTGCTGCGCGCACAGATCGAGCCGCACTTCCTGTTCAACACCCTCGGCGCGGTGCAGCAGCTGGCCGAAAAAGATGCCCCGCGCGCCGCCGAACTGACGGCCAGTCTGATCACCTTCCTGCGCGCCAGCCTGAGCGAAATGCGCAGCGACCAGGCCACGCTGCGCAAGGAGTTTGCGCTGGTCGAAGCCTATCTCACAGTGATGAAGGCCAGGCTGGGCGAGCGCCTGCGCTTCACCCTCGACCTGCCCGAATCGCTGGCCGGGCTGGCCGTGCCGAGCATGATCGTGCTGACGCTGGCCGAAAACGCCATCAAGCACGGCATCGAGCCTTCGCTGCGCGGCGGCGAGGTCTCGGTCCGGGCGCAGCGGCGCGACGGCGTCGTGTCGATTCAGGTGGAGGACTCCGGCATCGGCCTGGGCATCCAGCCCGGCGCCGGGCTTGGCCTGGAAAACGCCCGCAACCGCCTGCTGCTGGCCCACGGTGCAGCGGCCAGCGTGACGCTGCACGAGGCGCCGCAGGGCGTGGTGGCCGAGATCATCATCCCGAGCGAGGCGGCCGGCAAATGACCAGGGTGCTGATCGCTGAAGATGAGCCGCTGATGCGCGAGCGCCTGCTGGCGATGCTGCCCACCGTGTGGCCCGACGCCCAAGTGGTGATGGTGGCGGAAAACGGCAATGACGCCTGGGACGGCTTTCTCGAACACGAGCCGGACGTCGCCTTCCTCGACATACGCATGCCCGGCCTGTCGGGCCTCGAAGTGGCCGAGCGCATCGGCAAGCTGGCGCATGTGGTCTTCGTCACCGCCTACGACCAGTATGCGGTCGACGCCTTCGACGCCGGCGCGGTGGACTACCTGCTCAAGCCCGTCGAGGCGGATCGCTTGCAGAAGGCGGTGGCGCGCCTCCGGGAGAAGCTCACTGCGCGGCCGGCAGACCTGGGCGACATCCTGCATCACCTGAAAGCAGCGCTGCCTGGGCCGGCGCGCGAGCCGATGAAGTGGATCAAGGCCAGCATCGGCCGGCAGATCCGGCTGATCGACGTGGACCAGGTGCTGTTCTTCCAGTCGGACACCAAGTACACGCGCGTGGTGCTGGCCGAGTTCGAAGCGCTGGTGCGCATTCCATTGAAGGATTTGCTGGGCGGGCTCGATCCGGCGCGCTTCTGGCAGATCCACCGCGGCACCATGGTCAACGTGAACGCCATCGAGGCGGTGGAAAAGGTCGATGCGGAGCGGCTGCAGGTGCTGCTGCGCGGGAGCGACGAGCGGTTGACCGTCAGCCGCACCTTCGCGCACCTGTTCAGGGACTGAGCCCCGGTTACAGCATCTGGCTGATCAGCGCGACGATCTCGTCGCCGTAGGACACCAGCTTTTTCTCGCCCACGCCGGTGACGCCGCGCAGGTCGTCGAGGGAGGTCGGCTTGACCTTGGCGATCTCGCGCAAGGTGGCGTCCTGGAACACGACGTAGGCCGGCACGCCGTGGGCGCGCGCGGTCTCGACACGCCACCAGCGCAGCTTCTCGAAGATCTCCTGTTCGGACTTCGACAGCTCCATCTCGATATGCCCTTTGGAAGCACTGGCAGGACGCTTCTGCTTGACCGGCTTCTGGTACTGGCGCAGCTGCACCTTCTGCCCGCCCTTCAGGACGGGCCGCGCCGCGTCGGTCAGTTTCAGCGAGCTGTAGACCTCGTGGTCCACCGTCACCAGGCCGAGCGCGATGGCCTGGCGCAGGATCGCGCGCCACTCCGCCTCGGTGCGCTCGGCGCCGATGCCGTACACCGACAGCGAATCGTGGTGCCATTGCGTGATGCGCTCCGACGACACGCCGCGCAGCACGTCGATCACGTGGCCGGCGGCGAAGCGCTGGTCGACCCGGTAGATCGTCGACAGCAGTTTTTGCACCGGCACGGTGCCGTCGAACGACACCGGCGGAATCAGGCAGGTGTCGCAGTTGCCGCACGGGCCGGAACGCTCGCCGAAATAGTCGAGCAGGCGGGTGCGCCGGCAGCTCAAGGTCTCGCACAGGCCGAGCATCGAGTCGAGCTTCATCGACAGCACGCGCTTGAACGTTTCGTCGGCGTCGGATTCGTCGATCATCCGGCGCTGCAGCACCACGTCCTGCAAGCCGTACGCCATCCAGGCCGAAGCGGGCAGGCCGTCGCGGCCCGCGCGTCCGGTCTCCTGGTAATAGCCCTCGATGCTTTTCGGGAGGTCGAGGTGGCAGACGAAGCGCACGTCCGGCTTGTCGATGCCCATGCCGAAGGCGATCGTCGCGCACATCACGATGGCGTCCTCGCGCAGGAAGCGGGCCTGGTTGGCGGCGCGTTTCGGATGCTCCATGCCGGCGTGGTAGGCCAGCGCGCGGATGCCGTTCTCGTTGAGGAATTCGGCGGTCTCCTCGACCTTCTTGCGCGACAGGCAGTACACGATGCCGGCGTCGCCGCCATGCTCGGTGGTGATGAAGTCGAGCAGCTGCTTGCGGCCGTTGGCCTTCTCGACGATCTGGTAGCGGATATTCGGCCGGTCGAACGACGACACGAACTGGCGCGCGTCCTCCAGTTGCAGGCGCAGCGCGATTTCGGCGCGGGTCTGGTGGTCGGCGGTCGCGGTCAGCGCGATGCGCGGCACGTCGGGGAAGCGCTCGTGCAGGATCGACAGCTTGATGTACTCGGGCCGGAAGTCGTGGCCCCATTGCGAGACGCAGTGCGCCTCGTCGATCGCGAATAGCGCGATCTTCGACGACTCGAACAGGTCGAGGCAGCGCTGCGTCATCAGGCGTTCGGGCGCAACGTAGACCAGGTCGATCTCGCCGGTGCGCACCAGGCGCTCGATGCGCATCGACTCTTCGAACGTCTGGGTCGAGTTCAGGAAGGCGGCGCGCACGCCCACTTCGGCCAGCGCATCGACCTGGTCCTGCATCAGCGCGATCAGCGGCGAGACGACCACGCCGACGCCGTCGCGCAGCAGCGCGGGGATCTGGTAGCACAGCGACTTGCCGCCGCCGGTCGGCATCAGCACCAGCGCGTCGCCGCCGCTGGCGACGTGTTCGACGATGTCGCCCTGCTGACCGCGGAAGGCTGGGTAGCCGAACACGGTCTGCAGTTGTTCGAGGGCGCGCGCGCCGATGTCGCTACTCATGCTGTCATTCCGCCCAGGAGACCAATCCGTAATACGAAGTGGCGACGATCACGATGCCGAACACGATGCGATACCAGGCGAAAATGGTGAAGTCGTGCGAGCTGATATAACGCAGCAGCCAGCGCACGCACAGGAAGGCGGACACGAAGGCGGCGATGCCGCCGATGCCGAACAGCGGCAGGTCGGCCATCGACAGCAGCGCGCGTTCCTTGTAGACCGAATACACGGTCGCCGCCAGCAGGGTCGGGATCGCGAGGAAGAACGAGAATTCGGTGGCCGCCTTGCGCGACAGGCCGAACAGCATGCCGCCGATGATGGTGGCGCCCGAGCGGCTGGTGCCCGGGATCAGCGCGAACGCTTGCGCGCAGCCGATCTTGAAGGCATCGAGAATCGTCATGTCGTCGACCGACTGGATGCGGGCCGTATCGTGGCGATCCTTGTTGCGGTTTTCGACCCACAGGATGATGAAGCCGCCGATGATGAAGGCCAGCGCCACCGGCACCGGCGCGAACAGGTGCGCCTTGATCATCTTGCTGAAGAACAGGCCGAGGACGGCGGCCGGCAGGAAGGCGACGATCAGGTTGATGGCGAATTTCTGCTGTTTCGGGTCGCTGGTCAGGCCGGCGAGGACGGCGCCGATGCGCTTGTGGTACTCCCAGATCACGGCGAGGATGGCGCCGGCCTGGATTGCGATTTCGAAGACCTTGATTTTTTCGCCGGTGAAGTTGAGCAGGCTGCCCGCCACGATCAGGTGGCCGGTCGAGGAGATCGGCAGGAATTCGGTGAAGCCTTCGACCAGGCCCATGATGATCGCTTTGATCGCGAGAATGATATCCATGTATTTATTAGTTTAGTTAAGGGAATTTGCGAGTCGGAAGAGGCGGCACCACGCGGGGTCGAAGAATACCACGAGCGCGCCTCATACCGTTGAGCTGCCCGCAAGCGCCGGCGTTGTTTTTCAGGATGTGAGGCGATCCAGTTCGGCCAGATAAAACATCGCCTGCTCGCGCGAGTCGCCGCACATCTCGCGCGACGGCTGCAGGCTGGCGCATACCGCGGGCCGGCCAGGCTGCCCAAAAATATTGCAGCCGTTCGCGTCGTCGAGCTGGACGCAGCGCACGCCGGCCGGCTTGCCCTTAGGCATGCCGGGAATCGGCGAGCTGATCGACGGGGCGGTGCAGCAGGCGCCGCAGCCGGGGCGGCAGTGGATGGAATCGGGGGAGGCGGTCATGGCGGGCAATCGGGACAGAGCGCAAGTATACCGCTTTCCCAGACCACGCCGGCATAACGATATAATGAACCGCAAGTAAGTTACCGGACCGACACATGCAATGCCCGTATGACACCAAGCCGCGCTGGGAACGGCGCAAAGAGGCGCGCCCGCAGGAATTGCTGGCCGCGGCGCTCGACCTGTTCGTCGAGCGCGGCTTCGCGTCGACCCGGCTGGAAGACGTTGCCCGGCGCGCCGGCGTGTCCAAGGGCACCCTGTACCTGTATTTCACCAACAAGGAAGAGCTGTTCAAGGCGGTGGTGCGCGACAGCATCGTGCCGGTCATCGGCGCGGCCGAGGACAGCATCGCCGGCTTCGAAGGCCATTCCGCCGACCTGCTGCGCAGCGTGATCGTCAACTGGTGGCAGCGCCTGGGCGCGACCAAGGCATCGGGCATTCCCAAGCTGATGATGGCCGAAGCGGCCAATTTCCCCGACATTGCCAGCTTCTACCAGGAAGAAGTCATCGCCCGCGGCACACGCATGATCGCCGGCCTGCTCGAGCGTGCCGTCGCGCGCGGCGAGTTCCGCCCGGTCAACGTCCAGATCACCACCCAGGTGCTGATCGCCCCGATGCTCATGCTGATGACCTGGAAGCACTCGGTCGGCCCCTGCGACCAGTGCAACCTCGACCCGCTGGCCTTTCTCGACGCCTTCCTCGACATGGCGCTGCACGGCCTGGTGCCCCCGAATTGAGTTGCCGGAAGCGCCACATCGGCCTTATCGGACGTTCAACCCCTCGAAACTGCAGACTGTCGCAATTTCAAGCGATCCGGCCTTGCATGTCGTTAAGATGTGTCTACTGAGGCCGTTCAACGATAAAATATCGGATTACCTATCTTTCCCACCGAGTCTCAACAAATGAATATTGAACAAGCCCGCTTTAACATGATTGAACAGCAGATCCGCCCGTGGAACGTGCTGGACCAGGACGTGCTCGACGCGCTGGTGGTGGTCAAGCGCGAACAGTTCGTGCCGGAAGCCTGCAAGAACCTGGCGTTCGTCGACACCGAGATCCCGCTGCCCGGCGGCGAGGCGATGTTCACGCCGAAGCTGGAAGCGCGCCTGCTGCAGGAAGTGCAACTGAAAAAACACGAGACCGTGCTGGAAATCGGCGCCGGTTCGGGCTACATGGCCGCGCTGCTGGCGCACAAGGGCCGCCAGGTCACCACCGTCGAGATCCTGCCGGAACTCAAAGCGATGGCCGAAGCGAACCTGGCCAGGGCCGGCGTGACCAACGCCACGGTCGAACTGGGCAATGGCGCGCAGGGCTGGGCCAACGGTGCGCCGTTCGACGTGATCGTCATTTCGGGCGCGCTGGAAGTGCTGCCGGAAGCCTTCCTCAAGCAGGTCAAGGTGGGCGGACGGATCGCGGCGATCATCGGCCAGGCGCCTGTGATGTCGTGCAACATCATCACCCGTGTGTCGGAAACGGCGTATGACACGGTCAAGGTGTTCGAAACCAACGTCAAATACCTGGCGGCGGCGACGACTCCTTCGCACTTCACGTTTTAAGCGGGCGGCGGAATGCAGCATGTGACCGCCCCCGAGCTGGCCGCGTGGCTCAATGACGCCGCGCGGCCGCGCCCGAAGCTGCTCGACGTGCGCGAGCAGTGGGAGTACGACACCTGCCATATCGACGGGTCGACGCTGATCGCGATGCACACGATCCCGGCGCGCATCGAGGAGCTCGATGAGGACGACGAAATCGTCTGCATCTGCCACCACGGCGCGCGCAGCATGCAGGTCGCTGCCTTTTTGGAGCGCCACGGGTTTGACAAGGTAACGAATTTGACGGGCGGGATTCACGCCTGGGCCATGCAGGTCGACGGCACGATGCCGAAGTACTGAGCACTTTTTATAAACTTGTTTGATGACTCCAACGGAGAAAGCAATGCAGAAACCCCTGATCGCCGCGCTGATCGCCAGCGCTTTTGTTTCGTTCAACGCCCACGCGGCCGACCTGATCCAGGTCTACCAGCAAGCGTTGGCGAACGATGCCGTGTACGCCAGCGCGCGTGCATCGCTGGCGGCAGGGCGCGAGCGGGTTCCGCAGGGACGCGCCGGCTTGCTGCCGACCGTTGGCGCGAGCGGCAGCTATTCGCGCGTCGACAATTCGAACGACCCGTTCAATGTCGGCTCGACCGTCACCTCGCCGGTCACCGGCCAGCCAACGGTGGTGCGTGGCTCGGCCGCCAATTACAACAGCAACCAGTACACGCTGTCGCTGTCGCAGCCGCTGTTCCGCTGGGACCGTTTCGAGGCGTACGAGCAGAGCAAGCTGGCGCAGGCCATCAGCGAGGCGCAGTTCGCCCAGGCGCAGCAGGACCTGATCACGCGCGTGTCGCAGGCTTACTTCGACGTGCTGGCGGCGCAGGACACGCTCGAATCGACCCGCGCGCAGAAGACCGCGACCACCGAGCAGCTGGCGTCGGCCAAGCGCAATTTTGAAGTCGGCACCCAGACCATCACCGATACGCACGAAGCGCAGGCCGCGTACGACCTGGTGGTGGCGCAGGAGTTTGCGGCCGTGAACGACCTGGAAAACAAGAAGAGCGCGCTGCAGGCGATCATCGGCACGGCGCCGTCGATGCTGGCGCCGCTCAAGACCGGTGTGGCGCTGGCCGCGCCTCAGCCGGCCGCGATCGAGCCGTGGGTGTCGTCTGCCGAAAACCAGAACTACAGCGTGATGGTGTCCCAGCTGTCGCTGGAAACGGCCAAGCGCGAGATCAAGCGCAACCGCGCCGGACACTATCCGACCCTCGACCTGGTTGCCAGTTCGCTGCACATCAAGAACAGCGGCCAGACCCCGCAGTCGGGACTGACCGTCAACAACGCCATCGGCGTGCAGTGGAGTGTGCCGATCTTCAGCGGCTTTGCGGTGACCAGCAAGGTACGCGAGGCGATCGCGCTGGAAGACAAGGCGCGCAACGACCTCGAAAACACGCGCCGCACCGCCGCCCAGGCGGCGCGCCAGTCCTACCTCGGCGTCAACAGCGGCCTGGCGCAGGTCAAGGCGCTGGAAGCGGCGGAGATCTCGAGCCAGTCGGCGCTCGATTCGAACAAGCTGGGTTACCAGGTCGGGGTGCGGATCAACATCGACGTGCTCAATGCGCAGCGCCAGCTGTATTCGACCCGCCGCGATTTATCGCGTGCGCGTTACGACACGATCATGAATGGCTTGCGCCTGAAGGCCGCATCCGGCTCGCTGCGTGAGGCGGACCTGGTGCCGGTGAATAATCTGCTGGAGCACTAAGCAAAAATGGGGTCAGGTCCGCAGGACCAGACCCCAGATGCCGAGACGACGGGGTCTGGTTCTGCGAACCTGACCCCATTTTTTTATCCCGCGTTCAAACCGGCCCCGCGCGCGCCGTCCTTGCGCTCGATGAGCTCCACCTTGTAGCCGTCCGGATCTGTGACGAACGCGATCACCGTACTGCCGCCCTTGACGGGCCCTGGCTCGCGCGTGACGTTGCCGCCATTCGCCTTCACCAGCTCGCACGCCTTGTAGATGTCGTCCGCCGAAATGGCGATGTGGCCGTACGCGGTGCCCATCTCGTACTTGTCCTGGCCGTAGTTGTAGGTCAGCTCCAGCTCCGCATGATCCGGATTGGTGCCGTAGCCGACGAACGCCAGCGTGTACTTGTACTCGGGGTTGTCGCTGGTGCGCAGCAGCTTCATGCCGAGCACCGTGGTGTAGAAATCGATGGAGCGCTGCAGGTCGCCGACCCGTAGCATGGTGTGCAGGATGCGCATCAGGATGTCCTTCTAAAGTGGAAGCGCCAATTTTAGGCGCTCCGCCGATTTCGCGCTTACGTGTGCAGCTTCGCGTCCAGCGTGATGTTTGCGTTCATCAGCTTCGACACTGGGCAGTTCTGCTTGGCGTCGTGCGCCGCGGTCTGGAACTGCTCGTCGGTCGCGCCCGGGACCTTGGCCGTGAGCGCCAGGTGCACCGCGTTGATCGCAAAGCCGCCGCCGACCTTTTCCAGCGACACCGTCGCCGTCGTGTTCATCTCGGTGGCCTTGAAGCCGGCCTTTTCCAGCACGCCGGACAGCGCCATCGTGAAGCAGCCGGCGTGCGCGGCCGCAATCAGTTCTTCCGGATTGGTGCCCTTGCCGCCTTCGAAGCGCGCATTGAAGCCATACGGCGCCTTATCGAGCACGCCGGTCTGGGTCGAAACGCTGCCGACGCCGTCCTTCAAGCCGCCGCTCCAGACGGCGCTGCCGGTTTTCTTGATGATCATCTCAATGCTCCTTTTCGGTTATTTGGCGGCCGGGGTGACGCGCCAGATGATGTTGCCCACATCGTCGGCCAGCAGGATGGCGCCGGCCTTGTCGACCGCGACGCCGACCGGACGCCCCCAGGTATGTCCTTCCGGGCTCATGAAGCCGGTCAGCACGTCCTGCGGCGGGCCGCTTGGCTTGCCGTCGGCGAACGGCACGTAAATCATTTTGTAGCCGGAGAAGGGCTTCCGGTTCCACGAGCCATGCTGGCCCACCAGCGCGCCATTTTTAAACGCCGGAATCAGCGCGCCGTCGTAGAACGCCAGTCCCAGCGAGGCGGTGTGCGCGCCGAGCGCGTAGTCCGGCGGGATCGCCTTGGCGACCATGTCGGGCTTTTGCGGCTTGACGCGGGTATCGACGTGCTGGCCGTAGTAGCTGTACGGCCAGCCGTAGAAGGCGCCGTCCTTCACCGACGTCATGTAGTCGGGCACCAGGTCGTTGCCCAACTCGTCGCGCTCGTTCACGCTGGTCCACAGCATGCCGCTTTGCGGATTCCACGCCATGCCGACCGGGTTGCGCAGGCCCGAGGCGAACACGCGGCCTTTGCCGGTGGCGCGGTCGAACTGCCAGATGGCGGCGCGGCCGTCTTCCTTGTCCATGCCGTTTTCGGCGATGTTGCTGTTCGAGCCGACCGACGCATACAGATACTTGCCGTCCTTGCTGGCGACGAGGTTCTTGGTCCAGTGGTGGTTCATCCCGGCCGGAAGGTCGGCCACCTTCACCGGCTTCGCGGTGATGGCGGTGTCGCCGGTCTTGTACGGCACCTTGACGATCGCGTCGGCGTTGGCGATGAACAGCTCATTGCCGACCAGCGCCATGCCGAACGGCGAGTTCAGGCCTTCCATGAAGACGGTCTTGGTGGCCGCCATGCCGTTCGCGCCGACGCCGCGCAGCAGCGTGATGCGGTTGGGTGACGAGACGCCTGCGCCAGCCTTCTTCATCTCCATCTTCATGACCGTGCCCTTGATGGTGGTCGGCTCTTTTTCCTGCGGCACCGGCTTGTTGGTCTCGGCCACCAGCACGTCGCCGTTCGGTAGCACGTAGATCCAGCGCGGATGCGCCAGGCCGCTGGCGTAGGCACTGACGCTCAGGCCCGCGGCCGCCACCGGCTTGCCGCCACTCGGCCAGCCTTCGGCCGGCGCCACGTTGACGGTCGGGAGCAGGTTCTTTTCAGGCGCCGGCAGGACCGGATTCGGGCCGAAGCCGACCGCGTAAGTTTGCGCCATGGCGGAGCCGCCGATGGCCGACAGCGCGAACGCCAGGCAGGTGAGCTGGATGGTCTTCTTCATTTTTTTTGATCTTTCGTTGGTGTGGGTTTTGCTTGATCGCGCATGCCATCGGCTGCGCCTTGCTGCGGTTTGGCTTCGCCGGAACCACCGGCCTTTTCGAGGCCTGGGGTGGCATGCAGGTCGGTGTCGACCATGCCTTGCTCGATATCGGCGGCGGCCTGCTTCATCACGCCGCGCGGCTGGCGGTCCTGGCCGTCGGGCGACTCGTCGCGTTCGTGCGGCATGCGCTTGACGCCATCGTTGGCGATTTTCGCGTCGGTGTTGACCTTGCGATCGGGTGCTTCGGTGGCCATGAGATGCTCCTTCTGCTTGAGACAATTGTCCGAATGATATCGGGCTGCGGCGAAGCCGGTCGCGCAATTGGATGTTGCTGAATCGAAAATGTTTAAGTTACCATCGGATATTGCCAAACCCGCAAAAGACGCCATGACCGAGCACGCCGCGCCATCCCATTGCCTCAACTGCGGCGCCGCCGTCGCCAACAATTTCTGCTCGGTGTGCGGCCAGGAGACGGTCCCGCACGTGCCGAGCGTGCGCGAATTCTTCCACGAGTTCATCGGCCACTACGTCGCGCTCGAAGGCAAGCTGTGGAACACGCTGGCGTTGATGATCTTCCGGCCGGGGCGCCTGACCGCAGACTACATCGCCGGCCGCCGCGCGCGCTACGTCGCGCCGCTGCGCCTGTACCTGACCTTGAGCGTGCTGTTTTTCGCGCTGCTGCACTACGGGCCGACAGAATTCAAGGTGGTCAAGCCCGCGGCCGAGGCGCCGAACCGGATCGGCCTGACCGACAAGAAGCCGGATGCGAACACCGTGCGTATCAACAGCAAACTAATCGGAGTCAATCCGGCCTGGGATGCGCGCATTCAGCAGATCACCGCGATGCCGACCGATGAGGCGTTCGCGCTGGTCCGGTCCAAGTTCTTCGCTTACGTCCCGTATGCGATGTTCCTGATCATGCCGCTGTTCGCCCTGTATCTGAAGCTGCTCTACCTCGGCTCCGGGAGGCGCTACGGCGAGCACATGCTGTTCGCGCTGCATACCAACGGCTTCGCCTTCCTGCTGCTCGGATTAATCTGGGTGGCGCCGTGGACCTGGCTCGGCACAGCGCTGTTTATCTGGTTGCTCGCCTACCTGCCGATGGCGATGCGGCGCGTGTACGGCGGCAGCCGCAAGGCCACCGCCGCGCGCTGGTTCGTGCTGATGGCCATGTACACCATCACAGTGGTCGCGGCGATCGTCGGCACGGTGTTCGTCACGACCATCGTGATCTGAACCGGGGTCTGGCCCTGCGGACCTGACCCCCGATATGGCAGAAGCGGGCAGAATCGGTTACTCTCCTGCGTGTTGCTGTCCCATCCACCGCCGAGACTTTTATGCCCGCTACGCCTGCACCGCAAAAGACCATCGCGCTCGTAGTCCGGCAAAACACTGTCGGCATCGAGCAGCCGGTGCGCGGCCTGGTCGACTATCTGCAAGGCGCCGGCTACCGCGTGGTGCTGGAAGCTGAAACCGCGGCGCACGTGGGCATGGCCGGCCTGGAAGCGATGAGCGCGAGCCAGATCGGCGAGAGCGCCAGCTACGCCATCGTGATGGGCGGCGACGGCACCATGCTCGGCATCGCACGCCAGCTCGCCCCCTACGACGTGCCGCTGATCGGCATCAACCAGGGCCGCCTGGGCTTCATGACCGACATTCCGATCGAGCGCATGATCCCGGTGCTCGACGACCTCCTGGCCGGCAAGTCTCAAGCCGAAAAGCGCACCCTGCTCGAAGCGCGCGTGATGCGCGGCGGCGCCATGATCGCCTGCGGCCTGGCCGTCAACGACGTGGTGGTGGCGCGCGGCGCCGGCGCCGGCATGGTCGAACTGAAGGTCACGGTCGACGGCAATTTCATGTACAACCAGCGCTCGGACGGCCTGATCATCGCCACGCCGACCGGATCGACCGCGTACGCGCTGTCGGCCGGCGGCCCGCTGCTGCATCCGTCCCTGTCGGGCATCGGCCTGGTGCCGATCGCGCCGCACGCGCTGTCGAACCGGCCGATCGTGGTGCCCGACACCAGCCAGATCGTGGTCGAAATCGTCAGCGGCCGCGACGTCAGCGTCAACTTCGACATGCAGACCTTCGCCAGCCTGGCGCACGGCGACCAGATCACCATCTCGCGCTCGCCCAACTGCATCACCTTCCTGCATCCGGAAGGCTGGAGCTACTACGACACCCTGCGCGAAAAACTGCACTGGAACGAATACCCCTCCGGCGAAGGCAAGCTGAAATAGCGCCTCGCCGTTCAACCTCATTACCGAAACCTGCATGCTGCGTACCCTTACCATCCGCGACTTCGTCATCGTTGACGCCATCGAACTCGAATTTGCCAGCGGCTTTTCCGTCTTCACCGGCGAGACCGGCGCCGGCAAGTCGATCCTGATCGACGCGCTGCAACTGGCGCTGGGCGGCCGCGGCGACGCCTCCGTCGTGCGCGAAGGCGCCGCCAAGGCCGACATTACCGCCGACTTCTCGGTGGACGGCGCCGCCGCCGCGTGGCTGGAGCAAAACGAGTTCGCCATCGAAGACGGCGGCGCGCTGCTGCGCCGCGTGATCGACAACGCCGGCCGCTCGAAGGCCTTCATCAACGGCATCGCCGCCACCGCGACCCAGCTGCGCGACCTGGGCGACCTGCTGGTCGACATCCACGGCCAGCACGCGCACCAGTCGCTGCTGAAATCCGATGCGCAGCGCGCGCTGCTGGACAACCAGTCGGCCTTGCAGGACGCTGGCGCGGTCACGCTGGCGCAGGAAGTCGCGGCCAGCCACAAGCAGTGGCGCGCGCTGGTGCGCCAGCGCGAGGAGTTCGAGCGCGACGCCAAGAACGTCTTGATCGAACGCGAGCGGCTCGAGTGGCAGGTCGGAGAACTCGACAAGCTGGCCGCCAAGCCGGGCGAGTGGACCGAGATCAGCAACGAGCATAGCCGCCTGTCGCACGCGGCCAGCCTGCTCGAAGGCGCGGAAGAAGCGCTTGCGGCGATCTCCGAGTCCGACGACCCGATCCTGTCGCGGCTGTCGTCGCTGAACGTCAAGCTGGGCAAGCTGGTTGACGTCGATGCGGAGCTGCAGGGCGTGCTCGATCTGATGGAGCCGGCGCGCATCCAGCTGCAGGAAGCGGTGTATTCGCTCAAGGCTTACCTCGACCGGGTCGAACTCGATCCCGAGCGGCTGCGCCAGGTCGATGCGCGCCTCGAAGCGCTGCACAGCGCGGCGCGCAAGTTCCGCGTGACGCCGGACGAACTGCCGCAGGAACATGCTGCCTTGGCCGAAAAGCTGCGCGAGATGTCCGATGCGAGCGATATCGACGGCTTGCGCAGGCAGGAAGAGGCGGTGCGCGCAACGTACATGGAAGCGGCAGGCCGCTTGTCGGCGATGCGCGCCAGTGCGGCAAAGCTGCTTGGCGCGCAGGTGACGGCGGCGATGCAGGAATTGAGCATGAGCGGCGGCAGCTTCGCGGTCGGGCTCAATCCGGCCGAGCCGAGTGCGGCGGGGCTGGAGCAGGTCGAGTTTCTGGTGGCCGGTCACGCCGGCGTGGCGCCGCGGCCGCTGGCCAAGGTGGCGTCGGGCGGCGAACTGGCGCGCATCGCGCTGGCCATTTCGGTGATCACCTCCAACGCGACCACCACGCCGACCTTGATCTTCGACGAGGTGGACAGCGGCATAGGTGGCGCCGTGGCCGAAGTGGTGGGGCGCCTGCTCAAGCGCCTGGGGCAGCAGCGCCAGGTGCTGTGCGTGACCCACCTGCCGCAGGTGGCCAGCCAGGCCAACCAGCACTTTCAGGTTGCGAAAGGCACCACCGACGCGGGTAAGACGGTCTCGCGTATCGATGTCCTCGACAGCAAAGCGCGGATCGAAGAAGTGGCGCGGATGCTGGGCGGGGTGGAGATCACCGCGACCACGCGCAAGCACGCGCGCGAGCTGCTGGCCGGGGTTTAAAAAGGGTCTGACCCCGCGGGGTCAGACCCAGGTTTGCCGTCCGCTCCGCCAGAAAAATATGATTTTTGCATGGCCGAATCTATAATGACGGCCTTGCCGCCAATTCCAGATCGCCGTCCATGCCCTTCCGCAAAGAACCTCCTTACAGCCACGGCACCGTGGGCCGCAGCGCGATCGTCCTCGTCAACCTGGGCACGCCCGACGCGCCGACCCGCTCCGCCGTCCGCCGCTACCTGAAGGAATTCCTTTGGGACCGGCGCGTGGTCGAAATCCCGCGCGCGCTGTGGTGGTTCGTCCTCAACCTGATCATCCTGCCGTTCCGCTCCGGGAAGTCGGCCGCGAAGTACGCGAGCATCTGGACCCGCGACGGCTCGCCGCTGAAGGTGCACACGCAGGCGCAGGCCATGCTGCTGCGCGGCGCGCTCGGCGAACGCGGCCACGACGCGCTGCGCGTGACGATGGCGATGCGCTACGGCTCGCCGTCGCTGCCCGAGGTGCTCGACAAGCTCAAGGCCGAGCATTGCGAGCGCATCGTCATCCTGCCGGCCTACCCGCAGTACTCCGGCACCACCACCGGCTCGATCTACGACGCGGTATTCGCCCATTTCAAGGATGTGCGCAACGTGCCCGAGCTGCGCATGGTCAAGCACTATCACGACCACGACAGCTACATCGAGGCGCTGCACGACAGTGTGCTGAAACACTGGGAGATCAACGGCCGCGGCCAGAAGCTGGTGATGAGCTTCCATGGCGTGCCGAAGCGCACGCTGCTGCTGGGCGACCCCTACCACTGCGAGTGCCACAAGACAGCGCGCCTGCTGGCGGCCAAGCTGCGCCTGAAGCCGGACGACTACGTGGTGACCTTCCAGTCGCGCTTCGGCAAGGCCGAGTGGCTGCAGCCGTACACGGCGCCGACCCTGCAGCAGCTGGCGCGCGACGGTCTCAAACGCGTCGACGTGATCTGCCCGGGCTTCACCAGCGACTGCCTGGAGACGCTCGAAGAGATCGCGATGGAAGTGAAGCACGACTTCCTGCAAGCCGGCGGCAAGGAGTTCCACTACATCGAGTGCCTGAACGAGGAGCCGTCGTGGATCGCCGGCCTGGCCGAAATCGCCGAGCAGCACCTGATCGGCTGGCCGACCATGATGACGGCGGCGCAGCGCGAGGCGGAGAAAAAAGAGGCTGAGGTAGGCAGGGAACGCGCTGTTGCGCTGGGCGGGCGGTAGCGTCAAAGACGGGGACTCGGCGTCCCCGTCGCCCCGCAGGACCAGACCCCATCTACCTGTTAAAATGTCGGCCTTACGACAATGCCAACTCGCAATAGCAGATCACGGCCATCGCAAGCAGCGAGTAGGCGACGACGCTGGCGGAAATGAGTTGCAGCTTCATAACGGGCTCCTGGCCAAGGCCGCGCGATCGATTCGCCGCGGAAACCTTGTCAAACGCATAGTAGAGCCGATGCCTGTCGAGGAAAGATTCCGTTCCGTAAAAGTTGTAACAAAAGTTACGGCCGCGACCGCGAATACCCCTTGAATATGTACGGCATACCCCCATCTGGTGCGCATCGTGATGAGATCGACATCTCACGCCAACCGCCAAGTCTTTGATTTTAGGAGTGTTTCGATGCAAGACCAAGAAAACCAAGAAGTATCCCAGCCGATCGAAGGCGAGGGCGAAACCACCCAGACCCCCGCACTGAACGAACTCGAGCAGCAACTGTCCGCCACCGAAGCCAAGCTGGCCGAGATGCACGACGCCTTCATGCGCGCCAAGGCCGAAGGCGAGAACATCCGCCGCCGCGCTCAGGAAGACGTCAGCAAGGCCCACAAGTTCGCCGTGGAAAGCTTCGCCGAGGCGATGCTGCCGGTGCGCGACAGCCTGGAAATGGCGCTGAAGGTGGAGACCCCGTCGATCGAGTCGCTGAAGGAAGGCGTGGAAATGACGCTCAAGCAGATGACCGCCGCGTTCGAAAAGAACCGCCTGGTCGAGGTGATGCCGGCCGTGGGCGACAAGCTCGACCCGATGAAGCACCAGGCCGTGGCCGTCGTGCCGGCCGAGCAGGAAGCCAACACGGTGGTCAATGTGTTGCAAAAAGGTTACATGATTGCCGACCGCCTGCTGCGTCCGGCCATCGTCACGGCGGCGCAAGCAAAATAAAAGCCAGCCGCCGCGTTGCAAGCTCTTGAAAGCACGCAGTTCTTCCGCATATTCGAATAATCAAAAACTTAGTAACACATAAAAGGGAAAAATCATGGGCAGAATTATCGGTATTGACCTGGGAACCACCAACTCCTGCGTCGCGATCATGGAAAATGGTCAGCCAAAGGTAATCGAGAACGCGGAAGGCGCGCGCACCACGCCGTCGATCATCGCCTATCAGGACGATGGCGAGATTCTCGTCGGCGCGCCGGCCAAGCGCCAGGCGGTGACCAACCCGAAGAACACGCTGTTCGCCGTCAAGCGCCTCATCGGCCGCAAGTACGAAGAGAAGGAAGTGCAGAAGGACATCGCGCTGATGCCTTACCAGATCGTCAAGGCTGACAACGGCGACGCTTGGATCGGCGTGCGCGACAAGAAGCTGGCGCCTCAGCAGGTGTCGGCTGAAGTGCTGCGCAAGATGAAGAAGACCGCCGAAGACTACCTGGGCGAAGAAGTCACCGAGGCGGTCATCACCGTGCCGGCCTACTTCAACGACTCGCAGCGCCAGGCGACCAAGGACGCCGGCCGTATCGCCGGCCTGGACGTCAAGCGCATCATCAACGAGCCGACCGCGGCCGCACTGGCCTTCGGCCTGGACCGCACCGACAAGGGCGACCGCAAGATCGCCGTGTATGACCTGGGCGGCGGCACGTTCGACATCTCGATCATCGAGATCGCCAACGTCGACGGCGAGAAGCAGTTCGAAGTGCTGTCGACCAATGGCGACACCTTCCTCGGCGGCGAAGACTTCGACCAGCGCATCATCGACTACATCATCGACGAGTTCAAGAAGATCAACGGCCTGGACCTGAAGAAGGATCCGATCGCCCTGCAGCGCATCAAGGCTTCGGCCGAGCGCGCGAAGATCGAGCTGTCGTCGGCGGCGCAAACCGAAATCAACGAGCCGTACATCGCCATGGCGAACGGCGCGCCGGTCCACCTGAACCTGAAGATGACCCGCGCCAAGCTGGAGTCGCTGGTCGAAGAGCTGATCTCGAAGACCATCGAGCCATGCCGCACCGCGATCAAGGACGCCGGCGTGAAGGTCTCCGACATCGACGACATCATCCTGGTCGGCGGCATGACCCGCATGCCGAAGGTGCAGGAGAAGGTCAAGGAATTCTTCGGCAAGGATCCACGCAAGGACGTGAACCCGGACGAAGCGGTTGCCGTTGGCGCCGCGATCCAGGGCTCGGTGCTGTCGGGCGAGCGCAAGGACCTGCTGCTGCTGGACGTGACGCCTCTGTCGCTGGGTATCGAAACCCTGGGCGGCGTGATGACCAAGATGATCCACAAGAACACCACGATTCCGACCAAGTTCTCGCAAGTGTTCTCGACGGCCGACGACAACCAGCCTGCGGTGACCATCAAGGTCTACCAGGGCGAGCGCGAAATCGCCGCCGGCAACAAGGGCCTGGGCGAATTCAACCTGGAAGGCATCCCGCCGGCAGCACGCGGCACGCCGCAGATTGAAGTGACCTTCGACATTGACGCCAACGGCATCCTGCACGTCGGTGCGAAAGACAAGGCCACCGGCAAAGAGAACAAGATCACCATCAAGGCGAACTCCGGCCTGACCGAAGATGAGATCCAGAAGATGGTGAAGGACGCCGAGCTGAATGCCGCGGAAGACCACAAGCTGCGCGAGCTGGCCGAGTCGCGCAACCAGGCCGACTCGCTGGTACACTCGACCAAGAAGTCGTTGACCGAATACGGCGACAAGCTGGAAGCGGGCGAGAAGGAAAAGATCGAAGCGGCGATCGCCGACCTGGAAGGTTCGCTGAAATCGGCTGACAAGGCCGAGATCGACGCCAAGGTCGCGGCGCTGTCGACTGCATCGCAAAAGCTGGGCGAGAAGATGTACGCCGACCAGCAGGCGCAGCAGCAGGCAGCCGGCGGCGGCGCCGAAGGCGGCCAGCAGCCAGGCGGTTCGGATGCCGGCGCCAAGCAGGACGACGTGGTCGACGCCGACTTCAAGGAAGTCAAAGACGCAAAGTAAGACGCAGCATGGGTTGTATTAAAATGCCGAGCCGCTCACCCGGCTCGGTTTTTTTGCATATTGAGATAGTGTAGTCAGACAGACAGCAAGGTGCCTAAAAAAATGGCGAAGCGTGATTTTTACGAGATCCTCGGGGTCGCAAAGGGTGCTTCGGAAGACGAGATCAAGAAGTCTTACCGCAAGCTCGCGATGAAATACCATCCGGACCGCAATCCGGACAGTAAGGAATCCGAGGAAAAGTTCAAGGAAGTCAAAGAAGCCTACGAGATGCTGACCAATCCGGAAAAACGCGAAGCGTATGACCGTTACGGTCACGCCGGCGTCGATCCGAATGCGGGCGGCGGCGGCTTCGGCGGCGGCGCCGGCGGTTTCGGCGACGCGTTCGGCGACATCTTCGGCGACATCTTCGGCGGCGGCCGTGGCCGCAGCGCCGGCCCGCAGGTGTACCGTGGCGCCGACCTGCGCTACAACCTCGAGATCACCCTCGAGCAGGCCGCGCACGGCTTCGACACCACCATCCGCGTGCCGAGCTGGGACAAGTGCGACACCTGCCACGGCAGCGGCGCCAAGCCGGGCACCTCGCCAACCACTTGCTCGACCTGCGCCGGCCACGGCCAGGTGCGCATGCAGCAAGGCTTCTTCAGCATCCAGCAGACCTGCCCGAAATGCCACGGCAGCGGCAAGGTCATCACCGACCCGTGCGCGCCATGCGGCGGCCAGGGGCGGATCAAGCGCAACAAGACGCTGGAAGTGAAGATCCCGGTCGGTATCGACAACGGCATGCGCATCCGCTCGTCGGGCAACGGCGAGCCGGGCACCAACGGCGGTCCGCCGGGCGACCTGTACGTCGAGATCCACATCAAGCCGCACGCGGTGTTCACGCGCGACGGCGACGACCTGCATTGCGAGATGCCGATCTCCTTCGTCAAGGCCACGCTGGGCGGCGAGATCGAAGTGCCTACGCTGTCCGGTAAAGTATCGTTCACGATCCCTGAAGGCACCCAGTCGGGCAAGACGTTCCGCCTGAAAGCGAAAGGCATCAAGGGCGTGCGCTCCGGCTACGCGGGCGATTTGTTCTGCCACGTGGCAGTCGAAACGCCGGTCAAGCTGACCGACAAGCAGAAGGATCTGCTCAAGGAATTCGAGCGCCTGACGGTCGAAGGCGGATCGAAGCACAGCCCGCAAAGCAAGGGATGGATGGACAAAGTGAAGGACTTCTTCGAATAAGATGTCCGCAAGCCGCCCGGCCGCGCGAGCCCCGGGCGGTTTTTTTCACCGAATTCAAGCAAACAGGAGTCATATGGCTAATACCCCCACCGGCCTCACCGCCGCCGACCTTTTCGAACGCAACCGCGAATGGGCTGCCTCGATGGTCGCGCAGGACGCCGGCTTCTTCAAGGACCTGGCTTCGCAGCAGGCGCCGGAATACCTGTGGATCGGATGCTCCGACAGCCGCGTCCCCGCCAACGAACTGGTCGGCATGGCGCCGGGCGAGCTGTTCGTCCACCGCAACATCGCCAACGTCGTTGTGCACTCCGACCTGAACTGCCTGAGCGTGCTGCAGTTCGCGGTCGACGTACTGAAGGTCAAGCACATCATCCTGTGCGGCCACTACGGCTGCTCCGGGGTTGGCGCGGCGCTGAACGACACCCGCGTCGGCCTGGCCGACAACTGGCTGGGACACGTGCGCGACGTGCGCGACAAGCACGGCAAATACCTGGGCAATGTCGCCGGCACTGCCGCCGTCAACCGCCTGGTGGAGCTGAACGTGGCCGAGCAGGTAATCAATGTGGCGCAGACCACGGTGGTGCGCGACGCCTGGGCGCGCGGCCAGCCGATCACGATTCACAGCTGGGTCTACGGAGTGCACGACGGCCGGCTGCGCGACCTCGGCATCACCGTCAGCAGCTACGAAGAGATCGCGCCGAAGCTCGACGTGGTCCTCCAGGGCTACAAGTGAGCCAGTCATCGAATGCCGACGGCGAGCTGGCGCGGCTGCGCGACATCGTGCGCCAGTTCGTCGACGAGCGCGACTGGGACCAGTTCCACACGCCGAAGAACCTGTCGTCGGCGCTGAGCGTCGAGGCGGCCGAGCTGCTGGAGCATTTCCAGTGGCTGCAGAAGGGCGATGCGGCGGAACTGGGCGAGGCCAAGCTGCAGGAAGTGCGGCACGAGATGGCCGATGTGCTCGTGTATTTGATCCGGCTGGCGGACAAGCTCGATGTCGACTTGCACGCGGCGGTGCTGGAGAAGATGGTGCTGAACCGCGCCAAGTATCCGGCGGACCTGGTGCGCGGAGATATGCGCAAGTACAACGAGTACAAGAGCCGCTGATCAAAAGCTGGGGTCAGGTCCGCCGGACCTGACCCCGAAGTTCGGACCGCGGCGCATGCAGCATCGGGGTCTGGTCCGGCGGACCTGACCCCATCTTGGATGGGCCAATAGTGAGATCCCTGCACCTCGCATTCGCGCTTGCCTTTGCGTCCGTTGTCGCTCACGCCGCGGACGGCATGTGCACTTCGTCCGAAACCGTCTATTTTTCGTGCCAGACCGCCGGCGCGAAGTCGGTCGGCCTGTGCGGCGCCGCTCTTGGCCACCTTCAATACCGCTTCGGCAAACCGGGCAAATTGGAATTCTCATTTCCACCGGATGGCAAGGACGGTGCTCGCAGCATGCGGCTGGCGCACTATTTCCGCTATCAGGTTGATCGAACTGAAGTCACTTTCAGTAATCAGGGAAACGATTACGCGCTGTACGACTATACCGAGGACGGCAAGCGTAGTGCAGGCGTGCGTGTTGCGACGGCGGCGGGGAAGGAAGTCGATATCGCCTGCGTCAAGCTGGTGCAGAGCCGGCTCGGCGAACTCGATGGCGTGCTCAAGTGCGATGCGGACAATGCGCTCAGCATGGGCGCCTGCCCGACGAAATAACAAGATGGGGTCAGGTCCGCAGGACCAGACCCCGACTTCCTAGCGCGGCGCATGCAGCAACGGGGTCTGGTCCCGCGGACCTGACCCCATCTGGCTTTAGATCCCGCCCATGCAGATGTACTTGATGACCAGGTAGTCGTCCATCCCGTACTTCGAGCCTTCGCGTCCCAGGCCCGATTGCTTCACGCCGCCGAATGGCGCGATCTCGTTCGAAATCAGCCCGGTGTTCACGCCCACCATGCCCGATTCCAGCGCCTCGGCCACGCGCCACACGCGCCCGATGTCGCGCGCATAGAAATACGCCGCCAGCCCGAACTCCGTATCGTTCGCCATCGCGATGACTTCTTCCTCGGTCTTGAAGCGGAACAGCGGCGCCAGCGGCCCGAAGGTCTCCTCGGTCGCCACTTTCATATCGGACGTGACGTTGGTCAGCACGGTCGGCTGGAAGAAGCTGTGTCCCAGCTCGTGGCGCTTGCCGCCGGCCACCAGCTTGGCGCCCTTCGACAGCGCGTCGGCGATGTGCTCCTCGACCTTGACGACCGCCTTCTCTTCGATCAGCGGCCCTTGCGTAACGCCAGGCTCGACACCGTTGCCGACTTTGAGCTTGCCCACCGCGGCCACCAGCTTCTCGGCGAACTGGTCGTAGATCCCGTCCTGCACGTACAGGCGGTTGGCGCACACGCAGGTCTGGCCGGCGTTGCGGTACTTCGACGCGATCGCGCCTTCGACGGCGGCATCGACATCGGCGTCGTCGAACACGATGAACGGCGCGTTGCCACCCAGTTCCAGCGACAGCTTCTTGATCGTCGGCGCCGACTGCGCGGCCAGCAGGCGGCCCACGGCGGTCGATCCGGTGAAGCTCATCTTGCGCACGATCGGATTGGTGGTCATCTCCAGGCCGATCGATTTCGAGTCGCCGCTGATCACGCTGAACACGCCCTTCGGCACGCCGGCGCGCTCGGCCAGCACGGCCATCGCGAATGCGGAGAACGGCGTCAGCTCGGCCGGCTTGACGACGATCGGGCAGCCCGCCGCCAGCGCCGGGCCGACTTTGCGGGTGATCATCGCGGCGGGGAAGTTCCACGGCGTGATCGCCGCGCACACGCCGATCGGCTCGCGCGTGACCACCATGCGGCGGTCGGCCCACGGCGACTGCAGCGTGTCGCCTTCGATGCGCTTGGCCTCTTCGCCGAACCACTCGAAGAACGACGCCGCGTAGGCCACTTCGCCTTTCGCCTCCGGCAGCGGCTTGCCCTGCTCGGCGGTCATGATCAGCGCCAGGTCGTCGGCGTTTTCCAGCATCAGGTCATTCCACTTGCGCAGGATCGCCGCGCGCTCCTTGGCGTTCTTCTTGCGCCACGCCGGCCACGCCGCGTTGGCCGCGTCGATCGCCCGCTTCGTCTCGGCCGCGCCCATGTGCGGCGCGGTGCCGAGCGTCTCGCCGGTGGCCGGATTGGTCACGGTGAAGGTCGAGGCGTCGTTGGCGTCGCACCATTCGCCGTCGATATAGCATTGCTGGCGCAGCAGGGAAGGGTCTTTCAGGTTGAGCATCGTAGCCTCTCGATCATGGTCTAGTCCGTTATGGTAGACCTTTTTGCCACGTCGCGCCGGGGGGCGGGGCTTGTCCAACCGTGTTGGCACGATTATGTCAATAATAGTAAACTTTTGACAAGAGTTTCCTGATATCCGCCTTGCGCGCCGGATCCATTTTCGTTTTATCATGGATCCGACTGCGTCAACATCTTTACGGAAGACCAGCATGCGCCGCCCCATCGTCCTCGTCCCAGCCTGCAGCTGCAAGATCGGATCGCACCAGTATCACGCGGTGCAGGACAAGTACATCGACGCCGTCGTCAAGGGCGCCCACTGCGCGCCCCTGATCGTGCCGGCGCTGGGCGACGCGCTCGAACTCGAGACCATGCTCGCCGCGTGCGACGGCGTGATGCTGACCGGTTCCGCCTCCAACGTCCACTCCAGCCACTACGGCGAGGAAGTGCTCGACCCCGCGCTGCCGCAGGACCCCGCGCGCGACGCCACCACCCTGCCGCTGATACGCGCCGCGGTCCGGCGCGGCATCCCGATCCTGGCGATCTGCCGCGGCTTCCAGGAGATGAACGTGGCGCTCGGCGGCAGCCTGCACCAGGCGGTGCAGGAGGTCGTGGGGAAGATGGACCACCGCGAAAATCCCGAACTGCCATTGGAAGAACAGTACGCGCCGGCCCATCCTGTTTCGCTGACGCCGCTGGGCACGATGGCGCAAATCCTCGGCCCGGACGACATCATGGTCAACTCGCTGCATGGGCAGGGCGTCAACCAGCTCGCCCCCGGCCTGGCGATCGAGGCGCGCGCCGCCGACGGCCTGGTTGAGGCGTTCTCGGTGGCCGGCGCGCCCGGCTTCGCGCTGGCGCTGCAATGGCATCCCGAGTGGCGCATCACCGAGAACGCGGTGTCGATGAAGCTGTTCGGCGCCTTCGGCAAGGCGTGCCGCGACTTCCAGGCCGCGCGCGGGAGGCCGGCATGAGCCTTTGTGAAAAATGGGCCGCCCTGCGCGAGCCTTAGCGTCGCCCTCGACTCATCCTGCCCGGCGCCCGCCGCCGGCCGATCCAGACAATTGAGAGAACACGATGGCTATCCGCGAAAATTTTACCTACACCGACATGGACTTGTGGCTCAACGAAAAGCGAGTCACCGAAATCGAATGCCTGATCCCCGACCTGACCGGGGTCGCGCGCGGGAAGATCATGCCGCGCGCGAAATTCACCCAGGAGCGCGGCATGCGCATCCCGGAAGCGGTGCTCGGCATGACCGTGACCGGCAACTACCCCGTGGGCGACGCGCCCTACGACCGCGCTATCTCCACCACCGATCGCGACATGATCCTCAAGGCCGATCCGACCACCATCACGATGGTGCCGTGGGCGGTGGACCCGACCGCGCAGGTGATCCACGACTGCTATTTCTCGGACGGCGCGCTGGTCGATTTCGCGCCGCGCACGGTGCTGCGCCGCGTGCTCAAGCTGTACGCCGACAAGGGCTGGAAGCCGGTGGTGGCGCCCGAGCTGGAGTTCTACCTGACCGCCAAGAACATCGACCCCGACCTGCCGCTGCGCGCGCCGGCCGGCCGCAGCGGACGCGCCGAAACCAGCCGCCAGGTGTACAGCATCGACGCCGTCAACGAGTTCGATCCGCTGTTCGAGGACATCTACGACTACTGCGAGATGATGAACCTCGACGTGGACACCCTGATCCACGAGATCGGCGCCGGCCAGATGGAAATCAACTTCCTGCACGGCGATCCGATGGGCCTGGCCGACAAGGTATTCTTCTTCAAGCGCACCTTGCGCGAGGCGGCGCTCAAACACGACATGTACGCCACCTTCATGGCCAAGCCGATGGCCGGCGAGCCGGGGTCGGCGATGCACGTGCATCAGAGCGTGATCGACACCAAGACCGGCATGAACATCTTCAGCAGCGAAGATGGCGCGGCGGCGCCTATCTTCAAGCACTACATCGGCGGACTGCAGCGCTACATGCCGTCGGCGATGGCGATCGTCGCGCCCTACGTCAACTCCTACCGCCGCATCGTGCGCCACACCGCCGCGCCGATCAACATCCAGTGGGGCATCGACAACCGCACCGTCGGCTTCCGCGTACCCGAATCGGGCGTGCAGGACCGCCGCGTGGAGAACCGCATCATCGGCGCCGATGCGAACCCGTATCTGGCGCTGGCGGTCACGCTGGCCTGCGGCTACCTCGGCATGACCGAGCAGCTCGAGCCGACGCCGATGATGGCCGGCAGCGCCTACGAGATGCCGTTCGAACTGCCGCAGGGACTGCCCGAAGCGCTGGCGCTGCTGCGCGGCGAGGACAAGCTGCGCGCTGTGCTGGGCGAGCGCTTCGTCGACGTCTACGCCGCCATCAAGGACCTGGAGCACCAGGAATTCATGACCGTCATCAGTCCGTGGGAGCGCGAGCACCTGCTGCTGCACGTGTAAGCCAGGAGCCACCATGGAAAAAATCGACACCCGCGCAATCCAGCAGCTCGATTCGGCGCACTACCTGCATCCCTTCACCGACCACCTGGCGCTGGCCGAGAAAGGCGCGCGCGTAATGGTGCGCGGCGACGGCATCTGGTTGTGGGACTCGGAGGGCAACCGCATCCTCGACGGCATGTCCGGCCTGTGGTGCGTGAACATTGGCTACGGGCGCACCAGCATGTGCGATGCGGTCTACAAGCAGATGCAGACGCTCCCGTTCTACAACAGCTTCTTCAACACCACCAACGTGCCGGCGGTGCAGCTGGCGGCCAAGCTCGTCGAGATATCGCCGCCGCAGTTCAACCACGTCTTCTTCACCGGGTCGGGCTCGGAGGCCAACGACACCATCGTGCGCATGGTGCGGCGCTACTGGGAACTGAAGGGGCAGCCGCAGCGGCACGTCATCGTCAGCCGCAAGAACGCCTACCACGGCAGCACCATCGCCGGCACTTCGCTCGGCGGCATGGCCGGCATGCATGCGCAGGGCGGGCCGCTGGTCCCGGGCATCGTGCACATCGACCAGCCAAGCTGGGTCGAGCACGGGCACGGCATGAGCCAGGACGAGTTCGGCCTGGTGGCCGCCGGCTGGCTGGAAGAGCGCATCAAGGAACTGGGGCCGGACAATGTGGCCGCCTTCATCGGCGAACCGGTGCAGGGCGCCGGCGGCGTGATCGTCCCGCCGCGGACCTACTGGCCGGAGGTCCAGCGCATCTGCGACAAGTACGGCATCCTCTTGATCGCCGACGAAGTGATCTGCGGCTTCGGCCGGCTGGGCAGATGGTTCGGCTCGGAACTGATGGGCATCAAGCCGGACCTGATCGCGTTCGCCAAGGGCGTCACGTCAGGCTACATCCCGCTGGGCGGCGTGCTGGTGGGCGACCGCGTGGCGGGCGTGCTGACCGGGGAGGGCGGCGACTTCAATCACGGCTTCACCTATTCGGGGCACCCGGTCGCGTGCGCGGCGGCGCTCGAGAACATACGCATCATGCAGGAAGAGGGGCTGGTGCAGAAGGTGTCCGAGGACACCGGGCCTTACCTGAAGCAGCAGTTCGCCACGCTGGGCGAGCATCCGCTGGTGGGCTACACCGACAGCCTGGGATTCGTCGCTGGCCTTAATCTGGTGCGCACGAAGGGCGCGACGGTGCATGACTGCGAAGTGTTCGATGGCGACGATGGTGTGGGGATGATCTGCCGTGCGCATATGTTCGACGCCGGCATCATCATGCGCGCGGTCGGCGACCGCATGATCATCGCGCCGCCGCTGGTGATGACGCGCGCCGAGATCGACGACATGATCGGCCGCATCCGGCTGGCGCTGGACAACACGCTGGCTGAATTGCGCACTCTGGGTCTGGCTTAGTGTCCCCATCGCGCCCGTCGTTCCCGCGAAGGCGGGAACCCATACGTCGCGTGCCTCACCGGCGAGCGTATTCATTCAGTCTCAGCATGGATTCCTGCCTGCGCAGGAATGACGGTTTGACGTGCGCTGGCGACGCTACGCGGCCTGCGTCTTGACCCGGTCGTGCCGGTTCGCCAGCGCCTGCGGCAGCAGCGAGCCGGCGATCATGCCCACGAAGGCGGCGATCAGGCCGGCCAGCTGGCCCGGGAACACCGCGCCGTAGTTCGACAGCTGCGGGAAGAACAGCAGCCAGGTTCCTACGCCGGCGGCCAGCGAAACGATCGCGCCCTGCGTGGTCGCGCCCTTCCAGTACAGCCCCATCACCAGCGGCACGAAGGCGCCCACCAGCGTGACCTGGTAGGCCGACGACACCAGCTCGTAAATCGACGTGCCCTTCATGGCGATCGCATACGTCAGCACCAGCGCGGCGAACACCACGATCGTGCAGCGCATCGCGAACAGCTGCTGGCGGTCCGTCATGCCGGGGCGCAGGTGCTTGAGGATGTTCTCCACAAAACTGGTCGATGGCGCCAGCAGCGTGGCCGACGAGGTGCTCTTGATCGCCGACAGCAGCGCGCCGAAGAACAGGATCTGCATCGCCAGCGGCATGCGCGTCAGCACGAAGGTAGGCAGCAGGCGCTGGTAGTCGGCCTTGGCGATGTCGAGGGCTTCCTGGCCCATCACCAGAACGGCGCAGGCAACGACGAACATGGGCACGAAGGCGAACAGGATGTAGCTGGCGCCGCCGATCACGGCGCCCGCACGCGCGGTCGGCGCGTCCTTGGCCGACATCACGCGCTGATACACGTCCTGCTGCGGGATACTGCCGAACATCATGGTCACGCCGGCGCCGATGAACATGGCGATTTCGGTGAAGGAGGGCGCGGGCGCGAAGCGCCACAAGTCGGCCTTCGACGCCATCGCCAGCACCGGTCCCGCGCCGCCGGCCAGCTTGGCCGAGAACACCGCGATGATTGCCAGGCCGATCACCAGCACGATCATCTGGATAAAGTCGGTGATCGCCACCGCGAGGAAGCCGCCGACGACCACGTAGATCAGCACCGCGAGCGTGCCGACGATCATGCCGACCGTTTCCGACATGGCGCCGTTGGTCAGCACCGAGAACACCAGCCCGAGGGCGGTGATCTGCGCCGCCACCCAGCCGAGGTAACTGAGGATGATCGCCACCGAGCAGAACACCTCGATGCCTTTGCCGAAGCGCGCGCGGTAGTAGTCGCCGATGGTCAGCAGGTTGAGGCGGTACAGCTTCGCCGCAAAAAATACGCCGACCAGGATCAGGCAGGTGCCGGCGCCGAACGGGTCTTCGACCAGCGCGTTCAGGCCGCCCTGGATGAACTTCGCGGGAATGCCCATCACGGTCTCGGCGCCGAACCAGGTCGCGAACGTCGTCGTGATCACCATGATCAGCGGCAGGCGGCGGCCCGCGATGGCGAAGTCGCTGGTGTTCTTGATGCGCGTGCCGGCCCAAACGCCCAGGCCCAGGGTGCCGAGCAAGTACAGCACGACAGCGGTAATCAGTGTGGTGTTCATGACAATTGGAATAGGTGTTCGACAGGAAATTTCGGCGATTATATCTGCATCCATCGGGCGTGAAACACTTTTGGTAGTATTCGGTGATCACTTCGACAAATACAAGGAGCAGGACATGGCTGAGGCTGCAAATTGGCATGAGCGGGCGGCGCAGCTTGAAATCGACGGCCGCGCCTTCATCGACGGCAAGCGCGTGGACGCCGCGTCCGGCCAGACTTTCGACAAGCATTCGCCGATTGACGGCCGCAAGCTTGCTGCGGTTGCGCGTGGCGACGCGGCCGACATCGACGCCGCGGTGGCCGCCGCGCGCGCCGCCTTCGAGGACCGGCGCTGGGCCGGCAAGTCGCCGGCTGCGCGCAAGCGCACGCTGATCAAGTTCGCCGACCTGGTGTTGAAGAATACGGCGCAGCTGGCGCTGCTCGAGACGCTCGACATGGGCAAGCCGATCAAGTACAGCCAGAGCGTCGATGTGCCCTCGTGCGCCAACTGCATCCGCTGGTACGGCGAGGCGATCGACAAGATCTACGACGAGATCGCGCCGACCAACGACTCCAGCCTGGCCTTGGTCACGCGCGAACCGGTCGGCGTCGTCGGCGCCATCGTGCCGTGGAACTACCCGCTGATCATGACCGCCTGGAAGATCGCGCCCGCGCTCGCGGCCGGCAACAGCGTGGTGCTCAAGCCGTCCGAGAAGTCGCCGCTGTCGGCGCTGCGCCTGGCCGAGATTGCGCTGGAAGCCGGCATTCCGGCCGGCGTGTTTTCCGTAGTGCCGGGCTACGGCAACGAGGCCGGTTCCGCGCTGGCGCTGCACATGGACGTCGACTGCATCGCCTTCACGGGATCGACGCGGGTCGGCAAGCAGATCATGCAGATGGCCGGCCAGTCGAACCTGAAGCGCGCGTGGACGGAACTGGGCGGCAAGTCGGCCAACATCGTCTGCGCCGACTGCCCGGACCTCGACAAGGCCGTGAGCGCGGCGATCGGCTCGATCTACTTCAACCAGGGCGAGAGCTGCAACGCGCCGTCGCGCCTGTTCGTCGAAGCGTCGATCAAGGACCAGTTCATGGAAAAGGCGATGGCGATGATGCCGCGCTTCCAGCCCGGCGATCCGCTCGATGAAGCGACCGTGATGGGCGCCATCGTCGATGCGACTCAAATGAAGACCGTGATGGGCTACATCGAGGCCGGCAAGGCGGCCGGCGCGAAGCTGCTGTCGGGCGGCGAGGCGGCGCGCGGCGATTCCGGCGGCTTCTTCATCACGCCGACCTTGTTCGACGGCGTCGATGGCAGCATGAGCATCGCGCGCGAAGAGATCTTCGGGCCGGTGCTGTCGGTGCTGACGTTCACCGACCTGAAGGACGCGATTGCGCAAGCCAATTCGACGGCGTATGGATTGCAGGCCGCGGTGTGGACCAGCGACATGACCAAGGCTATCCAGACCGCGCGTGCGCTGCGGGCGGGGACGGTGCATGTGAACCAGTACGACAACGACGACATCACGGTGCCGTTCGGCGGCTACAAGCAGTCGGGCAACGGGCGCGATAAATCCCTGCACGCGATCGACAAGTACACCGAGCTGAAGACGACCTGGATTCAGATCGGCTGATTATGCAAGATTTTGCATAATTGGACGCCCAAAATGGGGTCAGGTCCGCAGGACCAGACCCCCGGTCTGCGACGTCCGCGTTTCCGGGGTCTGGTCCAGCGGACCTGACCCCATTTTGCTATTTGTAGTGCTGCACGACTCCGTACTCGGAACCCGCACCCAGTTTCGATTCCATCAGCGCGTAGCCGTCGATCTGCCAGCGAATCGCAGGGCCGGCGGCAGGCGCCACCGCGTTCCCCGCGCGCCGTCCCATCGTCACATGCGGCTTGTAGGGACGCCCCTCCGGCGTCATTCCCACACCTTCCAGCGCTGCGCCAATCGACGCGTGCAAATCCAGCAAAGGCTGCGGCACCACATCCGGCGCCAGCACGGCGATCCCGCCATGCCACAACTCGGGATGTCCGAACTCCAGCTCGAATGGCTCGAACGGCACGCTCAGTCCCGCCACTAGTTCCGGCACGCGTTCGCGCGCCACGTTACCAAGGAAATGCAGCGTCACATGCAGCTGCTCTGTGCGCACCGGCGACGAAGACGATGGCCACGTCCAAGCGTCGCGCCAGTCGCGCAGCGCCGCGCGCACATCGGGCGCCGGCCACAGCGCGACGAACAGGCGGGCTTGATCGGCGCTCATGGTCTTAGAAGCAGTGTTCCGGCCCAGGGAAGCTGCGGTCGGTGACCGCGTTGACGTAGGCCGTCACCGCGCCTTCGATGGTGGTCTGGCCTTCCATGAAGTTCTTCACGAAGCGCGCTTTGCGGCCCGGGAACACGCCCAGCATGTCGTGCATCACCAGCACCTGGCCGGAGCAATCCGGGCCCGCGCCGATGCCGATGGTCGGCATCGACAGCATGTCGGTCACTTCCTTGCCCAGCGTCGCGGGAATTGCTTCGAGCACCAGGATCGACGCGCCGGCTTCCTGCAGCAGCTTGGCGTCGGCCTTGAGCTGGTCGGCGCTGGCCGTGGTCTTGCCCTGAACCTTGTAGCCGCCCATCACGTGCACCGATTGCGGCGTCAGTCCAAGGTGGGCGCACACCGGGATCGCCCGGTCGGTGAGGAACTTGACCGTGTCGGCCAGCCATGCGCCGCCTTCGAGCTTGACCATGTGCGCGCCGGCCTGGATCAGGGTGACGGCGTTCGCGTAAGCCGCTTCCTTCGTGCCGTAGGCGCCGAACGGCAGGTCGGCGACGATCATCGCGCTCTTGCTGCCGCGCGCCACCGCCGCGGTGTGGTACGCGACTTCCGCCACCGTCACCGGCAGCGTCGAGTTGTGGCCGTTGCAGACCATGCCGAGCGAATCGCCGATCAGCAGCATGTGCACGCCGCAACGGTCCATCAGCGAGGCGAAGCTGGCGTCATAGCAGGTCAGCATGGTGATCGGGGTGCCGGCCGCCTTCAAAGCGCCCAGCATCGGCGCCGTGACGGCTTTCGGGGGCACGACCTTCGCCGGCGCCGCCGGGACGTCGCCTGTCATGTCCTTACCCTGCAGGTATGAGCTCATTGGTATCCTCAAAGTGTGTGTGCAAAGGCGGGGTCAGGTCCGGCGGACCTGACCCCTGGTGTGCATAGTGTAATGCGATGTTCCGAAAACTGCTGGTGCTCAGTCGATCCGGCTGATTTGCTGATCGGCGACGCCCGCCATGAAGCTTTGCGCCGGACCGCGTCCCGGTATGTTGACCAGCGGCGCGATCTCCAGCAGCGGCGCCAGCACGAACGCGCGCTCATGCATGCGCGGATGCGGCACCTGCAAGCCGGCGGTTTCGATCCGCTCGTCGCCGTAGAGCAGGATATCCAGATCCAGCGTGCGCGGCGCATTGCGGTAGGGCCGTTCGCGGCCATGCGCCAGTTCGATGCCGTGCAGCGCGGCCAGCAGTTCGGGCGCCGGGAGTGGGGTGTCGATACAGGCGACTGCGTTGATGTAGTCGTCGCCCGAGGAATCGATCGGGGCGGTGCGCCAGCATGACGATCGCTTCAACAGCGTGGTGGCCGGCAGCGCGGCCAGCCGGATCAGCGCGTCCTCGACGTTGGCCAGGGCGTCGCCCAGGTTGGCGCCGATGCCGATGTACGCGATCATTCCTCGCCGCTGCCCGCCGCGACTGCGCCTTCGGCACGCTCGCCGCCGCTCTTGCGCGGGCCACGGCGCGGCGCGCGCTTGCGTTTCGCACCGGCTGGCGCGGCGCGCTCGCTGGTGAGCAGCTTTTCGCGCGTCTCGGCGTCGCCTTCATAGAACGCGGTCCACCACTCGCCCAGCTCCATGTCGATCTCGCCGGACTCGCAGCGCAGCAGCAGGAAGTCGTAGCCGGCGCGGAAGCGCAGGTGCTCGAGCAGCTTGTACGGCGCCTTGCCGTTGCGGCGCTCGAAGCGCGGCTGCATCGACCAGATGTCGCGCATGTCGGAGGCGATCTTGCGCTGCAAGGCCAGTTGTTCGGTCTGCGCGTCGAGTACGTCGTCGGCGGCCAGGTGCAGCGCCGGGATCGGCGATTCGCCGGCGGCGCGGTAGGCGGTCCACTTCTCGACCACCTGGTGCCACAGCAGCGAGGCAAACAGGAAGCCGGGCGAGACGCCCTTGCCGGCCTTGACGCGGTTGTCGGTCGACTCCAGCGCCAGCGTGACGAACTTCATGCCGATCGGCTGCTCCAGCACGACGTCGAGCAGCGGCAGCAGGCCGTGGTGCAGGCCTTCCTTGCGCAGCTGCTGCAGGCAGGCCAGCGCGTGGCCGCTCATGAGCAGCTTGAGCATCTCGTCGAACACGCGCGCGGCCGGCACGTTGTCGATCAGCGGCGCCATCACCGAGATCGGCGCGCGCGTGGTCGGCTCGATGGTGAAGCGCAGGCGCGCGGCGAAGCGCACCACGCGCAGCATGCGCACCGGGTCTTCGCGGTAGCGCGCTTCCGGCTGGCCGATGATGCGCAGGACCTTGTCGCGGATATCCTGGATGCCGCCGTGGTAGTCCAGCACCTGCTGGGTGGCCGGGTCGTAGTACATCGCGTTGATGGTGAAGTCGCGCCGCATCGCGTCCTCGTGCTGCGGCCCGAAGCTGTTGTCGCGCAGGACGCGGCCATGTTCATCCTTCGGCGCGTTCATGTCGCCGGCGCCGCGGAAGGTGGTCACCTCCAGCAGGTCCTGGCCGAACATCACGTGCACGATCTGGAAGCGCCGGCCGATGATGAAGGCGCGCCGGAACAGGCGCTTGACCTGCTCTGGCGTGGCGTCTGTGGCGATGTCGAAGTCCTTCGGTTTCACCCCCAGCAGCAAGTCGCGCACGGCGCCGCCGACCACAAAAGCCTTGAAGCCGGCGTCCTGCAGCGTGGAGGTCACCCGGATCGCGTTCGACGACACCAGTCTCGGATCGATTTTATGGTCGTCCGGCCCGAGGATGACGGGCTCGGTCAGGTCGCGCGCTGGCGTTTTGACGCCGAGGATCTTGCGGATGAATTTATTAATCATTGAATAGATAAAGTGAAGGCCAGCCCAGGGTCGTTGCGTGGGTTGCCAGCGCGACGTTCGGATTGGTCGCAACGGGGTGGGTGACGACGGACAGCAGGGGAATGTCGTTGTGCGAATCGCTGTAGAAATGGCTGCTCTCGAACGCCGACAGCGGCTTGCCAATTTTCTCCAGCCAGGCGTGGGTGTGCGTGACCTTGCCGGCGCCCGACGTCGGCACGCCGACCAGCTTGCCGGTCAGGTTGCCATGCTCGTCTTCCTCGGGCACGGCGGCGATCAGGTGCTCCACGCCCAGCGCGGCGGCGATCGGCGCGGTGACGAAAGCGTTGGTCGCGGTGACGATCGCCACCAGGTCTCCGGCGTCCAGGTGTTTCTGGATCAGCGCGCGCGCCTGCGGGGTGATGGCAGGCTCGATTACTTCGCGCATGAACTGGCGGTGCATTTCGTCCAGCTGGGCGCGCGGGAAGCGCGCCAGCGTGCCGAGCGCGAATTCGAGGTATTCGACCGGATCGAGCGTGCCGGCCTGGTACTGCGCGAAGAATTCGTCGTTGGCGCGCTTGAAGGCGTCGGCGTCCACGGCGCCGGTGCGCACAAGGAACTGGCCCCACTCGTAGTCGGAGTCGAGCGGCAGCAGCGTGTGGTCAAGGTCGAACAGGGCCAGCTTGTTCATGCTTCGTCGTCCTCTTCGCGGTTGGCCTGCTGCAGCAGGTCGCGCAGCAGCGGCAGCGTGACGGGACGCTGGGTTTCGAGGGAATACTGGTCGAGGGCGTCTAGCATCGTCGACAGGGAGCGCATGTCGCGCCGAAAATGGGACAGCAGGTAGGGTAACACGCTGGCCGACAGGGTCAGTCCGCGGGCGTCGGCCGCATGGGTCAGCGCGGCGATCTTCTCTTCGTCGGACAGGCCGTGGATCTGGTACACCAGGCCCCAGCCCATGCGCGTGCGCAGGTCCTCGCGCACCGGCAGCACAGCCGGCGGCACCGGGCCGGTGGAGACCATGTAGGCGCCGTTCTCGCGGATCTGGTTGAACAGGGCGAACGCTTCGATCTGCGCCTGCGGCGACAGCTTGGCGCAGTCGTCGAGCAGGTACAGGCTGATGTCGGGCGAATAGGCGAACGCCGACTCCGGCGCGCCGGCGCCGATGTAGCGCGAGGCCGGCGTGGCGGCCAGCGCGTGCAGCAGGTGGGTCTTGCCGGCCGCCGCTTCGCCCCACAGGTAGGCGAAGTGTTCACGCGAGCTGCGTCCCGCGAACTGGTGCATCAGGTGCGCCAGTTCGGCATTTTGTCCTACCTCGAAGGAATCGAGGCTTTGCGCCTGGTCTGCGCCTAAATCGAGCACCAGCTGTTTCATGGCGTTCGTCTCATACGTCGTAATTCTGTGTATACATCACGCATTATAGAAGCTGCTGCGCAAGTAGTGGTGGCGCAGGTGGCGAAACGCCACCATCAGCACCGCCGAGGCCGGCAAAGCGAGCAGTACGCCGACGAAACCGAACAACTGGCCGAAGGCGAGCAGGGCGAAGATCACCGCCAGCGGATTCAGGCCGATGCGCTCGCCGACCAGCCGCGGCGTGAGGAAAAAGCCTTCGATGACTTGGCCGGCGCCGTAGATCACGGCCACCGAGATCAGGCCGCTCCAGCCGGGGAACTGCAGCACCGCGGCGATCAGCGCCAGCATCAGGCCCAGGCCGAAACCCAAATATGGGATGAACACCAGCAGGCCGGTCAGGATGCCGACCGGCAGGGCGACGTCGAAGCCGGCGATCGACAGGCCGATCGAGTAGTAGGCCGCCAGCACCAGCATCACCAGGAGCTGGCCGCGCAGGTACTGGGCCAGCAGCACGTTCACTTCCTGCGCCATGCCCACGGTCTGCACCACCCAGCGGCGCGGCACGGCGCCGCTGATGGTGGCAAGCATCTTGTGCCAGTCGAGCAGCAGGTAGAACAGCACCACCGGGATCAGGATCAGGGTGGCGATCCAGCCCAGCACGCGGGTGCCGCCGATGCGCGCCGACGACAGCACGGTGGTCCAGATTTCGTCGCCGCCGCTGGCGAACTGCTGGCTGAGCAGGGCGCGGATGCCGCTGCCGTCGAGCGTGACCTTGATGCCCATGGCGTTCAGCTTCGGCGTGAGCACCTGGTCGAGCTTGACCAGGAAGGCCGGGATTTGCGCCATCAGCAGAGGCACCTCGGTCTGCAGCACCGGCACCACGATCAGCACCAGCGCGGAAACGCCGGACAGGAACAGCAGCATCACCAGCACGACGGCCAGCGCGCGCGGCAGCGGATAGCGGCCGATGCGCCGGCTGGACAGGTAATCGACGCCGCCGTTGAGCGCATACGCCAGGATCGCGGCGGCGATGAAGGGCGTGAGCACCGGCCCCAGCGCATACAGCAGCACGACGAACGCCAGCCACAGACCCAGCCAAAACGCGGTTTGCTTCTGTTCTGGCGTGAAGGGAAATGGCATGTATGGGCGTTGGGATTCGGTTAAATGGGCCGGGAAGGAGGCGTTTTGATAAAATAGCGGATTATTCAGTTGCTGCCGCAATTGTTTCCGCCGCCTTCTATTTTACCGCCTCCGCTGCCAAATACACCATGAACCAACCTTCAAATGTGTCACTTTCCTACCGCGATGCCGGGGTCGATATCGATGCGGGCGACGCCCTGGTCGAAGCGATCAAACCGCTTGCCAAGCGCACCATGCGCGAAGGCGTCCTGAAAGGCATCGGCGGATTCGGCGCCCTGTTCGAGATCAGCAAGAAGTACAAGGAGCCGGTGCTGGTGTCCGGCACCGACGGCGTGGGCACCAAGCTCAAGCTGGCGTTCGAGCTGAATCGCCACGACACGGTCGGCATCGACCTGGTGGCGATGAGCGTGAACGACATCCTGGTGCAGGGCGCCGAGCCGCTGTTCTTCCTCGACTACTTCGCCTGCGGCAAGCTCGACGTGGCGACCGCGACCGCGGTGGTCGGCGGCATCGCCAAGGGCTGCGAGCAGGCCGGCTGCGCGCTGATCGGCGGCGAGACCGCCGAGATGCCGAGCATGTATCCGGACGGCGAATACGACCTGGCCGGCTTCGCCGTCGGCGCGGTGGAAAAATCGAAGATCATCGACGGCACCACGATCGCCGCCGGCGACGTCGTGCTGGGCCTGGCCTCGTCGGGCGTGCACTCGAACGGTTACTCGCTGGTGCGCAAGATCATCGAAGTGGCCAAGCCGGACCTGGAAGCGGACTTCCACGGCCGCAAGCTGTCCGACGTGCTGATGGAGCCGACCCGCATCTACGTCAAGCCGCTGCTGGCGCTGATGGAGACGATGGACGTCAAGGGCATGGTGCACATCACCGGCGGCGGCTTGGTGGAGAATGTGCCGCGCGTGCTGCAGCCGCACTTGACGGCCGTGCTCGATTCGAAGGCATGGATCATGCCGCCGCTGTTCCAGTGGCTGCAGCAGCACGGCGGCGTGGCCGACGCCGAGATGCACCGCGTGTTCAACTGCGGCATCGGCATGATCGTGATCGTGTCGGCCGAGCAGGCGGACGCGGCGATGGCCCAGCTGCAGGCGGCCGGCGAGACCGTCTCGCGCATCGGCGTCATCCGCGCGCGCGCGGGCGACGAGCACCAGACCATCGTCAACTAAGCAGCGGCGCCGAACGCATCGGGGGTCGGTTCCTGCGGGACCTGCCCCTTTTTTTCGTCCATGCATATGCATACATTGTGAAGCATGCGATACATAATTGCGATCGCACTTCACGATTCCGTGACATTTCCACAAGTTCGCACAAGGCCGTTCCAGAGACTGATTCGTCATGTTGGCGCGTTGCTGCTTGCGGGTGCGCCTGCCCTCGCTAGACTCAAATTGTCGTCAGCGTTCTCACACTTCCGGCGACACACTTTTGAGCATCGCCGCGCGAACGAATCCGTTCACCAGGCATGCTTCCTATCGACCAGACGAGATTGGAATGATCATGCGAACCCTCACTCTACTTCCCCTCGCTTTTGCGCTGACCCAGGCTTCCGCTTTCGCCGCACCGCAAGAGCCGCAACAAACCACGCCGGCCATGTCCGAAATCCAGGTGCAGGCCGCCATGCCCGTGTACAAGACGCAGCCCATGGAAAGGGACGAGCTCAAGGGCGTCTACAAGCTGGACAACGGCGCGACGTTCAAGATCACCGGCCAGCAGAACCGGCTGTATGCGGAGCTGGGCCAGCGCGGCGTGACCGAACTGGTGGCTGTTGGCGGCGACCGGTATATCGCGCCGGCGCAGAACCTGACCGTGCAATACGTGCCGCAGGCCTTCGGCGACCAGGTGGTGCTGACCTATCCCGCCGAAATGAACGCATCTGCATCGCCGATGGTGACGGTCACGCTGGCCGTCAACTGATCATCGCGATTTTGGAGTGACGGGGTCGGGTCCCATGGACCTGACCCCATTTTATTTACTGGCGAAGGATTTTCGCCACGGGCGCGGCGCGCAGGCGGTGCGCATCGGGCATGCCCGATCCCAGCAGCGGCCGCAGGTAGCGCACGAACGCCTCGGTCACGTCGGTGCCGCTGGCGTTGATCAGTTCGTCCTCCATCACGCGCGTCTTGCCGGCCACCGATTCCAGCGCCACCAGCTCATACGTAGCGGCGTAGTCGCCGCAGCGCCGGATCGCCACCGAGCCGTCGCGCTCGCCCCACATCGCGTACTGCACCGCTTTCTCGCCCACTTCGCGCGCCTCGCGCTGGTCGACGTCGGACACGCAGCCGATGAACGAGCGCTGCAGGTAACCGAAGGTGTCGCCGCGCACCCGCTTGATGCCCAGCTTGGCCTTGATCTCGTCGCACAGCAGGTCGGCCAGCGCGCCGGTGCCCGACAGCTGCACGTTGCCGTGCGCGTCGCGCTCGACTTCCTTGGCCAGCAGGCTGGCGATCGCTTCGCCGGACGCATCGTGGATGCCTTCCGACACCGCGATCACGCAGCGCCCGTGCTGAGCGTAGGCGGCCTTGACGTCGGCCAGGAACTGCTCGAGCACGAAGGTGCGCTCGGGCAGGTAGATCAGGTGCGGGCCGTCGCCGGGGAACTTGCGGCCCAGCGCGGCGGCCGCGGTCAGGAAGCCGGCGTGGCGCCCCATCACGACGCCGACGTACACGCCCGGCAGCGAGGCGTTGTCGAGATTGGCGCCGGAGAAGGCCTGGGCGACGAAGCGCGCGGCCGACGGGAAGCCGGGCGTGTGGTCGTTGCCGACCAGGTCGTTGTCGATGGTCTTGGGAATGTGGATGCAGCGCAGCGGGTAGCCGGCCTTTTGCGCTTCCATGCTGACGATGCGCACCGTGTCGGACGAGTCGTTGCCGCCGATGTAGAAGAAGTGCTCGATCTCGTGCGCGCGCAGCACCTCGAAAATCTTCTGGCAATAGGCGATGTCCGGCTTGTCGCGGGTCGAGCCGAGCGCCGACGACGGCGTGGCCGCGACCAGTTCGAGATTGGCCGCGGTTTCCTGGGTCAGGTCGACGAACTCTTCGTCCACGATGCCGCGCACGCCGTGCAGCGCGCCGTACACCCGCGTCACCTGCGGGAAGCGGCGCGCTTCGAGCACCACGCCCACCAGCGACTGGTTGATCACGGCGGTCGGACCGCCTCCCTGGGCGACCAGAATTTTTCCAGATGGCATGCGCGACTCCCCGAAGTTGGCGAACAAGCCAGCTTACCTCAAAATCGCGCGGCCGCGGCCCTGGCCTTCCTTACGGCTTGCCGATATTCTTTTCCAGGAATTTCTCGACGCGGCTCCAGAAGTCGATGCGGTTCTTCGGCAGCGTCCAACCGTGGCCCTCTTCCTCGTACACCACCATCTCGACGTTCGGGTTGGTGGCCTTGACCGCGTCGTAGAACTTGCGGCCGTGGTAGATCGGCACGCGCAGGTCGGCGCCGCCGTAGGCCAGCAGCAGCGGCTGGGTGATGCGCGCAGCCTGCACCAGCGGCGAGGTCTTCTGCAGCTGTTCGGCATCCTTGACCAGGTCGCCCACCAGCGTCGGCATGCCGTACTTGCGGTAATCGTCCGAGACGTCCGTCTGGGCGCTCCAGTGGCCGGTCGCCAGCAGGCCGATGTCGGTCACGCCGACCCAGTCGATGCCGCACTTGTAGAGGTCCGGATCGTTGACCAGGCCCATCAGGGTGGCGTAGCCGCCGTAGCTGGCGCCGGCGATGCAGATGCGCTTCGGATCGGCGATGCCCTCGGCGATCGCCCACTTGGCGGCGTCGGCGATGTCGTCCTGCATCTTCAGGCCCCATTGCTTCCAGCCGGCTTGATAGTGCTTGCTGCCGAAGCCGGTGCTGCCGCGGTATTCCGGTTCGATCACCGCATAGCCGCGCGAGGCCAGGAACTGGACGCTTGGATGCCAGCCCCATTCGCCGCCGCGCACGTACGGTCCGCCGTGCACCAGCACCACCAGCGGCAGGTTCTTGCGCTTGTCCTTCGGCAGCGTCAGCCATGCGGGGATGACCAGGCCGTCGCGCGCCTTGTAGCGCACCGCGTCCTGGGTCGCCATGCGCGCCGGCTCGACGCCCTCATAGCTTGAGCCGACCTTGTCGAGCTTGCCCGTTTCGGTGTTGAACAGGTTCCAGAAATTTGGCTGCACATCCGAATACGATTGCACCAGCACCCACGGGGTTTCGGCGTGCGGCGCCACCGACACCAGGTTGACGGTGTGCGGCAGCAGGGCGTCGATGCGTTGCTGCACCGCCTTCATGCCGGCGTCGAACCAGACCGTCGAGCGTGCATCGCTCAGGATGCGCACGCCCAGCAGCTTGCTGTCGCTCATCACCAGCTGGCCCGAGAAGTCGTAATCGGCCAGCTCGACCAATGGTTCGGCGTCGCGCTTGCCGGTCGCCAGATCGAAGCGGTACAGGGCGCGCTTGTCGCGGCCTGCAGTCGCGGACACGTACAAGGTGCCGTCCGGCGCGAAACCGACCGGGTTCATCGCGCCGTGATCGCCCAGGAAGTCGTTGTAATCGAGCAGCTTGCGCCAGTTGTCCGTCGCCGCGTCGCGATAGTACATCGCGCCCTTGTCCTTGTCGTGCGTGCTGACGATGCGCGGTTCGCCCTTGGCGTCGAGCACCCAGTGGTTCGCGTGGGCGGGCCGCTGCACGGTTGTGGAGCGACCGGTTTTGGTGTCGAGACGCAGCAGGTCCACCGAACTGATCTCGCCCCGCTCGACCAGTTCAGGACTGGTGACGTAGATCGACGACGAACCGGCGCTGGGCCTGCCGCCAAGGAGGTGGGTGTTGAACGGCAGCAGCTTGGTGATCTTGTGCTCGCTGAACGACGACTTGCTGCGTTCGACCAGTTGGCGGAATTCGCTGCCGTCGCGGTTGACCGCGTACAGGCCGGCGCCCCGCTCGATTTCGCCCTGGGCCAGGTCCTTCTCCGTCACGTCGAACACCAGCCGATCGTCGTTGACCCACTGGAAGTGCCCGATGTCGGCGTCGCTGAAGCCGCCAACCAGCTTGACGCTCTTGTCGCCCAGATCGATCACCGCCAGCGCATCGCGGCTGTTCTTGCGGGCGACGCGGGCGGCGAGGAAACGTCCGTTGGGCGACAGCAGCGCGCCGGAAAACGTCGGGTTGTTGAAGAAGCGTTCGATCGGCACCGGCGCGGCTGAGGCGGTGTCGGCGGCAATGCCGGGAAGGGCGGCGAGGGCGCCGGCGAAGGCGAGAAGCAGGTGACTACTGAAGCGGCGAACGGGCATGGTGGTTTCGGTTGAAGTTGAAGTTGAAGATGCGAAGCGGCGGCAGCTGTTTTATGGCTTGCCGATATGTTTTTCCAGGAATTTCTCGACGCGGCCCCAGAAGTCGATGCGGTTCTTCGGCAGCGCCCAGCCGTGGCCCTCTTCCTCGTACACCACCATCTCGACGTTCGGGTTGGTGGCCTTGACCGCATCGTAGAACTTGCGGCCGTGGTAGATCGGCACGCGCATGTCGGCGCCGCCGTAGGCCAGCAGCAGCGGCTGGGTGATGCGCGCGGCCTGCACCAGCGGCGAGGTCTGCTTCAGCTGGTCGGCGTCCTTGACCAGGTCGCCGACCAGCGTCGGCATGCCGTACTTGCGGTAATCGTTCGTCATGTCCGACTGGGCGCTCCAGTGGCCGTTGGCCAGCAAGCCGATATCGGTGACGCCGACCCAGTCGATCCCGCACTTGTAGAGGCCTGGATCGTTGACCAGGCCCATCAGGGTGGCGTAGCCGCCGTAGCTGGCGCCGGCAATGCAGATGCGCTTCGGATCGGCGATGCCCTCGGCGATCGCCCATTTGGCGGCGTCGGCGATGTCGTCCTGCATCTTCAGGCCCCATTGCTTCCAGCCGGCGTGATAGTGCTTGCTGCCGAAGCCGGTGCTGCCGCGGTATTCGGGTTCGATCACCGCGTAGCCGCGCGAGGCCAGGAACTGGCCGTCCGAATGCCAGCCCCATTCGCCGCCGCGCAGATAAGGCCCGCCGTGCACCAGCACCACCAGCGGCAGGTTCTTGCGCTTGTCCTTCGGCAGCGTCAGCCATGCGGGAATGACCAGGCCGTCGCGCGCCTTGTAGCGCACCGCGTCCTGGGTCGCCATGCGCGCCGGGTCGATGCCGTCGTAGCTCGAGCCGACCTTGTCGAGCTTGCCCGTCTCCGTATTGAACAGATTCCAGAATTTTGGCTGCACATCCGAATACGATTGCACCAGTACCCACGGGGTTTCGGCGCGGGGCGCAACCGACACCAGGTTCACGGTGCGCGGCAGCAGGGCGTCGATGCGCTGCTGGACCGCCTTCATGCCGGCGTCGAACCAGACCGTCGAGCGCGCATCGCTCAGGATGTGCACGCCCAGCAGCTTGCTGTCGCTCATCACCAGTTGGCCCGAGAAGTCGTAATCGGCCAGCTCGACCAGCGGTTCGGCGTCGGGCTTGCCGGCAGCCAGGTCGAAGCGGTACAAGGCACGCTTGTCGCGGCCCGGTTGCGCGGATACGTACAAGGTGCCGTCGGGCGCGAAACCGACCGGGTTCATCGCGCCCTTGTTGCCGACGAACTCGTTGTAATCGAGCAGCTTGCGCCAGTTGTCCGTCGCCGGGTCGCGATAGTACATCGCGCCCTTGTCCTTGTCGTGCGTGCTGACGATACGCGGCTCGCCCTTGGCGTCGAGCATCCAGTGGGTCGCATGGGCGGGGCGCTGCACGGTGGTGGAGCGACCGGTTTTGGTGTCGAGGCGCAGCAGGTCCACGGAGCCGATTTCGCCGAGCTCGACCAGTTCAGGGCTGGTGACGTAGACCGCCGGGGAACCTGCACGCGACGCGCCGCCAAGGAGGTGGGTATTGAACGGCAGCAGCTTGGTGATCGTGTGCTCGCTGATCATCGACGTGCTGCGATCGACCAGCTGGCGGAACTCGCTGCCGTCGCGATTGGCCGCGTAGAGGCCGGCGCCGCGTTCGACGTCGCCCTGCGCCAGGTCGTTCTCCGTCACGTCGAACACCAGACGCTCGTCGTTGACCCACTGGAAGTGCCCGATGTCGGCGTCGGTGAAGCCGCCAACCAGCTTGACGCTCTTGTCGCCCAGGTCGATCACCGCCAGCGCATCGCGGTTGTTCTTGCGGGAGACGCGCACGGCGAGGAAACGCCCGTTCGGCGACAGCTGCGCGGCGGAAAACGTCGGGTTGTTGAAGAAGCGTTCGATCGGCACCGGCGCGGCCGCGGCTGTGTCGGCGGCCATGGCGGGAAGGGCGGCGAACGCGCCGGCGAATGCGAGGAGCAACTGACAAGCGAGGCGGCGGCGAATGGGCATGGCGGTTCCGGTTGAAGTTGAAGAAGCGGCGAAAGCTTGTGGCTTGCCGGTTTTTTTCAGGTATTGCTCGGCGCGGCTCCGGTAGTCGATGCGGTGCATCGTCAAGTACCAGCCGCGGCCCTCTTCCTCATACACCACCATGCCTGAGTACGGATTGATCGCCCTCACCAGCTCGTCACATATGCAGGTGTGATAAAAATACAATGCTTGTGAGAATAGCAGCGTAGATGCCCGGCGGCAAGCTATTCCGGCGCCCGCACATGGTCGACGAAGGCGCCGCTGGCCGCGTCCGGCGCGCGCGTGAGCAGGCTGACCGCCGCCAGCACCGCCATCCCTGCCGGTACCCCGAACACGCCGGCCGAAATCGGCGCGATGTGGAACCACTGCGCCGCCGCGCTGCCGCCCAGGATCGGGTTCGTGTGCAGCATGTAGTAGATGCACACGACGAAGCCGGCCACCATGCCGGCCAGGGCGCCGGCGTGGTTGGCGCGCTTCCAGAACACCCCCAGCACCAGCGCCGGGAACAGCGCCGAGCCGGCCAGCGAGAACGCCGCGCCAACCAGCGAGAGGATGTCGGCCGGCTTCTGCGACGCGGCGTAGGCGGCGGTGAACGCCACCGCCAGCAGCAGCAGCTTGGAGATCGTCACCCGCTTCTGGGTCGACGCCGCCGGGTCCACCGTCTTGTAATAGATGTCGTGCGACAGCGCGTTCGAGATGGCCAGCAGCAGCCCGTCCGCGGTCGACAGCGCGGCGGCCAGCCCGCCCGCCGCCACCAGCCCGGAAATGACGTAGGGCAGGCCGCCGATCTCCGGCGTGGCCAGCACCAGCACGTCGCCGTCGATGGCGATTTCGGCCAGCTGCACGATGCCGTCGCGGTTGATGTCGGCGATGCCGATCAGCGGATTGAGCTTGTCCACGCTGGCCCAGTACGAGATCCAGGTCGGCAGGTGGGCGAAGTCGCTGCCCACCAGGCGCGTGTAGATGTCGTACTTGACCAGCACCGCCAGCGCCGGGATGGTCAGGTACACCAGCAGGATGAAGAACAGCGTCCAGAACACCGAGGTGCGCGCCTGCTGCACAGACGGCGTGGTGTAGGAGCGCATCAGGATGTGCGGCAGCGCCGCCGTGCCGAGCATCAGGCAGAACACCAGCGCGACGAAGTTGTTGCGGCGGCTGTCGGACTGCTCGCGGTTTTCGCCGGGGAAGGGCGTCGCGTGCGGTTCGGGCGGCTGGGCGCGCGCCAGGTTGGCCGCCTGCAGCTCGGCCCAGGTGCGCGCGGCCTCCTCCACCGTCTTCGGATAGGCGGCCAGCTGGCGCTCGATGGCGCGAATTTCCATCAGCGAGCCGTGGCGCAGCCGGATCTCGTCGAGCCGCTGCTGCGCCTCGAACTTGCCCGCTTCCCACGACGCCGGCAGCGCCTTGATCCGGGCCGCGTAAGCATCGGCGCGCTGGCGGAACATCGCGCGCACCTGCTGTTCCTTCGGATCGTTCTCGATCTGGATCTCGCGCTGGGCCAGCTTCGACAGCACCGCGCCGTAAGCCACCTGCGGCAGCGGGTTGCCGGCGTGCTTGGCCGACAGCCACATGGTCGGAATCAGGAAGGCGACCAGGATGATGATGTACTGCGCCACCTGGGTCCAGGTGATCGCGCGCATCCCGCCGAGGAAGGAGCACACCAGGATGCTGGCCAGGCCGAGGAAAATCCCGACCGAAAAATCGACGCCAGTGAAGCGCGAGGCGATCAGGCCGACCGCGTAGATCTGCGCCACCACGTAGGTGAACGAGACGATGATGGTGGCGCCGACGGCCATCATGCGCACCGGCGTGCCGCGCCCTCCCGGTTCGCCGCCGTAGCGCGCGGCCAGGAAGTCGGGGATGGTGTACTGGGCGAACCTGCGCAGGTAGGGCGCGATCAGCAGCGCCACCAGCACGTAGCCGCCGGTCCAGCCCATGATGTAGGCCAGGCCGTCGAAGCCGTGCAGGTACAGGCCGCCGGCCAGGCTGATGAAACTGGCCGCCGAGATCCAGTCGGCGGCGGTGGCCATGCCGTTGAACAGGGCCGGCACGCGGCGCCCGGCGACATAGTATTCAGACACGTTCGAGGTGCGGCTGATCACGCCGATGCCTGCGTACAGCGCGATGGTGGCGAACATGAACAGGTAGCCGATCCACACGCGCGGCATGCCTTCCTGCTCCAGCAGCGCCAGCGCGATCAGGAAAGCGCCGAAGCAGCCAGTGAAATACAGGTAGTAGCGCGCCAGGCGCGAAAACATGCTGGACGCGGCGTTCAAGCGGCGTCTCCGGCCTGCGCTGGACCCAGGCGGTTGCGGTAGGCGCGGTCGTAGATGCGCATGGCCAGCGCGTACACCGCCAGGATCGCCAGGTAGATCAGGGCGGCGCCTTGCGCGGCGAGGTAGAACGGCAGCGGCCAGCCGAACACGGTCAGGCCCGCCAGTTCGCGCGCGAAGAACGCGCTGCAGAAGGTGGTGGCGAGCCACAGCGCCAGCAGGGCGCCGGTCAGGCGGCGCGTGCGCTGCCAGTGCGTGGCGCGCGCGCCTTGCAGCACCAGCTGGCGCTGGGCCGCGGCGCCGGCGTCGGCCAGGGGAATGATGGGATCAGGCGTCTTCGTCATGGGGCGGTTCGGGCGGCGGGAAGCTCACGCGGAACAGGCTTCCGGCCGCCTGCTTCAGGGGGCTGTGGGGATTGTTGAAAATCTCGACTTCGGCGCCGTGCTGCTGGGCGATCTCGCGCACGATCGCCAGACCGAGCCCGCTGCCAGGCGCGCCGCTGCCGAGGATGCGGTAGAAGCGCTCGAACACGCGCGCGCGCTCGGACGGCGCGATGCCCGGTCCGGTGTCTTCCACTTCGAGCATCGCCACGCCGGCCGCGCTGCGCACGCGCACGGTGACGCTGCCGCCGTCGGGCGTGTAGCGCAGCGCATTGTCGATCAGGTTCGACAGCAGCTCGCGCAGCATCAGCGCATTGGCCGCGACGACGACCGGCGCGTCCGGCGGCTCGAAACCGAGGTCGATGCCGTGCGCGAACGAGGCCTGCACCCAGTCCTGCACCGTCGCGCGCGCAACGGCCGCCAGGTCGACCTGCTCGAACGCCTCGCCGCGCGCCGGCTGGTTCTCCGCCCGCGCCAGCGCCAGCAGCTGGTTGACCAGCCGCGTGGCCGACTCCGAACTCTTGGCCAGCTGCTCGAGCGAGCGGTGGATCTCGTCCGGGTCGACCTGGCGCAGCGCCAGCTCCGACTGCATGCGCATGCCGGCCAGCGGGGTCTTCATCTGGTGCGCGGCGTCGGCAATGAAGCGCTTCTGCAGCTCGATGGTCTGCGACAGGCGCTCGAGCATCTCGTTGAGCGAGCCGACCAGCGGCGAGATCTCCTCGGGCACCTGGCGCGAATCGATCGGCGACAGGTCGTCCGGACGGCGCGCGCGGATGCGCTCCTGCAGCTGCGCCAGCGGCGACAGCCCGCGCGCGAGCGCCAGCCACACCAGGCCCAGCACGATCGGCAGGATGATGAACTGTGGCAGGATCACGCCCTTGATGATTTCGTTGGCCAGCTGCGCGCGCTTGTCGAGCGTCTCGGCCACCTGGATCAGCGCCTGCGGCGGCGGCTCGCCGCGCGCCGTCGCCGGGCGCAGGTTCACATAGGAATAGGCGATGCGCACCGGCGTGCCGTGCATGGCGTCGTTGCGGAACAGGACCGTCGCGCCGCGATTGCGCTCGTCCTCGGGCGGCGCCGGCAGGTCGCGGTCGCCGTCGACGAACTCCGCGTGCGGCCCGGCGATCTGGAAGTAGACGTTGTCGATGTCGTCGGCGCGCAGCACCTCGCGCGCGCCGCCGGCCAGGCGCGAGACCACCTTGCCGTCCACCTCGCGCACCTGCTGCGCCAGCACCGTCACGCTGTCCTCCAGCGCATGATCGAACGGCTGGTTTGCGATCGACTTGGCCACCAGGTAGGTGATGGCGATACTCATTGGCCACAGCAGCAGCAGCGGCGCCAGCATCCAGTCGAGGATCTCGCCGAACAGCGAATGCTGGATGTTCTCGTCCGCCTCGGCGCCGGCCGGCTGCGCCAGCTCGATGCCGGCGGCAGCGGGCAGGGCAGGGCTGCTCTCGCGCGCCTTCACTTCGATTCGGGACCCGGTTCGGCGGCGCTGCGTTCGAGGCAGTAGCCCAGGCCGCGCACGGTGGCGATGCGCACGCCGCCCACCTCGATCTTCTTGCGCAGCCGGTGCACGTACACTTCGATGGCGTTGTTCGACACTTCCTCGCCCCATTCGCACAGGTGGTCCACCAGCTGCTCTTTGGAGACCAGCCGGCCGGTGCGCGCCAGCAGGATCTCTAGCAGGCCCAGTTCGCGCGCCGACAGGTCGAGCATCTGGTCGTTGATGTAGGCGCTGCGCCCGACCTGGTCGTACGACAGCGGGCCGTGGCGGATCACCGTTGCGCCGCCGCCGGCGCCGCGCCGGGTCAGCGCGCGCACCCGCGCCTCGAGCTCGGACAGCGCGAACGGCTTGGCCATGTAATCGTCGGCGCCCAGGTCCAGGCCATTGACGCGCTGCTCGATCGAATCGGCCGCCGTCAGGATCAGCACCGGCAGCAGCGAGGCGCGGGCGCGCAGGCGGCGCAGCACTTCCAGGCCGCTCATCTTGGGCAGGCCCAGGTCGAGGATCAAGAGGTCGAATTCCTGGGTCGACAGCGCGGTGTCGGCGTCGGGGCCGTTCTTGACGCAGTCGATGGCGTACCCGGACTGGCGCAGCGAACGCGTCAATCCATCGGCAAGCACGCTATCATCCTCGGCAAGTAAAATACGCATGGCGGACCCCGTGATATCGAAGTGACCATTGTGTTGCATTTAGCGCCTCATGGCGAGTTTTTGCTGCCGTTTGCCCAATTTTGATATTTTTCACACGCCGCGAAAACACCGCTTGCAAAGACTACTGTATTTTTGTACAGTGTCGTCTGTGCCGGCCCGCTGGCCCTTGACCAGCCCTTATTCCAGACTGAAAGAACACCATGGACGACAAGAAAAACGTATTGAACGCCGCAGAAAAAGGCAAGGCGCTGGCAGCGGCGCTGGCGCAAATCGAAAAGCAGTTCGGCAAGGGCTCGGTCATGCGCATGGACGGCAACGCGCCGGTCGAAGAAGTGCAAACAGTCTCCACCGGTTCGCTCGGCCTGGACATCGCGCTGGGCGTGGGCGGCCTGCCACGCGGCCGCATCGTCGAAATCTACGGCCCTGAATCGTCGGGCAAGACCACGCTGACCCTGCAGACCATCGCGCAAATGCAAAAGCTGGGCGGCACCTGCGCCTTCATCGACGCCGAGCACGCGCTGGACGTGGGCTACGCGCAAAAGCTGGGCATCAACCTGTCCGAGCTGCTCATCTCCCAGCCCGACACCGGTGAGCAGGCGCTGGAAATCTGCGACGCGCTGGTGCGTTCGGGCAGCGTGGACCTGGTCGTCATCGACTCGGTGGCCGCGCTCACGCCGCGCGCCGAAATCGAAGGCGACATGGGCGACTCGCTGCCGGGCCTGCAGGCGCGCCTGATGTCGCAAGCGCTGCGCAAGCTGACCGGCTCGATCAACCGCACCAACACGCTGGTCATCTTCATCAACCAGATCCGCATGAAGATCGGCGTCATGTTCGGCAGCCCGGAAACCACCACCGGCGGCAACGCGCTCAAGTTCTACGCATCGGTGCGCCTGGACATCCGCCGCACCGGCTCGATCAAGTCGGGCGACGAAGTGATCGGCAACGAAACCAAGGTCAAGGTCGTCAAGAACAAGATCGCGCCGCCGTTCAAGGAAGCGCACTTCGACATCCTGTACGGCGCCGGCACCTCGCGCGAAGGCGAAATCCTCGACCTGGGCGCCGACAACAAGATCGTCGAAAAGTCCGGCTCGTGGTACAGCTACAACGGCGAGCGCATCGGCCAGGGCAAGGACAACGCCCGCCTGTTCCTGGTCGAGCGTCCGGCGCTGGCGCGCGAGATCGAAAACAAGGTGCGCGCGGCGCTGGGCGTGCGCGAGCTGCCGCCGGTTGCCGGCGAAGAGGCAGCGAAGCCGGCCGCCAAGCTGAAAGCCGTGGCCGAGTAATACCATGGCTGCGCCCCAGCTGAGCCTGAAGGGCCGGGCATTGCGCTTCCTGTCGATGCGCGAGCACAGCCGGCTCGAACTGGGGCGCAAGCTGGCGAAGTATGCGGAAGAGGGCGACGACGTCAATGCGCTGCTCGACTTCCTCGAACAAAACAACTGGCTGTCGCAGGAACGCTTTTCCGAGTCGCTGATTCACCGGCGCGGAGCGCGCTACGGCAACAATCGCATCGTCGCCGAACTGCAGCAGCATGGCGTCAAGGGCGAAGCGCTGGCCGAGCTCAAGGCGGGGCTGGCCGACACCGAAGCGGCGCGCGCCGCCGAGGTCTGGCAGCGCAAGTTTGGCGAAGTGGCGACGGATGCGGCGGGGCGCGCGAAGCAGATGCGCTTTTTGCTCACGCGCGGCTTCTCGCAGTCGGCGGTGCGCAAGGCCATCAAGGGCAGCGACGACGAGTTCGAATAGCCGCCGAAGCGGGTGAGGTTGGAAGTCAGGTCCGTGGACCTGACCTCGGTTCTGTCGGTGCCGTTCGCAAGGCCGCGCGGTCGGCGAAACCGGGGTCTGGTCCCGCGGACCTGACCCCATCGTCGTCGTCGCCGCGCGCGAAAAAGCGGCGGCGGCATCTCTGCCGGGGCTGGTCTTTCGGGCTTGGACCCGTTGATTGGATAACGATTTCCCAGCAAGGCGCCTTTCGCCGTATGCGGCAACTTCGGTTGAGCGCGCATACTCCTCACCGGCGGAAGGCGCCGCGCTTTTTTTTTGCGCGCGAGCCCGGCGATTCGCCGCTCGATCCGGCGCTGCAACTACTTCCCACCTTTAAGCTGATGACGCTGTTCATCTCGAAGCCGCTGCCGCCTGGCTTGTCATCGCCGCCCACCCCCGCTTCGCAGCGGGCCGTCTCGGGATCGCCACCAACGGGGACAGGTCCGCAGGACCAGACTCCCGACTCCAGCGGCGCGCACACCGCATAACCTTAATCAAGAGGCAATAAAATCGCTCAATATCGGGCAAAATTCTATGTTGCAGTGCAACCGAGCGCAGTCTTGTGCTAAACTTTTGGGGTTTTAGCAGCGCCGCAAGAGCGGTTGTCTCCGTAGAAACTGCGGCGACGTGCATCAGCACACGGCTGCATCACTATTTACCGCCGCATCGCCGGCCCTGGTCTCTATGCCCTTGTCTCCACCTGTTCGCCGCGCTTTACGGCATACCCGCGCGATCCACGTTGACGCCTTTGCGCGCGAGGATGGCCTGTGGGATCTCGACGCGCGCATCAGCGACGTGAAGGTCAACGACATCCAGCTCGCCTCCGGCCTGCGCGAAGGCGGCGACCCGGTGCACGACCTGAACCTGCGCATCACGATCAACCGCGACCTGGTCATCGTCGATGCCGAAGCGGCCTCCGACAAGGTGCCGTATCCCGGTTATTGCGACACCATCGCGCCGGCCTACAAGAGCCTGGTCGGCCTGTCGCTGATGAACCATTTCCGGCTGCACCTGAAGGACCGCCTCGCTGGCGTGCTCGGCTGCACCCACCTGACCGAACTGGCGTTGGTGCTGCCGACCGCCGCCATCCAGGCCTATGCCAATGACGTCATCAAGACGCGCGACGGCGATGCGGTCGATGACTCCCCTGAACGTCCATTCCAGCTCGATCGCTGCCATGCGCTGCGCGTCGATGGTCCCGCCGTTGCCCGCTACTATCCGCGTTGGGCACTGAAAGTCGTCAATAGTTGATAGTAAATAGTTAGCAGTCGCAGTGCGCGTGCCAGTTGCGCGAACCAATCGTATTTCAACCGTAATTCTACAAACACAGTTTCTGAAGAAGGGAAGCCAGCATGAAGATCCATGAGTATCAAGGCAAGGAAATCCTCCGAAAGTTCGGGGTGACGGTACCGCGCGGCATTCCGTGCATGACCGTGGAAGAGGCCGTCAAAGCGGCTGAAACGCTGGGCGGACCGGTCTGGGTCGTCAAGGCGCAGATCCATGCTGGCGGCCGCGGTAAAGGCGGCGGCGTCAAGGTCGCCAAGTCGCTCGAGCAGGTCAAGGAATATGCCGACCAGATCATGGGCATGCAGCTGATCACCCACCAGACCGGCCCTGAAGGCCAGAAGGTCCGTCGCCTGCTGATCGAAGAAGGCGCCGACATCAAGCAGGAACTGTACGTGTCGATGGTCACTGACCGCGTTTCGCAGCGCGTCGTGCTGATGGCCTCGTCGGAAGGCGGCATGGACATCGAGGAAGTCGCTCACTCGCATCCTGAAAAAATCCACTCGATCGCGATCGATCCGGCCGTCGGCCTGACCGACGCCGAAGCGGACGACATCTCCGCCAAGATCGGCGTGCCGGCCGGCTCGATCGCCGATGCGCGCGTTCAGCTGCAGGGCCTGTACAAGGCTTACTGGGAAACCGATGCATCGCTGGCCGAAATCAACCCGCTGGTCATCACCGGTTCGGGCAAGGTCATCGCCCTCGACGCGAAGTTCAACTTCGACTCGAACGCGCTGTTCCGCCAGCCTGAAATCGTCGCCTTCCGCGACCTGGACGAAGAAGATCCGGCCGAAGTCGAAGCATCGAAATTCGACCTCGCCTACATTTCGCTCGACGGCAACATCGGCTGCCTGGTCAACGGCGCCGGCCTGGCCATGGCGACCATGGACACCATCAAGCTGTTCGGCGGCGAGCCTGCCAACTTCCTCGACGTGGGCGGCGGCGCGACGGCTGAAAAAGTCACCGAAGCGTTCAAGATCATGTTGAAGAACCCGGGCCTGAAAGCCATCCTGGTCAACATTTTCGGCGGCATCATGCGCTGCGACGTGATCGCAGAAGGCGTGATCACCGCATCGAAGGCCGTGCAGCTGCAAGTGCCGCTGGTTGTCCGCATGAAGGGCACCAACGAAGACATCGGCAAGAAGATGCTGGCCGACTCCGGCCTGCCGATCATCGCCGCCGATACGATGGAAGACGCAGCGAAAGCCGTTGTCGCCGCTGCCGCTGGTAAAGCCTAATTCGAAGGAAATAACATGTCGATCCTGATCAATAAAGATACAAAAGTCATCACCCAGGGGATTACCGGCAAGACCGGCCAGTTCCACACCCGTATGTGCCGCGACTACGCGAACGGCAAAGCCGCTTTCGTCGCCGGCGTGAACCCGAAGAAGGCCGGCGAAGACTTCGAAGGCATTCCTATCTACGCCAACGTGTCGGAAGCGAAAGCCGCCACCGGCGCGACCGTGTCGGTGATCTACGTGCCGCCAGCGGGCGCCGCCGCCGCGATCTGGGAAGCCGTCGAAGCCGACCTCGACCTGGCGATCTGCATCACCGAAGGCATTCCTGTGCGCGACATGATGGCGCTGAAGGACCGCATGGCCAAAGCCGGCTCGAAGACCCTGCTGCTGGGTCCTAACTGCCCAGGCCTGATCACCCCGGACGAAATCAAGATCGGCATCATGCCGGGCCACATCCACAAGAAGGGCCGCATCGGCGTCGTCTCGCGTTCGGGCACCCTGACCTATGAAGCAGTCGGCCAGCTGACCGCACTGGGCCTGGGCCAGTCGTCGGCAGTGGGCATCGGCGGCGACCCGATCAACGGTCTGAAGCACATCGACATCATGAAGATGTTCAACGAAGATCCGGATACCGACGCGGTCATCATGATCGGCGAAATCGGCGGTCCTGACGAAGCCAACGCTGCGTACTGGGTCAAGGAAAACATGAAGAAGCCGGTGGTTGGCTTCATCGCCGGCGTCACCGCGCCACCGGGCAAGCGAATGGGCCACGCCGGCGCGCTGATCTCGGGCGGCGCCGACACCGCGCAAGCGAAGCTGGATATCCTGGAAGAGTGCGGCATCAAAGCCACCAAGAATCCATCGGAAATGGCGCGTCTGCTGAAGGCCATGCTGTAAGGCTTTTGCTGCCGGGATAACTTGCCCGGCGCCAGACTAGGTAGAATATATGGGGAGCGGCGACGCTCCCCATGTGCGTTTACAGTCCAGGCGGAGGCCGGCAATGTCCAAACTGATCATATCGCGCAACAAAGAGGTGGTGCGGCAAGTCGAGCTGACCGAGCGCCGCATGACGATCGGCCGCCACCCGGACAACGACATCGTCATCGCCAACGGCGCCGTCAGTGCGCGCCATGTCGCCATCACCCGCCGCGGCGACCAGGCGGTGCTGGAAGACCTGGGCAGCAGCAACGGCACCTTCGTCAACGGCCAGCGCGTGGCGCAGGCGGTGCTGGCGCCGGGCGACCGGGCCGCCATCGCCACCTACGAGGTGCAATTCCTGGCGCAGGAGGCGCCGCCGGCGCCGGCGCCGCTCGGCTGCATCGAGATCCTCAATGGCGCCAGTGCCGGTAAAACCCTGTCGCTGCAAAAACCGCTGACGACGCTGGGCAGTCCCGGCGTGCTGGTGGTGGTGATCAGCCGCCATCCGGACGCCTACTATATAGCGCAGGTCCAGGGCGACGCGGTGGGCCGCGTCAACGCCGACGCCGTCACCGCCGTCCCGCGCGCGCTGCGTGATGGCGACGTGCTGGAACTGACCGGCACCCGGATGCGCTTCGCCGCCAAAAATTGCTGATCCGCGCCAAAACGACAATTTTCGGCGGGCAACTGACAAGAATTGTCAGTCGGATCGACAAAAAACGTCGGATCTACCCTAATTTCATATCGGAAAGATAATCAAAAGCATTGTTTTCGGGCTGGCACGGCTATTGCTTTATACCAAGTCAGTAGCACGACACACACAACAACCCACCCCGAAGGAGCTTTAAAATGAAATCGATGAAAATGGTCAAGAAGGCACAAGCTGGTTTCACCCTGATCGAATTGATGATCGTCGTGGCGATTATCGGTATCCTGGCGGCAGTGGCAATTCCTGCATACAGCGACTACACCGTCAAGGCCAAGATCGCCAACGCCCTGTCGTCGGCTGGTTCGCTGAAGACCGCAGTAGCCCTGTGCGGCCAGGAAAACGGCGATGTTGCCAACTGCAACACCGCAAACACCGCGGCTAACCTGCCAGCGTTCACCCCAACCAAGGAAGTCACCGGCGCAACCATCACCGGCGCTGGCGTAGTCACCCTGACCTTGGCTGACATCGGCAAGAACACCTCCGGCAAGACGATCATCATGACCCCGACCGTCGGCACCTCGGCAGTGACCTGGACCAACACCAGCTCGATGACCGCCACCGACAACTCGGCCGCCTACAACGCCATCATCAAGAACAACCCACCAGCAGCAGCTTCGGGTACCTAATACCGCAAGCCGTAGTATCAAAGCCGCCCTCGGGCGGCTTTTTTCCATTTCCGACCTGACAGGGTGAGACGATGCAACAGCGCGACAATGCCATTGATGGGATGCGGCCGAATTACTTGACGACGCAACAATTCCTGCCGCTGTCCGGAACGCTGCAGCTCTGCGCCGGGATTGGCGTCATCGCATTGTTCGCCGACGGGCATGACGAGCAGCGGCTCTGGCAGCTCGCCCTGTACGCCGTGCTCGCCGCCGGGGCCTTGTTGCGCGGCCTGCCTGGCCTGCTGAATGCGCCGGAGCAGCGCGGTCTGCGCTGGTCGCTCGCGGGATTCTTCGCCTGCGGCGCCGTCTCCGCGCTGTTTGCATTTTCGGCGCGCCACGCGCTGCTGGAGATGGCGATGCTGCTGATGCTGTTGCTCGCTTCGCTATTCATCGCCCAGGAAATCTCGCGCAACCGCACGGCCGGCCTGGCGCTGGTGCTGCAAACCTGCGCCATCGGCTGCGCTGCTTACGCTCTGAAAGTGGCGCTGCTGTACACCGCCGCCGTGAGCAACCACATCCAGCCGGGCGTGGAGATCTTCGCGCCGGGATTCAGCAACTACCGATTCCTCAATCACGCCCAGACGGTCGCGTTGCCGCTGCTGGTGTTGTTGTGCGTGCTGGTGAAATCGCGGATCGCCCGTTGCGGGGTCTTCGCCCTCACCGCGTTCTGGTGGGCGCTGCTGTTCCTCACCACCGGGCGCGGGACCATGATCGGGATCGCGGCCGGCTGCGTCGTGGCCCTGGTCCTGCGCCGCCGCCACGCGTACGGCTACTGCAAGGCGATGGTCGTGACCGCGTGCGGCGGACTGGCGATCTACGCGCTGCTGTTCGCCCTCCTGCCGATGGCGCTCGGGCTCGGTCCTGCCGGCCTGCTTGGCGCTGTGGCGCAGCGCACGGCCATCGACCCGACCTCGGCGCGATTGCCGCTGTGGACGCGCGCGCTGGAACTGATTGCCGCGCATCCTGTGCTCGGCGCCGGCCCGATGCATTTCGGCCATTACGCCATCGACATCCAGAACGGCGCGCATCCGCACAACTGGATCCTGCAGATCGGCGCCGAATGGGGCATACCGGGACTGCTGTTCCTGTGCGCCGCGATCGGCTACGCGCTGCGCTCGCTGCTGCGCACCGCGCCGCGCATTGCGGCCGGTGACGCCGGCAACCAACACATGCTGGCGGCCTGGATCGCCATCGGCGCGGCCATCCTGGTGGACGGCCTGGTCTCGGGCCTGCTCGTCATGCCGGTGAGCCAATTGTGGATCGCGCTGTATATCGGCTGCGCGGCCGGCTGGACGCTGTCGTTGCGGGGAAGCGGAAGTGGAGGGGAGCGGCGCCGCGCGAACCTTCTGCCGGGTGCGGTGCTGATGCTGCTGGCGGCGGCGGGAATCGCCATCGGCGTTGCGCCCGAGCTGCCGCAACGTGTGCGCAATGAGCCGCTGTCGGCCAGGGAGGCGGCGATGTACAACGGCTACGGCCACCCGCGCATCTGGCTGGCGGGATACTTCTGACGCTAGACGATTTTCTGGCGGTCGGCGATGAGCGCTTCGTAGGTCATGTTCTGCACCAGCATCTGGTGCGACGGATCGAGTTCGACGAACTGCACCCCGTAGGTGAACACCTCGAGCCGGTCGGACGAAGGCTGCAGCACATTGACGTTCCTGATGGTGGCGCGGGTGGATACGGCAACCTGCTTGTCGCCAGGGGCGGTCAGCGAAAACTGCAGCGTCACCATTTCATCGTTCGACGGCAGGCGGCGCGGCGATTCGATCAGCGCCCCGGTCACGCTCAGGTTTACCAGGAAGCAGTTGATCGGCGCCGAACCCATGCGCGACCCGGTCACCTGCGCCGGAATGTCCACCTTCACGCGCATCGCCGCGCGCAGGCTGGTGCCGTGGATCGAGGTGGGGAAGGTAATGTGCGCATACAGCAGCGGGCGGCCGAACACGCGCGCCACGGTGCAGTCGAACGAACAGACGGTCACGCCGGAAAACACCCTGATGGTCAGCTTTTCGCCCTCGGACAAGGCGATCGGCACCCCGTTGTCGGTGGGGATCTTGACGATCATGTACTCGTCCTTGACGTAGCCGATCAGCGTTGAAAAGTGCTGAACCGGCTTGATGCTGCGGTACGTCAGGAACTGAAGGCGCCCGCCGACCTGCAGGTTCATGGCCTCGAATTCAAGTTCCTGCGGCTTTTGCGTACCCTGCTCGTTGTCCATTGGTCCAAATAATCGTTATGATAGGGTCAATAGTATGCACTAAGCCGCATCCGGATGGCGCAGCGTTCGACTTTAGGATGCTAATGAAGGATTCCACATCCATTGCTGTGGCGTCATTTACCGGATCACAGTGATGGTTGGCGGTCTACCTTTTCTCGGCGGGAGTGGCGATTCGCCGGGCGGGTTGTGGTTGACGACAGTGATGACGGATTGCGTTTCTAACTGGTAAGGTACGCGGACGTTGGTTTTGAAGTCCCGCGTGTTGCGCGTGATGACGACAAGGCCTTCAACCTCGGCGGTCGCAATGATGATCGCGTCAGCCAGTGCAATCTTCGGCCCATTGCGGCGTCGGTCCGACATCAGCTGCGCTGCGATTTCCATGATTCTTTCGTTGATCGGAATGACTTTGAAGTCAAATCGCTTCATGAAAGCATCGAGTGTCGGCCGGTCTGCCGCATCGGCTCCGGCATACAGTTCCACCCAAGTGAGGCAGCTGATTGTCGGATCGTCCCAATGGGCCAACTCGTCCAGCGCCTCCTTGAAGCCTTTTGTCGCATCGATGAGGATATTGGTGTCGAAGATGACCTGAGCTGTCATTCTTCCCTCAGCTGGCGCTGATACTCGACGCCGTCCGCCGGAATGTCTGTGCGATCCTTCCAAATGCCTGCAATGAGTTTCAACGCGTCCATGCGGCGCGCGCGACGTCCCTCCACAGAGTCGGCATACACCGGCTCTTTGGTGATTGGATCAAGCTGGCGCTTTTCCTCGGTTCCGTGCAGCAGGGTTGTCATCACGCCCTCCCTTCGTCTGGTGCTCCAAGTTTAACGAAGTTTGTCTGCAGTGTCGCGGCGCATGTCAATTCCGGCGGCTAGTCGCAATGCAGCAACCGCAGCAGCTAACTATCGAGGTGCGCCGTCCAGTCGCCCGACTTGCCGCCGTGCTTCTCCAGCACCCGCACATTGGTCATCACCATCCCGCGGTCGACCGCCTTGCACATGTCGTAGATCGTCAGCAGGCCAACTTGCACCGAAGTGAGCGCTTCCATTTCCACGCCGGTCTTGCCGAAGGTTTCCACCTGCGCGCGGCAGTGGACGCTGCTGGCGCCCTGGTCCACCTCGAAGTCCACCGTCACCCGTGTCAGCGCCAGCGGATGGCACAGCGGGACCAGGTCGCTGGTGCGCTTGGCGGCCATGATGGCGGCAATCCGCGCGATGCCCAGCACGTCGCCTTTTTTCGCCGTGCCCGACACGATCAGCGCCAGCGTCTCCGGCTTCATGCGGATGGTGCCCGCCGCGACGGCCACGCGCTGGGTGTCGGCCTTGGCCCCGACGTCGACCATGTGGGCCTGGCCGGTGCTGTCGAAATGGGTCAGGCCGGAATCGTGGGTGGTTGCTTTGCTCATCGAAGGGGGAGGTGGTAACAAACTGTTTCGGTTGGCCGCGGCATGCTGCCGGCGCGGCAGTTGCGGGTATGATAGCACCGTGAAATCGAAAATCGATCCTCCATTCCAGCTTCTGCGCCCGCGCCGCCTGCTTGCGGCGGCCTGCATTTGCGCGATCGCCGCGCTGCCCGTGGCGCCGGCCGCCGCCCAGGCCTTGGGCAAACCGAACAACACCAGCCTGCCGCTGCTGGGCGACAGCGCGCGCGGCGACCTGTCGCCGGTGCTCGAGCGCAAGCTGGGCGAGGAGATCATGCACGAGATCCGGCGCGACCGCGATTTCCTCGACGACGATGTCATCCTCGAATACCTGAACAACTTCGGCAGCGGCCTGGTCGCGACCTATCCCGGCGCGCGCGGCGAAACCGGCGCCGATTTCTATTTCTTCGCCGTGCGCGATCCGATGCTCAATGCGTTCGCGCTGCCCGGCGGCTTCATCGCCGTGCACTCGGCGCTGCTGCTGGCGGCCCAGAACGAATCGGAACTGGCCTCGGTGCTGTCGCACGAGATCGGCCACGTCACCCAGCGCCACATCGCGCGCTCGATCGGCCAGCAGAAGCAGGACGCGCTGATGCCGCTGGCTTCGCTCATCCTCGCCGCGCTGGCCTCGAAAGCGGGGCCGGACGCGGCGATGGGCGTGCTGATGGGCGGACAGGGCCTGGCGATCCAGCGCCAGCTCAATTTCAGCCGCGACGCCGAGCGCGAGGCCGACCGCGTCGGCTTCCAGATCATGGGCGCATCGGGCTACGACGTGTCGGGCATGGTTGCGTTCTTCCAGCGCATGCAGGCGGCAACCAAGGTCTATTCGGACCTGACGCCGCCCTGGCTGATGAGCCATCCACTGACCTCCGAACGCATCTCGGACATCCAGGCGCGCATCCGCGAAACGCCGCGGCGCGCGCGCGTGGACGGCCTCGAATTTTTCCTGGTGCGCTCGCGCGCCCGCGTGCTGCAGGACGAATCCGCGCAGGGCCGGCGCGATGCGCAGATCGCGTTCGAGACCCAGTTGCAGCAGCAAAGCCGCCAGCAAAAGGCGGCGGCGCAGTACGGCCTGGCCTACCTTGCGCTCAAGCGCGGCGAACTGGCCAGGGCGGACGAATGGCTGGACAAGGCGCGCGCCACAATGAAGCCCCCCGCCGGCGCGGTATTGTCGGGCGGGCCGGCGCCGTCGGAGGCGCCGCAGATGTTCGCCGCGCTGGCGCTGGAAATCAAGCTGGCGCCGGGCCAGCCGGCAACGCAGGCGGCGCAGACGCTGAAGGAAGCCGAACAGGCGCACCAGCTGTTCCCGCTTTCGCGCGGCATCGCGCGCCAGTACGCGGACGCGATGATCGCCGCCGGCAAGCTCGAGCAGGCCGCCGTCTTTTTGCGCGAGCAGGTGCGGCTGTACCGCGAGGAGCCGAAACTGTACGACCTGCTCGCCAAGACCTACGCGGCGCAGGGCAAGCTGACCTTGCAGCACCTGGCGCTGGCCGAGTCGTACGTGCTGAGCGGCGCGGTGCCGGCGGCGGTCGACCAGCTGGGCATCGCGCGCAAGGCGCCCGACGCCTCGTTCTACGACCTGGCCATGATCGACGCGCGCGAACGCGAGCTGAGCGAACGTCAGCGCGAAGAGAAGAAGGAAAAGAAGGAACGCTAGCGGGAGCAGCTCGGCGCGCTCAGCCTAAGGACCGTCGTACCCGCGCAGGGGGAACGCATGCGTTTCCCCCATACTGAGCGCGCCGTCGAGGTGAAACATGCTCAGTATGGGTACCTGCCTGCGCAGGTACGACAGCTTATCTTCTTCAGCGCGGCATCAGCCGCGCCACACCGCCACCGCGCGCAGCCAGCCGCCGCCGTCGGCGCCGATGACCATCACGCGGTTCCCCATCGGAAGGATGTACGACGCGTACATCATGTCGCCAGGCACGCGCGCCAGCAGCTTGGGGACGCCCTGCGACAGCACGCCGCCGGACGAATCCGTGCGCAACACCGTGATCCAGTGCGAGTCGGCCGTGTCCGCCGCCCAGTAGCGGCCGTACTGATGGGCCGCGACGACCAGATCGCCGCCGGCGCCGCCCACCATCGTGTTGCCATCGGGCTGCTGAAGCCACGGCGCCTGGATTTTGGCGTTGGGCAGGGCGCCGCCCGCGGCCAGTTGCAGGCTGCCGTTATCGTTGAGCCGGGCTGCGCGCACACCGTCAACGTATCCCAGGCAGCTCATCGCCGCGCCCTGTTGCAACGAAACCATGCTGATGCCGGAGCACCAGTCGGCAGTGATCGGCAGCGTCGTGTCGGCCAGGAACGCGCCGCTGCTCATGTCGACGACCTGGACGCGGCGCGCGGCGCCGAAGCCGATGCTGGCGTACCAGGACACCAGCACCCGGTTATCGGTGACCGTGAGCTGTTCGATCGGCCTCATCAGGTTCGCATTCGGCGCGTCGGTGACGGTTTCGCTGGAATGGCCCTGCGGCTGGCCGGCGGCGTCGAAGCGGCGCAGCGCCAGTGCCTCGGTGGGGAAGGTCGCGGTGCCCGCCCGGCGCGACCAGCTCAGCCACAGACCGCTGGAATCGGCCGCGACGCGGTAGCTGCGCTGCCGGTCGGCCGGATCGCGCACGAGGACCGGCGCCGCCACGACCGTCCGGGCCGGCAGCGTGACGTGCTCCCCGGTGGCGTCGAGGCCGACCATCGAGATGGCGCCGTCGGTCAGCGCCAGCAGGCGCAGTTCGGCGCCGACGCGCAACAGGTGCGGCTCGGCTACTGCGCCGGCGCCGGGAAACAGCGCGGCGAGCTGGTATTTCGTCTGCACGCCCAGTACCGCGTGCGCGTCGAGGTTCGCCAGGTTGATGGCGCCGAGCGTGGCGGTTGGCGTCATGACGACCGCGTGGTCGTCGAAGCCGGCCGCATCGGTCGCCGCCAGCGGCATCGGGTAGCTCGTCGGGAAGCCGTCGACGATCTTCGTGCCGTCGTTCAGCGGCAGGTGCCCGAAGCCCTCGCTGACGCCGTCCCAGTTTTGCAGGTCTTCGGTCACGACGCGGTTCGGCTGGCTCGCATCCGCGCCGGGTTCCTCGAGGCGCGACTTGACGATGCCGATGCCGGCCACGTACCAGGTCTGCTGCACCGCCTCGTACAAGGGCCCGGGCGTGCCGGTCTTGCTGTTGGTGGCGCGCAGGCGCATGGTGGTGTCGACCCGCACCGCGCGCACCTGCGCCCGGTACGGCAGGTCGAGCACTTCCTCGCCCACGACGCGGGTGTACAGCGCCAGGTCGACGGCGTCGTTGACCTTGTCGCCGTCGAAGTCGGCGCCGCTGTCGGCGATGTGCTTGTCGATGCTGGTGTACTGGTCGTTGACCCGGACCGGCGAGCGCAGTTCGGTCACGTCGAAGTTCTGGGGCGCGCCTCCTGCTGCCAGCTGCAGCGTCTGGGTGTATTTGTAGGCGCCGCTTTCATAGCGCACCGGACCGCTGGTGTCGGGGCCGTCGTTGAACGGATTGCTGCCCTTTTCGAGCAGGCCGCCGGCAACGCTCGACTGCGTGACGCTGTTCGCGTAGGACGCGGTGTCCGCGGCAGTGGAGGCGGTACCGCGTTTCTGGTCGACGCCGTGATAGGTCCAGACGGCGCCGGCGCGCAGCACCCGCAGCGGCGCGGCATCGGCGTACAGGACGGCGCCGGCCGTGCCGGCCGCCGGCACCAGGCCGCTGGTGGCCGGTGGTGGCGGCGTGGGCGTGACCGGAGGGGCGGGAGCGGCAGTGGATCCGCCGCCGCCGCCGCAACCGCTCACCAGTGCCAAAGCCGCGAGCGCGGTGCCGGTCAGGAGTCGAGTGGTCTGCATTGCTGTCTTCCGTAAAAAATTGAATTGTCGATATCATTGCTCGACAAGCAATTTACACGGAAAGCAAATTTGCGGGAAGGAAATTTAAATTTCAGGGGGCGGGCGCGCGCGCAAAGCCGAAGCGCGCCGGTACGTCGGCGGCGCGAATGCGTTGTACCGGGACCACTTGTTTCAAAATAGGCAATCCAATTTCGCCTGGCGAACCATCGAGCCACGCCAAGAGCGCGTCGTCGCCGGCCGGTTCGCCATCGAGCAGCAGCGCGGCGAACAGCTGCGCCGCGTCGCGGTCGTCGAGCTGGGCGGTCTTGCCGTCGCCCTGCACGATCAGCGCGCCGGCCTCGGTCATGAAGGCGCGGTCCAGGCGGGCGAGCGCTTCGCCGGTGTGCAGCAGCAGGCCCTGCGCGGGATCGGTGCGGGCGATGAACGGCGCCGCTTCGAGATTGACGAACACCCGCTGCGGGCCATTCTGGAAAAACCAGCAGCCGCGCCCGTCGGCGCCGTAATTGCGGTTGATGAAGCCGATCAGCGCCTCGTGGGCCAGCTTGTCGCCCAGCTCGCCCCGCTGCTGGGCGCGCTCGTCGCGCATGCGCCAGGCGCCGCGCGCGTCGAGCGCCAGCCAGCCGTAGCAGTCCGGCACGTTGGGCCACTTGGCCATGGCCTGCCTGACGATGTCATCCATGCGCGGCTCCTTCGAGAAAAGTGATCAGGCGCCGCGGCAGCCAGTCCAGCCGCCCGGGCGGGCCGCCCGCGACGAAGCCGACGTGGCCGCCATGCTCGGGAAAATCGAGCCGGACGCTGGGCGCCGCGCTGGCCGGCAGGTAGATCCCGGGCAGGAACGGGTCGTTGCGCGCATTGAGCACCAGGGTCGGCACGGTGATGTCGTTGAGCACATGCTTGGCGCTGGCCCGGTTCCAGTAATCGTCGGTGTCGCGGTAGCCGTGCAGCGGCGCCGTCACCACGTTGTCGAAGGCGTACAGGTCGTCGGCGGCCAGCAGCGCATCGCGGTCGAACAGGCCGGGAAAATCCTTCAGCTTGGCCAGGCACTTTGGCTTCAGCGTGCGCAGGAACATACGCGTATAGACGCGGTTGAAGCCGGACGACAGCGCCTCGCCGCCGCGCGCCAGGTCGAGCGGCGCCGACACCGCGCAGGCCGCATCGACCAGTTCGGCCTGGTGCTGCGACTCGCCCAGCCAGCGCAGCAGCGCGTTGCCGCCCAGCGAGACGCCGACCGCGTACAGCCGGCCGGTAGTGCGCGCACGCAGGCGGCGCAGGATCCAGTCGATCTCGCCGGCGTCGCCGGAATGGTAGAAGCGCGGCGCGCGGTTGGCCTCGCCCGAGCAGCCGCGGAAATGCGGCACGGCGCCCGACCAGCCGCGCGATGCCACTTCGGCCATCATGGCGCGCGCGTAGTGGCTGTTCGACGAGCCTTCCAGCCCGTGGAACAGCACGACGAAGGGCTTGCCCGGCTTGCCGTCGACGAAATCGACATCGACGAAGTCGCCGTCCTGCGCGTCCCAGCGCTCGCGCCGGTAGGCCACCTTCGGCGTGGCGATCGCCAGCGCCGGATAGATGGTTTGCAGGTGGCCGCCGGGCAGCCAGGCTGGGGCAGGGTAGTTCATGCTATGCCCGCGTCAAGGTTCGCCGCTCAGTGCAGGCTGGTGGGAAGATGCGGTTCGCTCGGCACCGGGCCGGGCGCGACCGACACATGGTGCAGCACCATGCGCCAGCCCTGCGGCGTCTTCATGTAGGCGTTGGTCGCCACCAGGTGCGCCGGTTCGGCCGAGGCCGACGTCACCCCTTCGATCACGGTGTGCACCGCGCTCATCAGGTTGTGCGCCTGGTGCAGCATCGACGGCCGTATCTGCAGGCCGCCCTGTTCGAGGATCGCTTCCCACGACGCCTGGATGGCGGCGTGTCCGTGCAGGCGCGGGCCGCCCGGATGGATGCAGAAAATCTCGTCGTCGTCGGCCCACAGCGCCATCAGCGCCTCGACGTCGGCGCGGTTGAGGGCGTCGTAGAAGGCGGCTTCGACCTCCGCCGCGCTGCCGCCTTGCTGCCTTGCGCGTTTCATGGCGTTCCGATCAGTGGTGCGCCGCGACCGTGCCCGGCTTGAGGCGGTATTCAGTGCCGCAGTACGGGCACTTGGCCAGGCCGTCGTGGCCGAAATCGAGGAAGACGCGCGGATGGGACGACCACAGCGGCATTGCCGGGTTCGGGCAGTGTGCCGGCAGATCCTTGCCGTCGAGTTCTACCGCAGGCGTTTTGTTCTCGTTCATGTTCGATGTTCTCCGTGAGACGGCCCGTTGCGGCCAAAGCAAAACCACGATTTTAGCGGATTCAGCGGCTTGCCGAAATGATCGGTAAAATGACGGTCCTGGTTCCGCATGTCCTCCCACCTTTATTCTGTCGCCTCGATGCCCGCCCGTTTCCGCCTTTCCCCCCTGACCGTTCGCTGCCGCTGTAGCGCGAAAACCACATGAGCGCCCCCGCGCCCCAGGCTGCCGCGCAAGCCGTTGCGCAGTTCGACGAACACGATCCCGGGATCTGGCGCGAAGGGCTGCGCGATGGCTTGCCGACGCTGTTTGGCATCGGAGCCTGGGGCCTGGTGGTCGGCATTGCGATGATCAAGACCGGGCTGACGATTCCTCAGGCATTAGGTATGACCTTGCTGGTGTTCGCCGGTTCCGCGCAACTGGCGTCGTTGCCGCTGATCGTCGCGCACGCGCCGATCTGGGTGGTGTTCGCCACGGCGCTGACGGTGAACCTGCGCTTCGTGATTTTTTCCGCCCTGCTGGCGCCCCATTTTTCGCACCTGCCGTGGAAGCAGCGCTTCGGGCTCGGCTACATTTCCGGCGACATGACGGTGGCGCTGTTCCTGCAGCGCTTTCCCGATGAAGCGCCGGCGCCCGGCAAGCTGTCCTACCTGAAGGGCCTGATGTATCCGAACTGGCTGGCCTGGCAGGGCGGGTCGATCGCCGGCATCTTCCTGGGCAGCGTCGTCCCGCCGCAGTGGGGACTGGGCTTCGCCGGCACGCTGGCCATTCTGTGCATCACCATCCCGCTGGTGGCCAACAAGGCCGCGCTGTGCGGCGTGCTGGTGGCCGGTGCGGTCGCGGTGATCGCGTATGGCTTGCCGTACAAACTGGGCCTGCTGGCCGCCGTACTGGTTGGCATGCTGACCGCGATGGCGGTCGAGGAAACGCTGGAACGATTCAAGGGGAAGCCATGAGCGACTGGGAAATCTGGGCCGTGATCGGCGTGCTGACGGTGGCGACCGCCGCCACCCGCAGCTCGTTCTGGCTGGTCGGCCACCACATCACCATCCCGAAACGCGTGCAGGAAGTGCTGCGCTATGCGCCGGCGTGCGCGCTGGCGGCGATCATCGCGCCCGACCTGTTGCTGGGCAATGCGGGCCAGTTGCAGCTGACCGTGACCAACCCGAAGCTGCTGGCGGGCCTCGCGGCGGTGCTGTTCTACCTGGTGCGGCGGAACATGCTGCAGACGATCGTGTTCGGCATGGTGGTCTTTACCGGGCTTCGGCTGGCGCTGGCCTGAGACGCCGGGGCAGCGATTTGCCCCGCTTTGTTGTCCTGCATGCCGCGAGCGCCGCGTAGAATCGCGGCATGCCTACCCACCTGATCGATTCCACCGCAAGCGGCTTCGCTTCGTTCCGCGAGCGCCTGCAAGCCGAACTGGCCGCGCGCTGCGAACGCAATCCGCGCTACTCGCTGCGCGCCTTCGCCCGTTTCCTCGACCTCGACCACGCCAGCCTGTCGCAGCTGTTGCGCGGCAAGCGCAGCATGACCGAGTCGGCGATCCGGCGCCTGGGCGCGCGCATCGCGCTGTCCGCGCAGGAAATCGACCATTACATCGCGCTCGGCGCCGGCGACGCCAGCCGCCCCGAGATCCGCGCGCTGGCCGACGACGCGGCCCAGGTGCTCGGCCAGTGGCACGCCTTTGCCATCCTCGAACTGATCCGCCTGCGCGAATTCCGCCCCGACGTGCGCTGGATGGCGCGCGTGCTCGGCGTGCCGGCCGACGACATCGCCATCGCGCTGCAGCACCTGCTGCGCCTGGGCTTCCTGAAGATGGAATCGGCCGGCGTGTGGCGCGACATGACCGGCGGCGCGATCCATCGCCAGGAAGACTTCACCATGCTGGCGCTGGAGCGCATCGCCGCCCGCTCCAGCGAACTGCAACTGGCATCGGCCCGTAACGCGCCCGATTCGCGCCGGCTGCACGGCGCCGTGACGATTGCCGTCGCCGAGGCCCAGGTGCCGCGCCTGATGGCGCTGGTGTCGCGTTTTCTGGACGACGTGCGCGCCTGCGCCTCGGAACAGGGCGCCGACCAGCTTTACCACGTCGACGCGCACTGCATCGCGCTGTCGGCCACCGAATCACCCACCCAAGAAGAAAGGCACTAAATGTCCAATCCCGTCATGCGCTGGCAGATCATCAGCCCCGAATCCGACCAGCTGGCCGGCTTTTACACCAAGCTGTTCGGCTGGGAAGCGAGCCGCAACAACATGATGAATTATCAGATGATCGACACGGCCAGCGAGCGCGGCATCGACGGCGGCATCTGGCCGGCGCCGGCCGGCACGCCCAGCTTCGTACAGCTGTTCATCGAAGTCGACGACTGCGCCGCCTACGTCGCGTCGGCCGGCGCGCTGGGCGCCACGGTGCTGATGCCGCCGCAGGCGCTGCCGGACGGCGACGTGATGGCGATCCTGAAGGACCCGGCCGGCATGTCGTTCGGGATCATGCAGGCGGCCAAGGTCTGATGCTCGTCGTACCAGCGCAGGCTGGTACCCATGCTGAATATGCCTGAACACCGGGCACGCTCAGTATGGGTACCCGCCTTCGCGGGTACGACAACCTGCGGGATTTTCGCTTGTCGATCAGGTAAAATAGCGTTCTTTCTACTTCACCTGCGACGAAGCCATGCAAGAAGCCCTTCATTTCACCCGGCTGCAAGACTTGATCGACCAACAGGCGCTGCGCGGCAAGCGCGTGTTCATCCGCGCCGACCTGAACGTGCCGCAGGACGACGCCGGCAACATCACCGAAGACACCCGCATCCGCGCCTCCGTGCCGGCGATCCGCGCCGCGCTCGACGCCGGCGCCGCCGTCATGGTGACCTCGCACCTGGGCCGCCCGACGGAAGGCGCGTTCAAGCCGGAAGACTCGCTGGCGCCAGTCGCCGCGCGCCTGTCCGAGCTGCTGGGCCAGCCGGTGCAGCTGAAGCAGGACTGGGTCGACGGCGTCGATGTCGCGCCCGGCCAGGTCGTGCTGCTGGAGAACTGCCGCGTCAACAAGGGTGAAAAGAAGAACGACGACGCGCTAGCGCAGAAGATGGCGAAGCTGTGCGACGTCTACGTCAACGATGCCTTCGGCACCGCGCACCGCGCCGAGGCGACCACCCACGGCATCGCCAAATTCGCGCCGATCGCCTGCGCCGGCCCGCTGCTGGCGGCCGAACTCGATGCGCTGGGCAAGGCGCTGGGCGCACCAAAGCGTCCGCTGCTGGCCATCGTGGCCGGCTCGAAAGTGTCGTCCAAGCTGTCCATCCTCAAGGCCCTGGCCGACAAGGTCGATCACCTGGTCGTCGGCGGCGGCATCGCCAACACCTTCATGAAGGCGGTCGGCCTGAACATTGGCAAGTCGCTGGTCGAGGCCGAACTGGTGGGCGAGGCGAAGGCGATCATCGACATGATGGCCGCGCGCGGCGCGGTGGTGCCGATCCCGGTCGACGTGGTGTGCGCGAAGGAGTTTTCGCCGACCGCCGCCGCGACCATCAAGCTGGTCGCCGACGTGCAGGACGACGACATGATCCTCGACATCGGCCCGCAAACGGCGGCCATGCTGGCCGAACAAATCAAGGCGGCCGGCACCATCGTCTGGAACGGCCCGGTCGGCGTGTTCGAGTTCGACCAGTTCGGTGAAGGCACGAAGACGCTGGCGCTGGCCATCGCCGACTCGAAGGCCTTCTCGATCGCGGGCGGCGGCGACACCCTCGCAGCCATTGCAAAATACAACATTACCGATAGAATCGGGTATATCTCGACCGGCGGCGGCGCCTTCCTGGAATTCCTCGAAGGCAAGACCCTGCCGGCCGTGGAGATCCTGCTGCAACGCCGTTCGGCCTGACCGACCCTCCACTACACCTGAAGGCGCATCCTATGTTCCGTGGCACTAAGATCGTTGCAACCATTGGCCCCGCATCGTCCGATTTCGACATGCTGGTGAAGATGATCCGTGCCGGCGTCGACGTCGTGCGCCTGAATTTCTCGCATGGCACCGCCCAGGACCACATCGACCGCGCCGCGCTGGTGCGCCGCGCCGCCGCCGAATGCGGGCGCGAAGTGGCGATCATGGCCGACATGCAGGGTCCGAAGATCCGCGTCGGCAAGTTCGAAGACGGCAAGGTGATGCTGGAGGCGGGCGAAAAATTCATCCTCGACGCCAAGTGGGGCGACAACGGCGAGCTGGGCAACCTGGAGCGCGTCGGCCTCGACTACAAGGCGCTGCCGCGCGACGTGCGTCCCGGCGACAAGCTGCTGCTCAACGACGGCCTGATCGTGCTGATCGTCGAGCGCGTGCTGGGCCACGAGATCCACACCACGGTGCGGGTCGGCGGCGTGCTGTCGAACAACAAGGGCATCAACCGCAGCGGCGGCGGCCTGACCGCGCCGGCGCTGACCGCCAAGGACATGGAAGACATCAAGACGGCGATGGCGTTCCAGGCCGACTACCTGGCCGTGTCGTTCCCGAAAAGCGCGACCGACATGGAAATGGCGCGCCAGCTGGCCAACATCGCCGGCGAGCCGCACCACCACAAGCCGATGCTGATCGCCAAGATCGAGCGCGCCGAGGCGATTCCGGCGCTGCAGGAAATCCTCGACGCCTCCGACGGCATCATGGTCGCGCGCGGCGACCTGGCCGTCGAAGTGGGCAACGCGGCCGTGCCGGCGCTGCAAAAGCGCATGATCCGCATGGCGCGCGAATCGAACAAGCTGACCATCACCGCGACCCAGATGATGGAGTCGATGATCTTCAACGCCGTGCCGACGCGCGCCGAAGTGTCGGACGTCGCCAACGCCGTGCTCGACGGCACCGACGCCGTGATGACCTCGGCCGAAACGGCGTCGGGCAAGTATCCGATCGAGACGGTCGAGATGATGGCCGCGATCTGCGTCGAGGCCGAACAGTCCGAATATAACGTGCTGGACGGCGACTTCCTCAACGTCAAATTTACCCGCATCGACCAGTCGATCGCCTACGGCACCCTGTTTACCGCGCACCACCTGGGCGTGAAGGCGATCGCCGCGCTGACCGAGTCCGGCTCCACCGCGCTGTGGATGAGCCGGCACCGCGTCGACACGCCGATCTTCGCGCTCACGCCCTCTGTCAGCACCCAGCGCAAGGTGTCGCTGTACCGCAACGTGCACGCCTACCACCTGAGCCAGGAAGGCACCGCCAGCGAAGTGCTCAAGCAGGCCGAAGCCTTGATGGTCGCCAACCGCATCGTCGCCAAGGGTGACATGATCGTCTGCACCTGGGGCGACCCGATGGGGCAGGCTGGCGGCACCAACTCGCTCAAGATCGTGCGCGTCGGCGAATTCAGCTGATCAGACTAAACCGCTTTCTACTATTGTTTGGAGCTCTACCATGGCACTCGTATCCCTCCGTCAACTCCTCGACCACGCCGCCGAAAACGGCTACGGCCTGCCGGCGTTCAACGTCAACAACCTCGAACAGGTGCAGGCCATCATGGCCGCGGCCGACCAGACCGGCAGCCCGGTGATCATGCAGGCTTCGGCCGGCGCCCGCAAGTATGCCGGCGAAGCCTTCCTGCGCCACCTGATCGACGCGGCCGTCGAGTCCTATCCGCACATCCCGGTCGTGATGCACCAGGACCACGGCCAGTCGCCGGCGGTGTGCATGACCGCGATCCGCTCCGGCTTCACCTCGGTGATGATGGACGGCTCGCTGGAAGCGGACGGCAAGAGCGTGGCCAGCTACGAGTACAACGTCGAGACTTCGCGTGAAGTGGTCAAGTTCGCGCACTCGATCGGCGTGACCGTCGAAGCCGAACTGGGCGTGCTCGGTTCGCTCGAGACCATGAAGGGCGACAAGGAAGACGGCCACGGCGCCGAAGGCACGATGACGCGCGAGCAGCTGCTCACCGACGTCAACCAGGCCGCGGACTTCGTCGCGCGCACTCAGTGCGACGCGCTGGCGATCGCCATCGGCACCTCGCACGGCGCCTACAAGTTCACCCGCAAGCCGACCGGCGACATCCTGGCCATCGACCGCATCAAGGAAATCCACGCGCGCATCCCGAACACCCACCTGGTGATGCACGGTTCGTCGTCGGTGCCGCAGGAGCTGCTGGCGATCATCCGCGAATTCGGCGGCGACATGAAAGAGACCTACGGCGTGCCGGTCGAAGAGATCCAGGAAGGCATCCGCCACGGCGTCCGCAAGATCAACATCGACACCGACATCCGCCTGGCCATGACCGCCGCCGTGCGCAAGTACATGTTCGAGAACCCGTCGAAGTTCGACCCGCGCGACTTCCTCAAGCCGGCGCGCGAAGCGGCCATGGCGATCTGCAAGGCGCGCTTCGAGCAGTTCGGCTGCGCCGGCCAGGCAGCGAAGATCAAGCCGATCACGCTGGAGAAAATGGCGGAGCGTTACGCCAAGGGCGAGCTGGCCCAGATCGTCAAGTAAAATCGCAGTTTCGACCAGGCTGCGCCGCGGCCTGACTCTTCAGCCGGCGGCGCCGCCCGCCGGTCAAGTTTTTCCGGTAAATCCTCCTATGCACAGCCTCTACCAATCCACCATCGAGTCCCTGCCGCTGCTTGGCCGCGGAAAAGTGCGCGACAACTATGCGGTCGGCGACGACAAGATCCTGATCGTGACCACCGACCGCCTGTCGGCGTTCGACGTGGTCATGAACGAACCGATTCCCGGCAAGGGAATGGTGCTGAACCAGATGAGCGACTTCTGGTTCGACAAGCTCGCCGGCATCGTGCCGAACCACCTGACCGGCGTGGCGCCGGAGAGCGTGGTCGCGCCGTCGGAAGTGGAGCAGGTGCGCGGCCGCGCGGTCGTCGCCAAGCGCCTCGAGCCGATCATGGTCGAGGCGGTGGTGCGCGGCTACCTGATCGGCTCCGGCTGGAAGGACTACCAGGACACCGGCAGCGTGTGCGGCGTCAGCCTGCCGGCCGGCCTGCGCCAGGCCGACAAGCTGCCCGAGCCGATCTTCACGCCGGCCGCCAAGGCGGAACTTGGCGAGCATGACGAGAACATCAGCTTCGACGACATGGAGCGCCGCATCGGCACCGAGCTGGCCGCCACCATCCGCGACATCAGCATCAAGCTGTACAAGACGGCCGCCGAATACGCCGCCACCCGCGGCATCATCATCGCCGACACCAAGTTCGAATTCGGCCTCGACCAGCACGGCGTGCTGCACCTGATGGACGAAGTGCTGACCGCCGATTCGTCGCGCTTCTGGCCGGCCGACTCGTACCAGCCGGGCAGCTCGCCGCCGTCGTTCGACAAGCAGTTCGTGCGCGACTACCTGGAAACCCTCACCTGGGGCAAGACCGCGCCGGCGCCGGCGCTGCCGCAGGACGTGATCGACAAGACCCAGGCGAAGTACTTCGAGGCGATCGAACGGCTCACCGGCAAGAAACTGGAAGCCTGAGATGACGCAGCAAGCAAAAGTGCTGGTCGGCGTGGTGATGGGTTCTTCGTCCGACTGGGAAGTGATGCAGCATACGGTGGCGGTGCTCGAGCAGTTCGGCATTGCGCATGAGGCGCAAGTGATTTCGGCGCACCGCATGCCCGACGAGATGTTCGCGTATGCGGAAGCGGCGCGCGGTCGCGGCCTGCGCGCCATCATCGCCGGCGCCGGCGGCGCGGCCCACCTGCCGGGCATGATCGCCGCCAAGACCATCGTGCCGGTGCTGGGCGTGCCGGTGCCATCGAAATACCTGCGCGGCGAGGACTCGCTGCTGTCGATCGTGCAGATGCCCAAGGGCGTGCCGGTGGCCACCTTCGCCATCGGCGAGGCGGGCGCCGCCAACGCCGCGCTGACCGCGGTGGCGATGATCGCCGCCGGCGACGACGCGCTGGCTGCCAAACTGGAAGCCTTCCGTGCCGCGCAAACCGCGGCCGCGAAGGCCATGACCTTGCCGCCAGCATGAACAAGCCGACTCCTTTCCTGCCGTCGGCGACGCCATCGGCCTGGCTCGGCGTCATGGGCGGAGGCCAGCTCGGACGCATGTTCGTGCATGCCGCCCAGGCGATGGGCTACAAGGTCGCGGTGCTCGAACCTGCCGCCGATTGCCCGGCCGGCCACGCGGCCGAACGCCTGATCGAAGCCGGCTACGACGACGCCGCCGCGCTAACCGAACTGTCGGCGCTGTGCGTGGCCGTCACCACCGAATTCGAAAACGTGCCGGCCGCCAGCATGGCGCAGCTGGCCGAACACAGTTTCGTCGCGCCGTCGGCCGACTGCGTGTCGATCGCGCAGGACCGCATCGCCGAGAAGCGCTTCTTCGTCGATTGCGCCGGCGAGTCGGGCGTGATGCCTGCGCCGCACCAGGTCATCGCCTCGCATGCTGACATCGCGGCGATCCACGACAATCTGCTGCCGGGGATTCTGAAGACCGTGCGCATGGGCTACGACGGCAAGGGCCAGGTGCGCGTGTCCACCCGCGAGGACGTGCGCGCCGCGTTCGACGCGATGAACGGCGTGACCTGCCTGCTCGAGAAGATGCTGCCGCTGGCGTATGAAGTGTCGGTGCTGACCGCGCGCGGCGCCGACGGCGAATCGGTGGTCTATCCGATCGCCGAAAACGTCCACCGCGACGGCATCCTGTTTACCACCACCGTCCCCGGCCCGAACGTGCTGCCGATGCGCGCGCAGCAGGCGCAGGACGCCGCGCGCGCGATCGTCGCCAAGCTCGGCTACGTCGGCGTGCTGTGCATCGAGTTCTTCGTGCTCGACGACGGCTCGCTGGTGGTCAACGAGATGGCGCCGCGCCCGCACAACAGCGGCCATTACACGATGGACGCCTGCATCACCAGCCAGTTCGCGCAGCAGGTGAGGGCGATGGCGCGCCTGCCGCTGGGCGATGTGCGCCAGCATTCGCCGGCGGTGATGCTGAACATACTGGGTGACGCCTGGTTCGACGGCGATACCGTGCGCGAGCCGGCCTGGGACCAGGTGCTCGAGCTGCCGGGCGCCTGCCTGCACTTGTACGGCAAGGAAGAAGCGCGCCGCGGCCGCAAGATGGGCCACGTCACCTTCGTCGCGCCGACCCTCGCGCAAGCGCAGGAACAGCTGCGCGCCGCCTGCGCCATCCTCAATATCGCGCCATGAGCCTCGACCACACCGCCATCGACGCCGCCGCGCGCGCGCTCGAGCAGGGCGCGCTGGTCGCGTTCCCCACCGAGACCGTGTATGGCCTTGGCGCCGACGCCGAGAACCCGGCCGCCGTCGCCGCGATCTACGCGGCCAAGGGACGGCCGCAGGACCATCCGGTAATCGTGCACCTGGCGCCGGACGCCGATCTCGATTACTGGGCCGCCGACATTCCGTCCGAAGCGCGCCAGCTGGCTGCGGCGTTCTGGCCCGGCCCGCTGACCATGATCCTCAAGCGCGCCGCGCACATTCCCGACGCCGTCTCCGGCGGGCAGGAAACCGTGGGCCTGCGCTGCCCCTCGCATCCGGTGGCGATCGCGCTGCTGCAGGCGTTCAAGGCGGGCAAGGGCGGCGTCGCGGCGCCGTCGGCCAACAAGTTCGGCAACGTCAGCCCGACCACCGCGCAGCACGTTCGCGACGAATTCGGCGCCGACGGTTCGGTGGCGATGGTGCTCGACGGCGGCGCCAGCGAGGTCGGCATCGAGTCGACCATCGTGGACCTGTCGCGCCTGGCCACGCACGGCCCGGTGCTGCTGCGCCCCGGCCACATCAGCGCCGAGGCGATCGCCGCGGTGATCGACCGGCTGCCGGCGCCGCCCGACGTGGCCGCGCCGCGCGCGTCCGGCACGCTCGAATCGCACTACGCCCCGCACACGCCGGTGGCGATGCAGGACTCCGCCACATTGAAGGCCACGCTGGCGCGGCTGCAGCAGGCCGGCCGCAAGGTCGCGCTGATCCATTATTCCGACCTGCCCGAAGCGCACGCGCAGGTGCGCTTGCCAACCAGTCCGGACGGGTTCGCGCACGCGCTGTATGCGTCGCTGCGCGCGATGGACCATACCGGCGCCGACCTGATCCTGGTGGAAGCGCCGCCGCAGGGCGGCGCCTGGCTGGGCGTCAACGACCGCCTGCGCCGCGCCGCGCACGGCTCGGCTGGCATCGTCCACGGCCTGCTCAACCAGCAGCCGCCGGCCTGAGCTTTCCGGGGGCCGCGTTCGCCGGTCCCACCCCCTCCCAGCCTGCGCCGTCGCGCCCGCGCCGCGAATGTGTAACCTGGCAAGATTTTTTCTATACAAGTGTTTCGAAGACTGGCATATTAGTTGGGTTCCGAATAGCACGTACGTTCGATAACACCGATACGATTTTTATTCCAGGAGACACAATGCGTCAAAATAATATCGCGCTCGCCCTGCTCACGGCGGCCGTGCTGGCCGCGTGCGGCGGCAATGGCAGCACCGGGGGCGAGCAAAGCCTCAAGAACAAATTCGCGTCCCAGGTGACGTTCGGCGACAGCCTGTCCGATGTCGGCACCTACAAGGTCGGCACGGTGGCAGCGCTGGGCGGCGGCGAATTCGCCATCAACGGCAACCTGACATCGGTGAACCCCGCGCTGACGGGCAAGAACTGGACCGAACTGATGGCGGCCCAGCTCGGCCTGCCGGCGCCGTGCGCCGCCGTGACCGGCCTCGACGGCCAGGCGGCACAGGGCTTCGCGGTGCCGGTTGTCGCGCACGCTGGCTGCTTCAACTACGCCCAGGGCGGCTCCCGCGTGACCAACGCGGTCGGCCCCGGCAACAAGCTGACCGGCAGCGCGCTCGGCGCATTGACGATGCCAGTCGCCGTCCAGGTGCAGAACCACCTGAACGTCGCCGGCGGCAAGTTCAACGGCACCGAACTGGTGCTGATCATGGCTGGCGCCAATGACGTGTTCATGCAACTGGCTGGCCTGAAGGCAGGCGCCACCGCGGCCGGTAACGCGGCAGGCAACGCCAAGTTCGGCAGCACCCTGGTTGGCCTGCTGGCCGCCGGTGCGCCCAATCCGCAGACTGCGGCCCCGGCCATTGGCGCTGCGCTGCAGACCGAACTGGCCAATCCTGCGCACACCGACCAGTCTGTAGTGACGGCCGCGGTGACTGCGGCTGTCATGCAGGGAAATAACTCGGTCAAGGACCCCGCCGTGGCCGGCGCCATTGCGCAGCAGGCTAAGGACGCCGGCACTGCGGAGGGCACAAAAGTGGGCAACGACTACTTCGCCGCGCACGGGCCTGATCTGGTGGCCGCAATGACCACTGCCGCCACCGACCTCAATACGCTGGTGAAAACCAAGATCATCGGCAATGGCGCCAACTACGTCGTGGTCAACAACCTGCCGGACATCGGAACCACGCCGCTGGGCCGTAGCTTCGACGCCGGCACGCTGGCGCTGGTCAATTCGATGGTCAAGGCGTTCAACGACACCCTGGCGAGCGGCCTGGGCGCCGAGGCGAAGGTGGCGCTGGTCGACACGTTTGCCGCCAGCCACGACCAGGCGACCAATCCCGGCCCGTACGGCCTGACCAACGTGACCACGCCGGCCTGCGACCTGACGCCGGCGAAGAACCCGCTGGGTAACTCGCTCGGCTGCAACGGCTCGAACCTGATCGCGGGCGATGTCAGCCACTACGCCTTCGCCGACGACGTGCACCCGACCCCGTTCGTGCAGCTGCTGCTGGCGCGCTACGTGTCCAAGTACATGGTCCAGAAAGGCTGGATCTGACCGTATCGACGCCAACAGGCAGCCCTATCCCATTGAACCAGGAGACCTAATGAATCAACGTTTGAAAAGCGCAGTGACGCTGCTGGCAGCACTGTGCGCAATCAGCGCGGCGCCGGCCGCATCGGCCCAGAGCGCGGGACAATTCACCGCCAAGTTCGGCGCCGGCAGGATCACCCCGAAGGTCGAGAGCGGCGACGTCTCGGCGCCGGCGATGCCGGGCAGTAAAGTGGCGATCGCCAGCGACACCGAACCTGTCCTGATCTTCGCCTACGGCCTGACCGACAACATCTCGACTGAAGTAGCGCTGGGCCTGCCGTACAAGCACAAGCTGTACGGCGCAGGCTCGATCGCCGGCACCGGCCAGCTCGGCACGGTCGAGGCGCTGCCGCCGACTGTGTTCGTGCAGTATCGCTTCTTCGAGCCGGAGACGATGGTGCGTCCGTATGTCGGCCTGGGCCTGACCTACGCCTACTTCCAGAAGGCGACCGGTTCGGGCCAGCTGACCGCGATCCTCAACACCGGCGGCGCGCCGGCCACCTTCAAGATCGACGGCAAGGCCGCCGGCACCTTGCAGGCGGGCGTCGCGGTGAACCTGAACCCGAAATGGTTCGTCGACGCCACGGTGACGAAGACCTTCCTGAAGGTGAAGAACACCTATTCCACCGGTCAGACCCAGGACGTCAAGCTCGATCCGCTGGGCGTGATTCTCGCGGTCGGCTACAAGTTCTGAGCGCCGCAAGCGCACACCGCAAAACCCGCTTCGGCGGGTTTTTTTTGGGCGTAACGCAGGTTGCGCCGGCCGGTTGAATCCGCGACCCGACGCAGACAATTTACCCGGCGAAGCCGCTTGTCGCTTGAATGCGGCTCTTCAGGCGGGCCAGGTGGGCCACGTCGTCAATCCGCAGCATATAAAGACGCTCCGCGATGGCCTCCACCTCAAACTCACCGAAGCTGCGCAGTGAATCGATCTGTTTGGGGTTAAGGAAATTGATCGGGTAGATGTCCCGAATACGTCCTTCCGCCGCCAGATGGATTTTCCTGTTCCATTGACTCAGTTCGTTGGTCCCAATCTGAACGCTGCTTCCAAAAATTCCATTCTTGATGGGCGACTCGCTAAGTGGCTCGAGATTCCCAGGCAGTTCAGACACATACCCATAGTCGATGGGAATCACGTCCGCCATGGCACTGACAATTGCTTTGGCATCCGCTTGCACCTCAGTGGAAACAAACCAGAACAGGATCTCGACAAAGCTCGTGGGGTAGGGCGGCGATTCAAAGAACGACACATTGAAGCCGGCTTTGTGTTCGTCCCAACATGAATAGCCACTATAGGCGTCGTGTCCTTTGCGCTGCAGTTTGCTTTCAAACGCACGCAGCCCAATTGATTGCCCCTTCGCAATTCCGTATGGCCCATGAATATCAAAGGAGCTGGGCAAATCACCTATGGCTGCGCGCCACGCTTGCAGGAGCCCCTCGAGCAAAGCCGGACGAATAGCATGACTTCTCCCGCCCGTCCTTTCAAGCGAATTCAAACGGATCGTCGTGATTGGGGGGCGCTTCGCGAATAGTCCAAACATGGTCATGAGATTTGTATCAACGAGAGTTCGCTTGGGCCGAAAATGGACATGGGCGGAACTTTAGCTCATCTTTGGCGCAGAGGTGAGGTGCAGATTGAGGAGGTGCGCGCGCGGCCATCGATGCCGGCGCCAACTTCCTGGGGTTGCTAGTCGTATATCGGCTGATGTGCAAAGCGGCGCGCTGCACAGCGAGAGGACCTGGAACCGGTTATACTGCTGGCGCGCGCGGCTCAGCATGAGCCTCATCTGGATATCGATAGCCGCCGTTTCTGGCACGTCCATCCTCACGCCGACTCCGGCGGATCACGAAAAACCTGCCCGTGCCGATTTGCCTGGCCATGCTGGCGCTGGCGGATCGCCGCTAAGGGAGGGCGCCCGAACTGTATGTTCCGGACAACGCTTTGTCCCATTCCCGACAATAATAGTATTTTGGTCACGAAACTTATGTTACTTTGTAGCATTAATAATCATTAATCCCTCCATGCGCATACGCACGCGAGTCCGAAAGTACAAGAAGCCGCTGAAGGCGGCGCCGACTCCGCGCGTGATGCTCGGCGTCGGCGCGCTGCTGGGCGCGCTGATTGTATGGGTCGTGCACAGCGACGCGCCGGCCCAGCGCGGCGCGGTCGCAGCCGAAGACGTGGCCGTTGCGCGCCTGGCCGCCGGCGAATCCGCGGCGGCGGGGCAGCCGCAGCGGCTGGCGTATCGCTACTCTGTCATCCCCGGCGGCGTGCACAGCCGCTCCGAGCTGGCCGGCGCCGTGCTGCGCGATCCGGTGGTGGCCGCGCACTACGCCAAATTCGACGTGACGCAGGCGCGCGTGGTCAGGCTCGGCGCGCCGCAGTGGATGCATGTGTCCTACCGGGTGGGAGAGAAGATTTTTTGGACCAGCAAGAAGGTGATGCTGGCGGCGGGCGAAACGATCATCACCGACGGCAAGACCACGGCGCGTACGCGCTGCGGCAACCTGTTGTCGGCGGCGCCAGTGGCGCCAGTCATGATGGCCAACGAGCCGGCGCCCGAGGTGCTCGACACGATGTATGCGTCGGCCGATGGGCTCAGCGATGCGGCGGCGATCGTGCCGGTGGGCCAGGGGCCGGCGCCACGCCCATTGGACATGCCGCCGGTGCAGACGGCCGCGGTGTCGGGCAGGGTGGAAGCGCCGGCGCCGGCGGGCTTTACGCCGACGCTGGCGGCGCCGCCGGCGATCGACGCGGTGCGCTCGGCGCCGCCGACTGTGCTGCACGGCGAGATCGCGACGCCGCCGGCGCCGCCGCCAACGAATCCGCCTGCGCCGCAGGACCCGCAGCCGCCAACGAATCCTCCGGCGCCGCAGAACCCGCAGCCGCCATCGAATCCGCCAGCCTCACCGCCGCAGCAGGATCCACTGCCGCCATCCAATCCGCCAGCCTCACCGCCGCCGCGGGATCCGCCCGGCACGCCACCGGCGCCGCCGAAGAACGTGGTGCCGCCGCGCGTCCCGACGCCCGTGCCGGAGCCGGGAACGGCCAGCCTGATGGCCGGTGCGCTGGTCGCGATCTTCCTGCTGCGCCGAAAAAAAAGGGACCAGGCCGGTCGGACCTGATCCCAATTTTCTGGCCTGCAATAAGCAAAATGGGGTCAGGTCTGAGATGCACCGGTTTGGTGGACAGGTTAATTAGCAACACATGTGCTGCGCCTGGACCTGCGCCGGCGTTTTGTAGCCGAGCGATTGATGAAGTCGGATTGTATTGTAGTACACCTCAATATGATCTTTGACGGCGGCAACCGCGGCAGCGTGATCTTCATACACGAAGTGATGCGTCAACTCGTTCTTCAGGTTCGAGAAGAAGCTCTCCGCAACCGCGTTATCGTGACAGTTCCCTTTGCGGCTCATGCTCGCAATTGCGCCCTTCGACTCGAGGTAGTCGCGAAACTTCTTCGAGCCGTAAGGCGATCCCTGATCCGTGTGGCAAACGAGCCCTGGCGGCGGGCGATATCGCTCCATGGCCGCTTCGATCGTCTGCACGGCCAGGGCGGCGGTCTGGCTCGTTCCCATCGCCCAGCCAATGACAGCGTGCGTGGACAAATCCAGGAATATCGACAGATGGCTTATCCCCGTCCGCGTGGTGATTTGCGTCATGTCGCCCACCCACACGCGGTTTGGAACGGCGACCTTGAATTTCCGGTTCACCAGATTCGGGGCTGGCGGTTCTTTTTGTTGCGGTGGTGGTTTGCTTTGCAGTCGTTGGGTTCGAAGCGTCTGAATGCCGGCGCAACGTCGTAGACGTGCCACTCGATTTCGCCCGCATGGATTTTTTTCCGCGCGTAGCACCCGCCACATCTTGATGACGCCTGCAGCGCGCCGGTGTTCCGCGTCGATCTCGTGAAGCCTCGCAATCAAGGCGATGTCCGCGCTATCGCGCGGGCTCATAGGGCGACAGCGCGAGGCATGGTAGCCGCTTCGGCTTACGCCAAGTAAGCGGCACATCAGCCCGACCGGATACATCTCGGCATGCTCGCGAATGAAGGCGTACCTCAGCGCTATCGGCGCATGAAGTACGCCTCGGCTTTTTTTAGAATTTCGAGCTCCAGTGCCAGGCGAAGATTCTCCTTGCGAAGCCGAGTCAGCTCGTCTTCCTCGCCAGCTGGCGGGCGCCCAGGCGGTCGAAACGCCAAGTCCGGGCCGACCAAGTCGACCCGCTTCGCCCATTTATAAAGCTGATTTCGACGCACGCCGAGCTCTCGCGCCAGCGCCGCGGCGTTATCGCATTGCTTCAGACGTTCAACCGCTTGGAGCTTGAACTCCGGGCTAAAGACCTGGTTTTCAGATGATTTTACGAGTTTGGTATCCATGGAACGTATTGTCCCCTATTTGGATGTCCACCAAACTCGGTACATCTCAGGTCCGCAGGACCAGACCCCGATGCTGCAAACGTCGAGTCCCTAACCTCCGCTGTTACTGGAACGCCTGGATGCCGGTCTGGGCGCGGCCCAGGATCAGCGCGTGGATATCGTGCGTGCCTTCGTAGGTGTTGACAACCTCGAGGTTGACCATGTGGCGGATCACGCCGAACTCGTCGGAGATGCCGTTACCGCCCAGCATGTCGCGCGCGACGCGGGCGATGTCGAGCGACTTGCCGCACGAATTGCGCTTCATCATCGAGGTGATTTCCACGGCCGCGGTGCCTTCGTCCTTCATGCGGCCCAGGCGCAGGCAGCCCTGCAGGCCCAGCGTGATTTCGGTCTGCATGTCGGCCAGCTTCTTCTGCACCAGCTGGTTCGCCGCCAGCGGACGGCCGAACTGGGTGCGGTCCATCGTGTACTGGCGCGCGGTGTGCCAGCACGCTTCGGCCGCGCCCAGCGCACCCCAGGCGATGCCGTAGCGCGCCGAGTTCAGGCAGGTGAACGGGCCCTTCAGTCCGCGCACGTCCGGGAACGCGTTCTCTTCCGGGCAGAACACGTTGTCCATCACGATTTCGCCCGTCACCGAGGCGCGCAGCCCGAACTTGCCGTGGATCGCCGGCGCGGTCAAGCCGGCCATGCCTTTTTCCAGCACGAAGCCGCGGATCGCGCCTTCATCGTCCTTGGCCCACACCACGAACACGTCGGCCACCGGCGAATTGGTGATCCACATCTTCGAGCCGGTCAGCGCGTAGCCGCCGTCGACTTTGCGCGCGCGGGTGATCATCGAGCTCGGGTCGGAGCCGTGGTTCGGCTCGGTCAGGCCGAAGCAGCCGATCCATTCGCCCGAGGCCAGCTTCGGCAGGTATTTCTGGCGCTGCGCTTCGGTGCCGAACTCGTAGATCGGCACCATCACCAGCGAGGACTGCACGCTCATCATCGAGCGGTAGCCCGAATCGACGCGCTCGACTTCGCGCGCGATCAGGCCGTAGCAGACGTAGTTCATGCCCGCGCCGCCGTATTCGGCCGGGATGGTCGGTCCCAGCAGGCCCAGCTCGCCCATCTCGCGGAAGATCGAGGTGTCCATCTTCTCGTGGCGGAACGCTTCGAGGATGCGTGGCTGCAGCTTGTCCTGGCAGTACGCGGCGGCGGCGTCGCGCACCATGCGCTCGTCGTCGGTCAGCTGGCTGTTGAGCAGCAGCGGATCGTCCCAGTGGAATTGGGCCTTGCGCGGCGATTCGGGTTTGTTCATGGAGATTCCTGTCGGATTGGTCGATGAGGATGGCGCCAGCTTGTATAGCCAGCTTTGCCGCGGCGCTATTTTACCGGAACCGTGCTGCTGAAACGGCCGCCGTGGAAGATCAGCGAGGACTGCGGATGAAACGCGCATTCCTCGACTTCGCCCACGAAGATGACGTGGTCGCCTTCCGGATAGCGCGAGCGGTTGTGGCATTCGAACCAGGCCGAGACGCCTTTGAGGATCGGCTGGCCGGTGCGCGACAGCTCGTACTCGGTGTCGGCGAAGGGATTGTCGCTGCGGCGCGAAAAGCGCTCGGCCAGCGGGGCCTGGTCGGCGCCCAGCACGTTGATCACGTAATGCGAATTGCCGCTGAAGATGGGCAGGCTGTTGGCCGCGCCGCCCAGGCTCCACAGCACCAGCGGCGGATCGAGCGAGACGGAATTGAAGGAACTGGCGGTGAGGCCGCGAAAACTGCCGTCGGCCAGCCTGGTCGTGATGACCGTGACGCCGGTGGCAAATTGCGACAGCGCCTGGCGAAATTGCGCCGAGTCGAACTGGGGCGCGGCGGCGCGGGGAGAGCTAGTGTTCATTGGTGCCTTGTGGATTTGAGCCATTATGCCAAATTTGCCGCACCTGATGTTACTGGCGCATCGGCGGGACGTGCGCGCCCTGGCGCTTTGCGTTACAGTTATCGCTATGGAAAAATTATTGCCTGGGGTGTGAGATGACGAACCAAACCGAAGTGGCGATCCTCGGCGGCGGCTGTTTCTGGTGCCTCGAGGCGGTGTACCTGGAAGCGCGCGGCGTCGTCAAGGTCGAGTCCGGCTACATGGGCGGCCATGTGCCCGACCCCAGCTACGAGCAGGTGTGCGCCGGCACCACCGGCCACGCCGAAGTGGTGCGCCTCGAATTCGATCCGCAGCAGATCAGCTACCGCGACATTCTCGAGGTGTTCTTCACCATCCACGATCCGACCACCCTGAACCGCCAGGGTAACGACGTCGGCACCCAGTACCGCTCTGTGATCTTCACCACCTCGCCGGAGCAGCAGGAGACGGCGCGCCACGTGATGGCCGAGATGGCCAACGTGTGGGATGCGCCCATCGTCACCGAGCTGATGCCGCAGCAGACCTGGTACAAGGCCGAGGACTACCACCAGGATTACTTCCGCCAGCATCCGCTGCAAGGCTATTGCGCCTTCGTGGTGGCGCCCAAGGTGGCCAAGTTCCGCCATACCTTCGCCAACCGCCTGAAATGAACGAAGGCCGGGGTCTGGTCCCGCGGACCTGACCCCATGTGGGAATTCGTGTCGGCCCCGAAGAGTTGACGTGGCGCCGGCAACCCCGGGGTCGGGTCCGGCGGACCTGAGATGTACCGAGTTTGGTGGACATCCAAATAGGGGACAATACGTTCCATGGATACCAAACTCGTAAAATCATCTGAAAACCAGGTCTTTAGCCCGGAGTTCAAGCTCCAAGCGGTTGAACGTCTGAAGCAATGCGATAACGCCGCGGCGCTGGCGCGAGAGCTCGGCGTGCGTCGAAATCAGCTTTATAAATGGGCGAAGCGGGTCGACTTGGTCGGCCCGGACTTGGCGTTTCGACCGCCTGGGCGCCCGCCAGCTGGCGAGGAAGACGAGCTGACTCGGCTTCGCAAGGAGAATCTTCGCCTGGCACTGGAGCTCGAAATTCTAAAAAAAGCCGAGGCGTACTTCATGCGCCGATAGCGCTGAGGTACGCCTTCATTCGCGAGCATGCCGAGATGTATCCGGTCGGGCTGATGTGCCGCTTACTTGGCGTAAGCCGAAGCGGCTACCATGCCTCGCGCTGTCGCCCTATGAGCCCGCGCGATAGCGCGGACATCGCCTTGATTGCGAGGCTTCACGAGATCGACGCGGAACACCGGCGCGCTGCAGGCGTCATCAAGATGTGGCGGGTGCTACGCGCGGAAAAAAATCCATGCGGGCGAAATCGAGTGGCACGTCTACGACGTTGCGCCGGCATTCAGACGCTTCGAACCCAACGACTGCAAAGCAAACCAGCACCGCAACAAAAAGAACCGCCAGCCCCGAATCTGGTGAACCGGAAATTCAAGGTCGCCGTTCCAAACCGCGTGTGGGTGGGCGACATGACGCAAATCACCACGCGGACGGGGATAAGCCATCTGTCGATATTCCTGGATTTGTCCACGCACGCTGTCATTGGCTGGGCGATGGGAACGAGCCAGACCGCCGCCCTGGCCGTGCAGACGATCGAAGCGGCCATGGAGCGATATCGCCCGCCGCCAGGGCTCGTTTGCCACACGGATCAGGGATCGCCTTACGGCTCGAAGAAGTTTCGCGACTACCTCGAGTCGAAGGGCGCAATTGCGAGCATGAGCCGCAAAGGGAACTGTCACGATAACGCGGTTGCGGAGAGCTTCTTCTCGAACCTGAAGAACGAGTTGACGCATCACTTCGTGTATGAAGATCACGCTGCCGCGGTTGCCGCCGTCAAAGATCATATTGAGGTGTACTACAATACAATCCGACTTCATCAATCGCTCGGCTACAAAACGCCGGCGCAGGTCCAGGCGCAGCACATGTGTTGCTAATTAACCTGTCCACCAAACCGGTGCATCTCAGACCTGACCCCAGCCCTTGGGCTGCGGCGCGTGCCCGCTAAAAATGGGGGCGGGTCCGCAGGACCAGACCCCGAAATCACTGTTCTTTCCTTCGCCCAACATTTACAATCCTGTAACTTTCACAGGAGAAATAAATGTCTTTGAATAAATTCGCAGTCGCTGTCGCCCTGGCTTCCACTGTCGCCGGCGCCGCGCAGGCGCAGTCCTCCACCGCGTTCTCGCTCGACCTGGGCACCACGGGCATCGGCGGCTATCTGAGCCACCGCGTCGCCAGCAACGTCAGCGGCCGCGTCGGCCTGCATTACCTCAAGACCAGCTTCAGCGATACGGTCAATGCGATCGACTACGATATCGACCTGAAACTGCTGAACGTCGACCTGCTGGCCGACTGGTATCCGATCGCAGACAGCAGCTTCCATTTGACCGGCGGCGCCATCTACGACGGCAACGAGTTCCACTACCGTAACAGGCCGGTCAACAACGGCGTCATCACCATCAATGGTTCGCAGTACGCGGCGGCCCAGTTCGGCGTCCTGAACGGTGGCGTCGAGTTCCGCAAGCTGGCGCCCTACATCGGCATTGGCTGGGGCGACGCCCTGGCAGGCGCGCCGGGCTGGCACTTCACCAGCGACATCGGTGCGTTTTACCAGGGCCGCGGTTCTGTCACCCTGAGCAGCACCGGCTGCACCGGGTCGCCGCTGATGTGCCAGGCGCTGGCGCGCGACGTGGCGGCCGAACGCAGCCGCCTCGAAGACGATAACACCGCGCCGCGCTTCTTCCCGGTGCTGCGCGCCGGCGTGTCCTACCGCTTCTAACCGAGGCAGGGGGCTGGTCCTGCGGACCTGACCCCTTTTAAGTTGTGGCGATATCTAAGATGGGGTCAGGTCCGCAGGACCAGACCCCGATGCCGGATACATGTAGCGGCGCGACCACGGCATGGCCGACGGCTGCTGGCCGGCCTTGCCGCACACGATCTGGTACAGGCTGATCCAGTCGTTGTTGAAGGCGTAGCTGCAGCCGGCCAGGTACACATGCCAGATCCGGAACCGCTTCGGATCGGTCAGCTGCGCCACGCGTTCGGCGTTCGCCTCGAAATTGTCGGTCCACATCGCGCAGGTGCGGGCGTAATGGCGGCGCAGGTTTTCCACGTCGCGCACTTCCAGCCCGCCTTGCTGCATGCTGCGGATTACCGTGCCCAGGTGCGCCAGTTCGCCGTGCGGGAACACGTAGCGGTCGATGAATTCGCCGCCGCCGTATGGCGTGCCGCGGCTGTGGACGTCGGTGGTGGTGATCCCGTGGTTCATCACCACGCCGTCGGGCGCCAGCAGCGCGTTGACGCGCTCGAAGTACTCCTTCAGGTGGCCGATGCCGACATGCTCGAACATGCCGACGCTGGTGATGCGGTCGAACTGGCCGTCCACGTCGCGATAGTCCTGCAGGCGGATGTCGACCAGGTGCTGCAGGCCGGCCTGTTCGACCCGCTCGCGCGCGAGCCGCGCCTGGTTTTCCGACAGCGTGATGCCGACGCAGCGCGCGCCGAAACGCTCGGCCGCGCGGATCGCCAGCGCGCCCCAGCCGCAGCCGATGTCGAGCAGGCTCTGTCCCGGCTTCAGGTCGATCTTGGCCAGGATGTGGTCGATTTTTTTCAGCTGCGCGGTTGCCAGGTCCTCGTCGCCGTTTTCGAAATAGGCGCAGGAATACACCATCGCCGGGTCGAGCCAGGCGCCGTAGAATTCGTTGGACACGTCGTAGTGGTAGCGGATCGCTTCGGCGTCCTTCTCGCGCGTGTGGGTGCGGGTGAGGGCGCTGGCGGCGCGCGACAGGATGCCGTGCGGCTTGAGGCTGGCGCGCGCCAGGTCGTTGACGATGGCGATCATGTCGGCGGCGCGGCCGGTCACTTCGATCGCGCCCTCGACGTAGGCCGTGCCAAGGTTCAGCAGCGACGGCGAGATCAGGTAGCGCACCGCGGACGGGCGCGGCACCTTGATCGTCACGCGCGGCGGCTCCGACGAAAAATCGAGCTGCTGGCCGTTCCACAAGATGACGCGCAGTGGCAGCGCGAGCTGGCTGCGGATGTCCGCGCTCCAGTGGCTCAATCGAATCTGGTCAAACACGCTGCACCCCCATGGCTCGTTGGCGCAACACCGGTTGCGCGACCTACGGTTGCAACCGCTGATGTTTCCAGCTGCCGTCCGGCTGCAGCGTGTAGACAATGCGGTCGTGAAAACGTGAACGTCTGCCCTGCCAAAACTCGATCCGCTGCGGCGTCAGACGGAAGCCGCCCCAGTTGTCGGGACGGGGCGGGGCGTCGCCGGCCAGCTTGGCCACCGCATCGTAATGCTGCTCGAGCGCTTCGCGGTTCGCGATGGGCGCGCTTTGCGCCGACGCGATTGCGGCAAGCCGGCTTTTCAACGGCCTGCTGTTGAAGTACTTGTCGCTCTCCTCCGCCGACGTGCGCTCTACTATTCCTTCGATCCGAATCTGACGCTCGAGTTCGCTCCAGAAGAATAATAAAGCCGCGTGCGGATTTGCCGCGAGCTGGCGGCCCTTCTGGCTGTCGTAGTTGGTATACCACGTGAACCCGCGGCGGTCGAACTGTTTGATCAACACGATGCGCGAAGTCGGCTTGCCGTCGGCATCCACGGTCGCCACGCTCATCGCGTTCGGCTCGTTGACCTCGGCCGCCAGCGCCTGTTCGAACCAGCTGTTGAACTGGTCGAACGGGTCGGCCGCGACGTCCGCTTCGTTCAGCGTGTCCTGGCCGTAATCCTTGCGCAGGGCCGCGACGGCTTCGCCGGCCGCCGGCGCCGGCAGGATGCCGCGGCGCACCTGCATCGCCTCGCCCAGCTGCGCCATCTGCGCCGCGCTGAACAGGCGCTTGGCCATCGGCGCGATCTGCGTTTCCTCGCGTTCCATGTGATCGGCGTAGCGCTGCGCAAATTGCTCCACGGCGCTGGCGCTCAGGGCCTGGCCGCTGCCGTCTGCGATCGCGCTCAGCTCCTCGTGCAGCTGCTGCCACATCGCGTCCATCTCGTCGTGATCGCGCAGGATGCCCGGCACCAGTTCGGCCAAGGTGGCAGCGTCCTCGCCCTGCGCCACCGACTGCAGCATCGGCACCAGGTTCTCTTCTTCGTCGGCGTGGTGCAGGTGGGCGGCCTTGTCGAAGTACTTGATGACGGCCTGCGCGGCCTGCTGCGCCTGCTCGTCGGCGCCGTGGCGCGCCAAGTGGGGCAGCAGCTTCTGCATGGTGGCGAGCTGTTTGCGGATGCGGTCGTGGCAATGTTTCAACACGGCGATCGGCTGGTCGAATCCGGGCGCGGTGTCGGGCAGGGCGTTCATGTTCATTCGCTCTTTCGGGAAAATTTCTTCGTTGTCGAAGGGATATTTTAGAGCAGTCCGCACGGCAACGTCCGTTAAAATAGCCGGATGAAATCCATCAACAATTCCCTTCCTCTTCATCATAGCGAAGAAGTCGATTTCGCGCGCCGTTTCGGCGGGATTGCGCGGCTGTACGGACAGCCGGCGCTCGATCGCTTTACTGCCGCGCACGTGTGCGTGATCGGCGTGGGCGGCGTCGGCTCATGGATCGTCGAAGCGCTGGCGCGCAGCGCGATCGGCGCGCTGACCCTGATCGATCTCGACAACGTGGGCGAATCGAACATCAACCGCCAGATCCAGGCAATGTCGGACACCATCGGGCAGGCCAAGATCGACGCGCTGGCCGAGCGGATCGCGCAGATTAATCCGTATTGCAAGGTCACCCTGATCGAAGACTTCATCACGCCCGACAACCTCGACGCGATGCTGGGCGGGCGCGGCATCGACTATGTGGTGGACGCGATCGACAGCGCCAAGGCCAAGGCCGCGCTGATCGCGTATTGCCGCGACCACCAGCTGCCCCTGCTGACCAGCGGCGGCGCGGGCGGGCAGACCGATCCGACCAAAATTACCGTGCGCGATTTGGCGAAGACCGAGCAGGAGCCGCTGCTCAAGCGCGTGCGCAAGCTGTTGCGCAACCACTACGGCTTTCCGCGCGGCGAGAAAAACAAATTCAATGTGGACGCCGTGTTCTCGATGGAGCCGCTGCGCTATCCAGAGGGCGACGACAGCTGCTCGCTGGACGCCGACCAGCGCGGCATCACCGGTATCAACTGCGCCGGCTTCGGCTCGGGCGTGGTGGTGACGGCAAGCTTCGGCATGGTTGCGGCGGCCCATTTGTTACGCAAACTTGCCGACAGCGCAGTTCCCGTCGCACCGGGGTCAGACCAGCTGGTCTGACCCACAGTCGCAAAAGGCTGAAATCACGCCGGGGTCAGACCAGCTGGTCTGACCACTTGGTCTGACCCCGGTGCGGAAGTTTGTTGATATGATAGCGTTGCAGAATTATCCAGTTTCACCTTCTTTCGAAAGAGCACTCCCTATGATTCGTTCCGTACTGTTTGCCATGCTGTGCGCCGCCGCGTCGATCGCCAATGCCGCCGGCCAGGATACGTCGGCCCAGGCGTCGGCCAGCGCGTCCGCTGCTGCCGTCGCGCCGGCCGAGCCGGCCAACCCGCTGGTGAAGATCGACAACGTCGTCGGCACCGGCAAGGAAGCCACCGTCGGCAGCAACGTCGTCGTCCATTACACCGGCTGGTTCTACAAGCCGATGGCAGCCAAGCAGCGCGGCAAGAAATTCGATTCCTCGCTCGACGCCGGCCGCGAACCGCTGGTGTTCCAGCTCGGCGCCGGCCGCGTGATCAAGGGCTGGGACCAGGGCGTCGCCGGCATGAAGGTGGGCGGCAAGCGCACCCTGATCATTCCAAGCGAACTGGCCTACGGCAAGCGCGGCGTCGGCGGCGGCGCGATTCCGCCGGATTCCGACCTGATCTTCGACGTGGAACTGCTCGACGTTAAATAAACCTTCAACCACACCAGCGGGAGCCACAGCATGAGAATCGCAAACGATGTCACTGAACTGATCGGCAATACCCCGCTGGTGCGCATCCGCCGCCTGGCCCAGGGCGCGTCGGCCGAAATCCTGGCCAAGCTCGAGTTCCACAATCCCGCCCACAGCGTCAAGGACCGCATCGGCCTGGCGATGATCGAGGCGGCCGAGAAGGCCGGCCAGGTCGGCCCCGGCACCGTCATCGTCGAGCCGACCAGCGGCAACACCGGCATCGCGCTGGCGATGGTGTGCGCCGCGCGCGGCTACCGCTGCACCCTGGTCATGCCCGACACCATGAGCACCGAACGCCGTACCCTGCTGCGCGCGTACGGCGCCGAACTGGTGCTCACGCCCGGCGCCGAAGGCATGCTGGGCGCCATCCGCAAGGCCGAGGAACTGGTCGCGGCCAATCCCGGCTGGTTCATGCCGCAGCAATTCAACAACCCGGCCAATCCCGAGGTGCATCGCCGCACGACGGCCGAGGAGATCTGGCGCGATACCGCCGGCAAGGTCGATATCCTGGTGGCCGGCGTGGGCACCGGCGGCACCATCACCGGCGTCGGCGAAGTGATCAAGGCGCGCAAGCCAGGCTTCCAGGTCGTCGCGGTCGAGCCGGAAGCCTCGCCCGTGCTGTCGAAGGGCACCAAGGGCCCGCACCCGATCCAGGGCATCGGCGCCGGCTTTGTGCCGCAAGTGCTCAATACCCAGGTCTACGATGAAGTCATCACCGTGAAGAACGAGGATGCGTTCGCGACCGCGCGCGCGGCCGCGCGCGAGGAAGGCCTGCTGGTGGGGATCTCGTCGGGCGCGGCCTTGTGGGCGGCGATTCAGGTCGCGCGCCGTCCCGAGAACGCGGGCAAGATGATCGTCACGATCATTCCGTCGTTCGGCGAGCGCTATCTCAGTACCGCGCTGTACGCCAACCTGGCGTAGCAAAAATGGGGTCAGGTCCGCGGGACCAGACCCCGCTGTTCAACCGCCGCGGACCGAAGTCCGGGGTCTGGTCCTGCGGACCTGACCCCATCTTAGTGGTTCGATTCGGCGTGCAATGAGCAGCCGTGCGCGGTCGTCCCTTGCTCGATCTGCAGCGTGCTGTGGTGGATCGAAAACTTCTTCTCCAGCTGATCGGTGATGGCGTCGAGCTGCTCGTCACCCGGATAACCCGCCGGCATCACCAGGTGCGCCGTCAGCGCCGTCTCCGTCGTGCTCATTGCCCAGATATGCAAATCGTGGATCTCCGACACGCCCGGCAGCGCATCGAGGAATTCGCGCACCTTGTGCGGATCCACGTTGGCCGGCACCGCGGCGAGCACCATGCGTAGCGATTCGCGCAGCAGCGACCAGGTCGACAGCACGATCAGCACCACGATCACCAGGCTCACCGCCGGGTCGATCCAGGCCCATCCCGTGTAGGCGATCGCCACGCCCGATATCACCACGCCGAGCGAGATCGCGGCGTCGGCCGCCATGTGCTGGTAGGCCGCGCGCACATTGATGTCGTCCTTGCTGCCGGCCATGAACAGCCACGCCGAGACGCCGTTCACCGCGACCCCGACTAGCGCCACGATCGACACCGTCCATCCGGCCACCGGGGCCGGCGCGCTGAAGCGCTGCACCGCTTCCCAGCCGATCGCGCCGCACGCCACCATCAGCAGCAGCGCATTGCCCAGCGCCGCCAGGATCGACGAGCTGCGCAGGCCGTAGGTGAAGTGGCGGTCCGGCGCGCGCTGCGCCAGGACCGCCGCGCCCCACGCCAGCGCCAGTCCCAGCACGTCGGACAGGTTGTGGCCTGCGTCGGCCATCAGCGCGGTGGAATTGGCGATGAAGCCGTAGGTGAATTCGATCGCCACGAAGATCGTGTTGAGCGTGATCGCCAGCGCGAAGGCGCGGCGGTTGCCGTTCGGGTCCACGTGATGATGGTGGTGGCCGTGTCCATGGCCGTGGCCATGGTCGTGAGCGTGATCGTGCTTGTGGTCGTGCTTGTGATCGTGATCGTGATGCGCGTGGTGGTCGTGGTGATCTGTCATGGCTTCTGCATTTCGGCGCGGATGGCGTTGCGGGTTTTCGGATCGAGTTTCTGGACGATGCGCTCGAGCTTTTCGCCGTTGCGGATCGCGCTGGCCTGTTCTTCGGTCAGCTCCCGCGCCTGGATGATGGGCGCCGGCGGCGGCGCCGGCTTGAGGAAGAGCGCCTGGCCGAACAGCACCAGCAAGGCGCCCAGCAGCGCGGCGCCCGCGGCGATCGCAATTATGCGCTTTTCCGCATAATTTGGCCCCGGCGCCGATGCGGCGGCGCCGGCGGGACGCAGCAGCGCCGCCGTCTGGCGTGGCGCGAGGCCCCCTTCGTTCAGCTGCGCGGCGAGTTCGCGCGTGGCCTCGTCGAGCAGTGCGACGTGGCGCTCGACCGCTTCGGCCAGCACCGCTTCGTTGAGCGCGACGAGCGCAAACACCGGGTCGTCGACATCGATCTTGACGCCGGTCTTTTCGAATACCAGGGCGCGCAGTTTTTGCTGGTCCATCGCGCTTACCAGTTGACCATGTCGAGCTGCTCGAACAGGTCGCGGAACACGACCTTGATGCGCTGCTTTTCCATCACGTTGAACTTGTCGCTGGCGCGCACTTCCTCGACCGTCATGCGGGCGATGTTCATCTTCTTGATGTCGGCGCCGAAGGTGTCGGCGTTGCGCTGCGAGAGCACCACGCGCCCGACAACGCGCGCGGCGTTGTCGGCGTAGGTGTGCGAGTCGGTGAAGACCTTGCCGGTGGCCGACTGCAGCAGCCCGAAGTGCTCGTTCTCCCACAGCACCAGCGGCACGTTGGTGGACTTGGCGGTCGAGACGAATCCCATCGCGGTGTCGTGCAGCGTGTCGCCGCCGCCGACGATGGTGTGGATGTACACCTTGCGGCCCGATTCCTGCAGCAGGTCGAAGCAGTCGTTCTCCAGCAGGTAGCCCATTAGCGGCGAAAAGGTGTTGGCGCCGTTGTCGACCACGCAGTTGCCTTCTTCTTCCAGCAGGTCGATCATCAGGGCGTCGAAGCGCTTCGGGTCGATGTTGCGCGTGTCCGTCATGACCGGCACGTGCTTGACGTCCAGCGCCTTGTAGCGCGAGAAGGTGGCGTTCTCCTGGTCGGTGTCGTAGCAGCGCAGCGGCTTCGTATCCTTGGTCGCCAGCCATTGGGCCAGGATGGTCGACACCAGCGTCTTGCCGATGCCGCCTTTGCCCTGCAGGATGAAGTGAACCGTGTTGTGCATCGAATGCTCCAAATATGTGATCTCAGTGGCAGCGCGCGCTGCCGCGGTCGGGCCGCCATCCGGTCTCGCCGTTCGGCGCGGCGAGGAATTCCCAGTCGTAGCCGTCCGCGTTCAGCACCAGCTTGAGCACGCCCATGTGGTTGCTGTCCCGCGCCTCGCTGTTGGACCGCGTCCACAGGAACGGCGTCGGGAAGGCCCCGCCGGTGCCGGCGACGAACTGGCGGATGCCGCGCGCGTCGTCGCGCCTGCCGTCGGCGTCCTGCGGCGCGAAGCGTTCGTACAGGTGGTCGTGCCCGGATAGCACAATCTCCGCGCCGGCCTCGTACAGCGCCTGCCACGCGTCCTTCATGCGCGCGTCGTTGCCTTTCATTCCGGAACTATACAGCGGGTGGTGCCAGTATGCGAGCGTGCAGCGTGCGGGGTGCTTTGCCAGTTCCTCGCGCAGCCACGCCGTTTGCGCGCGATGAGCGGCCGGCGCCAGGTTGCTGTCGAGCGAATACAGCTGCCAGCCGCCCAGCTGCACGCGGTAGTAGCCGGGTCCGGCGATGGCGCCGAAATAGGCGAAATAGCCAGCCGCCCTCGGCGTCGCATATTCGTGGTTGCCGGGCGCGGGCAGGGTGCGGTCCTTGAATCTGCCCCAGGTCGGGCCGTAGCAGCTGGTGAATTCGGCGAGCGTCCCGTGCGGATAGGCCAGGTCGCCCAGCGCCAGCGCCCTGGCCTGCGGGTCGGTCTTCAAGCCCGCGCTGATGATGGCGGCGGTGGCCGCGGCGCCCGACCATCGGGGATCGGGATCGGCGCAGCGCGCTATGTCGCCGGCGGCATACACGGTGACCGCGGAGGCGGCCGGCGAGACCAGGCAGGCCGCGAGGACGGTCAGGAGGGCGCGCAAAGGACTTATTCGATGAAGCGCAGCAGCCCTTGCAGCGAATGGATCACCGTCTGCTCGCGTACCTTCTGGCGGTCGCCCTGGAACACCAGCCTTTCGGTATGGGTGTGATCGCCGCGCGACCAGGCGAAGCAGACCGTGCCGACCGGCTTGCCCGGCACCGCGCCGGTGGGGCCGGCGATGCCGGTGGTCGCCAGCGCGACGTGGGCGCTGCTGTTGCGCAGCGCGCCTTCGGCCATCGCCGCGGCGACCTCCTCGCTGACCGTGCCCAGTTGGGCGATCAGGGCCGGCGACACGTCCAGCAGTTCGGCCTTCGAGGTGTTCGAATAGGTGACGAAACCGCAGTCGAACCAGTCGCTCGAACCGGCGATTTCGGTGATCGCCTGCGACACGCCGCCGCCGGTGCAGGACTCGGCGGTACACAGCAGCAGTTTCTTCTCGTGAAGTGCGCGGCCGACTTTTGTGGCCAGATCAATAATTTCGTTCGTCACGTGAAGTTCCTTTCAACTCAAATCGGTACCCGTTTGTACTTTACCATGAGCGCGGCGCACACAGGCGGCCGGGAACCGCCAAAAATTGGGAGGGCCGGTCCGGTGAAATTAGGCGCTGCTTGCAAAATCGGGGGTCTGGTCCGGCGGACCTGACCCCATCTTTGATTTGGCCACAAGAGTCGGGTGCGATCGATATTCTCAAAATGGGGTCAGGTCCGCGGGAGCGACGGGGACGCCTACCCCCGACGCGTTACGCGGTGGTGAAGTGGTCGAAGCCACCGTCCGACAGCGTGTACGGCGCGCCGGCGCGATCGACCAGCCGCAGTCCGGGCGCCGCCTCAATGCTGCCCACCCGCGTGACGGCAACGCCGCAGCGCGCGCCCGCCGCTTCGATAGCGGCGCGCTGCTCCGGCGCCGCGGTGAAGCACAACTCGTAGTCGTCGCCGCCTGCCGCGCAAAAGCGCCGCCGCAGCGCGGGCTCCCGGGTCGCCAGCGCGGGGCCGGCGGGCAGGGCGTCGACGTCGAGGGTGGCGCCCACGTTCGAAGCTTTCAGGATGTGTCCGAGGTCGCCCGCCAGCCCGTCCGAAATGTCGAGCGCGGCGTGCGCCACGCCGGCCAGTGCGCGTCCCAGCGCGATGCGCGGCGTCGGCGCGTGCATGCGCGGTGCGGCCAGGGCCAGGGTCGCGGCGTCGAGCGGAAGCTCGTCGCGCAGGCCGGCCAGCGCCAGGCGCGCGTCGCCCAGCGTGCCGGAGACCCAGATATCGTCGCCGGCAAGCGCGGCATCGCGGCGCAGCGCCTGGCCGGGCGTTACCTCGCCGAAGATGGTGATGCACACCGTCAGCGGGCCCTTGGTGGTGTCGCCGCCAATCAGTTCGCAGTCGTATTCGTCGGCCAGTTCGAACAGGCCGCGCGAGAAGCCTTCGAGCCAGGCCGGATCGGCCTTCGGCAGCGCCAGCGCCAGCGTGAAGGCGACCGGCTTCGCGCCCATCGCGGCCAGGTCGGACAGGTTCACGGCCAGGCATTTGTGGCCCAGCGCGCGCGCGTCGGCGCCGGCGAAGAAGTGGCGGTTCTCGACCAGCATGTCGGACGAGATGGCGATTTGCGTGCCGGGCGTGGGAGTGAGCAGGGCGCAGTCGTCGCCGATGCCGAGGGTGGCGCGGGCGGGGCGCGAGCGGGTGAAGTACTGCTTGATCAGGTCGAATTCGGAGAGCATGCCCAATTCTACATGCGAAGATGTCGTACCTGCGAAGGCAGGTACCTATACTGACTAAGCAAACTATCGGCGCGTTCAGCATGGGTACCTGCCTTCGCAGGTACGACACGCTGTTACTTGTCCAGCTCCGCCAGCAAGGCCTGGCGCAGCGCCGGCGTATGCAGCGACAGCCCGAACCCGCGCATGATGCCTTCTTCGTCGACGAAGCGCGAGATGGTGCGCTCGCCGTCCTCCGCGTCGACCCAGCCGCCGCGGCTGCCCGCGGGCGGGGGCGCGAGCGCCAGTTTCAGGCTCGGCGTCTTGACGATCACCGCGTCGGCTTTGAGCGCAATCGGCGTGCGCGTGCCGGCCAGGGTGGCGCCTATCGCGCGCGCCGCCGTCAGCATCGGCGAGATATACGGCATCACCGCGCCGCCGTTGACGGTCGCGTACTCGGCGCAGTCGCCCAGCGCGTAAATGCCTTCCGCGCTGGTCTGGCCGTAGCCGTCGATGACGATGCCGCGCCGCGTCTCCAGCCCGGCCGCCTGGGCAAGCGCGATCGAGGGACGCAATCCCACCGCCGACAGCACCAGGTCCGCCTCGACGATGGAACCGTCGGCAAGTGACACGGCGAACGCGCCGTCGCGACGGTCCACGCTGGCCGCCGTGGTGCCCAGCTTGAGCGTAATGGGCAGCGCCGACCATGCCTGCGCCAGCGCGTCCGACAGCGCGGGCGCCGCCAGCGCCGCCAGCGGACGCGGATTCGGATCGATCAGCGTGACCTGGTGGCCGCCCGCGATCAGGTCGTCGGCGAATTCGCAGCCGATCAGGCCCGCGCCAAGGATGGCCACGCGCGCCGGCCGGCCAATGGCGGCGAGCCGCTCGCGCATCTGCGCGTAATCGTCGATGTGGTTCACCGACAGGATCTCGCCGGCCGCGTCGCCTTCGATCGGCAGCCGGATCGGCTGCGCGCCGAGCGCCAGCACCAGGTCGCGGTAGGCGATGCGCTGTCCGCCGGCCGTCTCGATGGTGCGCGCGGCGCTGTCGATACCCGTCACCTCGGTGCGCGTCATCACCTGCGCGTCGAGCTGCGCGGCCATCTGCTCGGCGCTTTGCGACACCAGCTGCGCCGCGCCTTTGCCCAGCGCGATGGCGTTCGACAGCATCGGCTTGGCGTACGACCCGCCGCCGTCGCCGGACACCAGCAGCAGCGGCGTGGTCTTGTCGATCTTACGGAACTCGCGCGCGACGCCGTAGGCGGCCATGCCGGCGCCGACGATCACCACCGGAAGCGGCGCCGCCATCTTAGATTTCCACCATCTCGAAGTCGGCCTTGGCCACGCCGCAGTCGGGGCAGGACCAGCCGGCCGGGATGTCGTCCCAGCGGGTCCCGGCGGCGATGCCTTCTTCCGGCAGGCCGACGCTTTCGTCATAGATGAAGCCGCACACGATGCACTGGTAAGTTTTCATTGGTCTCTTCCTTTTATGTCACGGTATGAGTTAATTGTAGCGAGTTTGTCAGGCGGTTGCCGTCAGCTGCTCGAGCGCCGCCTTGTAGTGGTTGGCGTGGCGCTCTTCCACCTTTGCCAGCGCGGCGAAGCGCTTGGCCGCGGTTTCCAGCGTGCGCCGGAACTGCTCGGCATGCACCTTCGATTCCTCGATCTGCTCGTCGTACTCGGCCACCGCGGCCAGGTTGCCTTCTTCCACGGCCAGGTGGCGGAACTTCGGATACATCTCGGTGTATTCATACGTCTCGCCCTCGATCGCGATTTCCAGCGCGCGCGCCGGGGTGATCTTGTCCTTAGGGTACAGCAGGTCGAGGTGGCCGAAGGCGTGCGCCACTTCCTGCTCGGCGGTCGCTTCGAACGCCTCGGCCACCTCGATCGCGCCGGCCGCGCGCGCCAGTTTCGCGAAGTAGCGGTACTTGATATGCGCCATCGACTCGCCGGCAAACGCGGCTTCGAGGTTTTCGATGGTGACGGATTTCATTGGGTTGCTCATGATGTTCTCCAAGGTTGGTCGGCTTGGGAACAATCTTACTTACACACCCATCATTAGTAAAATTGATCGTTTGCATCAATGCGATAGTTTTTCTTATTCATGGGCATTTTGATCACAAAAATGGGACTGGTAGAAATACGTAGCTTATTGAAAGAATCAGTCTGATAAAATCGACACTCCCCCGATTGGAAAACAGGAAGGCTGCACAGCATGGATTCGTCATCTGACAACAAAGAAGAACTGCGCCAACAACTGCGCGCAGCAGCGCTCGAATACCACCAGATTCCCCGCCCCGGCAAGATCAGCATCGCTCCTACCAAGCAGCTGACCAACCAGCGCGACCTGGCCCTGGCGTACACGCCGGGCGTGGCCGCGCCATGCGAAGAGATCGCGGCCGACCCGGCCAACTCATACAAGTACACCGCGCGCGGCAACCTGGTCGCGGTCATCACCAACGGCACCGCGGTGCTGGGACTTGGCAACATCGGCCCGCTGGCCGCCAAGCCGGTGATGGAAGGCAAAGGCGTGCTGTTCAAGAAGTTCGCCGGCATCGACGTCTTCGATATCGAAATCAACGAAAACGACCCGGACAAGCTGGTCGACATCATCGCCTCGCTCGAGCCGACTTTCGGCGGCATCAACCTGGAAGACATCAAGGCGCCGGAGTGCTTCACCATCGAGCGCAGGCTGCGCGAGAAGATGAAGATCCCCGTGTTCCACGACGACCAGCACGGCACCGCCATCATCGTCGGCGCCGCGATCATCAACGGCGTCAAGGTCTGCGGCAAGCAGCTCAAGGACTGCAAGATGGTGGTGTCGGGCGCCGGCGCCGCCGCGCTGGCCTGTCTCGAGCTGATGGTCGACCTGGGCTTCCCGATCGAGAACATCACCGTCACCGACCTGGCCGGCGTGGTCTACAAGGGCCGCACCGAGCTGATGGACCCGGACAAGGAGCGCTTCGCCCAAGACACGCCGCACCGCACCCTGGCCGACGTGATTCCCGGCGCCGACATCTTCCTCGGCCTGTCGGCCGGCGGCGTGCTGAAGCCGGCGATGGTCGCGGCGATGGCGAAGAACCCGCTGATCCTGGCGCTGGCCAATCCGCATCCGGAAATCCTGCCGGAAGAAGTCAAGCTGGTGCGCGACGACGTGGTCATGGCGACCGGCCGGTCGGACTATCCGAACCAGGTCAACAACGTGCTGTGCTTCCCGTACATCTTCCGCGGCGCCCTCGATTGCGGCGCCACCACCATCACGCGCGAGATGGAAATCGCGGTGGTGCACGCGATCGCCGACCTGGCCCACGCCGAGCAGTCCGACATCGTCGCCACCACCTACGGCATCAAGAACCTGGCCTTCGGTCCCGAGTACCTGATCCCGATGCCGTTTGACCCGCGCCTGTTGACCCACATCGCGCCGGCCGTGGCCAAGGCCGCCGCCGAATCGGGCGTGGCGACCCGTCCGATCGCCGACCTGCACGCCTACGCACTGAGCCTGCAGCAGTTCGTCTACCGCAGCGGCACCTTCATGAAGCCGCTGTTCCAGATGGCGAAGGAAGCGCAGGCCGAAGTCAAGCGCATCGTTTACGCCGAAGGCGAAGAAGAGCGCGTGCTGCGCGCCGTGCAGGTCGTGGTCGACGAGCGCCTGGCGCGCCCGATCCTGGTGGGTCGTCCGGCCGTGCTGGAAAAGCGCATCGAGAAATTCGGCCTGCGCCTGAAGCTGGGCGAGCACTTCGACGTGATCAACCCGGACCACGACGAGCGCTATCGCGATTACTGGCAGACCTACTACCAGATGGGCGAGCGCAAGGGCGTGACCCAGGAATGGGCCAAGCTGGAAATGCGCCGCCGCCACAGCCTGATCGGCGCGATGATGATCCACAAGGGCGACGCCGACGGCATGATCTGCGGCACCTTCGGCACCACCTGGCTGCACCTGCACTACATCGACCAGGTGCTGGGCAAGCGCGCCGGCGCCAACGTGTACGCGGCGATGAACATCCTGATCCTGCCGGAGCGCCAGCTGGCGATGGTCGACACCCACGTCAACGACAATCCGACCGCCGAACAGCTGGCCGAGATCACCGTGATGGCGGCCGACGAGCTGACCCGCTTCGGCATCCTGCCGCGCGCGGCGCTGCTGTCGCATTCGAACTACGGCTCGGCCAACACCGAGTCGGCGCAGAAGATGCGCGCCGCGCTGGCGCTGGTCCAGAAGATGGCTCCGAACCTGGAAGTGGACGGCGAGATGCATGGCGACGCCGCCCTGGATTCGAAGATCCGCAACGCGACGATGCCCAATTCGCCGCTCAAGGGCGACGCCAACCTGCTGGTGATGCCGGACATCGACTCGGCCAACATCGCCTACAACCTGCTCAAGACCGCCGCCGGCAGCGGCGTCGCGATCGGGCCGGTGCTGCTGGGCTGCGCCAAGCCGGTGCACATCCTGACGCCGTCGGCCACCGTGCGCCGGATCGTCAACATGACCGCGCTGTGCGTGGTCGACGCCATCTCCCAGCGCTAAGCGGCGCTACTCCGGCCGGGACAATGCAACTCGGCCGGAGTTCATTTTTTATTCCGTAACAATCGGTAAAGTCTGCGCCGCGCGCGTTCGCTTTAAGGGGATAATGTGTAAAAGGCCATTGTTCTTTTGGCATGTAGCACAGTATCCCACTCCTGCTTCTTTGGCGTCCTGTCACTTTCGATACGTAAATGACTATGCAACCAAGAAAAAAAGCGCTGATTACCGGTATCACGGGCCAGGACGGCGCCTATCTCGCCGCGCTGTTACTGGACAAGGGATATGAAGTGACGGGCACGTTCCGTCGTTCGAGTTCCGTCAATTTCTGGCGCATCGACGAGCTGGGAATTACCCGCCACCCCAACCTGAACCTGGTCGAGTACGACCTGACCGATCTGTCGTCGGGCATCCGGCTGATCGAATCGTGCGATCCGGACGAGGTCTACAACCTGGCCGCGCAAAGTTTCGTCGGCGTGTCGTTCGAGCAGCCCGTCGCGACGGCCAGCATTACCGGCCTGGGCGCCCTCAACCTGCTCGAGGCGATCCGCATCGCCAAGCGCAGCGCGCGCTTCTACCAGGCCTCGACCTCCGAAATGTTCGGCAAGGTGCAGGCCATCCCCCAGGTCGAAGACACCCCGTTCTACCCGCGCAGCCCGTACGGCGTGGCCAAGCTTTACGCCCACTGGATGACGGTCAACTACCGCGAGGCTTACGGCATCTTCGGCTGTTCGGGCATCCTGTTCAACCACGAGTCGCCGCTGCGCGGGCGCGAGTTCGTCACCCGCAAGATCACCGACTCGGTCGCGAAGATCCAGCTGGGCAAGCTCGATGTGCTGGAACTGGGCAACCTCGGCGCCAGGCGCGACTGGGGCTACGCCAGGGAATACGTCGAGGGCATGTGGCGCATCCTGCAGGCCGGCCAGCCCGACACCTTCGTGCTGGCCACCAACCGCACCGAAACCGTGCGCGACTTCGTCACGATGGCGTTCAAGGCGGCAGGCGTGGGCATCGAGTGGAGCGGCAGCGGCGAAAACGAAACCGGCCATTGCAGCCGCAGCGGCAAGCTGCTGGTGCGCGTGAGCCCGAAGTTCTATCGCCCGGCCGAAGTCGAACTGCTGATCGGCGACGCCAGCAAGGCCAAAAAAGTGCTGGGCTGGGCGCCGCAAACCACGCTCGAGCAGCTGTGCGCCATGATGGTCGAGGCCGACATGCGCCGCAATGCCCTCGGCTTCTCGTTCTGACATGCAGGGCCTGGTGACCGAACCGTACGCGGCGCCGGTGCGCGAGGGCGAGGGCAAGCGGGCGCTGGTCACCGGCCTGCGCGGCTTTACCGGCCACTACCTGGCGCGCGAACTGGCCGAAGCCGGTTACCGCGTGTTCGGCACCGTGCTGCCGGGCCAGCAAAGCGCTGCCGACATGTTCGAAGTGGACCTGTGCGACCGCGCCGCCGTGGCCGCCGTGGCCGAACAGGTGCAGCCGGACGTGGTGGTGCACCTGGCCGCCATTTCCTTCGTCGGCCACGCCGACGCGGCGCAGATGTACCAGGTGAACGTGGCAGGCACGCGCAACCTGCTCGAAGCGCTGGCCGGCCTGCGCCGGCGGCCGTCGGCGGTGCTGCTGGCGTCGTCGGCCAACATTTACGGCAACGCCCGCGTCGCGCGCATCGACGAGGGCGTCGAGCCGGCGCCGGCCAACGACTACGCGGTCTCGAAGCTGGCGATGGAATACATGGCGCGCCTGTGGATGGACCGCCTGCCGGTCATCATCGCGCGGCCCTTCAACTACAGCGGCCGCGGCCAGGCCGAGCACTTCCTGCTGCCGAAGATCGTCGCCCATTTCCGCCGCCGCGCGCCGCGCATCGAACTGGGCAACCTGGCCATCGCGCGCGATTTTTCCGACGTGCGCACGGTCGCCCAGGCCTACCGCCGCCTGCTGGCCGCCAGCCCGGCTGGCGAGGCCTTCAACATCTGCTCCGGGCGCTCGCACTCGATCGCCGACGTGATCGACACGCTTGGCGACATGGCCGGTTATCGCATCGAGGTGGACGTCAACCCGGCCTTCGTGCGCGCCAACGACGTGCTGCGGCTCGAAGGCAGCAACGACAAGCTGGCCAGCGTGATCGGCGCGCTCGAGCCGATCCCGCTGGCCGAAACGCTGCGCTGGATGTACCAGGCGTGAGCCGCTTGCGCGTCGGTCTCGGCGCCACCATGCTCGAACCGGCGCGCAACGGCGGCCGGCTCGACGGCATCGGCGTCTATACCGACGCCCTGCTGCGCTTCCTGCCCGCGGCCGGCTGCGAGGTCACTCCGTATTCGTATCCGCGTCCGGGCGCGGCCGGCAAAGGCATCCAGGTTGGCCAGGCGCTGCCGCAGTCGTTTGAGGCGGCGACCCTGCGCGACCTGCTCACGCCGCGGGCGCATCGTGTCCACATGCCGGCAGATATCTTCCACACCACCGACTACCGCATCGTGCGCATGGACTGCCCGCAGGTGGCGACCCTGCACGACGCGCTGCCGATCAGCCATCCCGAATGGTGCAACCCGCGCCTGCGCGGCATGAAGAACTGGCTGCAGCGCAAGGCGGCGTGCAAGGCCGACCATGTGATCGCGCTGTCGCATTTCGCCATCGACGAGCTGGTGTCCTGCTTCGGCATCGACCCGCGGCGCGTATCGGTGGTGCCGTGCGGCGTCGACGACGGCTGGATGGAGGAGCCCGATGCCGGCGCCGTCGCCACCACCTTGCGCGAGCACGGGCTGCGCGCCGGCTACTACCTGTCAGTCGGCACGCTGCAGCCGCGCAAGAACGTCGACCGCGTGCTCGACGCCTGGCTGGAGCTGCCGGCCGCGCTGCGCGCCGAGCGCCAGTTGGTGATCGTCGGCGCGCCCGGCTGGCGCTGCGAGACGTTGGTGCGGCGGCTGCAGGCGGCGGCGCAGAACGGCGAGAACGTCGTCTGGCTCAATGCGCTGACCGATGGCGCCGCGCTGCGCCGGGTGTACGCCGGCGCCGGCGTGTTCGTGTTCCCGTCGCTGTACGAAGGCTTCGGCATCCCGGTGGCCGAGGCGATGGCGGCCGGCGTGCCGGTGATCGCGTCCAATTCCAGCTCGCTGCCGGAAGTCAGCTGCGGCGCGGCGCTCGAGGTCGATCCGCTCGACACCGGCGCGATCCTTGATGCGATGCTGGCGCTGGCGCGCGACGATGCGCTGCGCGACCGCTGCATCGCCGCCGGGCGCGCGCGCGCCGCCAGCCTGACCTGGCGCGAAACCGCGCGCCTGACCGCCGCCGTCTACCACCAGGTGCTGTCGCGCTAGGCGGCGCCGCCAGAACCCGATTACACTGAGGTATGCGCATCCTCCACTTCTACAAAGACTACTTCCCCGATTCGATGGGCGGGGTGGAACAGGTGATCCGCCAGCTGTGCGTGGGCACCGGGCGGCTGGGCGTGCGCAACGAAGTGCTGACCCTGACCGCCGGCGACGACCTGCGCCCCTTCGAATTCGAAGGCCACACCGTGCGCCGGCTGCACCGCGACGTGAATATCGCGTCGAACGGCATGTCGTGGGCCGCGTTCGGAGAGCTCAGGCGCCGCGCCGCCGAGTGCGACGTCGTGCATTACCACTTTCCGTGGCCGTTCATGGACCTGGCGCATTTCGCCGCCCGCATCGACAAGCCGACCCTGGTGACCTACCACTCCGACATCGTGCGCCAGAAAATGCTGCTGCGGCTGTACCGGCCGCTCAAGCGCAAGTTCCTGCAAAGCGTCGACGCCATCGTCGCCACCTCGCCGAACTACCTGGCCTCGTCGGCGGTGCTGCACCGCTACCGCGACAAGACGCGCACCATCACGTATGGCCTCGACAAAAGCATCTACCCGCAGCCGGACCAGGCGCGGCTCGACAAATGGCGCGCGCTGGCAGGCCCCAGGTTCTTCCTGTTCGTCGGCGTGCTGCGCTACTACAAGGGCCTGCACATCCTGCTCGACGCGGTGGCCAGGCGCGAGTATCCAGTCGTGATCGTCGGCGCCGGGCCGATCGAGCAGGAGCTCAAGGCGCATGCCGCACGGCTCGGCCTGAAACACGTGATGTTCGTCGGCGCGGTGGACGAAGCCGACAAGGTCGCGCTGCTGGCGCTGTGCTACGCGGTGGCCTTTCCGTCGCACCTGCGCTCGGAAGCGTTCGGCATCTCGCTGCTGGAAGGGGCGATGTACGGCAAGCCGATGATCTCGAGCGAAATCGGCACCGGCACCACCTACATCAACATCCACGGCGAGACCGGCCTGGTGGTGCCGCCGAGCGACCCGCAGGCCCTGGGCGAGGCGATGCGCACCTTGTGGGACAACCCCGCTCTGGCGCAGGAGATGGGGCGGCGCGCCGAAGCGCGCTACGAGGCGCTGTTTACGGCCGAGCGCATGGCGCGCAACTACTACGCGCTGTACCAGGAGCTGGCCGCGCGCTGAATGTTGGCTGCGATGCGCGATGCTGGTATGCTGGCTGCGAAGCGCCGGGCGATCCTGCCCGGCTGCGCGTTGAGGGTAGTGGTATGGGGTTCAGAAACGCTGCGCTGGCAGTACTGTTGGCGGTGGCCGCGAGCATGGCGCATGGAGCGACGCAGCCGGTGCGGCTGCACCTGATCACCGAGGCGTCGGCGCCGATCAGCATGATGGAGGGCCGGCGCGTGATCGGCAGCGGCACCGAAAAAGTGGCCGAGATCATGGCGCGCACCGGCACCGACTACACGCTGGAACTGCTGCCGTGGAAGCGCGGCTACACCTTCGCGCTTCAGCGTCCCGATACCTGCCTGTTCTCCACCACCCGCACCGCGGAGCGCGAAAACCTGTTCAAGTGGATCGGCCCGACCGACGAAGCGGAATGGATTCTCCTCGGCCGCGCCGACCGCCACTACGACCTGCGCACCCTCGACGATGCCCGCGGGCTGCGCATCGGCACCTACAACGGCGACGCGCGTGACGAGTACCTGCGCGCGCGCGGATTCCAGGTCGATCCGGCGCCGAACGACATGATCAATCCGCGCAAGCTGCTGATGGACCGCATCGACGTGTGGGCGGCCAGCTTCAAGCGCGGCACCACGGTGCTCAAGCGGCACGGTTGGGGCGACAAGATTGTCCCGGTGCTGTCGTTCAACCGGGTTGGCGTGTATCTCGCCTGCAATCCCGCAGTACCGACGGAACTGGTCGACCGCATGAACGTCGCGGTCGAGGCGATGGTGCGCGATGGCACCATGAAACGGATCGACCGCAAGTACGAGAAATGGGTGGACGACCTGCAGGCCAAGCGATGAGCGGCATCGATGCGGCGGCGACGCGCGCGTATCCCATTTTACTTTTGGATGCAAGCCCTCCGTTCGTGCGCAGGCTCAAGGAATCATTACAGAAATGTAATTAATATAGGAAAGAGCCGGATGCTGATGCATGCGCACACGGGCCAGCTCAGTCGTCCATTCCCATCCCAGCATGCCGCAAGTGAACTCCAACAGGCGAGGCCAAACCCATGTGTGGTATCAGCGGGATCATTCACAAAAGCGGTACCCCCGTCGCCCATGTCGATATCGAGCTGATGAATGATCTGGCCGCCCACCGCGGGCCGGACGGGCACGGATTGTTCTTCGATAAGAGCCTTGCGCTCGGACACCGGCGACTGGCGATCCTCGACGTTTCCGAGGCAGGCCACCAGCCGATGTTGTATGGCGACCGGTATGTCCTCACGTTCAACGGCGAAATATACAACTACCTGGAACTGAGGGAGCAGCTGTCCCAGGACGGGTTTGAATTCGCATCGAAAACCGATACCGAAGTCATTCTCGCGGCCTACGACAAATGGGGCGCCGATTGCGTCAGCCGGTTCAACGGCATATGGGCGTTCGCCTTGTACGATAAACAGAAAGCGGAGATTTTTTGCAGCCGCGACCGCTTCGGCGTGAAGCCTTTCTATTACGCCGATACGCCGGAAAAATTCGTCTTCGGCTCGGAAATCAAGCAAGTCTTAAGCGGCGGAAACGTCCCGCCTGTGGCCAACATGATTGCCGTGCGCGATTTCCTGGTGGAGGGCTATCACGACCATACCTGCGAGACCTTCTTCCAGGGTGTGCACAGCCTGCCGGCCGGTCACAACCTGGTCTACTCCGTCACCTCGAACCGCTTTGAGCAAACGTGCTACTACTCGCTCGACGCTCGCGCCGGCTTGTCCGACCTGGGCGAGCATGCCGCCACCTCCTTGTTCTTCTCCGACCTCAAGCGCGCCGTCGATTATCAGCTGCGCTCCGACGTCAAGGTGGGCGTGAGCCTCAGCGGAGGTCTCGACAGCTCCACGCTGGCCGGCCTGTCCGCGCGAATCTACAACACCGGCCCGCTCGGCAAGATGCAAGCGATCCATGCGAAATCGTCCGAGAACCACATGGATGAAAGCGCCTACGCGCGCGAGGTGGCGGCGCGCGCCGATATCGAGCTATCGGTGATCGAGCCGACCGCGCAGGAATTCATCGAAGCAATTGATGAAGTGGTCTATCTGCAGGAGGAGCCGTTCACCTCGCCGTCGATTTTCATGCAGTATTTCCTGTTCCAGAAAGCCAAGCGGATTGGCTGCAAGGTGATGCTCGATGGGCAGGGATGCGACGAAATCCTGCTCGGCTACGAGCGCTACTATTCCGCCCACCTGCATTCGATGCCCGCGCTGCAGGCGGCGCGGGAAATTTTTTCCATCGAGAATAATTCGAGGCTGACCTTTCGCGCGATCGTGGCGAATTTCGCCTATTTTTCGGTGTCGCGCATCAGGATCTGGAGTCTGCAGCGAAAGTTCCGCTTCCTCAAGAAGCAATACACCGAAAAGTTCCCGAACATCGCCAAGGCGACCAAAGGGAGCCGCAACATCCGCGCCATGCAAAAAATGGAAATCGAGTCCTTCCAGCTGCCGCACCTGCTGCGCTACGTCGACCGCAATTCGATGCGCCATTCGATCGAGGCGCGCGTGCCCTTTCTCGATCACGACCTGGTGGAGACTTGCTACGGCATCAGCAACAAGCTGAAGATCAAGGACGGCTGGACCAAGCACATCCTGAGGGTGGCTATGCAGGGCCTGGTGGCGCCCAATATTTTGTGGAGGAAAAATAAATTTGGCTTCGAAGCGCCCGATGCCTCATGGATCAGTGAAGTGAGCGGCACGATGGAGTCGGCGGTCAGGCAGTCGCCGCTGCTGGAGAAGATGTGCCAGCGAGGGGTCGATGTCAAAAAAATCGATCCAGCAACCTTCTGGAAGCTATACAGCATCGCAAAATGGGAGACGGCGTATTCGGTGCAGTCCTGAACTCGCGCAGCCAATCATTTTCTCCACGGTCGGGTCGGCCCCATGCCTCATTGCGTGTCAGTTGGCTGCTATCAATCCTGTGTATAGAGCAGGCTGGATTGTTGAAAGACAATGGCGGTCGCGGACGCGGATTTGCGCATGCGTCCGCATGGTAAGACGATCAATCGTGCGCATTTCGAAGGAATAACTGTGAGCGCTCGCATAGTGGGAACGGTAACGGCGTCGCGCTGGGGGGCGTCAACGGTAGTGCTGGCATTCGCCCTCGCGGGAATATTCGGGAATGCGTCAGCGGCGATGGATGGCGGGCTCTATCTCGCGGACGAAACTGTGTGCAATCGTCCAACGCCCGCTGAAATGCGATGGCTCGATGCCCCGGCGTGGTCGAATTTCGTTGAATTCATCCGCGTCTGCAAAGTTACCCGCGCGAAGAACGCCGCGCCAGCCGTGCTGCTTTTCTCGGTGTGGGCCGACGAGCTCTACGCGAAAACACCGGCAGGCTCGGCAACGGTGGCGATGCCCAGGCCGATGCTCTTTTCGCCGACGGGCAGAAAATTGGGCGAGCTGCCAGCCAATTTCCCCGCTGATCCGCCATCGGAACTGCAGATCGCTTTTCGCGAGTGGCGCGGCGGGATGCCGCAGGAGATCGCGCTTTGCATCCGGACGCCGACGGCGTCCGGCGACCAAGCCCTGCCGTCCCTCAAGTACTCGGCCAATCTCCGGCAATATCGCCAACTGAGCGTTCTCCCTTCGACACCCATAGGAGACTGTCATGCCCGATAACGCGGGACAATTGCTCAAGATCGCCTGCGACAACGCATACGACCAATATACACACTCGTGCAGCCATGCGGTGTGGTCCGTCATGCGGGCGTGTGGACAGCCGAATGAGGACTACCGCACCGCCAACGCGCTTATCGACCATATGACGGCCAAATGGTCTGAAGTAACCCTGAGCGACGGTCATGCGCTCGCAATGGAAGGCAGTGTCGTCGTGGCCGGGCTGAAGGGAACGGAACATGGCCACGTCATCGTGGTCTATCCGGCGGCAACAATCGAAAGCGGCGGCTATCAGTTTCTATACAAAAAGAAGAACACGATGATGACCATGCGCTCGCACGGGAAGTATCCGCCCTGCATGTCCACGTCGATCGGTCCCTGGCCCGGGGCCATGAGCAAAGGCGACAAAACGGTATGGGATCCGTGGGGAGACGACAATATTTTCGAAAAAGTGAAGTTCTGGACATTGAAGAAATAACAGTACCAGAATGCAAAAAAGCCCCGGTGCAGTTGTATTGACAGGGGCCTGAATGCAGATTTGCGCGTGAGTTGCTGGTGCCCAGAGCCGGAATCGAATAAAAATCCGTAACGGGCGTCGTTGCTGGTTTTGGGTAGATATTGAACAAAAAAATACCGTCTCGTATACCGTCGAAAACTCATGTATACCGGGTTCGGTTCCCCATGACCTTGGCAACTATTCCTTAGTGAATTGCTTCCGACGCCCGGCGACCAGTTTTGCCACGCTTTCTGATGTGATCCGGCTCGACCTTGTGCTGATTAGAACCAACTCCAATTCTCCTCTTCCAATCATACGATAGACCGTCGCATGAGAAACTTCAAGCATGGTCATTACGCTTGAAATGCGAAACAGCACCGGCGCGGGCGCGTTCGTTACCGCCTCGTTTAATCTCACTGCAGCTCCCCGATTATTTGCGAAGTTGCTATTTTTGCATGATGAGAGCAGCTCGCTGTTGAGATAGCACACTGCGCTCTGCTTTGCCTGCGAAGGATCAATGTTCGCCGGCGTGGGCAGGCTTTCGCGAGTTTCGAAGTGGCGAGACGAGGAACGCGCCGTCTCGTGGCAGCGCAACCTAACGATGGCCCTGGACGTTTTTTGCTGGGTCGCGGGTGAGGTAGCAGGCCATGATGTCAGGTGATTGCGTGAAAAAGCCACCCGCCTTATCTTGAGGGAAGCTCGCCTCCGTGGGATAGCCCACGACCTGCCATCCGATATCTGAGTCCTTGGAATCATCGTGAGAGAGGGACAAAACTTCAAAGCGGCACGAAGACGACCCGCGTGTGAACCGGTAGGTTCGGCGCACGGATCCGCCGGCGTTTTCCTGCTCGATCAGGTTTGCCGGAAGCGCCGGGCATTGGCTGAAGGTGGTTAGCCAGGACACGGTCTTGGGTTGCACAGAAAGCGTGCCGTAGCATGCTCGCCCGGTGCCAAGGAAGCGACCGGTAAAGGGCGTGCTAGCCTGGGCTCCCACACTGAGCGCGATGCTGATGGCCGCCGCTGCGGCTCTCACGCGGCGCATTTGCGCTCCGGGAGTGCGGCCGATCGCATCACCGCGAGACAGTATTCGAGCTTTCTTGCATAGTCGGGATCGCCGATGTTGTACCGACTCGCAATGGTCGAAGGAGGCGCCATACTCCACCTCACAATAATTTTTTGGACTGCAGCTTTGCGATACTTGAGCGTCTGCCCTGCGTGAAGCGTGTGGATGCCGGCGTTGAGGCTCTTGATAGTATCAATGGTAGTTGAATTCGCCCGCGCAATGCGGTCAATGCTGTCTCCCGCTTTGACAGCCACCTCATACGTTTTCTTGTCGCGTTCATAAGGCACGGTTGCGATCGCGTAGGTTGCCAGCCGCATCAGTAGATAGCCAACTCCAGCACAGATATTCATGCGAGGCGTGCTGGCGACCGTCGCGATGGTCAGCTTGTCCTTGTATTCATCAGGAATGATGAGCGTGCCGCCTTCCTTGTCGGACAGCAGGGCGCGCAAGCCGGGATCACCGGGATTTCCGATCTGGATAGGGTTACTGCGCCATGCCCTGTTTCTCAGGCCCACCGGACTCTGTCCAGACCATAGCTTTAATGAGACGCCAATCAAGTTGGATGAAGCCGGCGGTGCCGAGCAGGTGCCGATTGTACTGGGCGACGATGAGTTGAATGTCGCAGTCGTATCCGTTCCATCTCGAATCCTCGCGAGCGCCGTCGATCGTATCCTGCCACAGTTCATATCCGGTCTTTGCCCTTGTCGTCGCGAGAGATCCTTGGTGAGCTGTCATTGTTCGCCTCTCGGGCTCATCGAGCCGTTAGTTGTGGGTTTTTAGCTGATGACGCGCTTAAAGGCGCGATGGTTTATGTTAGACATTGCGTGCTATCGCAATTTGCCCATACGCAATGACGGATCAGGCGCCGGTCCTGTTGGAGGCAAGCCGAAAAAAGTGTGATCTACCGGCGGAGGCGATTCGAGCCGAGCGAAGGCGAGGAAGCCCGTGAGGGCGCACCCCCGCGTATCACGGTGCTCCCCAAGAGCGCCGTCCACTGGCGATGCACGGACGGGTTCTGGTCTTCGTTTGGCCGTTGATTCAATTTGCGCTTGATTCTGCGTGCGGTGCGGGAGAAAGGACAGCTTGGCAAGACCAGATTGCATCTGATCTTTCCTGCCTGTTGAACCCGGCTTCGTGTTCAGGGCGTCTTCGGCTTTTCTGATCAGTGGTGCCGATGGAGCAAGTTGTCGCCTGCGGTAACTTTGCCGTTGTGGAATTGCTAACGCCGCTTGACGCAGCTCATCGGCAGCCGGTGCAGTCCGATTACAGTGGTGGTCGACGAGTCGCTGGTTAGGAGCAAGCCATGTTTTCGCTTCGCTCAAACGGCTTGCCCTGCGGGGCCGAGCTCGCTTCGCTCGTCACACCCCCAACTCCAACAACGTCCAGGTCCGCATCATGCCGCCCGATATCAGCACGCGAAAATCTGCCGGCGGCCGCCCCCGGGGCGATCCGGCAGCCGTGCGCAACGCCACGATCGGTGTGCGCGTCTCGGCCGGCGAGTACGCGACACTGCGTGCGAAGGCGGCGCAGATGCACATGACGCCGGCGCAGTGGCTGCGCGAAGCGGCCCTGGCGCGGCGTTTGCCATCGCCGCCGGTGGCTGCGATCAATCGCGAGCAGTACGCAGAACTCGCGCGCCTGGCGGCGAACCTGAACCAGCTGACGCGGCTCGCCAACGAAGGCGGGCGGGTGAAGGTCGCCGATGCGCTGCTGAGGCGGATGACAATCGAGGCGAAGCGGCTTCGCCTGGCGTTACTTGGTATCGGCGAGGCTGGCGAAGATCGCTAAGGCTATTAAGGGCAGGGGCTTTCGCGGCGCGCTCGAATACGACTTGAACAAGGAGAAGGGGAGTCTGATCGACACCAATATGGAGGGTGCCGATCCACGCGAGCTGGCTAAGGAATTTGGAGAGATCCGCAAGCTGCGGCCGAAGCTAGGCAAGGCGGTGCTGCACGTGTCGCTGTCGGCCGCACCTGGCGAACACTTGACCGATGCGCAGTGGACCGAGATAGGCCAGCGCTACCTGCATGGCATGGGGCTCGACGACAACCAATACCTGATCACGCGGCACGACGACATGGAGCACGAGCATGTGCATCTCTTGGTCAATCGCATCCGGTTCGACGGCGATGTCACCAGCGACAGTCATGACTATCGGCGCCACGAAGTCCTCATGCGCGCTATCGAACGCGATTATCAACTGGAGCCGGTGCATCCATCGATGGAATCCGTGCGCCGCGCAGCGACGAAGGGCGAGATCGAACAGGGCTTGAGGACGGGGATGCCGTCGACGCGCCAACGCCTGCAGCAGCTATGCTAGGGCGCTATTCCGGCGAGCCGCTGGCCCAGATCGACGGCGACGAAATCACCGCGCGCCGCACCGCCGCGGCGTCGGCGCTGGCGGCGCGTATTCTTGCGCCGGACGACGCCGCGACGCTGCTGGTGGTCGGCAGCGGCCGCGTGGCGCGCCTGCTGCCCGAGGCGTATCGCGCGGTGCGGCCGATCCGCGAGGTGATCGTCTGGAGCCGCAATCCCGAGGCCGCGCGGCGGATGGCGTCGGAACTGGCGGAGCAGGGCTTTGCCGCGCGCGCGTGCGCCGACCTGGAAGCGGCGGCGCGGCAGGCCGACATCGTCAGCTGCGCGACGCTGGCGACCGAGCCGGTGATGCGCGGCGAATGGCTGCGCGCGGGCAGCCACCTCGACCTGATCGGCGGTTTCACCCCGCAGATGCGCGAAGCCGACGACGCCTGCTTCGCCGGCGCGCGCCTGTTCGTCGATACCCCGGAAGCGCTGCAGAAGTCGGGCGACTTGCTCGGGCCGATGGCGCGCGGCGTGTTCGCACCAGGCGACCTCGCGGGCACGCTCGAATCGCTGTGCCGCGGCCAGGCCGTCGGACGCTGCGACGATGGTGAGCGCACCGTCTTCAAATCGGTGGGCACGGCCCTCGAAGACCTCGCCGCAGCGATGCTGGTGGCAAATCGTCTACTTTAAGCCCGCGCCGGCGCCTTTTTCGGCGCCTTCCTTGTGTTATTCACCATGCAATCAACGCAAACGTTGTTTTGCCTTGAGTTATCTTTCCTAAATTCAAGTTAAGCGCGTTACCGCACGTTGCGTGTTGCTCCGCACCACCCATACTGGCCTGGCTGGTCCGATTGCGTACGCATCGGCCACCGTTTTTCGGTCCGCAGGATGATCCCATCCGGCCCTGGCCAGGAAAAATAGCATCCACAAAAGGAAACACCCTCCATGAACGCTCTCAAGCGCTATTCCCGAACCCTGCTGTGCACGGTCGGACTCATCGTCACAACGCTCGTCGCCGGTTGCGGCGGCGGTGACCAGGGCCGCGACCCTATCCTCGGCCTGCCGGCCGCCACGCTCGTCAGCGTCGCCGTTACGCCAGCCACCGCGTCGGTCGCCATCGGCGCCACCCAGCAGTTCGTTGCCACCGCATCGTATTCGGATGGCTCGTCGCGTGACGTCAGCACCAGCTCGGCCTGGACGTCGGCTGCGCCTGCAGTCGCCACCGTCAATGCCGCCAACGGCCTTGCCACCGGCGTCAGCGCCGGCACCTCGGCGATCAGCGCTGCCTTCGCCGGCAAGAGCGCTTCAGCCACGCTGACCGTGCTGCCAGCGACGCTGCGTTCGATCGTGCTGCTGCCTGCCAACCCGTCGGTCAACATCGGCGCTTCGCAGCGCTTCACCGTCATGGGTACGTTCAGCGACAACACCACGCGCGACGTCACCGCTGCATCGACCTTCACGTCGGCCACCGCCGGCGTCGGCACGATCAACGCGACAACCGGCGTAGCGCTGGGCGTGAGCGCCGGCACTTCGCTGATCACCGCGACCTCCGGCACGCAGACTGCGAGCACCACGCTGACGGTCAATCCGGTCACGCTGTTGTCGATCTCGGTTGCTCCGCAAGCGCCGACGCTGCTGATTGGCGCGACGCGCCAGCTGGCCGTCACCGCCAACTACTCGAACTCCACCTCCGCTGACGTGACGGCGCTGTCGACCTTTGTGTCGGCGACTCCGGCCAAAGTGACCGTGAACGGCTCCGGCCTGCTGACCGGCGTCGCCGCCGGCGCCTCGGTGATCACCGCCACCTTCGGCACCCAGACCGCACAGACCACCGCCACCGTCAGCGCCGCGACCCTGTCGACCATCGCAGTCACGCCAGCCACCGCCACCGTGGCAATCGCCGGCACGCAGCAGTTCGTCGCCATCGGCACCTACTCGGATAACTCGACCGCCATCATCACCAACAGCGTGGTCTGGACCTCGTCCAACATCCTGGTCGGTACCGTCCTGAATACCGGCGTCGCTACCGGCGTCGCTCCAGGCAACACCACCATCACCGCCACGCAGGGCGCCAAGTCTGGCACCGCTGTGCTGACCGTGACCGCCGCTGCAATCCCACCTGTCGTGCTGAATCCGGTTCCACTGGGCCGCGCAACCAACTTCGGCGTGTTGGCCGGTACGTCGATCACCAACAATTCGGGTGGCTCGACCTTGGTGAAGGGCGACGTTGGTTCGCCGTCGCAGACCGTCGATCCGCGCGTGGACACTGGCTTTTTCAACTACAAGTCGGGCGCGATCCTCGACGGCGCGCTGGCTGACCTGGATGTTGCCATCACCAACGCGAACGCCCGTCCGTGCGACGTCACGTTCGCCGGCAACATCGACCTGGGCGGCACTTCGCTGGCGCCTAATGTCTACTGCTACTCCGGCACGATCAGCGTCACCGGCACCTTGACCCTGAACGGTCCTGGCGTCTACATCATCCGTACGCCGCTGACGCTCGACACCACCGCCAATTCGATCGTCAGGTTGATCAACGGTGCCACCGCGGACAACGTGTTCTGGGTGCCGGTCGGCGCCACCACGCTGGGCGCCAACAGCGCCTTCCAGGGTTCGATCCTGGCCCGTGCGGCCGCGATCACCGCGGGCGACAACGCCACGCTGCTGAACGGCCGTGCGCTGAGCGGCGCCGCGGTCACCCTGAGCAACAACCTGATCACCAAGTAATCCCACCGAAAGCGATACGACATCATGAAATCAGCTAAGAAAATCGGCGCCCTGAGCGCCATCGCATTCGCGGTGCTGGCCAGCCAGGCCGCGTGGGCGGGCGAAGACACCTTCATCAACCCGGACTGGGCCAATCACGCTTACTACATCGGCGCAGGCATCGGCCAGTCGCGCGTCAACATCGACGACCAGCGCCTGAAAGCCAGCTTGACCGCCAACGGCGCCACGCTGGGCAGCTTTACCACCGACGAGCGTTCGACCGGCGGCAAGCTGTTCGCCGGTAAGCAGCTGAACCAGTACTTCGCGGTGGAATTGGCCTACTTCGACCTGGGCAAGTTCGGTTTCAACTCGACCACCTCGGGCGGCGGCGTATTGAACGGGAACGTCGGCTTCCGCGGCGGCTCGCTGGATCTGATCGCGCAGCTGCCGCTGTCGCAGCGCATTTCGGTGTTCGCCCGCGGCGGCATGAATTACGCCGCGGCGAAAGCCCACTTCACGGGCAATCGCCTGTTCGCGGCGACCAATCCGGAGCCGCGCGAGCGCAAGCTCAATGCCAAGGCCGGCCTGGGCCTGGAATTCAAGTTCAGCGAAGCGCTGGCGATGCGCGCCGAAGTCGAGCGTTATCGCGTGAACGATGCGGTGGGCAATCGCGGCGACGTCGACCTGGCGTCGGTCAGCCTGGTCTACAAGCTGGGCCGCCCGGTCGCGAGCAAGGTAGTCTACGCCGCGCCGCCGGTGGTTGAAGCGATGCCGGCGCCGCAAGCCGCGCCGACTCCGCCGCCACCGCCGCCAGCACCGACGCCTGTGTCGGAAAAGGTCTCGTTCGCCGCCGAGTCGCTGTTCGACTTCGACAAGGCGATCGTCAAGCCGGAAGGCAAAGCCGGTCTGGACGACCTGCTGCGCAAGCTGGAAGGCATGAACACCGAAGCGATGATCACGGTCGGCCATACCGACTCGATCGGCAGCGCCGAGTACAACCAGAAGCTGTCGCTGCGCCGCGCCGAAGCGGTCAAGTCCTACTTGGTGTCGAAAGGCGTCGACGCGTCGCGCATCTTCGTTGAAGGCAAGGGCGAAGCCCAGCCAGTGGCCGACAACAAGACCGCCGCCGGCCGCGCCAAGAACCGCCGCGTGACCGTGGAAGTGGTCGGCACCCGCACCGTCAAGTAACACCGCGAGCAATCGCCGAAAGCCGTCCGGTGCAAGCCGGGCGGTTTTTTTTCGTCGAACGGAAAGGCGTAGACTCGAAAACGAGTGTACATGTCTAGTGCTCTCGCTGGCGACCGAGCCGGTGATCCGCGGCGAATGGTTGCGCGCGGCAGCCATCTGGACCTGATCGGCAACTTCACGCCGCAGACGCGCGAAGCGGATGACGACTGCTCCGCCGGCGCGCAGCTGTTCGTCGATACGCCGAAAGCGCTACAGAAGTCGGGCGACCTGCTCGGGCCGATGGCGCGCGGCGTGTTTGCAGTCGCTGATACCGGCGGCACGCTTGAGGCGCTGTGCCGCGGCCAAGCTGTGGGCCGGCGCTACGGCGGCCAACGAACGGTATTCAAGTCGGTGGGAATTGCGCTCGAAGACTTGGCGGCGACAATGCTTGTGATGGAGGGGGGCCGCACTGCCCGGGCGACCTTTTTTCGCCGGAGGAAATCGGGGAGACTTGTTTTGATGGCATGCCATTAGTTGGCCGATGAAGTCTCTGGAGAAAACCGTGTCCGATTTAAATGTATCGACATCCTCGTCCTTCCCGCTACAAATCCACGCCGCGCCAAAGGCATTGGGTTTGGGCGCCTCGCAAATTGCCACAATCGCAAAATCGATCGCCGATCAGTTAGGCTTTAAACCGGGCGATGATCTTGTCGCGCTGGTGCAAAAATTGGGGGGGGCGGATCAGCCACGTAGATATGTGGAGCACGGGCTCTTCTGATTCCGGCTCCATTGAAGTCCGGGCAATACTTTCGAAATTCGGCTTTCGATTGCCACAGGTCCGTTGAGGGATCGGTTCACTATCGCCCATGAGTTTGGCCACTTCGTCTTGCACTATTTGTATCGCAAGCAGGTGCTCCAGGAGCCCATCGGCGAACTCGTGGCTCAACGTTACGGAACAAACCAGGCAGAGAAAGAGGCCAATTGGTTTGCGGCCGCATTCTTAATGCCTGAAGCGGAATTTCGGTTCGAACACCAAAAATGTGCAGGCGACCATTCCGAACTTTCTCGAATCTTTCTGGTTTCTACTGCGGCTTCTCGCGTGCGCGCTCAGTCACTCGGACTTGAGCCACGCTGATGACTGAAGAAGAAAAGCTGGAAGCTGTAAAGAATCTTCCTCCATCCTACAAGCCGCATCTGCGGCTTTTTCTTAGCGCAGATATTGTTGGTCGACCGCCTTTAAACAGAGTGCTGGGCCGAGTTCTGGCGGACAAAAGGCACTGGCGAATATCCTCGATGGTTCTCGATCGTACTAGCGTTTGATCAGCAAGCTGAGCAGACATTTGCTGCCAAGTGGTTGGCAATGACCAAATTGCACACGGGTGCGGCCGCTGGGCACGATATCTCTGGGAGGCGCCTGAACTGTGGAAGACAATTGGCGACGAGGTGCTATTCACGAAACGCATCGACCATCCGGTGCAAGCAGGGGTTTGTCTCGGGGTATGGATTCAGACTCTGGGTGAACTGAGGGAGAAGTTGCGAGTTCACAAATTGGATGTTAAGGCTACAGCATGGCTCGCCGATTTTCCTGTTCGCAATAACGAGATTATTCTGCAGAAAAATGCGGTGCATGCGCTCGACGTCGATGAAGATCAGCATTACATATTTTCCAACCAGGCAGCGTTAGATGCCTTCTACAATAAGCATCCTGACGACCGCCGGCCGAAATTCTTCGTGATTTCATCGGACCTTCAATCGATACAGGTTTTAGACTGGGTGGATTCGCTTCTGATCGCAAATTAGTGATGTCTGTCGAATTGGCATACGTAATCGCGGCGGAGCAAGTTCGCGCCAGTGAACGTAGACAAATATATAACCTCGGAACGTTCGTGCTGCCTGATTTTATGTTCAAGTATGAGGGGCGCCATTCGTTGAAAGGCGTCTTAGGGGGAGTTCCTTATCCAATCATCTGGGTGGATCTCGCCCCAGAAGACCCGGTTTTTAGGGCAGAAGATAACGTTCTTCGCACGCCCGCGCCGACCGCAGCAGAAGTGTTGGCGTTAACTAAAGCCTTCATAGATTCCCAGTCATTCCTTTCGCCACCATATATTGAAGGGTGTGTATTCAGCGAATATTCGTCACTGTCAGCGACGGACTCAGCTCTGCTGCTTGATCGATACGAAAGCATTAACACTGTCCGGGAATCGTTGGTTATTGAGAAGGATGTGGAAGCCGCGCAAGGACCCAATGAACCTACAGGAAGCGTTTCTGTAATTCAGCTGGATTTCGGCCAAGTTGTGACTCCCGCCGAAACCGATCCCCAGTAAGTTCAAAAGGGTCAGCTCTGCCATTCAGACGCGAGTTCAGCATTCAATTCCTGGAAAAGCCTCTTTGATTTCATTAGGCCCCGTTTTTGAACGGTGAACGTGCTCAGCACTCGATGGACGCAAGCTCGCGGCGGAACCCAGAAGGGCGTCAGGTGCGCAGAGCTAGACCCCGGCTTTGCGGCACCGAAAGACGTAAAAAAGGCCATTGGCTCCCGAGGAGAATGGCCTTTTTGCTTTGATTTGCGCGCGAGTTGCTGGTGCCCAGAGCCGGAATCGAACCGGCACGCCGCGAAGCGGCAGATTTTGAGTCTGCTGTGTCTACCAGTTCCACCATCCGGGCAGCATTACAGCGCAAGCCCCGCATTATAGACGACAGATGGGCAGAAAACGAGTTTTTTGTGCGCTTCAGGCCGTTTCGACCCGTCGATCCTAGTGCCGGGAATCATCGTTCAGGCGTATCATCTGCACTCCCTGAGCACTCCCGCCGTCCAGCACGGCGGCAAGCACGATGAAGAACAAGAAGATCCGCGAAATTATCCTCGGCAAACCGCTCGACCCGATGAAGAGCGAGACCCGCCATTCGATGGTGCTGGTCGCGTTCCTGGCCTGGGTCGGCCTCGGCGCAGACGGCCTGTCCTCGTCCGCCTACGGCCCCGAAGAGACCTTTCGCGCGCTCGGCGCCCACACCCACCTCGGCCTGTACATGGCGATCGCCACGGCCGTCACCGTCTTCATCATCGCGCTGGCCTACAACCAGGTGATCGAGCTGTTCCCGACCGGCGGCGGCGGCTACCGGGTCGCCACCAAGCTGGTCGGACCCTACATGGGCCTGACCTCGGGCTGCGCGCTGGTACTCGACTACGTGCTGACGATCGCGATCTCGATCGCGTCCGGCGTCGATGCGCTGGCCTCGTTCCTGCCGCTCGGCTTCCAGCCGTACAAGCTGTGGGCCGAAGCCTTCTTCATCGGGCTGCTGATCGTGATGAACCTGCGCGGGCTGAAGGAAGCGATCCAGATCCTGCTGCCGATCTTCCTCGGCTTCGTCGCCACCCACCTGGTGCTGATCGTGTACGGCATCGTGGTGCATTCCTCGCACCTGCCAGGACTGGTGCCGGCGACGATGGCGGAAACCGGCGAGCTGGCGAAGAGCATGGGCTGGACCGGCGTGGCCGGCATGCTGCTGCTGGCCTACTCGCAAGGCGGCGGCACCTACACCGGCCTGGAAGCGGTGTCGAACAACGTCAACTTGCTGGCCGAACCGCGCGTCCGTACCGGCAAGATCACGATGATGTACATGGCGCTGTCGCTGGCGTTCACCGCGGCCGGCATCATCCTGCTCTACCTGCTGTGGGACGCGCGTCCGGTGGAAGGCGAAACGCTCAACGCGTCGACCTTCAAGGCCATCATCGCCAGCGCGGGACTGGGCGGCCAGACCTTGAACCAGGCCTTGCTGGTGATCGTGCTGGCGTTCGAGGCGGGCCTATTGTTCGTCGCGGCCAATACGGGCTTTCTCGGCGGCCCGTCGGTGCTGTCGAACATGGCGGCCGACTCGTGGCTGCCGCACAAATTCCGCTACCTGTCTACCCGCCTGGTCACCGAGAACGGCATCCTGGTACTGGGGATCGCGGCGCTGGCGATCCTGTTCTGGACCGGCGGTAAAGTGCAGCTGCTGGTGGTGCTGTACTCGATCTCGGTATTCCTCACCTTCGCCATTTCCCTGTTCGGCCTGTGCCTGTACTGGTGGCAGAGCCGCAAGCAGCACGGCTTGCGCTGGATCCGGCGCTTCCTGCTGTCGATGCTCGGCTTCGTCATCTGCGCCGGCATCCTGGTGATACTGCTGATCGAGCGGTTCGCGGAAGGCGGCTGGGCGACGGTGGCGATCATCGCGGCGATGGCGGCCCTGTGCGTCTACATCCGCAACCACTACCGCGAAACCAAGCAGGCGATCCATTCGGTCGACGAGGTGTTCGCGAACCAGCCGTTCGGTCCCGGCACCGAGGCGGTGGAGCCCGAGCCCGAGGCGCAGACCGCGGTGTTCATCGTCGGCTCGTCGCGCGGCGGCGGCTTGCACGCCTTGCTGTGGGTGTTGCGCATGTTCCCGGGCCACTTCAAGAACTTCATCTTCGTGAACGCGCGCACGGTCGATTCGCATGCCTACGGCGGCGAAGGGGCGCTCGAAAAAATGCGGGAAGAGGCGGCCGACACGCTGGAGTTTTTCGTCGATTTCTGCCACAGCCATGGCATGGCGTCGGCCTCGTATATCGGTTTCGGCACGGATGCGGTCGATGAGGTGACCAAGATGTGCGAGGAGATCAACCGCAGCTTCCCGAACTCGATTTTCTTCACCAGCAAGCTCATTTTCGCGCAGGACAACTGGTTCACGCGCGTGCTGCACAACCAGGCGGCGCTGGCGGTGCAGCGCCGCCTGCACCTCGAGGGCCTGCAGATGGTGATCCTGCCGATGAAGGTATAAGCTCAGGCGGCCAGCTTCTGCTGCAGCATTCGCAGCGTCGCGAACGGGCCGCCGATCAGAATCGCGTGCTCGTGGACGGTGATGGCGATCGCATTGCCCTGCATGTGAAACAGCGTCGGCTTGCGGCAGTAGATGCGGGTGCACTCGGCCGGCGATTCGGCCGGCGTGTAGCCCATCGCAAGGATGGTCTCGTCGAGCGTCTTGATGAAGTGATGCGCGTGGAAGCGGGTGAACACTTCGAACTTGGCCGGCAGCGCGGCGAACACCGGCACCATGCCGCCCAACAGCACCGGCACCAGGATGTAGCCGACCGGCGCGCTCGGGTCGTACGCGATGAACAGCGCGGCGATCAGGGTCAGGCCGACCGCCAGCGTGAGCGCCAGCGACAGTGTCTCGCGCCACGACTGTACCGGGCCCAGCGCACGGTAGGACTCGTTGGACCTGACGACCTGCGACAGCGATACGCTTTTCATGATGTGCTCCTGAAAGGGAACCGGTTAGCCAGCCTTCATTCTCGACGCCAAGCCCGATAATGAATTGATATTTCTCAAGCCGCAGGACGGTGCCGGCCCCAACCGGAGCCCGGCGCAGTGCGTTTATGCAATCGGGGTAAATCCAGCGCTGGCGCGGGCCGCGGCAACTGCGTATGCTGGCGATCCCATCCTTTTTCGAACCGGAACCATGAACAAGACCCGCATCTTCCTCGGCTACCTCGGCGGCGCGATCCTCGTGCTGAGCAGCGTGGCGCATACGCTGATGGGATGGCCGGGCATCCGCGCCGAATTGGCCAGGTCGGCGGCGTCGCCCGACCTAGTGCAAGGCATGCAAATGGCGTGGTACTTCGGGGGCATGGCGATGCTGGTGTTTGGCGCGATCGTGATCGCGCTGTTCCGCGCGGCGCAACTGGGGCGCCCGCTGCCGCCGCTGGTGGTGCCGGCGATCGGCGCCGGCTACCTGGCGTTCGGCCTGTTCGAGCTGGTGGCGACGGGCTACCAGCCGTTCACCGCCATCTTCATCGTGCCGGGGCTGCTGCTGCTGGCGGCGTCGGCACGCCGCTGACGCGCCGGTACAGCCGGAAGCGCTCGCGGCGGTCGATCGCGCGCCGGCCTTCCCACAGCAGCGACCATTGCTTGCCGCGGAACGCCGGCTGGATTTCGCGGTCGTCCTTCAGGTCCACGCTGTCTTGCAGCAGCAGCAGGTTGCACTGGGTGACGCCGGCGCCGGCGAACGCCAGCGGGCCGTAATAGGCGAACGAGGCGCGCTGCGCCGGGCCGACATTGGTGGCGATGCAGTCGCTGCCTTCCGGCACGTGGGCTACGATCTGCTGCGCGACGGCGCGGTAGCTCTTGCCGAAATTGAGCTGCGGCAGCAGCAGCGTCATCAACAGCACCCAGAACAGGATCAGGCCGCCCGAGGATAGCACCACCGCGCGCCACAGCACGGCCGGCTGGCGCGAGATGCGCCAGTGCACCAGCACGAACCAGCCGATGGTGGCGGCGGCGGCGACCAGGAAGGACAGCAGGCCGAACTCGGCGTGGAAGCCCGGCAGCAGGCGTGCGGCGTTCTTGGCCAGCTGGTGCGGCCAGCCGGTCAGCGTGGCGATCCACCACAGCCAGGTCACGGCGGCGATCATGGTCAGCACCATCACGGAGAACCAGTCGATCGCGTTGATGGCGCCGCGCTTCATCGCCGGCAGGCCGAAGGCGGCCATGATGGCCAGCGGCGGCAAGAGTTTCAGCAGGTCGCCGTTTTCCGGCGACGGATCGAACAGGATCAGCAGCGTGAGGGCGCCGACGAACGACAGCGGCAGCACGATGTGCAGCAGGTGGCGCTGGCGCCGCCAGGCGTAGATCGCCCACAGCGCAAACGGCCACGCCGGCCAGAAGAACCAGATGCCCACCTTGAAGAAGGCCTTGAGCGAGTCCCACGACGGCAGCCCGATCTGGCTGAAGTTCCAGGCCATCCAGGATTCGACCGGCGACAGGTTCAGCGGATGCAGCACGGCCGACGGCACGATCCAGATCAGCGTGATCAAGAGCGCCACCAGCACGGCCGTGGCCAGGTCGCGCAGCGTGCGCGCCATGGGCATGTCGAGAAAATGGGTGCACAGCGCCAGCGCCAGCGTCAGCGTGACGGGCGACAGCCAGCCGCGCGTCAGCGTCAGCGTGCCAAGCGCCACGCCGATCAGCACGGCATTGCGCGGGCCGGGCGCCTCCACGTAGCGCACGGCGCGGTAGAGGAAATAGGCCAGCAGTGAGCCTTGCAGGGTGACGGCCAGGGTTTCGTGGCTATGCAACAACAGGCCGAGGCAGCCGAGGTAGATCAGGGTGGCGGTGTCGGCCAGGGTGCGGCCGTAGTCGTTCGGTTCGGGCTGGCCGCCGAAGGCCAGGCGCAGCGGCTGGGCGTCGGCGCGCCGGCCCAGGTGGAAGGCGGTGTACCAGACCGACAGCGCGCCGGTGACGAAGATGCCGATGGTCGATACGCGAGCGGCCATCACGTCGCCCAGCAGCCAGCCGAACAGCTTGATGCACAGGGCGCCGAGCCAGAATGCCAGCGGGCCTTCTTCGGCCGCGGGCAGACCGGCGATATTGGGCATGAGCCAGTCGTTGATGCCGCCGTGCGCCATGGTCCACATGATGCCGAAGCTGGCGGCGTCGTCCTTCCATGGATCGCGCCCGATCAGGCCTGGCAGGATGTACAGCAGGCCGAGGCCGAAGATGGCCCAGCGTGGCAAGGCGAGGGTGGCGGCGGCGGGGAGGCGGACTGGCTTCATCGATAACATTGGTAGCGGGCACAGCCCTTAATTTGCTTAGTGCGTAGTATCCGCGAAAAAAAAGCAGCCGTAGCTGCTTTTTTCACGTGCTGCGGAAAACTTAGCCGTTGGCGACTGCAGTCTTCGAACCGACAGCGCCGAATTTCTGGCGGAATTTCTCGACGCGGCCAGCGGTGTCGACGATCTTGTGCTTGCCGGTGTAGAACGGGTGCGATTCAGCCGACACCTCGATCTTGACCAGTGGGTACTCCTGACCTTCGTGGGTGATTTTCTCACGGGTCTGGATGGTCGAACGGGAGATGAATTTGAAGTCGCACGAAACGTCGTGGAACACAACATCGCGGTAATCTGGGTGGATATCTTTACGCATGGTCTTGCCTCTTGAGTGTTGGTAGCCAAACTGCACTTCGTCGGTCGTCTTGCCTCTTGACCCGATTGCCGATCACTTGCCAGGGGTTAGTTACTGCAACCGGCGATTATAAGCCAGTTGGAGGATTGAGGCAATCCGAACCGTCCAGCAAGCTGCCAAATCAGATTTTGGTTAGCACCGCGGCAATAACTCCCGCGAAACCGATCAGGAGGCTGACCGCAACTCCCACCATCCAGTGGGTCATCGTAGTGAATGATTTATGCATGTCGACTTCGAGCTTCGAAATACGCGCATCAAGCTGGGAGCGCAACTCGATAAGGTCGGACTTTGTCGCGATCGTTGGCAAAATTACATCGAAACGTGTTTCGAGGATGATCAATCGCCTATCCATCTTATGATAGTAGGCAGGCGGCTCGCTGTTTGCAAGCTCAGGCTCTGGAACATCGGAAGGTGCGCTCATGGCAGCGATAGTTGGTCGGAATACTCGACTGTCGCATGAGCTATCGATTCCACCCTGACCTGCGCCTATCGTGCGCCCGGAACTAAAAAGGGACGCCGAAGCGTCCCTTTGTCGATGCTTTCGGTGGCCTTAGCCGCCGCGGCGCATCAGGTCGAAGAACTCCACATTGTTCTTCGTTGCCTTCATCTTGTCGAGGATGAACTCCATCGCTTCGATCTCGTCCATCGAGTACAGCAGCTTGCGCAGGATCCAGATCTTCTGCAGCTGGTCCGGCTTGATCAGCAGCTCTTCGCGGCGGGTGCCCGACTTGTTCAGGTTGATCGCCGGGTAGACGCGCTTCTCGGCCAGGCGGCGCTCGAGGTGCACTTCCATGTTGCCGGTGCCCTTGAATTCTTCAAAGATCACGTCGTCCATGCGCGAGCCGGTTTCGATCAGCGCGGTGGCGATGATGGTCAGCGAGCCGCCTTCTTCGATGTTACGCGCCGCGCCGAAGAACCGCTTCGGACGCTGCAGCGCGTTGGCGTCGACGCCGCCGGTCAGCACCTTGCCCGAAGCCGGGATCACGGTGTTGTAGGCGCGCGCCAGGCGGGTGATCGAGTCGAGCAGGATCACGACGTCCTTCTTCATTTCGACCAGGCGCTTGGCCTTTTCCATCACCATCTCGGCGACCTGCACGTGGCGGGTGGCCGGCTCGTCGAAGGTCGAGGCGACGACTTCGCCGCGCACCGAGCGCTGCATCTCCGTCACTTCTTCCGGACGCTCGTCGATCAGCAGCACGATCAGGGTGCAGTCAGGATGGTTCGCGGTGATCGCGTGCGCCATGTGCTGCAGGATGACCGATTTGCCCGACTTTGGCGACGCCACCAGCAGGCCGCGCTGGCCTTTGCCGATCGGCGCGATCAGGTCGATGATGCGGCCGGTGATGTTCTCCTGGCCCATCATCTCGCGCTCGAGGCGCAGCGGCTCGTTCGGGTGCAGCGGCGTCAGGTTCTCAAACAGGATGCGGTGCTTCGACGCTTCGGGCGATTCGCCATTGACCTTGTCGACCTTGACCAGCGCGAAATAGCGTTCGCCGTCCTTCGGCGTGCGCACTTCGCCTTCGATCGAGTCGCCGGTGTGCAGGTTGAAGCGGCGGATCTGCGACGGCGAGATGTAGATGTCGTCGGTCGAGGCCATGTAGGACGCGTCGGGCGAGCGCAGGAAGCCGAAGCCGTCCGGCAGCACCTCGAGGGCGCCGTCGCCGAAAATTTGTTCGCCCGACTTGGCGCGCTTCTTCAGGATCGCAAACATCAGTTCCTGTTTGCGCAAGCGGGCCGCGTTGTCGATGTCGAGGCCAATGGCCATCTCGAGAAGTGCCGAGACGTGCATTGCCTTCAGTTCAGATAAGTGCATGAGTTGAGTCCCGTGACGGGAATTAAAGGTAGGGGAGGGAGTTACGTGGGTTAATCAAGGGGGAAGGAGTCAAACGAGGGCTGGTTCTCTTCCCGGCCGGATCAGGCGGCTAGCGCGGGCGCGCTGCCGCCGGCATCATATCAGATGTTGCTGTCGATGAAGGAAGTCAGCTGGCCCTTGGCCATGGCGCCCACCTTCTGCGCGGCTGCAACGCCGTTCTTGAACAGGATCAGCGTCGGGATGCCGCGGATGCCGAACTTGGCCGGCACGGCCTGGTTGGCGTCGACGTCCATCTTGGCGACCAGGATCTTGCCGTCGTATTCCTTGGCCACTTCCTCGAGGATCGGGCCGATCGCCTTGCACGGACCGCACCACTCGGCCCAGAAATCGACCAGTACCGGGCGCTCGGACTTGAGCACGTCGGCCTCGAAAGATGCATCGCTGATGTGTTTGATATTTTCGCTCATATTCTTTCCTCAACAGAGGGTGGGGTCAAATTACGCCTTGGCTTGCCCGGTCCGATCGCGGACTTGATGACGGCATGCCAGCCAGCTTCCTGTTCTTGCAACACTTATGGTGGCGACGGAGTGCGCAAATTCAATAAGTGGGGAGTGACAAGGGGGCGTCAGGCGGGGAATTAGACGAAATAATAACCTATTTTCCCAAAAAGGGGCGTCGCTTTGCATGAAAAGTTAAGTATTGTGCAAGCGTCCTTGCGCGGCGCCGATCCTGGGCCGGGTTGCGGGAACCTTATCCGACGCTGCCGGTGTATTGATACAGCGCGCCGGGATGCCACATCGTGACCACCGAGGCGACCCGGCCCATCGAGGTGGTGCGGCGCTTGAGCACCAGGCAGCTGCCGTGCGGCGCGATCGCCAGCATCTCGGCCACCTCGCGCGGCGCGGCCAGCGCCTCGATGCTGTAGGTGGCGCCCTGCAGCGGCGCGGCCTCCATCAGGTGCTCGTTGGGCGTGATGGCGGCGAAGTCCTGCTCCAGGTAGCGCGGTGCGCAGGCCGGGTTGACCCAGCGGTCCTCGACCTGGATCGGCACGGCGTTCTCGAAATGGACGATCACCGAATGGAACAGCGCGCTGCCCGGCGCCAGCTCGAACTGGTGCGCCAGCGCCTCGCTCGCCCGGGACTGCTCCAGCAGGCGCAGGCTGCTGGCGTGGACATGGCCGCGCGCGCGGATCTCGTCGGCGATGCTCTTGATCTCGACCAGCGTGGCCTGGTATTTTTTCGGCGCGACGAAGGTGCCCGAGCCCTGGCGGCGCGTAAGCACCTGTTCGGCGGTGAGCTCGCGCACGGCGCGGTTGACGGTCATGCGCGAGACCCCGAACTGGCGCACCAGCGCCTGCTCCGACGGGACCACTTCGCCTTCCTTCCAGCGCCCGGCGGCGATCTCGCCGGTGAGGTAGTCTTTGATACGCTGGAAAATGGGCGTGCTCTCTTGCGCGATCTGGTCTTCCAAACTACTCTCCGAAGGACGGTCCCAAAATTCGATTCTAGCACTTGAATTCAAAAGCAAGACCCGGGGTGACTTGATCGGCCGCCGGGCGCAGCATGATGGTTCAGGCACGAACCAACAGAGGCAACACGATGACAGCATCACACTACACGAGCGACGCGGCGCGCTGGGACGCGGTCCAGCGGCGCGACGCGCAGGCCGACGGCCAGTTCTGGTATTCGGTCAGCAGCACCGGCGTCTACTGCCGGCCTTCCTGCGGCGCGCGGCCGGCGCTGCGCAAGAACGTCGCCTTCCACGACAGCTGCGCCAGCGCCGAGCAGGCGGGCTTCCGGCCCTGCCTGCGCTGCAAGCCGGACCAGCCGCCGCTGGCCGAGCGGCACGCGCAGGCGGTGGCCGCGGCGTGCCGCCTGATCGATGCGAGCGAAGACGCGCCGGACCTCGACAGCCTGGCGCAGGCCTGCGGCATGAGCCGCTTCCACTTCCACCGCATCTTCAAGGCGCACACAGGGATCACGCCGAAAGCCTACGCGGCGGCGCGGCGCGCGCGGCGCATGCAGCAGGAGGTGGCCGCGGCGCCGAGCGTCACCGACGCCATCTACGCGGCCGGCTTCAACTCGAGCGGGCGCTTCTACGCAGCCACCGACGCGGTGCTCGGCATGAGCCCGAAGGCGTTCCGCGCCGGCGGCAGCGGCGCCTCGATCCGGTTCGCCATCGGCGCCTGCTCGCTGGGCGCGATCCTCGTCGCCGCTACCGGCAAGGGCATCTGCGCGATCCTGATCGGCGACGACCCCGATGCGCTGGCGCGCGACCTGCAGGACCGCTTCCCGCGCGCCGAACTGCGCGGCGCCGAGGCCGATTTCGAACAGACTGTGGCCAAGGTGGTCGGCTTCGTCGAGCATCCGGCGATCGGCCTCGACCTGCCGCTCGACGTGCGCGGCACCGCGTTCCAGCAGCGCGTGTGGCAGGCGCTGCGCGCGATACCGGCCGGCGAAACGGTCAGCTACGCCGAGCTGGCCGAGCGCGTCGGCATCGCACAGGGCGCGCGCGCGATCGCCGGCGCCTGCGCGGCCAATCCGGTCGCGGTGGCGATTCCGTGCCACCGCGTGGTGCGGCAGGATGGATCGATCTCCGGCTACCGCTGGGGCGTCGAGCGCAAGGCCGCGCTGCTCAAGCGCGAGAGCGGCGCGTGAGGCTCGACTGGGAGCGCATCGCCGCGGAACTCGATGAACACGGATGCGCGGTGGCGCCGGGATTGCTGACGCCCGCGCAATGCGCTGCCTACGCGGCGAGCTATGCATCGCCGGACCTGTTTCGCAGCCGGGTGGTGATGGAGCGCCACGGTTTCGGGCGCGGCGAGTATCGATATTTTGCATATCCGCTGCCGGACGGGCTGGCGCAGCTGCGGCGCGAGCTGTATCCGCCGCTTGCCGTCATCGCCAACCGCTGGCACCAGGCGCTCGACATCGAAACGCGGTTCCCTGCGCAGCATGACGAATTCATCGTGCGCTGTCATGCGGCCGGCCAGCTGCGCCCAACGCCGCTGCTGCTGCAGTACCGCGAGGGCGACTACAACTGCCTGCACCAGGACCTGTATGGAGAGCACGTGTTCCCGCTGCAGGTGGCGGTGCTGCTGTCGCGGCCCGGCGAAGACTTCAGCGGCGGCGAATTCGTGCTGACCGAGCAGCGGCCGCGGATGCAGTCGCGCGTCGAAGCGGTGCCGCTGCAGCAGGGCGACGCCGTGATCTTCCCGGTCAACCTGCGGCCGGTGAACGGTGCGCGCGGACCGTACCGCGTCGCGATGCGGCATGGCGTGAGCCGGCTGCGCTCCGGTCTGCGCCACACCCTCGGCATCATCTTCCACGACGCGACGTAGGCTGGCAACGGGTCTGACCCCGCGGGTCAGACCCAGGTTTGCTGCCGAGCAAATTGGGGGCGGACCCGCTTTTTATAAGGCTTTTTATATTTCTGCCCGACTTTTAAACAGGTCTGACCCCATTGTTTAAAGGGTCTGACCCCGCGGCTCAGGCCCGGGTTCAGCTACACTCACGAGATAAAATTCTTCCGGAGATTTGTAGATGCGCCTGTCCACGCTGTTCGCCCTCGCTTCCCTCGGCGCCTTGTCCGCCGCCCACGCCGATACCGTCATCGACCGCGCCAACGGCTACACACTTAACAGCAAGGGAGAACTGGTGCACTTCGTCTCGCTCGCCTTCGACGACAAGGGCAAGATCATCGCCCTCGGCGGCGCGCCGGAAGTGGCGGCCAAGGCGCCCAAAGCACGCCACATCGACATGCAGGGCAAGACCGTGCTGCCGGGCCTGATCGACGCCCATGGCCACGTGTTCAGTCTGGGCGACATGCTGACCCAGCTCGACCTCTCGGGCACGACTTCGCTCGCGGACGCGCTGAAGGCGGCGGCCGCCTACGCCAGGGCCAATCCGAGCCAGGCATGGCTGCGCGGGCGCGGCTGGAACCAGGAGATCTGGAAGCTGGGACGATTCCCGACTGCGGCGGAGCTCGATGGCGCCGTGGCCGACCGCCCGATGTGGCTCGCGCGCGTCGACGGCCACGCCGGCTGGGCCAACAGCCGCGCGCTGCAACTGGCCGGCATCACCAAATCGACGCCGGACCCCGCCGGCGGCAAGATCATGCGCGACGCCAGCGGCAACGCCACCGGCGTCCTGGTCGACGCGGCCAAGGACCTGGTCGAGAAAGTGCTGCCGAAGCAGGGCGAGGCGGAAGCGCGCATTGCGCTCGACCGTTCGCTGGCGGAGATCGCGCGGGTCGGCCTGACCAGCGTGCACGACGCCGGCATCGAAGTCGGCAACGACGCGCTGTTCCGCGACTACGCCGACCACGGCAAGCTCACGGCCCGCATCTACGCCATGATCGGCGGCACCGAGCGCGATTTCGACCAGCTCTCCAAAAAAGGTCCGCTGAAAAGCTACGCCGACGACATGTACGCGCTGCGCGCGGTGAAACTGTATTCCGACGGCGCGCTGGGCAGCCGCGGCGCGGCGATGCTGGAGCCGTACAGCGACGAGAAAACCTCGCACGGCCTGCTGTTCCACACCGACGCCGACCTGCGCGCGATGATGCAGAAGGCGATGAAGAAGGGCTACCAGGTCAACGTTCACGCCATCGGCGACGCGGGCAACCATCAGGTGCTGGAGGGCTTCGAGCAGCTGGTGCCGAAGACCGCGACGTCCGGCCTGCGCCACCGCATCGAGCACGCGCAAGTGGTGGCGCTTGCCGACATCCCGCGCTTCCGCGACATCGGCATCATCCCGTCGATGCAGCCGACCCACGCGACGTCCGACATGAACATGGCCGAACAGCGCGTCGGCGCCGAGCGGATCAAGGGCGCCTACGCCTGGCGCACCTTCCTCAAGCAGGGCTCGCACATCGCCTGCGGTTCCGACTTCCCGGTCGAGGCGCCCAATCCGTTCTACGGCATCCACGCCGCCGTCACCCGCCAGGATGCGAAGAACCAGCCGGCCGCCGGCTGGCACGCCGACCAGGCGATGAACGTGCGCGAGGCGTTCCGCTGCTTCACGCTCGACGCGGCCTACGCCGCCCACCAGGAAAACGTGGTCGGCTCGCTGGAAGCGGGCAAGTGGGCCGATTTCATCGTCGTCGACCGCGACCTGTTCACCATCCCGGCGTCCGACATCCGCAAGACGGTGGTGCTGCAAACCTGGGTCGCCGGGCGCCAGGTTTACCCGAAGAAGTGATAGGTAAGCGGGGTGGAGGCGCCGAAAAAGGTTGACTGGCTTGTATAGACAACCTAGACTTTCAGCTAACTTCACCCACCCCAGGAGCTGTCATGAGCACCGACGCCGATCCCCGCTTCGATTCCACCCGCGTGATCCACGCGCCACGCGGCACTGAACTGTCCTGCAAAAGCTGGCTGACCGAGGCGGCCTACCGGATGCTGCAAAATAACCTGGACCCGGCGGTCGCGGAAAACCCGCAGCACCTGGTGGTCTACGGCGGCATCGGCCGCGCCGCGCGCAACTGGGCCTGCTTCGACCAGATCCTCGCCTCGCTGCGCACCCTGGAAGACGACCAGACCTTGCTGATCCAGTCGGGCAAGCCGGTGGGCGTATTCCAGACCCACACCGACGCGCCGCGCGTGCTGATCGCCAATTCGAACCTGGTGCCGAAGTGGGCCACCTGGGAGCATTTCAATGAACTGGACCGCAAGGGCCTGTTCATGTACGGGCAGATGACGGCCGGCAGCTGGATCTACATCGGCACCCAGGGCATCGTGCAGGGCACCTACGAGACCTTCGCCGAAGCCGGGCGCCAGCATTTCGGCGGCGACTGGGGCGGGCGCTGGATCCTTACCGCGGGCCTGGGCGGCATGGGCGGCGCGCAGCCGCTGGCGGCCAGCTTCGCCGGCGCGGTGTCGCTCAACATCGAATGCCAGCAAAGCTCCATCGACTTCCGCCTGCGCACCGGCTACCTGGACAAGCAGGCAGCGAACATCGACGAAGCGATCGCGCTGGTCAAGCAGCACACCGCAAACCGCGAGGCGGTGTCGATCGGATTGCTCGGCAATGCGGCCGAGGTGCTGCCGGAACTGGTGCGCCGCGCCAAAGCCGGCGGCATCGTGCCCGACCTGGTCACCGACCAGACCTCGGCGCATGACCTGATCAACGGCTACCTGCCGATAGGCTGGAGCGTGGCCGAATGGAAGGCGGCGCAGCAGGACGCCAGCCAGCACGCGCGCCTGCGCGACGCCGCCGCCGCGTCGTGCGCGCAGCACGTGCAAGCGATCCTCGACTTCCACGCGATGGGCGTCAAGGCAGTCGACTACGGCAACAACATCCGCCAGGTCGCGTTCGACCAGGGCGTGGCCGATGCCTTCGCGTTCCCCGGCTTCGTGCCGGCCTACATCCGGCCGCAGTTCTGCGAAGGCCGCGGTCCGTTCCGCTGGGTGGCGCTGTCGGGCGACCCGGAAGACATCTACAAGACCGACGCCAAGATCAAGGAGCTTTTCCCGGAGCAGAAACAGGTGCATCATTGGCTCGACATGGCGCGCGAACGGATCGCGTTCCAGGGCCTGCCGGCGCGCATCTGCTGGCTGGGGCTGGGCGAACGGCACATCGCCGGCCTGGCGTTCAACGAGATGGTGCGCAAGGGCGAATTGAAGGCGCCGATCGTGATCGGCCGCGACCACCTCGATACCGGCTCGGTCGCCAGTCCCAATCGCGAAACGGAAAGCATGCGCGACGGGACCGACGCGGTGTCCGACTGGCCGCTGCTGAACGCGATGCTCAACACCGCCGGCGGCGCGACCTGGGTGTCGCTGCACCACGGCGGCGGCGTGGGCATGGGCTACTCGCAGCACGCCGGCATGGTGATCGTCGCCGACGGCACCGAAGCGGCGGCGAAGCGCCTGGCGCGCGTGCTGGTCAACGACAGCGGCTCGGGCGTGATGCGCCACGCCGATGCCGGCTACGATACCGCAATCGCCTGCGCCGAGCGCAATGGCCTCGATTTACCGATGATTAAAAAATGATGACGAATTCTATGTGGACCCTGACTCCCGGCGCGATGACGCTGACCGATTTGCGCAACGTGTGGGAGCGTCCGGCGCCGATCAAGCTGGCGGACAGCGCCTGGCCGGCCATCGAAGCCTCCGCCGCATCCGTGCGCGCGATCGTCGCGAAGGGCGACGCGGCCTACGGCATCAACACCGGCTTCGGCATCCTGGCCAAGTCGCGCATTCCCGACGACCAGCTCGAACAGCTGCAGCGCAACCTGATCCTGTCGCATTCGGTGGGCACCGGCGAACTGCTGTCGGACGCCGTCGTGCGCCTGGTCATGCTGATGAAGATCGGCAGCCTGGCGCGCGGCTTCTCCGGCGTGCGCCCGGTGATCGTCGAAACGCTGGTCGCGCTGTACAACGCGGGCATCATGCCGGCGATTCCGGCCAAGGGCTCGGTCGGCGCGTCGGGTGACCTGGCGCCGCTGGCGCACATGACGCTGGCGATGCTCGGCGTCGGCCAGGTGCGCGTCAACGGCGAACTGGCCGACGCGGCCGAAGCGCTGTCCGGGGCCGGCATCGCGCCGGTCGTGCTGGCGGCGAAAGAGGGCCTGGCGCTGATCAACGGCACCCAGGTATCGACCGCGCTGGCGCTGCACGGCCTGTTCATGGCCGAGCGCCTGCTGGAGGCGGCGATCGTCGCCGGCGCCCTGTCGCTGGATGCCGCCAAGGGCAGCGACGCGCCGTTCGACGCGCGCGTGCACGAGGTGCGCGGCCAGCCCGGCCAGATCGCCACCGCCAGGATCTATCGCGAGCTGGTGGCCGGCAGCGCAATCCGCGCCTCGCACCTGGTCGGCGACGAGCGTGTGCAGGACCCGTACAGCCTGCGCTGCCAGCCGCAGGTGATGGGCGCCGTCATGGACATCATCGGCAACGCCGGCCGCACCCTGCTGATCGAAGCGAACGCCGTGACCGACAATCCGCTGATCTTCGGCGGCGAGATCATCTCGGGCGGGAACTTCCACGCCGAGCCGGTCGCCTTCGCGGCCGACACGCTGGCGCTGGCGATCGCCGAAATCGGCGGCCTGGCCGAGCGCCGCATCGCGCTGCTGATCGACGCCACCTTGTCCGGCCTGCCGCCGTTCCTGGTGCGCGAGCCGGGCGTCAATTCCGGCTTCATGATCGCCCACGTCACCGCGGCAGCGCTGGCGTCGGAGAACAAGTCGCTGGCGCATCCGGCCAGCGTCGACAGCCTGCCGACCTCGGCCAACCAGGAAGACCACGTCAGCATGGCCACCTTCGCGGCGCGCCGGCTTGACGATATGGCGCACAATACAGCTGTCATCATCGGCATTGAACTGCTGGCCGCGGCGCAGGGCATCGACTTCCACCGCCCGCTGGCCAGTTCCGGCCACCTCGAGCACGTGCATGAGCAGCTGCGCCGCCAGGTGCCGTTCTTCGAGGCCGACCGCTTCTTCGCGCCCGACATCGAAGCGGCCAAGCAGATGGTGATCAAGGGGACGCTGAGCGCGTCGTGCAAGGAGCTGTTCACGGCGCTTCACCAATAAGGAAGGAGAGGCGATGGATTTCGAGTTCAAGGCCGGCAGTCTTCCGATCCTCGTGTCGATGCCGCACGCCGGCGCCGATATCCCGGACGACATCGCAGCGCAGCTCGCGCCCTGCGCGCTGGAGCGGGCCGACACCGACTGGCACCTGCCGGAGCTGTACGGCTTCCTCGGCGAGATGGGCGCCTCGACCATTGCCGCGCGCTGGTCGCGCTACGTCATCGACCTGAACCGCCCGCCGGAAGACACCAACCTGTATCCCGGCATGGACACCACCGGCCTGTGCCCGGTCGATACCTTCGGCCGCGAGCGCCTGTACCTGCCGGGACGCGCGCCGTCCGAAACTGAAATCGCGCGCCGGCTCGAATCCTACTGGCGGCCCTACCATCGGCAGCTGCGCGCCGAACTCGATCGCCTGCTGGCGCTGCACGGCAGGGTGGTGCTGTGGGACGCCCATTCGATCGCATCGAGGGTGCCGCGCTTTTTCGAAGGCCGGCTGCCTGACCTGAACTTCGGCACGGCCAGCGGCGCCTCGTGCGCTCCCGCGCTGACCGAAGCCGTCATCGCGCAGGTACCCAAGAGGTTCAGCGTCGCCGTCAATGGCCGCTTCAAGGGCGGCTATATCACGCGCAATTACGGCCAGCCCGCATCGAACATCCATGCTATCCAGCTCGAGATGTGCCAGTGCCTGTACATGGATGAGAGCGCGCCGTTCGCGTACCGGCGCGATCTCGCCAGCGAAGTGCAGCCCGCGCTGCGCGACATGATCGCGGCCGCTGCCGATTGGGTGCGGCCATGAGCGGCTGGCTGTTCGCCCGCCGGGCGCTGCTGCCCCAGGGATGGGCGGCTGACGTCCTGATCGAATGGGACGACGCCGGCGTGCTGACCGCAGTGACGCCCGGGTCGTCGGGGTCAGGTCCGCAGGACCAGACCCCGCGGACCGTGGAGCTGGTCTTGCCCGGCATGGTGAACCTGCATTCGCACGCCTTCCAGCGCGCGTTGGGCGGGCTGACCGAAACCGCCGGCGACAATCCGGACAGCTTCTGGACCTGGCGCGAACTGATGTACCGCTTCGCGCGCAACATCACGCCGGAGCAGATCGAAGCGATCGCGGCGCAGCTGTTTTCCGAATGCCTGCGGCACGGCTACACGTCGGTGTGCGAGTTTCATTACGTGCAGCGTGCGCCGGACGGCTCGCTCTATGCGCGGCCGGCGGAAACGGCCGAACGCGTTGCGGCGGCGTCGCGGGCGGCCGGCATCGGCCTGACCATGCTGCCGGTGCTGTACAGTTACGCAGGCTTCGGCGAACTGGCGCTGGGCAGCGACCAGCAGCGCTTTCGCACCGATCCCGACCAGGTGCTGCGCATCGTCGAAGCGCTCGAACCGCTGCGCGGCGGCCAGTTCGAAGTGGGCGCGGCGCCCCATTCGCTGCGGGCGGCCTCGGTCAGCCAGATCCTCGAACTGACGCAGGCGCTGCCGGCCGGCCGCCCGCTCCATATCCACATCGCCGAACAGCAGGCCGAAGTGCTCGGCTGCCTCGAATTTTCCGGCATGCGCCCGCTTCGCTACCTGTCCGAGCACATCGCGCTCGACGCGCGCTGGTGCCTGGTGCACGCCACCCATATCGACGCCGATGAAGTCGACCGCATCGCCGACAGCGGCGCCGTCGCCGGCCTGTGTCCGACCACTGAAGCGAACCTGGGCGACGGCATCTTCCCGCTGGAGCAGTTCATCCACGCGGGCGGACGATTCGGCATCGGCAGCGACAGTCACGTGTCGCAAAGCCCGGTCGAAGAGCTGCGCTGGCTGGAGTACGGCCAGCGCCTGCAGCACCAGCGGCGCAACGTCGCGGTCTCGCACACGCAACGCCGGGTCGCCGAATTCCTCTGGCAGGGCGCCTTGCAGGGCGGCGCGCAGGCCAGCGGCCGGCCGGTAGGCGCGCTGGCGGCTGGGCTGCGCGCCGACCTGCTGGTGCTCGACAGCGAGCATCCGAATCTGGACGGCGCGGCAAGCGACGATGTGATGGGCGCCTTCATCTTCGCCGGGAACGACAACCTGGTGCGCGATGTGCTGGCGGGCGGACGCTGGGTAGTGCAGGGCGGGCGGCACGTCGACCAGGACGCCATCGCGCGGCGCTATAAACAGGCCCTTGCCGAACTGCGGGAGTTCCGCTCATGACCATGCTCATTCCGTTTGCCAGCCTTGCGCCGGTGCCGTGGAAGAACGGCGGCGGCAGCACGACCGAGATCACGGTCGAACCGCCGGAATCGCAGTTCCACGATTTCGACTGGCGCATCAGCCTTGCGACGGTGTCGCAGGACGGCCCGTTCTCGCTGTTTCCCGGCATTGATCGCACGCTTGCGCTGGTCGAAGGACCCGGCCTGCTGCTCGACATCGACGAGTGCCGCCGCTTCGTGCTGGGCGACGAGGACACGGTGATCGAGTTCGCCGGCGAGGCCGCGGTGCAGGCGACCCTGAACGGCGGACCGACCATCGACTTCAATGTGATGACACGGCGAGCAAGCTGCCATCACAAATTCGGACGCCGGCGCCTTGAGGGCCGCTCGGTGTTCGCGCCGCGGGGCGACCGCACGGTACTCTTCCTGGCTGAAGGCGAGAGCCTGTCGGTCAGCAGCGACGACGAGCGCATTGGCCTGGTGCGCTTCGACGCCATCGTATTCGACACCGAAACCGTCTGGACGCTCGAAGCGACCGAGGCCACCATCTTCATCGTCGACATCTTCCTCGGATCCGGCAAGCCATGACGGCGGGCGCCACCGTCTTCACTAACCTGCACCTGGCCACGATGGCCGACGGCTACGGCGAGCTGCGCGACGGCGCGGTGCGCGTCGAAGAGGGCCGCATCGTGTGGGTCGGCCCGCGCGCACAGGCGCCCATGGAGGGCGCGACCATCGTCGACGGCGGCGGCTGCTGGCTCACGCCCGGCCTGATCGACTGCCACACGCACATCGTCCATGCCGGCAACCGCAGCGGCGAATTCGAGGCGCGCCTGAACGGGGCCAGCTACGAGGACATCGCGCGCGCCGGCGGCGGCATCATGTCCACCGTGCGCGCCACCCGCGCCGCGTCGGAGCAGGAGCTGATCGATCAAAGCCTGCCGCGCGTGGCCAGCCTGCTGGCCGAAGGCGTCACCACAATCGAAGTCAAATCCGGCTATGGGCTCGACCTCGACACGGAAGCGAAGATGCTGCGCGCCGCGCGGCGCATCGGCGGTGTGGTGCCGGTCGATGTCGCGACGACCTTCCTCGGCGCCCACGCGCTGCCGCCGGAGTATGTCGGGCGGGCGGACGACTACATCGACGCGGTGTGCGAGCAGATGCTGCCGCAACTGGCGGCGCAGGGGCTGGTGGACGCGGTCGACGCCTTCTGCGAGCGCATCGGCTTCTCCAACGCCCAGACCGAGCGCGTGTTCGAGGCCGCGCGCAAGCTCGGCCTGCCGGTCAAGCTGCACGCCGAGCAGCTGTCGGACCAGCGCGGCGCGCAGCTGGTGGCGCGCTTCGGCGGCCTGTCGGCCGACCATCTGGAACACCTGAGCGAAGAGGGCGTGGCGGCGATGGCGGCGGCCGGCACCGTGGCGGTCCTGCTGCCCGGCGCCTACTACTTCCTGCGCGACACCACGCCGCCGCCGGTGGCGCAGCTGCGCGCGGCCGGCGTGCCGATGGCGGTGGCGACGGACTGCAATCCCGGGACCTCGCCGCTGACATCGATCCTGCTCGCGATGAACATGGCCTGCACCCTGTGGCGCCTGACACCGCAAGAAGCGCTGGCCGGCTGCACGGTCAACGCGGCGCGCGCGCTGGGCCGCCAGGCCGACATCGGCACCATTGAAGTGGGCAAGCGCGCCGACTTCGCGCTGTGGGACATCGCGCGTCCGGCCGACCTGTCGTATGCGATGGGCTTCAATCCCTGCCGCGGCGTCGTCAATGCGGGCGTGTTGCGCGCGCCGGTGGTAAGCTGGCGCGATTGACAACACCCTGGAGAGTGCGTGCGCACCAGACTTGACGCGGTCCGCCGCTGGCTAGCGGTTCTGATGATTGCGGCCTGCGCCAGCGCCTCTGCCGGCGAGGGTGCGCTTCGCGTCGGCTCGAAGCGCTTCACCGAATCGTACATTCTCGGCGAAGTGCTGACGCAGACCGCTGCCGCGCACGGCAAGGCTGAACACCGCCAGGGCCTGGGCAACACCGCCATCGTCCTCGCCGCGCTGCAGGGCGGCAGCATCGACGTCTATCCCGAATATCTCGGCACCATCGACCTCGAGATCCTCAAGAACGACAAGCCGACGTCGCTTGCGCAGATTCGCGCGGCGCTCGCGAAGATGGGGCTTGGAGTTGGCGTGCCACTCGGCTTCAACAACACCTACGCGCTGGCCGTGCGCGGGGACAGCAAGTTGGCCGCTCTGTCTTCGCTGGCGCAGCATCCCGAACTGAAGCTGGGGCTGTCGCACGAATTCATCGGGCGCGCCGATGGCTGGCCGGGGCTGGCCACGCGGTATGGCTTGCCGCAGCAGCCGCGCGGGCTCGATCACGGCATTGCGTACGAAGCGCTGGCGCAGCGCCAGGTGGACGTGATCGACATCTACTCGACCGACGCGAAAATTCGCCAGTACGGGCTGCGCGTGCTGGACGACGACCTGCACTACTTTCCGCGTTACGACGCCGTGCTGCTGTACCGGCTCGACGCGCCGAAGCGATTTCCGGAGGCGTGGCGCGCGATCGAACAGCTGGAAGGGCGCATCTCGCCCGCCAACATGATCGCCATGAACGCCGCGGTGGAACTGGAGGGCCAGAGTTTCGCGAAGGTCGCGTCGAACTGGCTGGCGGGCGGACAGGCCAAGACAGGACCGCGCAGCGCGCTGATGGCCAGGATGTTCGACGCGAACCTGTGGAAGCTCACGCGCGAGCACATCACGCTGGTGCTGTTGTCGGTGACGCTGGCCTGCCTGGGCGGCATCCCGCTCGGCGTGCTGGCCGCTTTCGTTCCGCGCCTGCGCCAGCCGGTGCTGGCGTTCACCGGCGTGCTGCAGACGGTGCCGTCGCTGGCGCTGCTGGCGATGCTGATCCCTTTGCTCGGGATGATCGGCACGGTGCCGGCGCTGGTGGCGCTGTTCGTGTATGCGCTGTTGCCGATCGTGCGCAACACCTGCACCGGTTTGCTGCAGGTGCCGCCCGGTTTGCGGATGGCCGCGCTGGCGCTGGGGATGGAGCGGCGCGATCGCCTGGTGAACGTGGACTTGCCGCTGGCGCTGCCCGTGATTTTGGCGGGCGTGAAGACGGCGGCGGTGATGAGCGTGGGCACGGCTACGATCGCCGCCTTCATCGGCGCGGGTGGTTACGGCGAGCGGATCACGATCGGCCTGGCGCTTAACGACAACGACATGCTGCTGGCCGGCGCGATTCCCGCGGCGGTGCTGGCCCTGCTGACGCAAGGCGCATTCGAGACTGTCGAATGGCTGTTGGCGCGACGCCGAACTGCCCTGCGATAACATCGTAAATTCTGTGAATTCTGGGTCAGACCAAGCAGTCAGACCAACTGGTCTGACCCCGGTGCAGAACAATTGATTCGCATCAACCCGAAATTTTCCAGCCGGATAATTATGGAAGCAACGGTTGCACAGATTCGCTGTTCCGCGTATCCGAGTCTCCCCTCCCATCCTAGACAAATGGGTTTAACCCACGGTGATCCTCCCCGTGGGTTTTTTATTTCCGGGAATTGAAGGTCAGCGTGCGTTGCTGGCCAGCTGGGTCAGCGCATCGCCGGTCACGCGGCAGATGCGCCAGTCGGGCATCACGTCGGCGCCCACGCCCTTGTAGAACTGGATCGCCGGCTCGTTCCAGTCCAGGACCGACCATTCGAAACGGCCGCAGCCGCGCTCGACGGCAATCTGGGCCAGCTTGACCAGCATCTGGCGGCCGAAGCCCTTGCCGCGGTGGACTTGTTTGACGTACAGGTCTTCCAGGTACAGGCCCTTGCGCGTGAGGAAGGTCGAGAAATTGTGGAAGAACAGCGCGAAGCACACCACTTCGTCACCCTCGACGCCGACGATCGCCTCGCACGTCGGACGCGCGCCGAACAGGCCATCGTGCAGCAACGCTTCGGTCGCCACCACCATGTGTTCGAGTTTTTCGAAGACCGCCAGTTCGACGATCATGGCGTGGATGTGGGCAACGTCGGACGGCTGGGCCGGACGCACGGAGAAAGCAGGGGATACAGTCATGGAGTCTCTAAAACAGGAGTGGAGGAAACACGGGATACAGGGCGCGGCGCCGGAGCGCGAACCGCCCAGGCGACGCTGGCCAGGCACAGTACCATGCCCAGCCATTCAAGCGGGCCGGGCCGGTATTGTTCGAGCCGGATCGACAGCAGCACCGAAATGACCGGCGTGACGACGCCGATGTACACGGCCTTTTGCGAGCCGATCCGGTTGATCAGGGTGAAGTAGGCCATGAAGGCGATCACCGAGCCGAAAATCGACAGGTAGAACAAGCCGAACCAGTAACGGGGCGCGGCCGGCGCCGTCAGCGACTGCCCCGTCAGCGCGATCCACGCCAGCACCAGCGCGGTGCCCCAGAACATCGACCAGGCCATGGTCAGCAGCAGGTTCGACGATTGCTCGCGCACCTTGCCGACGATCACGCTGCCGGCCGAACTGGAAATGGTCGCCACCAGCGCCAGCGCCAGGCCCAGCAGGAAGTGGCCGCTGCCCCCGAACTGGAGGTCGTGCCAGGCGGCGCCGATCGAACGGGAAAACAGCAGCGCGACGCCGGCGGTCGCGACGGCGCCGGCCGACCAGGTGCGCGCGCCGATCGGGGCGCCGAAAAGGAGGCGCGCGCAGATCGGCGTCCAGAACACCATCAGCGCGAACAGCACCGCCACCAGCGCGGAGACCAGGTACTGCTCTGAGCCGTAGGTGCACACATACGACAGGCCGAAGCTGAGGAAGCCTTGCAGCATCACCCAGCGCTGGGCGCGCCACGGCAGGCGCAGGCGGTCGCCGCGCATCAGGCACCAGGCGAACAGGGTGGCCGCGGCGATGCCGAATCGATACGCGACCGACGCCGCCGGCGCCACCTCGCCCAGTTGCAGCGTGATGGCCCAGAAGGTCGAGCCCCAGATCAGCGAGCAGATAGTAAACAGGAGGGGGGAGGACATCGCGGAAGTATACGGGCTTTCGAAGTTTCTTGTCAGCCATGGCGTCGAAACGACAGCCATCTGCGCCACGTTTGAGGCGCAACAAGGCGCCCCGTAAACTGCGCTGGGCGGCCATCCGGGCCGGTATCATGGATTCCAACTGCGCAGAGGCCCTCCCATGAAACCGTCGCTCCGACTTCGCATCCTTATCTTGCTGGGCTACGTCGTGTTGTGCACCGCGCTGGTCCTGGTCGAACAGGCCGACGGCCCCGCGCAGTCCGCGCAGGCGTCCGTGGAGGAGCCGGAATGAGCAGTGGCCGGATCAGTACGCCACGTGCAGCCGGCGGTACAGGAAGCTGAGTACGAACAGCGGGCCGATCAGCAGGAAGCGCAGGTCCTCCAGGAAGGACGGCTTCTTGCCTTCGATCTTGTGGCCGATGAACTGGCCCACCCAGGCCAGCACGAAGATGGCGATCGACAGCGGCAGCACGGTCGCCGGCGGCAGCGCGCGCAGCAGGCCGAGGATCAGCGCCGTCATGACCAGCATGCCGACGGCAAACGGGCGCGACAGCTTGAAGTAATACCACAGCGACGCCACGCTGACGGCCAGCGCCACCAGCGGATGGATCGCCCACAGGATGCCGAGCAGCGAAAACACGATCACCGGCACGCACACAATGTGGATCAGCTCGTTCGTGTGGTTCAGGTGGCTCTCGCCGTATTTGGCCAGCAGCGCATCGATGTCGCGCGCGTGTCCCGTCTCTGGCATGGTGCTCTCCGTTTGTTGTTGTGATGTTGGTCTTGCGGGACGATTCTACACCGGGCGATGCTGGCCGGATCTTTCCGCCAGCCGCCTTGTCGCAGCGTCCGGTAAAATCGATCGGATGACCGAGCCAATCCCGGATCCACTGTTGAGAAAGCGATGCTTCGATCCCGTCGTCGACGATCGAACCCGATTGCTCATCCTGGGCAGCCTGCCAGGCGAGAAGTCACTTGCCATTCAGCAGTACTACGGCAACCGCCAGAATCAATTCTGGATGTTGATGTCCGAAGTGATCGACGTGGAGCTGGTGCCGCTGGATTACGCTTCGCGCCTGCAGACATTGCTGCTGCACGGGGTCGGATTGTGGGACGTTGTGGCGGAAGCGCATCGTCCTGGAAGCCTCGACAGCGACATTCGGAACCGAGATGACAACGATCTGCTCGGGCTACTTGCGCGTTTTCCGGCAATTGATTCGATCGCATTCAATGGCGGGACAGCCTTCAGGCTCGGCGTTAGGGTGCTTGGTGAACACGGCTCGCGTTATCAACTGCTTGACCTTCCGTCCAGCAGCCCAGCCCACACAAAGCCGTATTTGGAAAAATTGGAGCGATGGGCAGCCTTACGCCAGATTGTAAAAGCGACTGGTCCATCCCGTTTCCTCAAATAGTCGATCAATAGGCGCCGAATCAAAGTGCGCGCCATTCCTGCAGCGCCACTCCTTCGGCTTCTACCTGACAGTTATAGACGGAAATGACACTGGCGTGCCTTACATTCCATTCGCAATCCTCTCCAGCATCCATCTCTCTGGATCTCTCAGTGCCGGTAGCATTGGCAGCGTGTCGGATGGCGTCGATCATGAATGTATCGGTGCTGATTCCCAACTTTTGAGCCGCATGAGCGACTCGCTCTTCGAGCTCATCGGGAAGTTCTAATGATGTGAAAGACATGATCTCGTTTTCTCCCTTGCCCGGTTATACACACTCTAGTGCCAACAGCAGTGCTCCGCAACCGCGATTCGTCAATCCGCCCGCGCCACGACTCGCACGACGGTCTCCAGGTAATCCTCGAACCCCATCCGCAGATACAGCTGATGCGCCGCCTCGTTCGTGCGCATCACGTGCAGGAACGGCGCTTCGCCGCGCGCCACCTGGCGGTGCACCAGCCTGGCCATCAGCTTGCGCGCCAGGCCGCGGCCCTGGTAGTCGGGATGGGTGCATACGCCGCTGATCTCGCGCAGGCCCGGCGCGTGCATCCGCTCGCCCGCCATTGCGATCAGCCGGTCGCCGTCGAAATAGCCAAAGTATTCGCCCAGCTCGATGGTGCGCGGACCGAACGGTCCCGGCTTGGTCAGCGTCGCCAGCGCCAGCGCCTGGTCCGCATGTTCCGGTCCCAGCGCGACCGCATCCGGCGCTTCGTCGGCGGTCGGCAGCGCCGCATTCCACACCATCCGGAACATCGTGGCCTCGGCGTCGATGCGCCAGCCTTCCGGCGCGGCGCCGGTCCAGCTGTCGCAGTAGAAGTGCTCGCCCTTCTCGCAGAACGGCGCCAGCGACGCGAAGTCGGGGTCCCCGGGATCGGCAAACGCCAGGATCGGCGAGAAGCCCTTGGCGTAGCGGCGCGCGCCGCCGAACCCGCTGGCAAACTGCGCATGCGGGCCGGTGAGGGTGTTCCAGAAAATATCGTCGAGAAGCCGGTTTCGTTCCATGTCGCGCCGCCAGGTGAAAACGCGATTGTAGTACGCGGCGCGAAGCTTAGTGGCTGAAGGCGTCCAGCAGCTGGTCGACCAGGTCGGTCACTTCGTCCTCGGCGAGGCCAAGGTAGGCGCAGGCGCGCGCGCCGCCCTTTTCCCACTCGAGCGACTGGACGTGGCCCTGATAGGCCTGCAGCGCGCGCTCGGCCAGCAGCGACAGCGCCACCAGCGAGCGCACCGCGTCGTCGCTGGCGCGATCGTCGATGACGCTGTAATCGTGGTGATGCAGGATTGCCCACGCGACGTTGGCCGACAGGCCCCAGTTGCGCGCCAGCAGGCAGCCGATCGCAGCGTGGTTGGTGCTGTGGCGCTCGTCCTCGATGTCGGTAAAGCGTCGCGCGTCGTCGGCGCAGGCGATGTCGAAGGTGACGCCGTAGCCGTCGAAGCGGTCCAGCAGCAGCGCCACGCCGGTGTCGCAGAACAGGCCGAAGGTATGGGCCACGTCGGGTGCGCCGATGCGCAGGCGCCGCGACAGGAACACCATCGCCTGCGCGCGCCGGGTCGACAGGTCCCAGAACGCCGCCAGCGACACGTTGCCCGAGACGATCGCCTGGCGCGCCAGCAGGCCGGCCATCAGCGCGGCGACCTGGTTGATGCCGAGGAAAGCGATGGCCTGGTCGACCGATTTGGCCTGGCGCTTGCCGCCGTAGAACGAGGAGTTGGCCAGCTTGAGCAGGGCGCCGGCCATGCCGACATCGCTGGCGATGGTGCGCCCGATCGCCGCCGGCGACGGCTCGTGCGAGGCCAGCTCGCGCTGCAGGTCGGCGAGCAGGCTGGGACGGGGCGGGATCCGGATCGACTTGATCAAGGCGTCGACCGGGTCGGCGTCCGGCTGCGCGAGTACTGCAAGGTTGTTCATGGATCAACTAACGATTTCATTGCTTTTGGGAACTAATCGACATGATAAACCAGCGCCGCGCGGGCCGCACTCGTTCCACGCAATCTGTGGCATTCCGAACTGAACAAGGTGGACGTCCGTTATAAAATTGCTATATGAATAAATCGATTGTGGCCGGCATCGACTTTCGCGCGCCCTCGCACGAGGTGGCGCGCCAGCTGATCGGCGTGCTGGTGCTGGTGGACGGCGTTGGCGGGCGCATCGTCGAAACCGAAGCCTACGACCGCGAGGATCCGGCCTCGCACAGTTATTCCGGGCCGACGGAGCGCAATCGCGCCATGTTCGGAGCGCCGGCGCACGCCTATGTGTACCGTTCTTACGGCATCCACTGGTGCCTCAATTTCGTCTGCCGCGAGGAGGGCCACGGCGCCGGGGTATTGATCCGCGCGCTCGAGCCGCTGGCGGGACTGGACGTGATGCGCGCGCGCCGCGGCCTCGATGACGCGCGCCTGCTGTGCTCCGGTCCCGGCAAGTTGTGCCAGGCGCTGGCGGTGACGCGCGAGCATAACGGCATGGCGCTGGCGCTGCCGCCGTTCGAGCTGGCGCCGGGCGCGGCGCCGGTGGAAGTGGTGGCCGGTCCGCGCATTGGCATCTCGAAGGCGAAGGAGACGCTGTGGCGCTTCGGGCTGGCCGGCTCGCGCTTCGTCAGCCGGCCGTTTTGAGTTTAGAGTGCAAATGGTGCGGCTCGCAGAAACGGGGTCTGGTCCTGCGGACCTGACCCCATTTTGATTTCGCCAGGCCCCAAAGAGCACAGTGTGTAATCGCGGTGTCGCCCGGGATTTGCAACATGGGGTCAGGTCCGCAGGACCAGACCCCGACGATGCGCGCGCTACTGATTCGGCTAGCCCTGCTTGCGGCCCGTCGGACGATGTCCGAGCGCCCTCGGCGGCGTCCCGCGCATGCCGCTGCCCGGCGCCCGCCGTTCCTGCGGATCGCGGAAGCTGTCGGGCTCCGGCTCCGGCTCCGGTTCCTGCATCGCCGTCTCGTCGCCATCGATCTTGAAGATCGACACCGCCTGCGCCAGGTTGATGGTCTGCTCGTGCAGGCTGGCCGCCGCCGCCGCGGCTTCTTCGACCAGCGCGGCGTTCTGCTGCGTCATGTCGTCCATCTGGCCCACCGCGTGATTGACCTCGGCGATGCCCTCGGCCTGCTCCGAGCTGGCCACGCTGATGCGCGCGATGATGTCGTTGACCTGCTGGACCGAGGCGACGATGTTGCCCATGCTGCTGCCGGCCTCGTTGACCGACGCGCTGCCGCCGTCGATGATCGCCACCGACGCCGCGATCAGCGCCTTGATCTCCTTGGCCGCCGCCGCCGAGCGCTGCGCCAGCGTGCGCACTTCCGACGCCACCACCGCGAAGCCGCGTCCCTGCTCGCCGGCGCGGGCCGCCTCGACCGCCGCGTTCAGCGCCAGGATATTGGTCTGGAACGAGATCCCGTCGATCACGCCGATGATCTCGACGATCTTGCGTGAACTGGCCTTGATCGACTCCATCGTCGTCACCGCGCGGTCGACCGCCTTGCCGCCGTTGGCCGCCAGCGTCGCCGCGGACGCCGCCAGTTCGGTCGCCAGCCGCGCGTTGTTGGCGTTGTCCTTGACCGCGATGGTCAAGGTCTCCATCGCGCTGGCGGTCTGTTCCAGCGAGCCGGCCTGCATCTCGGTGCGGGTCGACAGGTCCAGGTTGCCGGTGGCGATTTCCTGCGACGCCGTGTCGATCGAGCGCACCGACGACAGGATGCTGCGCAGGCTGTCGGTCAGGCGCGATATGGTGTGGTCCAGCGCGCGCGAAGTGGCGGCGATTTCGTCGCGCCCGTCGGTGCCGGCGCCGCCCACCAGGCGGCCCTCGGCCAGTTCGCCCACCACGTCGGCGATCGCCCGGATATCGCCCAGCATCGCGCGCCGCACCAGGAAGGTGGCCAGCATCGACAGGCCGATCGACAGCAGCACCAGCAGCGCCATCGTCATCACCAGCGTACGGAACTCGGACTTCGCCGCGGCGAACGCATGCTCGGAGAGCGCGCGCTCGAGCGCCGACAGTTGCCCCAGCTGGCTATTGAGCACGCCGAACTCCTTCTCGGCCTTGCTCATCGACGCGGTGGCGGTCGACTGGTCCACCTGCGCCAGCTCGATCGTCTGCTGCACGCTTTTGCGGTAGCCCACCAGCGCGGCGCCGGACGCGTCGATGATCTTGCGCTCGGCCGGATCGGCCACCGCCGCCATCGCCGCCAGCTGTGCGGCGATCGCCGTGTGCTTGCGGCCGATGTCGGCGGTCAGCGCATCGACCCGCGCCTTGGCGAAACTGCCGTTGATCCACGCCAGCAGCTGATAGATGTTGGCGTGGGCGTACTTGGCGTCGCCCGACACGTCGGCCGCCGCTTTCAAACGCGCCGCCCGCACCTGCACCAGGTTCTCCAGCGACGCGTTCTGGCGCACCATGCCGTAATAGGCGCTGCCGGCGGTGACGATCAGCAGGATCAGGACCAGTCCCGGGGCCAACAGCAACTTGGGACCAATGCGTAATTTTTTCAGCATGCCGACTCCTGCCAGTGATGATTCAAACGCCGCGGGACGCCGAGTCCCTATTTCTTGTAGATGCCCGCCTCGAGCGTCACGTCGCCGACCAGCTGGATGTAGGTGGTCTTGGCTTCGACCTTGCCGCTGGAAGGGTTCTTGAACTTGTAGTCGACCCAGCCTTTGCCCTTTTTCTTGGCCAGTTCGAGGATCTCGCGGCGGAACAGCTTGCCGTCGGCGTCGGGCACGTCCACCAGGTCCTTGCCGATCATCGCGGAGTTGACCGGATTGGCCAGGATCACGCCCTTGGCGTCGCGCATGGTCAGGTACAGCGCGCCCTGCACATAGTCCGGATCCTTGGCGTTGATGCGCTTGATCATTTCCTCCTTGCTGCTCGACTTCATGAACGCGGCGCCTTTCTCGACCATCGAGATGGCGTCCTTTTCGGAGGGCTCGGCAAAGGCGCAAGGGGCCCAGGCGAGGGCGGCGGTGAGTACGGCGCAAGTAAGCAGTTTCATATTTCCTCCGGGAAATTCGTTGACGGTATCTACTGTACCGCCCGCCCGGAAACGCCGTTTGCGCTTTCTCAAAAGCATGGCTCGCACACCGGTGATTGCGATGCCGCAACTTGCCCATTGGCATCCGAACCTATCATTCCCCTTCGGAAATGATTTATTCCGCGTGCATTCCCACCAGATGAGGACTCACATGGTCAAAATTGCGATAATCGGCCTCGGGCCGCGTGGCATTTCAGTGTTCGACCGCATCATCGCCTATGCGCGCAACGACGCCAGCGCGACGCCGCTCGAACTGTACCTGTTCGACAGCAAGGAGTTCGGCCCGGGCTGCCACACGACCGACCAGGCCGACCACTTGCTGGTCAACACGGTGGCCTGCCAGATGACCCAGTTTTCCGACGACACCGTGCGCGGCGCCGGCCCGCTGCTGTACGGCCCGTCGTTCGCCGACTGGCTCGCCAGCCGCAACAGCATGAGCGGCATCGGCCCCAAGGAGGAGATCGACCGCAACGGCTACTATTCGCGCGCGCTGTTCGGCGACTACCTGCGCTGGGGCTTCGAGTACCTGAAGAAGCTGGCGCCGCCGCACATGACGATCTTCCTGCATAACTACGCCGGCGTCGACGACCTCGAATGGAAAGGCGAGCGCTGGACCGTCTCGTACGACGGCTGCGGCTATCCCGCCGACTTCGTGTTCCTCACCACCGGTCACGCGCGCAAGGTCCTCTCCGAGCCGGAGCGCGCGCTGACCGCGAAAGTCGAGGCGGCGCGCAGCCGCAATGCGCGCCTGCAGCTGGTGCTCGAGCCTTACCCGATCCGCAATGCGGTGTCGAGCGTGACCGCCAGCGACACCATCGCCATCGAAGGCATGGGCCTGACCAGCTTCGACCTGATCTCGCAGCTGACGGCCGGCCGCGGCGGCAAGTTCGAATCCTGCGGCAAGATGGAGCCGGCGGCGCGCCTGCGCTACCGCCCGTCGGGCCAGGAACCGAAGATCCTGCTGTACTCGCGCTCCGGGCTGCCGCTGACGGCGCGCGCGGTTAATCAGAAGGGCGTGTTCGGCCAGTACAAGCCGAAGTTCCTCACCTTCGCCAAGGTAGAGCAGCTGCGCCGCGAGTCCGGCGGCGGCCAGCTCGATTTCGAAAAGCAGATCATCCCGCTGCTGTGGTGCGACATGCAGTTCGCCTACTACTTCGCCTACCTGCACCACAAGCGCGACAAGATCGCCGCACTCATGTTCAGCAACGAGTTCATGGCGTGCGAAAACGGCAAGGCGCGCCAGGCGCTGATCGACCGCCACATCGACCGCCGCGAGCAGCTGTCGTGGGAAAAGCTGGTCGACCCGATCCCGCCGCTGGCGCTCAAGAGCCGGCGCCAGTTCGACGACTGGCTGCGCGGGCACATGTGGCGCGACGTCGAGCACGCGCTGCGCGGAAACCTCGATAGCCCGGTCAAGTCGGCCTGCGACGTGCTGCGCGACGTGCGCGACGTGGTGCGCAGCGCGATCGACTTCGGCGGCCTGTACGAACACTCGCACCGCTGGGTGCTGTCCGAATTCCTGCCGATCATGAACCGCCTCGCGGTCGGCCCGCCGAAGGAACGCATCGCCCAGCTGCTGGCGCTGATGGACGCCGGCACCGTGCGCGCCGATTTCGGCCCGGGCGCGCACAGCACCCTCGACGAAGGCAATGGCTGCTTCGTGGTGCATAGTCACTGGCAGGGCGATCCCGTCACCGCCAATGTGCTGGTGCGCGGCCGCGCTTCGCTGCCCGGCCCGCTGGAGGACAAGTCGCCGCTGATGCGCAAGCTGGTGCAGCGCGGGATCGTGCGGCCCTTCACGAACGGCCAGTTCCACCCGGGCGGCATCACGGTCGACCGCAACATGAACGTGGTGGCGCAGGACGGCTCCTCGCAGACCACGCTTTGGGCGCTGGGCACCCTGGTCGAAGGCTGCAAGTTCTACACCTTCGTGCTGCCGCGCCCTGGCGCCAACTCCACCACCATGGTCGACGCCGGGCGTGCGGTCGGCCTGATGATGGACGCCATCGCCGAGCGCTGCGCCAAGCCCGTGCCCGCGCCCGTGTCCGCGCAGGAAGCGTTCGAACCGGTCGCGCTGCGCCTGGTGTCCGAACCCGAGCCCGAAATCGTCCATTGCAGCTCCGCCGCGATGGTCCAGAGCTGAGATGAAGCGCGCGATCCCGGCCGGGCTGTGCGGCATGGCGGCCACGCTGACCGGGGTCGGTATCGGCCGCTTCGCGTATGTCGCGATCTTGCCGCTGCTGGTGCAGCAGGCCTGGTTCAGCCGCACCGAGGCGGGCTGGCTGGGCGCCGCCAACCTCACCGGCTACTTTCTGGGCATCGGCATCGCCGCCTGGCTCGCCCGTTCGATGGCGGCCGGCCGCATGGTGCAGCTGGCGATGCTGCTGTGCGCCCTCAGCTTTTTCAGCTGCGCCTGGCGCGGCGGCGGCATCGCCTGGTTCCTCGGCTGGCGCACCGTCGCCGGCGCCTGCGGGGCCATCCTGATGGTGCAGGCGCCGGTGCTGATCCTGCCGCGCACGCCGGTCGAACGCCGCGGCCGCGTCAGCGGACTGATTTTCTCCGGCGTGGGCCTGGGCATCGTCGCCGCCGCCACCGTGGTGCCCGCGCTGCTGCACGAGGGACTGACCGCCACCTGGATGACGCTGGGCGCCATCTGTCTGCTGCTTACCGCCATCACTTGGGACTACTGGGGCAAGGCGCCTGAAGCGCCGCAACCGGCGTTTGCGCTGAACTGGCGCCTGCCCGCGCCGGTCACCTTGCTGCTCATCGCGTATGCGCTCAATGCGGTCGGCTACCTGCCGCACACGCTGTTCTGGGCCGACTACATCACGCGCGAGCTGCACCGCCCGCTGGCGCAGGCCGGCTTTTTCTGGGCCTGCTTCGGCGCCGGCGCGGCCTGCGGACCCTACCTGACCGGCGTCGTCGCCGACCGCATCGGCCTGTCGTCAACGCTGTTCATCGCGTTCGTCCTGAAAGCCGCCGGGGTCGCGCTGCCGTTGGTGGCCGATGGCGGGGCGGCGCTGCTGCTGTCGTCGGTGCTGGTCGGCTTTTTCTCGCCCGGCATCGTCGGCGCCGCATCGAGCTACGCGCTGGAGATCGGCGGCGCCGGCGAGCACCGGCGCAACTGGACCGCGATGAACTGCGGCTTTTCGCTGGCGCAGGCCGGCGCCGCCGCCATCATGGTGTCGGTCATGAGCACGCGCCAGTCGTACGCGCTGTTGTTTGTCGCGAGCAGCGCGGCGCTGGCCTTGTCGGCGCTTTGCATCGCCGCCATTGCGCTTCTGCGCGAACGGGTAAAATGCCAGCCTGGCATCCCTTCGAAAGCAGAATATGAAACTGGTCCGCTATGGCCGTCCCGGTAAAGAGAAACCTGGCCTGATCGATGAATTCGGCCGGCTGCGCAGCCTGGCCGGCATTGTCGACGACATCGGCCCGGCCCTCCTGTCGGACAAGGCCTTGCGCAAGCTGGCCAAGGTCGATCCCGACAGCCTGCCGCTGGTGCGCGGCGAACCGCGCTTCGGCGTGCCGCTGACCGGCGTGGGCAAGTTCATCGGCATCGGCCTCAATTACGCCGACCACGCCGCCGAAACCGGCATGGCAATCCCGAAAGAGCCGATCGTCTTCATGAAGGCCATCTCCAGCCTGTCCGGCGCCGACGACGACGTGGTGCTGCCGCCGGGCGCGAAGAAGGGCGACTGGGAAGTGGAGCTGGGCGTGGTGATCGGCACCCGCGCGCAGTACGTCAGCGAAGCCGATGCCCTGAACTACGTCGCCGGCTATTGCGTCGTCAACGACGTTTCCGAGCGCGGCTACCAGTTCGAAAGCTCGCAGTGGGACAAGGGCAAGGGCTGCGATACCTTCGGCCCCGTCGGGCCGTGGCTGGTCACGCGCGACGAAGTGTTCGACGTGCAGCGGCTCGACCTCTACCTGGAACTGAACGGCAAGCGGATGCAGACCGGCAGCACCGAGACGATGATCTTCACCGTCGCGCAGCTGGTCAGCTACCTGTCGCGCTTCATGACGCTCGAGCCGGGCGACATCATCGCCACCGGCACCCCGCCCGGCGTGGGCGTCGGCCGCAAGCCGCAGCGCTTCCTCAAGGCCGGCGACAAGCTGCGCCTCGGGATCGCCGGCCTGGGCGAACAGCAGCAGCTGGTCGTATCGAAGGCCGCGCGATGAAGGATCGCCTCGGGCCGCTCGGCGCGGACCAGATTACCGACGAGCAGCGCCGCGCGGCGCAGGTCATCATCGACGGGCCGCGCGGCGCGCTTTACGGCCCGTTCGTGCCGCTGCTGCGCAGTCCTGAGCTGATGGAGAATGCGCAGCGCATGGGAGAACACCTGCGCTACCGCAGCGCGATCGGCACCCGCCTGTCGGAGCTGGCGATCCTGGTTACCGCGCGTGAGTGGAACCAGAAGGTCGAGTGGGCGATCCACGCGCCGCTCGCGCAGCAGAATGGCATTGCGCGCGACGTCATCGACGCGATCGCCGAACGCCGCGCGCCGCCCGCGTTGCGCGACGACGAAGCGGCGGTCTACGCGTTTTGCACCGAGCTGCAGCAGCAGAAGCGCGTCACCGATGCGACTTACGCCGCGGCGCTGGCGCTGTTCGGCGAACACGGCGTGGTCGACCTGATGGGCATCAACGGCTACTACACCTTCCTGGCGATGGTGATGAACGCCGCGCAGACCGCAATGCCGCCGTCATCGGCGTGGATGCTTCCCGACTGATCGCAAGCCGGCGCCAGAAAAAATGGGGTCAGGTCCGTCGGACCTGACCCCGGTTTGGTCGCCGCCGCCTGCAAGGCTGTACGGGCGATGATTACTTAGGCCAGCGCTTCCTTGGCCGCTTCTTCCGGCGTCAGGCCGTCGGAGAACTGGTCGGTGAACCACTCGACCTGCTCCTCGATATGATCCTGCGCCTCCTTCTGCGTGGCGCCGCCGGCGACGAGGAACTTCTCCACCTCGATGCACCAGTTAATCAGTGCCATCGTCTCTTCGTCCAGCTCTTCTTTCTTTGCCATCTTGTTCCCCTTGATCGAATTTACGCCGCCAGGCCTTTGGCCAGCAGTTCGGCGACCAGCGTATTCATGTCGACCGCGCGTGCCTTCGCCTGCTCCTGCAACTGCTTGACCAGGTCGCTGTTCAGCTTGACGGCAAACGGCACCAGTCCCGCGGCCTGGTCGAGCTTGCGCTGCTCGCGGCGGTCGATCGCCACGGTGGCGCCGGCGTTGCCGAAGCCCGCGGCCGACGGGATCGTCATCTGGCCCATCAATTTTTTGGCGTCGCTCTTGGCCAGGTCGGTTTTTTTCATGTGATGCTTTCTGGGTGAGGCAGTTCGGGGATTTTACCCCGCTAGGAAATTTGCGGCGTTTGATAGATTGCTATCCCAAAAACCGTCATTCCCGCGCGGGCGGGAATCCATGCTGAGTAATTGAAGCACGCTCAGTCTGAATTCCCGCCTGCGCGGGAATGACGGTCTTGAGGATATTAGTGCTTAAGCCAGAACCTTCTTGAGCCAGGCGCCGATGTGGTCGACTTCTTCCTGGCACAGCGAGTGCTGCATCGGATAGTCGTGCCACTCGACCTGGTAGCCGATCGACTTGAGCAGGTCGCGCGACTGTTCCGCGCGCGCAATCGGGATCACGCCGTCGGCGCGGCCGTGCACCATGAAGATCGGCGTGTCGATCGACGCTTCGCTGCGCTCGGACGGCACCGTGGCCGACAGCGGCACGTAACCGGACAGGCACATCAGGCCCGCCAGTTTTTCCGGATGGCGCAAGCCGGTCTGCAGCGCCATCGCGCAGCCCTGCGAGAAGCCGGCCAGGATGATGCGGTCGGCCTTGATCCCGCGCGCCTTCTCGCGGTCGATCAGCGCCTCAACCTGCGCCTGCGAACGGCGCAAGCCGCCTTCGTCTTCGCGCCGGCCCAGGTCCGAGTGGACGATGTCGTACCAGGCACGCATCACGTAGCCGCCGTTGACCGTCACCGGCATCGTGTCCGCATGCGGAAACACGAAGCGGATGCCGGGCAGGCCGGCCAGGTCCAGCTCGCGCACCAGCGGCACGAAGTCGTTGCCGTCGGCGCCCAGGCCGTGCATCCAGATGATCGCGACGGTGGGATTCGGCGCGGTTTCGATTTCGATATTTTCGAGCAGCTTGGTCATGCGGTCTTCCATTCAGTTGGGTTGCGGACGCAGCGCCGTCTTCGGGCGCCACGCCTTGCACACGGCCGGATCGGTTTCCATGTACGGCCCGCCGATCAGGTCCACGCAATACGGCACGGCCGCGAAGATTCCGCCGACCAGCTGCTTGCCGTCGGCGTCCTTCAGGCCTTCCAGGGTTTCCTTGATGGCCTTCGGCTGGCCGGGCAGGTTCATCACCAGCGCCGCGTGGTCCGGTGTCTCGCGGATCACCGCCACCTGCCGCGACAGGATCGCGGTCGGCACGAACTGCAGGCTGATCTGGCGCATCTGTTCGCCGAAGCCCGGCATCTCCTTGGTGCCGATCGCCAGCGTCGCCTCGGGCGTGACGTCGCGCCGCGCCGGGCCGGTGCCGCCGGTGGTCAGGACCAGGTGGCAGCGCTGCGTGTCCACCAGATCGACCAGCGTGCGCTCGATCTCGGCGCGCTCGTCGGGGATCAGGCGCGTCTCGACGCGAAACGGCGTGGTCAACGCGGACTTGAGCCAGTCGGCCAGCGCCGGGATGCCCTTGTCTTCGTACACGCCGCCGCTGGCGCGGTCGGACACCGACACCAGTCCGATCACCAGTTCGGTGTTATTCGTCGTCGTGCTCATCGTCTTCCGCGTCGGTGTCGAGGTCCTCGTCGTCAGTCTTGGCCGCCTGGCCTTTCTTCGACAGGTCCTTGAGGATCTGGAAAATCTCGCGATAGGCTTTCGGCGGCTTGTTCTCGGCCTGCTCCTTGCGCGCGTTGCGGATCAGCGCGCGCAGGTGCTGCACGTCGAGTTCAGGATGCTCTTCCAGCAGCACGGTCAGCGCCTTGTCGTCGGCCAGCAGCTTGTCGCGGCGGCGCTCGAGCGCGTGCAGCGCCGCGGTGTCGGCCTTCGACATGCCTTTCCATCCTTCGATGGTGCGCTGGATGACGGCGATTTCCTCTTCGTCGAGGGTGCGCATCTTCTTGCCGACGAACTGCATCTGGCGCCGGCGGCCTTCGTGATTGGTGATGGTCTGGCACATCAGGATCGCCTCCATCACGTCCTCCGGCATCGGCACGCGCTTGACGCGGTCGCGCGGCGCGTTGACCAGTTCCTCGCCCAGCTTCTGGACTTCGAGGCTCTGGCGCTTGGCCTCGGACTTGGATGGACGCTCGTACTCTTGTTCGAATTCGGAGGATTGGAACCCGCAGGCACCGCGGTTTGGATTTGGCATGATATGGATCCAGACGGCGCACGGCCGACCGGTAAAAACAGTAAACGACTGCTATCATAACTGTTTTAGCGCCCAAACGAAGAAAACACCCCATGAGCGAATCCGTCTTTATCCATACCCAGGACCAGCTGAAACAGCTCGCCGCCGACGTTTTGGCGTTCGCGCGCGAAAAGGGCGGCACCGATGCCGCGGTTGAAATCAGCGAAGGCAGCGGGCTGGCGGTGACGGTTCGACGGGGGAAGATCGAGACGATCGAGCAAAACAAGGACAAGGGCATGGGAGTGACGGTCTATATCGGCCAGAAGCGCGGTAATGCCAGCACCTCGGACTTCTCGCCGGCGGCGCTGCGCGCCACGGTCGACGCGGCCTACAACATCGCGCGCTTCACCGCCGAAGACGACTGCGCCGGCCTGGCCGACGCCGACCTGCTTGAAATGGCTCCGCGCGACCTGCGCCTGTGCTACCCGTGGCTGATTTCGACCGAGGAAGCGGTGGCGCTGGCGCAGCGTGCCGAAGGCGCCGCGTTCGATGTCGATCCGCGCATCACCAACAGCGAAGGCGGCAGCGTGCACGTGCAGCAGTCGCACTTCGTGTCGGCCAATTCGCGCGGCTTCTCGGGCGGCTATCCGTTCTCGCGCCACACCCTGTCGGTGGCGCCGATCGCCGGCAAGGGCGCCAAGATGCAGCGCGACGACTGGTACACCTCGGTGCGCGACGCGTCCAAGATGGCATCGCCCGAAGCGGTGGGCCGCTACGCCGCCGAGCGCGCGCTGGCGCGCCTGAACGCGCGCAAGCTCGACACCCGCACCTGCCCGGTGCTGTTCGAGGCGCCGCTGGCCGCCGGCCTGCTCGGCGCCTTCGTCCAGGCCACCTCGGGCGGCGCGCTGTACCGCAAGTCCACCTTCCTGCTCGACTCGCTGGGACAGTCGGTGTTCCCGAAGCACATACAGATTCTCGAAGACCCGCACCTGATCGGCGGCGTCGGCTCGGCCCCGTTCGACGAGGAAGGCGTGCGCACGGTGCGCCGCAACGTCGTCAAGGATGGCGTGGTGCAGGGTTACTTCCTGTCGACCTACTCGGCGCGCAAGCTGGGCATGCAAACCACGGGCAACGCGGGCGGCTCGCACAACCTGTCGATGACGTCTACTGAAACGAAGCGCGCCGACGATTTCGCCGGCATGCTGCGCAAGATGGGCCGCGGCCTGCTGGTGACGGAGCTGATGGGGCAGGGCACCAACTACGTCACCGGCGACTACTCGCGCGGCGCGTCCGGCTTCTGGGTCGAGAACGGCGTAATCCAGTATCCGGTCGAGGAGATCACCATCGCCGGCAACATGAAGGACATGTTCCGCCAGATCGTCGGCATCGGCAACGACGTCCTCATCCGCGGCAACAAGTCGACCGGCTCGATCCTGATCGAAAACATGGTGGTGGCGGGCAGCTGACCCCGCCTGTCGTTCCAGCGGAGGCTGGAACCCATACTGAGCCGGAGTTCATCTTCAGCATGGATTCCTGCCTGCGCAGGAATGACTGCGAAACGGTTAGCGGTGAATAAATTTTTCCATTGCAAGGTTTCCATCGCGCTAATACACTAGCCCCGGGCATATTCCGCGATAAAAACCAACAGGAGACAATGCAATGGAACGTCGTTCCTTCCTCAAGAAAGCGGCCGTCAGCGCCGGCGTGGCCGGTGCAGCAGTTGCGCCGACCCTGGCGCAGGCGGCAGACCTGCCGACCATCAAATGGCGCCTCGCCAGCAGCTTCCCGAAAAACCTCGACACCATCTTCGGCGCCTCCGAGCTCTTCACCAAGCGCGTCTCCGAGCTGACCGGCGGTAAATTCCAGATCCGCGCCTTCGCCGCCGGCGAAATCGTCCCCGCGCTCGAAGTGATGGACGCGGTCCGCTCCGGTACCGTCGAAATGGGCCACACCGCCTCCTACTACTACGTCGGCAAGGACCCCGCGTTCGCGTTCGACTGCGCCGTGCCGTTCGGCCTGACCTCGCGCCAGCAGACCGCGTGGTTCGAATTCGGCGGCGGCAAGCAGCTGATGCGCGAGTTCTTCAAGGACTACAACATCATCAACTTCATGGGCGGGAACACCGGCACCCAGATGGGCGGTTGGTTCCGCAAGGAGATCAAGACCGTCGCCGACCTGAAGGGCCTGAAGATGCGCATTAGCGGCCTGGCCGGCAAGACGATGGCGCGCATGGGCGTGGTGACGCAGCAGCTGGGCGCCGCCGACATCTATCCGTCGCTGGAAAAGGGCACGATCGACGCGGCCGAGTGGGTCGGTCCGTACGACGACGAAAAGATCGGCATCTACAAAGTGGCTCCGTTCTACTACGCGCCGGGCTGGTGGGAAGCCGGTCCGCAGCTGTCGTTCTACATCGGCCTGAAGGAATGGGAGAAGCTGCCGAAGGAGTACCAGGCCGCGGTCGAGACGGCGACGTACGAAGCGCACGTCTACATGCAGGCCGACTACGACGCCAAGAATCCGGCCGCGCTGGCGCGCCTGATCAAGAACGGCGCCAAGGTCCGCTTCTTCTCGAAAGAGATGATGGACGCCGGCTACAAGGCGGCGACCGAAATGATGGACGAAGAGGCTGCGAAGAACGCCAAGTTCAAGAAGATCTACGAGCCGTGGAAGGTGTTCCGCCGCGAGCAGAACACCTGGGCGTCGGTCGCTGAGGCCAGCATGCAGAACTACCTGATCAACGCGACCCGCGGCAAGTAAGGTAGCGGGGTCTGGTCCTGCGGGACGATGGGGACGCCTGGTCCCCATCTTGTATTTACGACCGACAGAAAATGGGGGCAGATCCGCAGGACCAGACCCCGTATGCGCACTTCGCGACACAAATGCGGCATTCCGTCGCATTTCCCCCATTCCCCGCGCTTGTTCTGCGATGATAGCGGCCGTGGTCAATATCGGCCATTCCGCCCATTCAAAACAGATCAAGATCAATGCACAAGCAATCCCTCTGCCTGCGCCTGCTGCTCGCGGCGCCGGCCATTTTCGGCGCGTTCGCAGCACACGCCGCTGGCCAGCAAGACAGCACCATCAAGGCGCCCGCTGACAAGCCGGCCGCCCCGATCCAGAAAGTCGAAATCAAGGGCGCCGCGGCATCGTACGACGCGCGCCGCAACGACACCGCCACCAAGATCGTCGTCTCGCAGGAGGACATCCTGCGCAACGGCGACACCACCATCGGCGAAGTGCTCAAGCGCCTGCCGGGCGTGACGGTAGGCGGCGTGCAGGGCCGCGGCGGCGACATCCGCATGCGCGGCCTCGGCAGTGGCTATACCTCGATCCTCCTCAACGGCGAGCCTGCCCCGGCCGGCTTCTCGCTCGATTCGCTCTCGCCCGACATGATCGAGCGGATCGAGATCATGCGCGCCGCCACCGCCGAATACAGCACCCAGGCGATCGCCGGCGCCATCAACATCGTCCTGAAGCGCGCGATCGTCACGGCGCAGCGCGAGATCAAGGCCGGCTTCCAGGAAGAGCACGGCCACTACGGCACCAACATCAACTACCAGCTGGCTGACAAGAAGGGACCGTTGTCGTATGCGATCGGCGGCGCCGTCACCTACGCGAAGTTCGAGCGGCCTTCCGAAGTCGTCACCGAACGTTACGATCCGGCCGGCCCCCTGAACACGCTGCGCCGCGCGGACGAACGAAGCAGCGGGCACTTCGAAGCGTTCAACGTTTCGCCGCGCGTGAACTGGACGCTGGGTCCCGGCGACGTGATTACCTCGCAAAGCTTCATCAACATCAATCGCTTCACCGGTGATAATTCCGAACACGTGAACACGCTGGTCGGCTCGGCGCCGCCGTACAGCGCCACCCGCGTGCTGATCAAGTCGGATTCGGAGCTGGTGCGCAGCGATCTAAGCTGGACGCGCAAGCTGGCCGAGGGCGCGAAGCTCGACGCCAAGGCCGGCGTCAACTACAACCACCGGGATACGCGTGCGCCTTCGTTCAACTACAACGAGAAGGACGAATTGCTGATCGAGCGCCTGATCACGTCCGGCGTTGTCGACAAGGGCTTCACCGCCAGCGGCAAATATTCGACGCCGATCTTCGAGGGACACGCCCTGGCGGCCGGCTGGGACGGCGCCTACAACAAGCGCAACGAAGACCGCATCCAGCGCGAGAGCTCGACCAAAGTGAAGGCCGACAATCTCGACCAGGTATTCGAGGCGAACGTGCGCCGGCTGGCGTTGTTTGCGCAGGACGAGTGGACGGTCACGCCGCGCTGGTCGGTGTATTTCGGCTTGCGCTGGGAAGGCATCGAAACGCGCAGCGAGGGCGACGGCTACGCGGCGATCGACAACAAGTCGAGCGTGTGGAGTCCGCTGTTTCAGACCCTGTGGAAGATCCCCGGCTCCAAGAGCGACCAGTTGCGACTTGGCCTGACGCGCACCTACAAGGCGCCCGCGGTCAACAATCTGATCCCGCGCCGTTTCGCCTCCAACAACAACAGCGAGATCTCGCCTGACTTCCAGGGGAATCCGGCGCTCAGGCCCGAGCTGGCCTGGGGCCTCGACCTGGCGTACGAGCATTACCTGGAAGGCGGCGGCCTGCTGACGGCCAGCACCTATGTGCGTCGCATCGAGGACGCCATTCATAACAAGACCGATCCGGTGCCGGTCAACGGCAAGTACATATCGATGCCCGTCAACGACGGCATCGCCAACACGCATGGCATCGAACTCGAGGCCAAGCTGCCGGTGCGTTCGATGTGGAAGACGGCGCCGAACATCGACTTCCGGGCCAACGTATCGCGCAACTGGTCGCGCCTGGAATCGGTAGCGGGGCCGAACAACCGCATCGATTCGCAGACGCCGTTCAGCGGCACCGTCGGCGCCGACTGGAAGCTCGACAAGCTGCCGCTGACGCTGGGCAGCAGCTACAGCTTCCAGAACGGCGGGCCGGTGCGCATCGCGAAATACCAGTACGCCTACTCGGTGCCGAAGCGCTCGCTCGACATGTACGGGCTTTGGAAGTTCAATCCGAAGAACCAGCTGCGGGTCTCGGTGGCGAACGCGCTGCATCAGCAAAATGTGCAGCAGTCGATCTTTGACGATTCGGAGCAGGGCCGGCGCAGCGAAACGACGATCACTCCGACCTACGTCGTGGTGCGCGCGCTGATGGAAATGAAGTTCTAAGAGGGGTCGGTGTCAGGTCCGTGGGACCTGACACCGAAGTTGAAACGGTAGACGCATATAGCAGGCGTCGGCGCCAAAACCGGGGTCAGGTCCAGCGGACCTGACCCCGTTTTTATTTAAGCCGGCGAATCGCGTGCAGAATCGGCTGCAGCACCGCCGCGCCAAGCCGCGCGCTGCGCGCGCCGTCCCAGCCGGTATGCGCATCCGGATCGTTGGCGTTGTCCTTGAACGGCAGTTCCAGCGTCAGCGACAGGCAGCCGAATGCGTGGGTGATATGCGGCGAACCCATGGTCAGCACTTCGTCGGTGTACGGCGCCGGCGGATAGCCGTGCACGTCCTGGAAGTCCGGGCTGGCGATCTTGAAGTCGTCCGAGAACTGCTTCTGCGCCGCGGCCTGCTCGGCGCTGAAGTTCGGCAGCGCTTCGCTGCCCGCCACGAACACGTACGGCAGGCCCTCGTCGCCATGCACGTCGAGGAACAGGTCGCAGCCGGTTTCCTTCATCTTCTGCTTGACCAGGAATACCTCGGGGCTGCGCTCCATCGACGGCGTGTTCCACTCGCGGTTCAGGTTCGCGCCGGCCGCGTTGGTGCGCAGGTTGCCGCGCACCGAGCCGTCCGGGTTCATGTTCGGCACCACGTAGAACACGGCTTCCTTGAGCAGCTGGCGGCCGAACGCATCGGCCGGGTCGAGCAGCGCATCGAGCATGCCTTCGACCAGCCACTCGGCCATCGTCTCGCCCGGATGCTGGCGCGCGATCACCCATACCTTTTTCGCCGCCGCCGGGTCGCCGATCACCAGCAGGTTCATGTCGCGGCCTTCGACCGTGCTGCCCAGGTCGAGCATGCGAACGTGCTCGGACATCTGCGCGCGGTCCAGCAGCTCGAGATGGCGTTCCCACGAATACGGCTCGAAGTAGGCGTAGTAGACACTGTCCATGCCCGGCGTGTGCTCGATCGTCATGACCTCGCCGTCGAAGCTGGTCGGCACGCGGAACCAGTTCACGCGGTCGTAGCTGGCCATCGCCTGGTAGTCGTTCCAGCCGTCCGGATACGCGGTCTTGCCGGCGTTCAGGAAGCGCATCGTGCATGCCTCGCCCTGCGCGCCCTGCAGGCGGAAGTAGAACCACTGGGTGATATTGGCGTGCGAATCCTTGCGGATGTTCAGGTCGATGGCGCCCGCGCTCTTGGCGCTGACGACATCGATAGCGCCGGCGTCGAACTGGCAGCTGATCTTGATAGACATGGTAAGTCCCGTGGATGGAAGAAGCGTGAACCCAGCATGATACTAGATGCCGCCGGGCCGCGCCGCTTGTGCTATGTCAAATAGCCAATGCTGGCGTTTTGCTACCGTTGATTTTCGGGCGCGCGCGGGGCGGGGCCGGCAAGTTCGTGGAGATCGTAATGAGCGCCATCTGTTTTTCGTATGCCGAGGTCACCAGCATCAGCCGGCTCGGTTTCTGGCTGCAGTTCGGCGACGAGGAACTGTACCTGGCGTTCGCCGAATTCCCGCGCTTCGAGCACGCCACGGTGGCCCAGATTACCCATGTGATTTGCGCCAGCGGCAGCCGGGTGTACTGGCCCGCGCTCGACCTCGACCTGTCGCTGGAGGCGATCCGCAGCCCGATGGTGCGCGAATACGGGCGCGCCAACCACGACTGCTGAAGCTGTCGTTCCTGCGAAGGCAGGAACCCATGCTGAATCTGCTCAATCGACGGCGCATGCTCAGCATGGGTGCCTGCCTTCGCAGGCACGACAGACCAATGCTGGCAAACGGACGCTGCCGCAGGCGTGCTGCACGAAATCGCAAACTATTTCATAATCGGCGCGCCGGCCTGGCCTTCCCGGGCGGCCAGACGTGGAGTAGTGCTATGCGCCGGAGACCGCCGTCAACCGACATCGAGCTGGACATGCTCCAGCGCGAGTCGTTCCACTATTTCATGCAGGAGGCCAATCCGTCGAACGGCCTTGTGGTCGACAAGTGCGCGTCCGGCTGGCCCGCCAGTATCGCCGCCGTGGGCCTGGCGCTGGCCGCGTATCCCGTCGGCGTCGAGCGTGGCTTCATCACCCGCGCCGCCGCCATCGAGCGCGTGCTGGCGACGCTGCGCTTTTTTTGGAACAGCCCGCACGGCCCCGAGCCCGACGCCACCGGCTACCGCGGCTTCTACTACCACTTCCTTGACATGCAGACCGGCAGGCGCGCGTGGCAGTGCGAGCTGTCGACCATCGATTCGACCTTCCTGCTGGCGGGCGCGCTGGCCGCGGCCAGCTACTTCGGCGGCGCCGGCGATGAAGCGGAGATCCGCGAGCTGGCCGAAGCGCTTTACCTGCGCGCCGACTGGGCGTGGGCGCAGGTCGACGGCGGCGCCGTCGCGCTCGGATGGACGCCGGAGACCGGCTTCTTGCCGTATCGCTGGCAGGGCTACGACGAGGCGATGCTGCTCTACATCCTGGGACTGGGCTCGCCGACGCACCCGCTGTCGGCCGACAGCTACCAGGACAGGGTGGCGGCTTATTCGTGGCAGCACCGCTACGGCCACGAGTATCTCTACTGCGGCTCGCTGTTCACCCACCAGCTGTCGCACATCTGGATCGACTTTCGCGGCATCCAGGACGCCTACATGCGCGGCAAGGGCATCGACTACTTCGAAAACAGCCGGCGCGCCACGTACGTGCAGCGCGAGTACGCGATCGATAATCCGCTCGGCTTCGCCGGCTACTGCTCCTGCTGCTGGGGCATCACGGCCAGCGACGGGCCGGGCCCGGCCATCCTCGACATCGACGGCAGGAAGCGCGAATTCTACGATTACGTCGCGCGCGGCGCGCCCCACGGCCCGGATGACGGCACCGTCGCGCCGTGGGTGGCGGTGGCCTCGCTGCCGTTCGCGCCGGAGATCGTGCTGCCGGCGATCGACCACCTGGTGCACGAACTGGACCTCAAAGCCGGCCATGCGTACGGCTTCAAATCGACCTTCAACGCGACCTTCCCGCGCAATTGCGCCAACCCGCACGGCTGGCTCTCGCCCTGGCACTACGGGATCAACGAAGGACCCGTCGTGCTGATGGTCGAGAACTTCCGCAGCGAGCTGCCGTGGAAGCTGATGCGCGACTGCCCGTATCTCCTGGCCGGCCTGCGGCGCGCCGGGTTCACCGGCGGCTGGCTGGACCGCCGTTAATGGCTCGCCGTCGTGATGGCCCCGATGCCGGTTTCGGAGCGCGCTTCCTGGGCCTCGTAGCCAGCCCGGTCGATGCGCGCGCGCTCGCTGTTGTCGAGGATCGAGAACAGCCAGATCCCGACGAAGCCTGCGGTCATCGAAAACAGCGCCGGCGACTGATAGGGAAAGATGGCCGCCTTGTTGTGGAACACATCGACCCACACCGACTTCGACACGATGGTCAGCCCGACCGCGGTGAACAGCCCGAGAAAGCCGCCGATGGTCGCGCCGCGCGTGGTGCAGTTCTTCCACAGCACCGACATGAACAGCACCGGGAAGTTGGCCGACGCCGCGATCGCGAACGCCAGCGACACCATGTAGGCGATGTTCTGCTTTTCGAACACGATGCCCAGCACCACCGCCACGATGCCCAGCGCCACCGTGGTCAGGCGAGAGACGCGCAGCTCGTTGACGCTGGTGGCCTTGCCCTTCTTGAAGACGGTGGCGTACAGGTCGTGCGACACGGCCGAGGCGCCCGACAGCGTGAGGCCGGCCACCACCGCCAGGATGGTGGCGAAGGCGACCGCCGACATGAAGCCCAGGAACACATTCCCGCCCACCGCGTTGGCAAGGTGGATCGCCGCCATGTTATTACCGCCTAACAGCTTGCCGGTCGCATCCATGAACGATTTATTGGTACCCACCAGCACGATCGCGCCGAAGCCGATGATGAAGGTCAGGATGTAGAAGTAGGCGATCCAGGTGGTGGCCCAGAACACCGACTTGCGCGCTTCCTTCGCGCTTGGCACGGTGAAGAAGCGCATCAGGATGTGCGGCAGGCCGGCCGTGCCGAACATCAGCGCCATGCCGAACGAGATGGCCGATATCGGATCGGTGATGAAGTTCCCCGGCCCCATGATCGTCTGCTTCTTCGGGTGAACCTCGACCGCCTTGGCGAACAGCGCCTCCGGGCTGAAATGGAATTGCGCCATGACCGCCAGCGCCATGAAGGTGGCGCCGGAGAGCAGCAGGCCGGCCTTGATGATCTGCACCCAGGTAGTGGCCGTCATGCCGCCGAACAGCACGTACACCATCATCAGGCTGCCGACGATGACCACCGCGATCCAGTACTGCAGCCCGAACAGCAGCTTGATCAGCTGGCCGGCGCCGACCATCTGCGCGATCAGGTAGAACGCGACGACCACCAGCGTGCCGGACGCCGCGAAGGCGCGCACCGGCGTCTGCGCGAAGCGGTAGGCGGCGACGTCGGCGAAGGTGAAGCGCCCGAGGTTGCGCAGGCGTTCGGCCATCAGGAAGGTGATAACGGGCCAGCCGACCAGGAAGCCGATCGAATAAATCAGGCCGTCGTAACCGTTCAGGAAAACGGCCGACGATATGCCGAGAAAGGACGCGGCCGACATGTAGTCACCGGCGATCGCCAGGCCGTTCTGGAAGCCCGTGATGCCGCCGCCCGCGGTGTAGAAGTCGGCGGCCGACTTGGTTCGCTTGGCCGCCCACTTGGTGATGAACAGGGTGAACACGACGAAGCCGCCGAACATGGCGATGGCGGTCCAGTTCCTGGGCTGCTGCTCGGTCTGGCCGATCACGTCGGCGGCGCCGGCGAGGCCTGCCGCGGCCATCGACAGCAGGGCGGCGGCGGATCGGACGAAGCGGCGTGCGACGTGCGGTTTCATAGCACCTCCCTGCGGATGGTTTCGGTCAGGTCATCGAACTGCTTGTTGGCGCGCCACACGTAAATGCCGGTCAGGACGACGGTGAACACGATGACGAACAGGCCGACGGGAATGCCCCAGGTCAGCACGCCGTCGCCGACTCTTTTGGCCAGCAGCTCCTTGTCGAACGCGATCAGCAGGATGAAGCCGTAGTACACGATCAGCATCAGCGCGGTGAGCGTCCAGCCGAACCAGGTTCGAATCCGCACCAGCTTCTGGTAACTCGGGTTCGCAACGATTTTCTGTACGAGGTCGTCGTGCATGGCGGGACTCCGGTTGCGCGTTCCATATCATATTGACCGCGCGCCGGCCCATCAGTTCCCGCGGCAGGAAAACTAGCTTGCGCCCAATCAAGCCCGCCACCAGGGTCTGACCCGAAGTGCGGGGCAGACCCAGAACCGTCAGTCGAGTCCGCCGAAGCGCTGGAAGAAGGCGGCGTCCGCCAGCGGCGCATCCGGATCCTCGCGCCGCATCGCCGCCACCACGTGTTCTTCCGCCGCGCCGCAGATCGCCCGGTACAGCGTGCGCGCCAGCTCGTAGGCGCGCGCGCCCGGCCACGGATCGGGCAGCAGCTCCACCGGCAGCATCGGGTCGTGCAGCTGCACGCGCCGGTACGCGTGGATCAGCAGGGTGCGGATCACGAACGCCTGCTCCGGCGGCAGCCCCGAATCCTTCAACGCCAGCAGCGGCTCGAACTGGTCGATGAACTGCTGGTAGCCGGCGATCACTTCCGACAGGTCCCAGCCTTCGCCCACCAGTTCCGGCAGCGGCCGGCCCGGCACCTGCGGCAGCGCCCGCGCGCTGCACACAAACAGCTTGCCCTCGGCGCCCAGGCGCACCAGCATGTCGCGCAGCGCCTCGGCGTCGCCGGCCGGATGGCCGAACACGCCGGGCGACATCTGCGCGTAGCCTTCCCACAGCAGCTCCTTGCGCAGCGCCGCGCGCAGCGGCGCCTCGATCGCGCCGCCGGCCGACAGCAGCAGCGTCCATTGGCCGTCCCAGTGCACTTCCAGCGGCGCGTAGATGCGGCGGTTGGCGCGCTCGAAGCGCGGAAGCGCCTGCGGCAGGATTGAGTACGAACTGCGGCGGCGGTCGCGGTTGGCCACCAGCCAGCCGTCCTGCGCCAGCCGCGACACGCTGGTGCGCAGCAGCCGGTCGTTGACGCCGAACGGCGCCAGCAGCTCGATCAGGCTGCCCAGCCACACCGTGCCGCCGTGGGGCGCGACGGCGTCGCCGAAAATCGTCATCACCAGCGACTTCGAGCGCGGCGGATCGCTGGCCAGGAAGTGGGCGATCCATTCGGTGCTGGTCAGTTGTTTCATAGCGGGAGATTGTCCATTTGGCAGGCTTTGCCGCAGTTTACTTTAGTGGCGGTTCGGCGCAGGATTAATTTTCAGACATGGGTTAATGACCACAGGATACAGAAAAAAAATATGACACAAAATTTTTGTGTACTTCTGTTTTTTTGTATCGTATTATGGATTTTCAGATTCAGCAAACGGAGAGTGAGATGTACGCACAACTGGTTGAAACCGGGCTCAAGAAAGTCCAGTCGATCGCCGACATGGGCGAAGAGGAGCGCGCATTCCAGGCGCGCATCGACGCCGGCGTGAAGATCGAGGCGAAGGACTGGATGCCCGACGCCTACCGCAAGACCCTGGTGCGCCAGATTTCGCAGCACGCGCACTCGGAAATCGTCGGCCAGCTGCCCGAAGGGAACTGGGTCACGCGCGCGCCGACCCTGAAGCGCAAGTCGATCCTGCTGGCCAAGATCCAGGACGAAGCGGGCCACGGCCTGTACTTGTATAGCGCCGCCGAGACGCTGGGCGTGTCGCGCGACGAGCTGATCGCCGCCCTCCACTCGGGCAAGGCCAAGTATTCGAGCATCTTCAATTACCCGACCCTGTCGTGGGCCGACATGGGCGCCATCGGCTGGCTGGTCGACGGCTCGGCCATCATCAACCAGATCCCGCTGTGCCGCTGCTCCTACGGTCCGTACGCGCGCGCCATGATCCGCGTCTGCAAGGAAGAATCGTTCCACGCGCGCCAGGGCTACGACATCATGATGAGCCTCGCCAAGGGCACGCCGGAACAGAAGGCGATGGCGCAGGATGCGCTCAACCGCTGGTGGTGGCCGTCGCTGATGATGTTCGGCCCGTCGGACGCCGAGTCGGTCAACAGCGCGCAGTCGGCGCAGTGGCGCATCAAGCTGTTCTCGAACGACGAACTGCGCCAGCGCATGGTCGACCAGACCGTCCCGCAAGCCGAATTTCTGGGCCTGACGATCCCCGATCCCGACCTGAAATTCAACGCCGAAACCGGCCACTACGAATTCGGCGAGATCGACTGGAGCGAGTTCCACAACGTCCTCAAAGGGAACGGCCCGTGCAACAAGGGGCGCCTCAAGACCCGCGTCACCGCATGGGAAGACGGCGCCTGGTTCCGCGAGGCGCTGGTCGCCCACGCAGAGAAAAAAGCGGCGTCGCGCGCCGCGGCATAACTACATAACGGAGCAAGCAATGAGCAAAGAATGGCCCCTGTGGGAAGTATTCATCCGCAGCCAGCATGGCCTGGCGCACAAGCATGTCGGTAGCCTGCACGCGCCCGACGCCGAAATGGCGGTCAATAACGCCCGCGACGTCTACACCCGCCGCAACGAAGGCGTGTCGATCTGGGTGGTGCGCGCCACCGACATCGTCGCTTCCAGCCCGTCCGACAAGGGCGCGCTGTTCGAGCCGGCCAACAGCAAGGTGTATCGCCACCCGACCTTTTTCCCAATGCCTGAAGAAGTGAAAAACCTGTGAATACCGCCGCCGACAAGATTGCGCAGGACAAGATCGATTACTTGCTGCGCCAGGGCGATAACGCTCTGATACTGTCGCAGCAGCTCTCCAAACTGTGCGGCAAAGGCCCAGCGCTGGAAGAGGACATGGCGCTGACCAACGTCGCGCTCGACCTGCTGGGCCAGACCCGCATGTGGTACGCCTACGCCGCCGAACTCGAAGGCCGCGGCCGCAGCGAGGACGACCTCGCGTTCCTGCGCGACGCGCCGGAGCTGCGCTGCTGCCTGCTGGTCGAGCAGCCGAACGGGAACTACGCCGACACCATGATGCGCCAGTTCTTCTTCGATACCTGGCACTACTTCCTGATGCTGGCGCTGACCAAATCGACTGACGCGCGCGTGGCCGAAATCGCCGAGAAGTCGATCAAGGAAGTGACCTATCACCTGCGCCGCAGCGGCGACCTGATCGTGCGCCTCGGCGACGGCACGCCAGAAAGCCACGCCAAGACGCAAGCGGCGGCCAACCAGCTGTGGGCCTACACCGGCGAGATGTTCATCTACGACGCGGTGGACCTCGCGATGGTGGCGGAGGGTGTCGCACCCGCCGCGGAAACGCTGCGCGCCCACTTCATCGAGCACGTGTCCGAGATCTTCGCCGAAGCCACCCTGACCATGCCGCCCGCCGACGCCTGGATGCACCGCGGCGGCAAGAAGGGCGTGCACAGCGAGCACCTCGGCTACATCCTGGCCGAGATGCAGTTCCTGCAGCGCGCCTATCCCGGGGCGGAGTGGTAATGAACCCGCAGGCCGTCAGCACCGCCCAGGTCTGGGACTGGCTGGGCCAGGTCAACGATCCCGAGATCCCGGTGATCTCGGTGGTCGATCTGGGAATCGTGCGCAACGTCGAGTGGCAGGGCGACGAATGCGTCGTCACCATCACCCCGACGTACTCCGGCTGCCCGGCGATGCAGGTGATCGCCGAAGCCGTGACCGAGGCGCTGCAGCAGCATGGCGTGACGAACGTGCGGCTGGTGAACCAGCTGTCGCCGGCGTGGACCACGGACTGGATGAGCGACGCGGGCAAGGTCGCCCTGAAAGGCTACGGCATCGCGCCGCCGGCGCAGCAGGTGATCGACATCAGCGGCCTGCACACCGGCGTCAAGCGCGGCGCCCTGCAGCCGAAGCTGACCGTGACCTGCCCGAACTGCGGTTCGACGCACACGGAGCTGACCAGCCAGTTCGGATCGACGCCGTGCAAGGCCCTGTACAAGTGCCTCGACTGCCGCGAGCCCTTCGATTATTTCAAGTGCCACTAAGGCCAATCATGAGCAAATTCTATCCATTGTCGGTCGCCGCGGTTCACAACGAAACGCGCGACACCATCGCCGTCACCTTCAACGTTCCGCCCGAGCTGAAGGAAAGCTTCCACTACCAGCAGGGCCAGCACCTGACCCTGCGCGCCCTGATCAACGACGAAGACGTGCGCCGCTCGTACTCGATCTGCTCCGCGGTCCACGACAGCCTGCTGCGCGTGGCGATCAAGCGCACCCAGGGCGGCCTGTTCTCCACCTGGGCCAACGACACGCTGAAACCCGGCGCCACCATCGAAGTGATGCCGCCGATGGGCCACTTCAACGTGCCGCTCAACGCCGAGCAGTCGCGCAACTACGTCGCCTTTGCGGCCGGCAGCGGCATCACGCCTATCCTGTCGATCATCAAGACCACGCTGGCGACCGAGCCGCACAGCCGCTTCACCCTGTTCTACGGTAACCGCGCCTCGTCCACGGTGATCTTCAAGGAGGAACTGACCGACTTGAAGGACATCTACATGGACCGCCTGCAGCTGGCCTACGTGATGAGCCGCGAGCAGCAGGACATCGAACTGTTCAACGGCCGGATCACCAAGGAAAAGACGGAGCAGCTGCTCAAGCACTGGATCCGCGTCGAGGACATCGACGTCGCCTTCATCTGCGGCCCCGAGGACATGATGCTGGGCGTCTCGGCCGCGCTGCAGGAAGCCGGCATGCCCAAGCACGACATCAAGGTCGAGCTGTTCGCCGCCAGCATTCCGAAGCACCAGCACAAGCCGCGCTCGATCGCCGCCGACGTGCCGCACGAGACCCAGGTCACCGTCATCATGGACGGCAACCACACCAGCTTCACGATGGACAAGGACAAGGAATCGATCCTCGACGCGGGCCTTCGCGCCGGCATCGACATGCGCTACTCGTGCAAGGGCGGCGTCTGCTCGACCTGCCGCTGCAAGCTCCTCGAGGGCAAGGTGGATATGGACGTGAACTACGCGCTGGAAGACTACGAAATCGCACGCGGCTTCGTGCTGTCGTGCCAGAGCTTCCCGGTGACCGACAAAGTGGTGGTCGACTTCGACCAGGCAGAATAAGAATACGGAGACTGCATGAACAACTACGAGAACATCCTGTTCCAGATCGAGAACGGCATCGCCAAGCTGACGCTGAACCGTCCCGACAAACTCAATAGCTTCACCCAGGCGATGCACCTCGAAGTGCGCCACGCGTTGGCGCTGACGGCGACCGATCCGACCGTGCGCGTGCTGGTGCTGACCGGCGCCGGCCGGGGTTTTTGCGCCGGCCAGGACCTGGGCGACCGCGCCGTCGAACCGGGCCAGCAAGGCGTGGACCTCGGCGCCTCGGTCGAGCAGTACTACGCGCCGCTGGTGCTGTCGCTCAAGGCGCTGCCGATGCCGGTGATCTGCGCGGTCAACGGCGTGGCCGCCGGCGCCGGCGCCAACCTGGCGCTGGCCTGCGACATCGTGCTGGCCGCAAAATCCGCGAACTTCATCGAAGCGTTCTGCAAGCTGGGCCTGATCCCCGACACCGGCGGCACCTGGCATTTGCCGCGCCTGATCGGCCACGCGCGGGCCACCGGCCTTGCCATGCTGGGCGATAAGCTGCCCGCCGAAACCGCGGAGCAGTGGGGCCTGATCTGGAAGTGCATCCCGGACGCCGCGCTGATGGACGAGGCGATGGCGATGGCCGAGCACTTCGCGTCGGCGCCGACCAAGGGCCTGGCATTCACCAAGAAGGCGCTGCAGGCCAGCTACGCCAACACCCTGCCCGAGCAGCTGAAGCTGGAAGGCGAGATGATGCGCGAGCTGGGCTACAGCCACGATTACAAGGAAGGCGTCGCCGCGTTCATCGCGAAACGCCCGGCCCACTTCAAGGGAGAATGAGCAATGGCGCTTGACAAGGGCAGTGTGGTCGCCGTCATCGGCAGCGGTGCAATGGGATCGGGCATTGCGCAAATCGCAGCGGCCGCCGGACATCCGGTGATCCTGTTCGATACGCGTGAAAGCGCCGCCGACAAGGCGATCGCCGATATCGGCAAGGTGTTCGGCAAGCTGGTGGAAAAGGGCCGCATGACCGGCGCCGACGCGGACGCCGCCAACGGCCGGCTGCAAGTGGCGGCCAGCCTGGAAGACGTGCGCGACGCCGCCATCGTCGTCGAAGCCATCGTCGAAGACCTCGACGTCAAGCGCAAGCTGTTCGCCGAACTGGAAACCATCGTCGGCGACGACTGCATCCTCGCCACCAACACCTCGGCGATCTCGGTCACGGCGATCGCCGCGCCGTTGCGCCGTCCGCAGCGCCTGGTCGGCATGCACTTCTTCAATCCGGTTCCGCTGATGGCGCTGGTCGAAGTGGTCAGCGGCCTGGCCACCGAGCAGTCGGTCGCAGATACCGTGTTCGCCACCGCCGCTGCATGGGGCAAGAACCCGGTGCACGCCAAGTCCACGCCCGGATTCATCGTCAACCGCGTTGCCCGCCCGTTCTACGCCGAGGCGCTGCGCCTGGTGTCGGAGCAGGCCGCCGAGCCGGCCACGATCGACGCCATCATGCGCGAATCCGGCGGCTTTCGCATGGGTCCCTTCGAGCTGATGGACCTGATCGGCCACGACGTCAATTTTTCCGTCACCAAAACAGTTCACCAGGCTTATTTCGGCGACCCGCGCTTCACGCCGTCGGTGCTGCAGCAGGAGCTGGTCAACGCCGGCTTCCTGGGCCGCAAATCCGGCCGCGGCTTCTACCGCTACGGCGAGGACGCCAGCGTGCAGACGGCGCAGACCGAGCCGGCGATGGCCAGGCCCGACTCCGTCAGCGTCAGCATCGAGCCTGGCGTGCTGCATCCGGTCACCGACCCGATGGAACAGCGCCTCAAGGCGGCCGGTTTCAACGTCACGCACCGCAAGCCACTGCCGGGCGCGGGCGAGCATGAGGCGCCGGCCTTCCACTGCAACGGCGCCGCCGTGTTCCTGACCGACGGCCGCAGCGCGACCGAGCGCGCCAAAGCCAACAAGCATCCGGATACCGTGCTGTACGACCTGGTGCTCGACTTCGCCGGCGCCAAGCGCATCGCGCTGGCGCGCGCCGACCAGTGCAGCGACAACGCCTGGAACGCCGTGGTCGGCCTGTTCCAGGCGGCCGGCTTCGCGGTCACCCGCATCGACGACGTGCCCGGCATGGTGGTCATGCGCACCGTCGCGATGCTGGCCAACGAAGCGGCCGACGCCGTGAACCAAGGCGTATGCAGCGCCGCCGCGGTGGACACCGCCATGCAGAAGGGCGTGAATTATCCACGCGGCCCGCTGGCCTGGACCGACGCGATCGGCGTCGAACAGGTCGTCACCGTCCTGTCGAACCTCGCCGCCGGCTATGGCGAAGACCGCTACCGCGTCTCGCCGCTGCTGCGCCGCAAACTCGCCGGCGCGCCGGCAGGAGCACGCTTTCATGCATAAAGATCCCCAGGCACTGGCCGAACTGGCCGGCAAGACCATGTTCGAGCGCGACCCCGCCAGCCAGGCGCTGGGCATGCTGCTGGCCGAAATCCGGCCCGGCTACGCGCGCATGACGATGCCGGTGCGGCGCGACATGCTGAATGGCCACCAGACCTGCCACGGCGGCTATATCTTCCTGCTGGCCGACAGCGCGTTCGCTTTTGCCTGCAATTCGCACAACCACAACACGGTGGGTGCAGGCTGCACGATCGATTACCTGGCGCCGGGCCGCGAAGGCGACCTGTTGACCGCCGAGGCGACCGAGCAGGCCCTGTCCGGCAAGACCGGCGTCTATGACATAAGAGTGCACAACCAGGAAGGGCGCACCATCGCGCTGTTCCGCGGGAAGTCGCACCGGGTCGCGGGGATGGTCGCAGAAGTCTGATTTTCAGTTTCGAAACGAGGGAGAGACAACCATGGTTCAACGCACACCCGCTCCAGGCGACCTGGAGCCGATCGAACGCGCCAGCCGCGACGAATTGCAGGCGCTTCAGTTGGAGCGCATGAAGGCCACGCTCAAGCGCGCCTACGACAACGTGCCGCACTACCGGGCCGCGTTCGACGCCAAGGGTGTCCACCCCGACGACCTCAAGTCGCTGGCGGACCTGGCGAAATTCCCGTTCACCGACAAGAAGACGCTGCGCGACAACTACCCGTTCGGCCTGTTCGCGGTGCCACGCGAGGAAGTGGTGCGCATCCACGCCTCGAGCGGCACCACCGGCAAGGCCACCGTGGTTGGCTACACCCAGAACGACATCGACACCTGGGCCAACGTGGTGGCGCGCTCGATCCGCGCCGCCGGCGGGCGCAAGGGCGACATGGTCCATATCGCCTACGGCTACGGCCTGTTCACTGGTGGACTGGGCGCGCACTACGGCGCCGAGCGCCTGGGCTGCACGGTCATCCCGATGTCGGGCGGCCAGACCGAGAAGCAGGTGCAGCTGATCTGCGACTTCAAGCCGGACATCATCATGGTGACGCCGTCTTACATGCTCAACGTCATCGAGGAATTCTCGCGCCAGGGCATGGATGCGGCCGACTCCTCGCTCAAGGTCGGCATCTTCGGCGCCGAGCCGTGGACCGACGCGATGCGCGGCGAGATCGAAGCGCGCGCCGGCATCGACGCGGTCGATATCTACGGACTGTCCGAAGTGATGGGGCCGGGCGTTGCCAGCGAATGCATCGAATCGAAGGACGGCCCGGTGATCTGGGAAGACCATTTCTACCCCGAGATCATCGATCCCGAAACCGGCGAGGTGCTGCCGGACGGCGAAGAGGGCGAACTGGTATTCACCTCGCTGACCAAGGAAGCGCTGCCGATCATCCGCTACCGCACCCGCGACCTCACGCGCCTGCTGGCACCGACCTCGCGCTCGATGCGCCGCATGGGCAAGATCACCGGCCGCTCGGACGACATGCTGATCATCCGCGGCGTGAACGTGTTCCCGACTCAGATCGAAGAACTGATCCTCAAGATGCCGGCGCTGGCGCCGCATTACCAGCTCGTCGTCTCCCGCGACGGCCACCTCGACACGCTGGAGGTGCTCGGCGAAATGCGCGACGCGACCATGACACAGGAATCGGTGACTGTGCTGTGCCGCGACCTCGAACACCAGATCAAGACCTTCGTGGGCGTGTCCACACGCGTGACGCTGATGCCTTCCGAAGGCATCGAGCGCACCATGACGGGCAAGGCCCGCCGCGTGATCGACAAACGCCCGAAATCGTAACTAACAGGAGTAGCCAGTGACCCAAATTAACGACGCGTTCATCTGCGACGCCATCCGCACCCCGATCGGCCGCTTCGGCGGCGCCCTTTCCACCGTGCGCGCCGACGACCTGGCGGCGCTGCCGATTGCCGCCCTGATGGCGCGCAATCCCGGCGTGGACTGGTCGATGGTCGACGACGTCTACTACGGCTGCGCCAACCAGGCCGGCGAAGACAACCGCAACGTCGCCCACATGGCGAGCCTGCTGGCCGGCATTCCGGTCGACGTCCCGGGCAGCACCATCAACCGCCTGTGCGGATCGAGCCTGGACGCGGTCGGCATTGCCGCGCGCGCCATCAAGTCCGGCGAAGCGAACCTGATCATCGCCGGCGGCGTCGAGAGCATGACGCGCGCGCCTTTCGTCATGGGCAAGGCCGACAGCGCGTTCTCGCGCGCCGCAAAGATCGAAGACACCACCATCGGCTGGCGCTTCGTCAATCCGCTGATGAAGGCGAAGTACGGCATCGACTCGATGCCCGAGACGGCGGAGAACGTCGCGCGCGAATTCAACGTCAGCCGCGCCGACCAGGACGCCTTCGCGATCCGCAGCCAGCAGCGCTGGGCCGCGGCGCACGCCGCCGGCTTCTTCAAGGACGAAATCGTGCCGGTGTCGATCCCGCAGAAGAAGGGTGACGCGCGCCTGTTCGACACCGACGAGCATCCGCGTCCCGACACCACCATCGAGATGCTGGCCAAGCTGAAGGGCGTGGTCACGCCGGACGGCAGCGTCACCGCCGGCAATGCGTCGGGTGTCAACGACGGCGCATGCGCGGTCCTGATCGCGTCAGGCAGCGCCGTGGAGCGCTTCGGCCTGACGCCGCGCGCCCGCATCGTCGGCATGGCGACCGCCGGCCTGGCGCCGCGCATCATGGGCTTCGGCCCGTCGCCGGCGTCGAAGAAGGTGCTGGCGATGGCCGGCCTGACCATCGATCAAATGGACGTCATCGAACTCAATGAGGCATTCGCCGCGCAGGGACTGGCGGTGACGCGCGATCTCGGCCTGGCCGACGACGACGCCCGCGTCAACCCGAACGGCGGCGCGATCGCGATCGGCCACCCGCTCGGCGCGTCCGGCGCGCGCCTGGTCACCACCGCGGTGAACCAGCTGCACCGCACCGGCGGGCGCTATGCGCTGTGCACCATGTGCATCGGCGTTGGCCAGGGCATCGCCATGATCATCGAACGCGTTTAAAAAAAACATAACCACCCCGAGGAGACACAGATGTTCAAGACGATGCTCAAGAAGTCCGTTCTGTTTGCAGCCATGGCGGTCGCCGCCGCCGGCGCATCGGCCGCCGATCCAATCAAGATCGGTTCGGTGCTGTCGGTATCCGGCCCGGCCGCCTTCCTCGGGGACCCGGAACTCAAAACGCTGCAGCTGTATATCGAGAAGATCAACGCCGAAGGCGGCGTCCTCGGTCGCAAGCTGGAACTGGTGCACTACGACGACGGCAGCGACGCGGCCAAGGCCAACAGCTTCACCAAGCGCCTGATCGAATCCGACAAGGTCGACGTCCTGATCGGCGGCACCACCACCGGCGCGACGATGGCGATGGCGCCGCTGGTCGAGAAAGCCAGCCTGCCGTTCATTTCGCTGGCCGGCGCCGTGGTGGTGATCGACCCGGTCAAGAAATGGGTGTTCAAGACGCCGCACACCGACCGCATGGCGGCAGAGAAGGTGTTCGAGGACATGAAGAAGCGCGGCATCAGCAAGGTCGGCCTGCTGTCCGAGACCAGCGGCTTCGGCGCCTCGGGCCGCAAGGAGACCCAGGCCGTCGCCGCCAAGTACGGCATCACGCTGGTGGCCGACGAGACCTACGGCCCGAAAGACACCGACATCACCGCCCAGCTAACCCGCATCAAGGGCACGCCCGGCGTGCAGGCCGTGTTCGTGTTCGGCCTTGGCCAGGGTCCTGCGGTCGTGACCAAGAATTACGGCCAGCTGGGCATGACCGCGGTGCCGATGTACCAGTCGCACGGCGTCGCATCCGACGAGTACCTGAAATTGTCGGGCAAGGCCGCGGAAGGCGTGCGCCTGCCGACGCCGGCGCTGCTGATCGCCAATTCGCTCGCCGCCGGCGATGCGCAGAAGGCCGTCGTGACCGGCTACGACAGGGCCTACAAGGACAAGTACAAGGTCGATCCTTCGACCTTCGGCGGCTACGCGCTCGACGCGCTGAACCTGTCGGTCGACGCGATCAAGCGCGCCGGCGGCCCCGACCACGAGAAGGTGCGCGCGGCGCTGGAAAGTACCAAGGGCTTCGTGGGCACCACCGGCGTATTCAATATGTCGCCGACCAACCACATGGGCCTGGACCTGTCCGCGTTCCGCATGGTCGAGGTCAAGAACGGCGACTGGGTTCAGCTCAAATAAGGCGTCACCATGCTCGCTCAATTCCTCCAGTTCCTGTACTCGGGAATGACGGTCGGCTCCGCGTATGCACTCGCGGCGCTGGGCTTCACGATCATTTACAACACCAGCGGTGTGATCAACTTCGCCCAGGGTGAGTTCATCATGGTGGGCGGCATGCTGGCCGCCGTCATGGCCGGCGCAGGCGTTCCGCTGCCGCTGGCGATCATCGGCGCCGTCATTGCCACCGCCATCGTCGGCCTCGTGATGGAAAAGGCGGTGATCGAGCCCGCGCAGAACGCGCAGGTCGTCACGCTGATCATCATCACCATCGGCGCGTCGCTGACGATCCGCGGGCTGGTGCAGATCTGGCTGGGAAAGGGCACGCATTCGCTGGCGCCGTTTTCGGGCGATACGCCAATCATGCTGTTCGGCGCCAGCCTGCTGCCGCAAAGCCTGTGGGTGCTGGGCGTCACGCTCGCCATCGTCGGCGCGCTGGCCTGGTTCTTCGGCCGCACCCTGCTCGGCAAGGCCATGCTGGCGACCTCGCACAACAAGCTGGCGGCGCAGCTGGTCGGCATCAACACGCGCCGCGTGCTGCTCATGTCCTTCGGCCTGTCGGCGCTGCTCGGCGCGCTGGGCGGCATCCTGGTCGCGCCGATCACCTACACCTCGTACGACGCCGGCATCATGCTGGGGCTGAAGGGCTTCGTCGCCGCGGTGCTGGGTGGACTTGGCGGCGGCGTCGGCGCGGTTGCCGGCGGCCTGATTCTCGGCATCGCGGAGGCGATGACGGCCGGGTACATCTCGTCCTCGTACAAGGACGCGGTGCCGTTCGTGCTGATCCTGCTGATCCTGTTCTTCATGCCGCGCGGCCTGTTCGGCGCCAGGATCTCGGAGCGCGTATGAAGCTGCTTCAATCCCGGTACAGCGGGCTGCTGATCCTGGCGGTGGTGCTGGCGGCGCTGCCGCTGGTGCTGCCGAACAGCTTTTATGTGGACGTGGCGATCCGTATCGCGCTCAACGCCATCGTGGTCATCGCGCTGAATCTTCTGATGGGCTATACCGGCCAGATCAGCCTTGGCCACGCCGGCTTCTATGGCCTTGGCGCCTACGCTTCGGCCGGCCTGACGACGCACTTCAACTGGCCGCCGCTGGCCGCGCTGGCCGCCGGCGCCGTCGCGACCGGCGTGCTCGCCTGGGTGCTGGCGCGCCCGGTGCTGAAACTGAAGGGCCACACGCTGGCGATGGCGACGCTGGGCCTGGGCATCATCATCTCCATCGTCATCAACAACGAGCAGCAGTGGACCGGCGGCCCTGACGGCATGGCGGTGTCGTCGTTCACGCTGGGCAGCCTCGCCGTCGCCGGCGAAACCGCCTGGTACGCGGTGGCCGCGGTATTGCTCCTGTTGATGACGTGGCTGGCGCTGAACCTGATCGATTCGCCGGTCGGCCGCGCGCTGCAGGCGATCCACGGCTCCGAAATCGCCGCGCGCGTCGCCGGTGTCGACACGACCAAATTCAAGGTGCGCGTATTCGTGCTGTCGGCGGTCGTCGCCAGCATCGCAGGCTCGATCAGCGCGCACTACATCGGCTTCATCACGCCCGGCATGGCCGGCTTTTTCCATTCCATCGAGCTGGTGACGATGGTGGTGGTGGGCGGCATGGCGTCGGTGTTCGGCTCGATCATCGGCGCCGCCCTGTTGACCATCCTGCCGCAACTGCTGCAGGCCTTCGAAGGCTGGGAAGTGGTGGTGTTCGGCGTGATCCTGATGACGACCATGATCTTTCTGCCGCGCGGCCTGGTGCCAAGCGTCGCGCAGCGCCTGCGCGCAAGGAGAGGGTGATGCTGTCGATCGAACACCTCAGCAAGAGTTTCGGCGGCGTGCACGCGGTGCAGGACGTCAGCTTCAACGTCCGCGAAGGCGCGATCCACTCCGTGATTGGCCCGAACGGCGCCGGCAAGACCACGCTGTTCAACCTGGTCAGCGGCATCTACACGCCGACCACCGGCAAGGTCATGTTCAACGGCGAGAACGTCGCCGGCATGGCGCCGGATGCGCTGGCGCGGCGCGGCTTGAGCCGCACATTCCAGAACCTCCAGGTGTGCATGAACATGAGCGCAATCGACAACGTCATGGTCGGCTCGCACCTGCGCCTGAACCAGAACCTGTTCGCGTCGATGCTGCGCCTGCCGGCCGTGCGCCGCAAAGACGCCGAGTGCCGTGACGAAGCCGCGCGCCTGATGGAATTCGTCGGCGTGGGCAAATACCTCGGCGCCGACGCGACCCAAATGCCGTACGGCGCGCTCAAGCGCCTCGAAATCGCGCGCGCTCTGGCGGCGGCCCCGAAGATCCTGCTGCTCGACGAGCCGGCGGCGGGCCTGAACCACACCGAGACCGGCGAGATCGAGGACCTGATCCGCAAGGTCGCGCAGTCTGGCGTGACGGTGCTGCTGGTGGAGCACGACATGAAGCTGGTGATGAACCTGTCGGACCACATCCTGGTCCTCGATTACGGCAAGACGCTGGCCGAGGGAACCGCCGCCGAAGTGCGCGCCAACCCCGACGTCATCGCCGCCTATCTTGGCGCGCCGGCGTAAAGGAATGACCATGCGAGACTTTTCCGGCGCTACGCCGGTACTGCAAATACAGGGGCTGCACAGCCGCTACGGCCCGATCGAAGCGCTGCACGGCATCGACATCGAAGTGCGCCAGGGCCAGCTGGTGGCGCTGGTCGGCGCCAACGGCGCCGGCAAGACCACGCTGCTGCGCGCGATATCGGGCGTGCAGCCGGTCAGCGCCGGTGCGATCCGCTTCGAAGGCGCCGACGTCACGCGCATGAGCGCCGACGCCCGCGTGCGCGCGGGGATCTGCCAGGTGCCGGAAGGACGCCAGGTGTTCGGCCCGATGTCGGTGGAAGACAACCTGCGCCTCGGCGCCTACACCCGGCCCAAAGGCGAACTGGCCGCGGACCTGGAGCGCGTGTTCGGCTTGTTCCCGGTGCTGAAGGAAAAGCGCGCGCTGACGGCCGGCATGCTGTCTGGCGGCCAGCAGCAGATGCTGGCGATGGCGCGCGCGCTGATGGGGCATCCGAAGCTGCTGCTACTCGACGAGCCGAGCATGGGCCTGGCGCCGCTGCTGATCCGCGAGATCTTCCGCATCGTCGAGGAGCTGCGCGACGCCGGCATCACGATCTTCCTGGTCGAACAGAACGCGCACGCCGCATTGGCGATCGCGGACATCGGCTACGTCATCGAGACCGGCGCCATCGTGCTGTCCGGTCCCGGTCCCGAACTGCTGGACAACGAGCAGGTGCAAAGCGCCTACCTCGGCATGTAAACCAATCGAGAATTTTATGGTCAAAGTATATGAGATCAACGGCGTCACCCCGGTAGTCCACCCGTCGGCGTACGTGCATCCGAGCGCGGTGCTGATCGGCGACGTGATCGTCGGCCCGCGCTGCTACATCGGCCCGCTGGCGTCGATGCGCGGCGACTTCGGCCGGCTGATCCTGGAAGAGGGCGCCAACCTGCAGGACTGCTGCGTGATGCATGGCTTCCCCGGCGACGACACGGTGGTGGAAGTCGATGGCCACATCGGGCACGGCGCCGTGCTGCACGGCTGCCGCATCAAGCGCAACGCGATGGTCGGCATGAACGCCGTTGTGATGGACCAGGCGGTGGTGGGGGAGGACTCGATCATCGCCGCGATGAGCTTCATCAAGGCCGGCATGGTGATCCCGCCGCGCAGCATGGTGATGGGATCGCCCGCCAAGGTGGTGCGCCAGCTGGAAGACAAGGAAATCGCGTGGAAAAGTTTCGGCACGAAGCAGTACCACGAACTCGCGGTGAGATCGATGCAGACCATGCGCGAAGTCGAATCGAAGGACGAAGTGGAACCGGACCGCAAGCGGATCGAGTTCGGCTTCGATATGCATAAGACCAAAGACCAATAAAACGGGGATGACCACCTCAGTGTCGTACCTGCGAAGGCAGGTACCCATGCTGAGCGTGTAGAAGAGTGGAAGCGAATTCAGTATAGGTACCTGCCTTCGCAGGTACGACGATCTAGAAAACTACGGAGAGAATATGAGCAACGTATCAACCCTGCAAAGCCTGATCGGTGGCCGCTGGCTCGGCGCCGAGCCGCACATGCCGCTGCACAGCGCCATCAACAGCAGCCTGATTTACCACACCCACGCCGAGAAGATCGACTTCGAGGAAGCGGTGGTCTACGCCCGCCGCACCGGCGTGCCGGCCCTGATGCAGATGGACTTCCAGACACGCGCGCAAACGCTCAAGGCCCTGGCGCTGTACCTGATGGAGCGCAAGGAAGAGCTGTACGCGATCTCGAACCACACCGGCGCCACCCGTCCGGACAGCTGGGTGGACGTCGAAGGCGGCATCGGCACCCTGTTCGCGTTCGCCAGCATGGGCAGCCGCGAGCTGCCGTCGTCGAACGTGCTGCACGAAGGCCCGGCCATGGCGCTGGGCAAGCGCGGCGGCTTCGCCGGCACCCACATCCTGGTGCCGCGCGGCGGCCTGGCGGTGCACATCAACGCCTTCAACTTCCCGATCTGGGGCCTGCTCGAAAAATTCGCGCCCAGCTTCCTGGCCGCGATGCCGTGCATCGGCAAGCCAGCCACCGCCACCAGCTACCTGACCGAGGCGGTCGTGCGCATGATGCACGAGTCGCGCCTGCTGCCTGACGGCGCCATCCAGCTGGTCATCGGCAGCACCGGCGACCTGCTCGATCGCCTGAACGGCGCCGACGTCGTCACCTTCACCGGTTCGGCCGACACCGCGATGAAGCTGCGCTCGAACAAGAACATCCTGTCCAACTCGATCCCGTTCACCGCCGAAGCGGACTCGCTGAACTGCGCGATCCTCGGCCCGGACGTGACGCCCGACGACGCTGAGTTCGACCTGTTCGTCAAGGAAGTGGCGCGCGAGATGACCGGCAAGGCCGGCCAGAAATGTACCGCGATCCGCCGCATCATCGTGCCGGAAACTCAGGTCGACGCGGTCGCCGAGCGCCTGCGCGAACGCCTGTCGAAGATCGTCGTCGGCGATCCGAAGCTGGAGAACGTGCGCATGGGCGCGCTGGCCTCGAAAGACCAACAGCGCGACGTCGCCGAACGCGTCGCCATGCTCGCCAAGGGCAACGAGATCGTGTACGGCGCCGGCGACGGCTTCGCGCCCCTCGGCGAAGGCGCATCCGAAGGCGCGTTCTTCTCGCCGACCCTGCTGCTGTGCCGGAACGCGATGGACAACGACGCGGTCCACGACGTCGAGGCGTTCGGCCCGGTCAGCACGATGATGACGTATTCCGGCATCGACGAGGCGATCGAACTGGCAAAGCGCGGCAAGGGCAGCCTGGTGTCGACCCTGTGCACCAAAGATCCGATGGTGGCCGCGCGCGCGGTGCCGGGCCTGGCCGCGTACCACGGCCGCGTGCTGGTGCTGGACCGCGAGGCGGCGGTCGATTCGACCGGCCACGGCTCACCGCTGCCGCAGCTCAAGCACGGCGGCCCGGGTCGCGCGGGCGGCGGCGAAGAGCTGGGCGGCGTGCGCGCCGTGCGCCACTTCCTGCAGCGCGCCGCGCTCCAGGGCTCGCCGACAATGCTGGCAGCGGTCACCGGCGAATATGTGCGCGGCGCCGCGGTGCAGGAAAGCGACCTGCACCCGTTCCGCAAATACTTCGAAGACCTGAAGATGGGCGACTCGCTGCTGACGCACCGCCGCACCGTGACCGAAGCGGACATCGTGTCCTTCGGCGGCATTTCGGGCGATTTCTTCTACATGCACTTCGACGAGATCGCCGCGAAGGATTCGCAGTTCGGCAAGCGCATCGCGCACGGCTACTTCGTGCTGTCGGCGGCGGCCGGCCTGTTCGTCTCGCCGGCGCCGGGTCCGGTGCTGGCCAACTACGGCCTCGACAACCTGCGCTTCATCACGCCGGTGGCGATCGGCGACACCATCCGCGCGCGCCTGACCTGCAAGCGCAAGGTGGACCGCAACCGCACCGACGAGCGCGGCGTGGGGCAGGGCGTGGTGGCTTGGGACGTCCAGGTCACCAACCAGAATGACGAGCTGGTGGCCAGCTACGACATTCTTACCCTGGTGATGAAGAAGAACTGACGGGCACGGGGTCTGGTCCCGCGGACCCGACCCCATCTTCCTTTTGCGCGGCGTCTTCCTGAAGCTTTTTCTCTTCCGATATCTCCAGCGCGATGCCGGCGGCAGCTTCCGCCGGCATGCCGTCCGTGCGCCGCAAATATTCCTCTTCACCGATCACGTCGTCCGCTTCGATCTCGTCGTCCTTTGCCTGCGCCGTCTCGCCCGGCATTTCCACTTTCAGCTCGTCGATCAGCATCAGCAGCGTCGCGGCGACCGGCAATGCCAGCAGCGCGCCCGCGATACCATATAGCGTGCCGCCGGCAATCAGCGCGAACAGCACGATGGACGATGGCAGCCGCAGCGCGCGGCCATACACGATCGGGATCAGCACCCGGCTTTCGAATTCCTCGTAGCAGAGCAGCAGGACAAACACCACGGTGGCGGCAAAGCTGCTGGTGGCCAGCGCCGCCAGCACCGCCGGGATCATGGTCAGGAAGATGCCGATGAAGGGCAGCACGTCGGCGATGCCGCCGAACGCCGCGATCGCGACCGCATTGGGCACGCCGCACGCGGTCAGCAGGACGAACAGGAAGATCGCCATCATCGCGCAGGTGATGACCTGGCCGCGCACGTAGCCGCCGACGATGGTCTCCAAATTGAGCAGGATGCGCGACAGCTTGATGTGGTGCGCGCGCGGGATGGCCGCGTACAGCGCGCCGCGCAGGCGGTCGCGGTCGATCATGATGTACAGCGCGAGGAAGAACGCGCCGGCGCCGTAGGCAACGATCTCGAACAGGTCTTTCGACAGCGCCATCGCTTCGGCGCTGTACGATTTGAACAGCGCCGCATATTTCAGGCTGCGCAGGCTCTCGGCCAGCGATCCGGTCAGCGGATACGACGACAGGAACTTGACCAGTTGCGCGCGCAGTTTGGGCTCCTGCTGAACCAGGCTTGCCACCTGTTCGACCAGCGCCGGAACGGTGAACACTCCCAGCAGGCCGAGGACGACCAGCATTGCCGCGAACACCACGCCGATCGCGACATTGCGGTTGATCTTGCGGCGCTCCAGCGCTTCGACCGTGGGATTGAGGGTCCCGACCAGCATCAGCGCCGCGATCAGCACCAGGATGACCGGGACCAGCCGGGTGAGCAGGGCCACCGCCACCACCATCGCGACGATGGTGAAGAGGGTTTTCGGCGCCAGCTCGATGCGAAGCGTGCGCCTGCCGACTTCGGAATCGGTCTTGTTCGTGGATGGGTCGATCATTGCGGCGGCCTTAAATGTGGGATTGTAAGGACAGCATCCACCGTTTTCCCGGCTGCATCTGTGCGCTACCGCTCCAAGGGACGCACCGTCTATACTGGCAGGATGTCCCTGACCATCTCCAGAATCCTCCACGCCGGCTATTTGTTCGAGTGCGGCGGCACGCGCATCGCGTTCGATCCGATCTTCGAAAATCCGTTCAGCCGCAACTGCCACGCCTTCCCGGAGGTGCGCTTCGACCTGGAGCAGGTGCGCAAGCTGGACCTGGCCGCGGTGTTCATCTCCCACTTCCACGACGACCACTGCTCGCTGGAGAGCCTCGACCTGCTGGACCGCGCAACGCCAATCTACCTGTACTGCCAGTTCGACGAACTGTTCGCGATGATCCGCGAGCTCGGTTTCGAGCAGGTGCATCCGCTGCGCACCGACGAGGCGGTGGCGGTCGGGCCATTCACGGTTACGCCGCGCGAGGCCCTCGACGCGGAGGTCGATTCGATGTACCAAATCGAGGCCGCGGGCGTGAAGGTGCTCAACGTGGTGGACTCCTGGATTGCGCCGCCGGCGCTCGCCGGGCTGGCGCGCGCAGCGCCCTGGGACATGGTCCTGTGGCCGTTCCAGACCATGCGCGAGATCGAGGTCATCGCGCCGATGCGCGCCGACCATTCGGCGCCCGAAGTGCCGCAGGAGTGGATCGATCAGCTCCGGGTGCTGGCGCCGCGCTATGTGGTGCCGAGCTCCTGCCAGTTTGTGCAGGAGCCGTGGTCCTGGTACAACCACGCGATGTTCCCGATCAGCTATCGCCAGTTCACCGCCGCGGTCGAATCCGCGCTGCCGGCGACGCGGGTGGTCCGGCTCGATCCATCGGTGTCGTTCGTGCTTTCCGCCGATGCGCTGACCGCCGCGGCGCCATTGAGCTGGGTGCTGCCGGTGGGCGACCAGGATGTCGATTACGGCTACCGGCCCGACGCCGCGCCGCCGCCGACTGCCGACATCGCGCGCCGGTTCGAGCCGCTCACCGATGCGCAAACGGCATTGGTGATGGATTACTGCCGAACGGGCCTGCCGGACAAGTACCGGACGATGGAACTGCCGGAGGACAGCTACTTCAAGAAGCCGCGGCACTGGCGGCTGGCGGTGTACGACCACACGGGCGCCGTGGCGCATTTCGACTATCGCGTGGAGGGCGACGCCATCGAGCCGGTCGAGGATGGGGCCATCACCTGGCTGACCGAGGTATCGGTGGCGAAGATCTACGCCGCGCTGGCACTGGGCGAGTCGCTGACGTCGATGTACGTGCGCATCAACGACACCGCGTTCGATGCGACGACGGAAGAAGAGATCGCGGACGCGGACGTGGTTGACGATCCGCTGATCCGTTGCCTGTTCAACGACGCCTTCGGCGCCTACCAGGCCGCGCAGCTGCGGCGCCTGAAATCAGCGGCGCAGCTGCCGCGCGATGTCCAGTAGCGCATCGCGGGACTGATCGTCCACGCGAGGGATGCTCAGTTCGTAAAGCATGCCGCCGGCGTACCACATCAGGCGCGTGATGGATTTCTTCTCGCTGCCTTGCTGGCTCAAAATCATCCCGGGCGCGCCGTTGATGTCCGCATTGATCATCTCCTTGGTGAATGTTGCTCCGCCACCGGGCGTGGCCAGATCCGTCTCATCCAGCAGCACGCGTTCGAGTTGCGGATGACTGAATAGGCGCGAGAGCCCGCTCCAGGAATTGTTGTTGTAGACGCCATGTGTGACGGCACCTAACAATGGCTGCCCGCCCAACGTTGTTGCATCGAGATTCGATGGCGTAAAGGTCGTCGAGGGGTGCGCTTTGTTGCGCGCGCGGTGCTCGGCTTCGATCACGGCAAAGTCAGCGACTTCATGTTCGCTGGCCGGGATCACCTTGTGCTCGTTCATGTATCGAACCTTGGCCCGTATCTTCTCCTTCATCGACTCCGGCAAATTCTGTTCGTCGATCGATTTTACGGAAAAACCCTTCGGCATCCACGGCATCGGGGGAAGAGGGTCTGCGGCCAGCACCGGCCCGGCAGTCCAGGCAAGAACGAACAACGCCAGTGTGGAGAGAGCGCGCATTTTCATATTTGCGATTACCAATCGAGAGAAATCAGCGACGAATCCAGCCACGCTGGATGGGATTTGACAGCACCAGCCGGTACAGCTTTTCCACGCCTTCGAGCACGCGCGGCCCAAAGAGAATCCAAACGGGCCCGATCAGCGCGCACACCGCCGCGACGACGGCAACTGCGCCGACCATATCGAGAGGGTAGTGCACGCCGAGGTAGATGCGCGCCCAGGCCACCCACGATCCCAGGAACAGCACGGTCCAGCCGAGCGCCGAGCGGACGGACGCGAACAGCAGTGTGACGCCCATCGCCGCGAACACGGTCGCATGGTCGCTCGGGAAGGACGAGTCGTCCGCATGGGGGATGAAGGTGTGTCCCAGGCCGATGGCGAAGGGCCGCGGATGCGGAAACGCCAGCGCGAGCAGCTGGTTGACGCCCAGCGCAATCAGCGCCACCGCGCAAATCTTCAGGGCGGTGTCGCGCTGCTGCCTGCCGCCCCAGCACCACAGCGCCACCAGGATCAGCGGGATGACGAAAATCAGGTCGTTCGCCACGGCCTCGGCGAATTTCAGCTTCCACGCCGCAGCCGAGGGATCGGCGTTCCAGCTCAGGAAAAGGGAGCGGTTGATGGATTCGAGGATCATGGTTCAATGCCCGGCGTGCGCGCCAGCCAGTGCGCGACGTTGAGAAGGAACTGCGCGTTCTGGTCGGCGTCCGGCGCGTTCATGCCGAAAGGCCGCGCCTGCGGGCCGGCCAGCTGCGCGGTGAACATGCCGGCTTCGCCGAACACCGCGACGCGGCCTTTTCCGGCCGTGAGCAGGGCGCCCTGGGACCACCCTGCAAGCGGCACGCGCCGCGTGGACGCATCGAACCTGAATGGCGCTTTTGCCAGCAGCGACACGTATCCCGGTGCGAACGTCATCACCGGGATCGCGCCGGCGGGCGGCTTGAACGCCGACCCGGTGAAGCTGATCACGTGGCTGATGCGTTCCGACGCATTGCGGCCTTCCGTGACGGCGCTGTGCGCGAGCCCGTGCTCGAGCGTGAAGTCGATCGGCCCGACGTCGGTCTCGGAGCGGCCTGCGAAGCCGTTGGAAAATTCGACGCCGAATGCGCGGGCGAGCGTCGTGGCGGCTCCGGCAAAGGGCATGTGGTCGGCGATCAGCAGCAGCGATCCGCCGTTGTCCACCCACTCGCGCAGCGCTGCGATTTCGGCCTCGGTGAATGCGGCGGGATTCGGCAGGCGCCAGTCGCGCTGGTTGACTTGATTGAGCGCGTTGGCGATGACCAGTACGTCGATCCCGGCCAGCGATTGCGCGGACAGAGCGGCGCCGGATCCGCCGACGCGGAAACCATCGCGGCGCAGCAGCTCTGCAAAGGGCTGGTAGCGGCCGTCGGCAGTATGGAAGTTATAGTGGCCCGAATCGATTGCAATGCGCGGACCGGCGTCCTCCCGGTAGGCCGGCGCCGTCAGCGGCGGACGGTAGGAAAGGTCCGCAACCTGCTGCGCTTGCGCGCCGGCGCCAAATATGGCCAGCAGGACGGCGCCCGCCAAACGGAGCCGCGTCATTTCGCGCCCGCCGCCAGCGCCGGCAGCGGCGTGGCGATCACGATCTGCAGGCTCTGTTCGGCCGTGAAGCCCTTCTTGCGCAGCGCGTCGAACAGGTTTTTCTTGAAGCTGGCCAGCCGCTCGGCGGTTTCCGGACGCTCGGCCACTTTGAGCTGCGCGGCGATCTGCGTCTCGATGCTGCGCTCGAGCGTCGCGTCGGTCACTTGCAGCATCTCGCCGGGACTGGGACGCGATGGCGTTTGCGCGAAGGCGGCGCCGCAGACGGCGATCAGAAGGGCTGGCAGGTACGGGCGGCGCATGGTTTCTCCGTTGGGGGCGATGTCGCAATCTATCAGCGGGCGACCCGGCTGTCCATTACAGCAAGCCCATGTTGCGCGAGCCGGACTGGCGCGCTCTGCTAGAATCCCCCGGTTTTTCAGACCAAGGAATTGCACGTGATTGAAATTGTGCCCGAGAAGGTGCGGCTGGCAGCCAATGTGGCTTGCCCGGGATGCCGCGACGGCGAAGCGGTGGGCTTCGAGTTCGAGTATGCCTACCAGCCCATCGTCGATTTCTCCGGCCGCGCCATCTACGCCCATGAAGCGCTGGTGCGCGGCCCGCGTGGCGAATCGGCGGCCAGCGTGCTCGCCCAGGTGACGCCCGAGAACCTCTACCGGTTCGACCAGGCCTGCCGCGTCAAGGCGGTGGCCGGCGCGGCGCGCCTGGGCATGCGCGAACTGTTGTCGATTAATTTTCTGCCGAATGCCGTGTACCGGCCGGAAGTGTGCATCCGCAGCACCTTCGAGGCGGCGCGCGTGCACGGCTTCCCGATCGAGCGGATTATTTTCGAAGTCACCGAGGGCGAGCGGGTACAAGACCGCGCCCACCTGGTGAACATCTTCCGCGAATACCGCCGCTTCGGCTTCCAGACCGCGATCGACGACTTCGGCGCCGGCTACGCGGGCTTGAACCTGCTGGCGGAATACCAGCCCGACGTGATCAAGATCGACATGGACCTGGTGCGCAATATCGACACCAGCGCGCCGCGCCAGGCCATCGTGCGCGCCATCACCGCGATGTGCGCCGAGCTGGGAATCCGGGTGCTGGCCGAAGGTATCGAAACCCGCGCCGAACGCGATTTCCTCGCGGACGCCGGCATCAACCTGATGCAGGGCTACTTCTTTTGCAAGCCGGTGTTCCAGGGACTCGGGCAGATCGCTCCGGACGCCTGGGAATAGGGCGCTGCGCGGATACGTCTTGTAACGTCGCTTACCTGAGCGCGGTAGATTCGCGGCGAGCAAGCTGGTCTACTAGAGGCGTTGGTGCAGCAAAGCGGATGTCCTCCGTTCCCACATTGCAAAGGAATCCTATGAACACGAAATCTGTTATCTCGGGCCTGATGGCCGTGTGCATGATGGCAAGTGCTCCCGCTTTCGCCCAACGCTACGATCACGGCGGCGACCGCTACGACCAGGCGCAGCGCGGCAACGATTACAACCGCTACCAGGATCGCGGCCAAAACGAGCGCCGCGACTGGAACGCGCGCGGCGAGCGGCACGACCGCAACGACAGCTACGGCCGCAACGACAGCTATGGCCGCAGCGACTATGGCCAGTCGTACCATGCGTATGGCGACGGCTACCGCCAGGAGATGCGCCGCGGCGGGTATGTACGCAGCGAGTACCGCGGCGACCGTTACGTGGTCAGCGACTGGCGCAGCCGCCGCCTGAGCGCGCCGCCGCGCGGCTATCAATGGGTGCAGGCCGATGACAACTACGTGCTGGCGGCCATCGCCACCGGCCTCATCGCCCAGGTCCTGTTGAATAACTAAGCGGCCGCCGCGCTTCGGGGTCTGGTCCAGCGGACCTGACCCCATCTTGAATATTCTTGACGACGCAAAAACGGGTCAGGTCCGCGGGACCAGACCCATTTCCCCATTCGGGCTCAGTGCCGCACGATCGGGATCGCCAGCGCGCGCCGCATGTCCATCTCCCGCTGATAGTTGCGCATCTGCGCCGCGCGCTCTTCCTGCGCCTGTTCGTACTTGGCGCGCCGGGTCGCCGACTCCTGCTGGCGCTCGGCGAACTGGCGGCGCCGGTCGGCCTGGTACTCCGCTGCTTGTTCCTGCTCGCGGATGCGCTGGCCCTCGTAACGGGCCAGCTCAACCTCGCGCGAACGGATAGCGTCGGCGCGGCTTTTCTCCGACAGCTTTGCCTGTTCGAGCCTGGCTTCTTCCGCCTGCGCCACCAGCGCGGCCGCGTCGGCGGCGTTCTTCGCTTTTGCCGCCTCGAGCGCGACCCGTTCGATTTCCAGCTTTTTCGAATTGTGGTTGGTGTACGCCAGCCCGGCGACCAGCGCCAGCACGATCAGGCCGATCGCCGGCCAACGGTTGCGCGGCGCTTCGATAACCTGGATCGTGGCCTGTTCCCTGACCTTGAGCTGTGCGTCATACGCGTCGCGTCGCGCCGGCGACGACAGGATCGCGTAGGCCTCCTTGATCTCCCTGGCGCGGATCATATCCTGCTCGGCGTGCGCGTCGCCGCCGCACAGGTTTTCCAGCGCAGTGCGATAACCCTGCTCGATCTGCGTGGCATTGCTCAGGCGGTTCAGGCCCAGCACGTCGTACAGCGTTCCCATCCTGCAGCCCTTTAGAAATTGTTAGTTTCAAAATATAGCATGAAGGAAACTAATTACTCAGGAGAATCTTTTCATCGTTGTTTGCACGACACTGTTGCATCAGTGGTCAGCTTCCAGCGGCCGTGCCGGCGCGACAGTTTGGCCGGGCAGGCGCCATCGGCTCCCGCCAGCTGCACCGTACTGGCGTCGACCCAGCGCACGAAGCCGTACAGGCGATGGTCCGACGGCTCGGAGCGGAATCGCTCGCGCAATTCGCCACGTTCCACTTCCCACACAAAGACGCCATTGGTGCCGCCAAATTCGACCGGGTTGGCGCTGACGATGTACTTGCGATCGGGCGACGCATGCGGCTCGGCGTAGACCTCGACGCGCTGGCCGCTGGCGCGCGAAATCCAGAAGCGCGTGGCCGATTCGTAGGCTTGTGCGGCGACATCAAAGAACTGGCGGTCGGGCGACATGCCCATCAGGTGGTAGTGCAGGCAGTCTTCCGGGCCGGCGCAGCTGGGGACCGAGTTCAGCCGTGCTACGCTTTTAGTAGCAAGCGTCAAAAGCAGCGCGTTGCCGTCGCGCCGGGCGATCGGCGCGTTGGCGCTCAAGGCCTGTTGTTCGATGCGCGCCTGGGCGGCGAGGTCGGGATCGGCCTGCGCGCCGGCGGCAACCAGGAAGGAAAACATCATCAGCGAAACACGCATTGCTCGGTTCCGTCTAAAAAAGAAAAGGGTCTGACCCGCGGGGGCAGACCCAGGCTTACTTCTGCTCCGGGTCGTAGGTCGGCGTCTGCATGTCCGGCTGCGGCACGTCGATTTTCAGCTCCAGCTGTTCCTTCATGTCGGTCTTCTTCTCGATCGACACCAGGCGCGGGAAGGCGATGATCAGCGCCACCATCGCGACCTGGATCAGCACGAACGGAATCGCGCCCCAGTAGATGTCGGTTGTCTTGACTTCCTTCGGCGCCACCGAGCGCAGGTAGAACAGCGCGAAGCCGAACGGCGGGTGCATGAACGAGGTCTGCATGTTCACGCCGAGCAGCACGCCGAACCAGATCAGGTCGATGCCCAGCTTGTCGGCCACCGGCCCGACCAGCGGCACCAGGATGAACGCGAGCTCGAAGAAGTCGAGGAAGAACGCGAGCAGGAAGAACATGATGTTCACCACCACCAGGAAGCCGGTGGAGCCGCCCGGAAGGCTGGTGAGCAGATGCTCCACCCACAGGTCGCCGCTCACGCCGCGAAACACCAGCGAGAACACGGTCGAGCCGACCAGGATGAAGATCACGAAGGCCGACAGCCGGGTGGTGGACATCATGGCCTGGCGCACCAGGCCCCAGTTCAGGCGCCCGTTGGCCGTGGCCAGGATCAGCGCGCCGGCCGCGCCCATGCCGCCGCCCTCGGTCGGCGTGGCCAGGCCGACGAAGATGGTGCCCAGCACCAGGAAGATCAGCGCCAGAGGCGGGATCAGCACGAAGACGATTTTTTCGGCCATGCGCGAGAGCAGGCCGATTTTCAGGTGGCGGTTGGCCAGCGCGAACACGAAGGCGGCCGCGGTGGCCACGCCCGCCGAGAAGATGCCCAGTTCATCGGCCGCCAGGTTCGGGTGGCGCGCGCCATACCAGCTGGCGAAGCCGTAGCCGATCGCCACCGTGCAGACGGTCAGCGCCAGCAGCGAACGCACGCCGCTATCGCCGTTCGGCTCCTTCAGGTTGCGCGCCTCCGGCGGCAGCGCCGGCACGTGCGACGGCTTGAAGATCGACAGCGCCAGCACGTAGCCGGCATACATCACGGTCAGCAGCAGGCCGGGCACGAAAGCGGCGCGGTACATGTCGCCGACCGAGCGGCCCAATTGGTCGGCCATCACGATCAGCACCAGCGACGGCGGGATGATCTGCGCCAGCGTGCCCGATGCGGCGATCACGCCGGAGGCCAGGCGCTTGTCGTAACCGTAGCGCAGCATCACCGGCAGCGAGATCAGGCCCATCGAAATGACCGATGCGGCTACCACGCCGGTCGTCGCCGCCAGCAGCGCGCCCACGAAGATCACCGCGTAGGCCACGCCGCCGCGGATCGGTCCGAACAGCTGGCCGATGGTGTCGAGCAGGTCCTCGGCCATACCGGATCGTTCGAGGATCAGGCCCATGAAGGTGAAGAAGGGGATCGCCAGCAGGGTGTCGTTGGCCATGATGCCGAAGATCCGGTTCGGCAGCGCCTGCAGCAGTTCGGGCTTGAGCAGTCCCAGCTCGATGCCGACAAATCCGAAGAACAGGCCGTTCGCGGCCAGGGAAAACGCCACCGGAAAACCCGACAGCAGGAAGATGACCAGCGTCCCGAACATGATGGGCGCCAGGTTGGCGATGATGAATTGTTCCATGTGTCCCCAGGTTTACTATTCTTATTTTTTAAGGGGTCTGGTCCTGCGGACCTGACCCCATTTTGATTTCGCCACAAATACACCGGTGTAATCTCGGTTTCGTCGATATCCTCAACATGGGGTCAGGTCCGCAGGACCAGACCCCCGGCCGCCGCTACAGCTGGTTGGCTGATTTGATGGCTTCGATTTCCTGTTCCGGCGTGGTGACCTGCTTGGCGAATTCGTGGCCGTCGATGCGCCCGGCCAGGAAGGCGATGCGCTTGATGATTTCGGAGATCCCCTGCAGCATCAGCAGCGCGAAGCCGACCGGCACCAGCAGCTTGACGGGCCAGACGATCAGGCCTCCCGCGCTCGACGACATCTCGCCGCTGCTAAAAGAGTAGCGCGCGAACGGGATACCGTAATAGAGGATCAGCAGGCACACCGGCAGCAGGAACAGCAGGTAGCCGACCAGGTCGATCCAGACCTGGGTGCGCTTCGAGAAGTGGCTGGTGACGACGTCGATGCGCACGTGCTCGTCGCGTTTGAGGGTGTTGGCGCTGGCCAGCATGAACACGGCGGCGAACAGGTACCACTGGATTTCGAGCCAGCTGTTGGAGCTCATTTTGAAGATGTAGCGCACCAGCGCATTGGCGGCGCAGATGATCACCGCGGCGAGCAGCGCCCAACTCACGGCGCCTGCGATCTTTTCGTTGAATTTGTCGATGGCGCGCGAGAGGGACATGAACATCGGCGTCTTCCTTATTGACCCAGCTGGCCGCGGATGCGGGCGATCGCCGCGCGCACCTGGTTCGGCGCGGTGCCGCCGACGTGGTCGCGGGCGGCGACCGAGCCTTCCAGCGTCAGCACGGCGAACACGTCGTCGCCGATCAGCGCGGAGAATTCGCGCAGGCGCTCGATCGGCATCTCCGACAGGTCGCATTTGGCGTCGTCGCAGGCGCGCACGGCGCGCGCCACGGCTTCGTGGGCGTCGCGGAACGGCAGGCCTTTCTTGACCAAATAGTCGGCCAGGTCGGTCGCCGTGGCGTAGCCCTGCAGCGCGGCGGCGCGCATCGCGTCCGGCTTGACGGTTATTCCGCCGGCCATGTCGGCGAAGATGCGCAGCGTGTCGGTCACGGTGTCGACGGTGTCGAACAGCGGCTCCTTGTCTTCCTGGTTGTCCTTGTTGTAGGCCAGCGGCTGGCCTTTCATCAGGGTCAGGAGGCCGGTCAGGTGGCCATACACGCGGCCGGTCTTGCCGCGCGCCAGTTCCGGCACGTCCGGGTTTTTCTTTTGCGGCATGATCGACGAACCGGTGCAGAAGCGGTCGGCGATGTCGATGAAGCCGACCCGTGGGCTCATCCAGATGATCATCTCTTCCGACATGCGCGACACGTGCATCATCACAAGCGCGGCAGCCGCGCAGAATTCGATGGCGAAGTCGCGGTCCGAAACAGCGTCCAGCGAGTTGTGGCAGACGTCGTCGAAGCCCAGCGTTTTCGCCACGCGCAGGCGGTCGATCGGGAAGGTGGTGCCGGCCAGCGCGGCGGCGCCCAGCGGCAGGCGGTTCACGCGCTTCCTCGCATCCTGCATGCGCTCGACGTCGCGGCCGAACATCTCGACGTAGGCCAGCATGTGATGGCCGAAAGTGATCGGCTGCGCCACCTGCATGTGGGTGAAGCCGGGCAGGATGGTGTCGGCGTGCTTGTCGGCGACGTCGAGCAGGGCGCCGCGCAGCGACTGCAGCAGCAGCACGATGTCGTCGATCGCGGCGCGCACGTACAGGCGAATGTCGGTCGCGACCTGGTCGTTGCGCGAGCGGCCGGTGTGCAGGCGCTTGCCGGCGTCGCCCACCAGTTCGGTCAGGCGCTTCTCGATGTTCAGGTGGACGTCTTCGAGGTCGAGCAGCCACTCGAAGCTGCCGCCCTCGATCTCGCCCTTGATCTGGGCCATGCCGCGCTCGATCTCGGCGCGGTCGGCCGCGCTGATGATGCCCTGCGCTGCCAGCATCTCGGCGTGCGCGAGCGAGCCTTCGATGTCGAACATGGCCAGGCGCTTGTCGAAGAAGACCGAGGCGGTGTAGCGTTTGACGAGGTCGGAGACCGGTTCGGAGAAGCGCGCCGACCAGGCTTCGGCCTTCTTGGAGAATTGTTCGTTCATGATATGGGGCCTTGTTTGATTTACCTGATTATAAACAAGGTAAGGGCGGGGGCGTGACTTTCGGCCCGAAATGCCCGATCATGCGGCCACCATACCAATAACAGGAGATATGCATGAAACCTTCGGTACCGGCAGCACTGATCATTGCCTTGGCGCTGGGCGCCTTCACCGCGCCCGCAGCGATCGCGCAGGACGCGAAACCTGCGCCGGCGGCGCTGACGCCGGCCGCCCAGCCGGCCGATGTCGGCTCGCCCGACGCCATCCTCGCCGCGCTGTACGACGTGATCTCGGGCCCGGCGGGCAAGCCGCGCGACTGGAACCGCCTGCGTTCGCTGTTCGCGCCGCAGGGCAAGCTGGTGGCGGTGGGCACGCGGCCGGACGGCAGCACCCCGGCGGTGACGCTGACGGTGGACGACTACATCGGCCGCGTCACCAAGCCGTTCAACGACGCCGGTTTCTACGAGACAGAGCTGGCGCGCACGACCGAGAGCTTCGGGCCGATCATGCATGTGTTTTCCACCTACGAATCGCGCCATGCGCCG